>JAPPBN010000030.1:0-93483 GCA_026705025.1 Chloroflexota bacterium | reverse complement strand
CCTGGCGCCTGCCTTCCGAGCCGTGGGTCTTCGTCATCGATCGAGATGGCGTGATTCGATACGCCTTTGAGGGGG
Organism: Chloroflexota bacterium; assembly: GCA_026705025.1. GTDB lineage: Bacteria > Chloroflexota > Dehalococcoidia > Bin125 > Bin125 > Bin125. The sequence continues at coordinate 93,408 of JAPPBN010000030.1, read as the reverse complement.
CGGTGACCGAGGAAGAGTTGCGTTCCGCGGTCGAGTGGGTTGTGCAGGACGGGTCGGACTGAACGTTAGGCTGGTAGCAAGGCGAGAGCGAGGATGGGCGAGAGCGAGGATCGGCATGGCGCTGGCGAGTTCGGAGCGGGCTCAGATTCGGCAGCAGTTTGCGGCTATTGAGGGCCCACTGAAGCTCGAGTACTACCACCAGAGCCCGCGCCGAGTGATGGTTCCCGGGCGGCCCGACAAGCCAAGTTGCGTGCTGGCCAAGGAGTTGTACGAGGAGATCGCCGAGCTGTCCGATCAGATCTCCCTGACGGTCTTTGAGCACGAGGAGTCCGAGGAGCAGGTTGCACGGCGCGACATCGTTGACGTGCCGTGCGTGCTGATTCGCGGCGAGCTGAATCGTCCGTTGCGCTTCTATGGCGCTCCAAATGGACACCTGCTGGTCGCGATGATCCGCGCGATGGTGCTGGCTGCCACGCGTCAATCGAAACCGTCGGTCAAGATGAAGCGGATCCTGGGCAAGTTGCGTCGCCCCACGCGGCTGCGGTTACTCGGCTCGGCAGACGATCCGGTGGCCGGGCAGGCGGCGTTGGCCGCCTGCGCTGCGACGTTGCTGTCGCCCAAGCTGCAGGCCGATGTGTTCGCAATTGAGGAGTTTGCGGAAATTGGCGCACGCTCAGGCGTGACGGCGCTGCCAGCGTTGTTCATTGACGATCGGCTGTTCGCGGAGGGACTGGTGGAGCCGTTCGAGTTGGTTGAGTTCATCGGTGTGTGGCAGTCCAATCCTGAGAAAGCGCAGCTCAATCCTCCGCCAACTCAACCAGGCTCTGCGACTCCCTGGCGCCCGCCCCAACCACCTCCCCAGCGGCGAGAACCGGCGGCGATCGATCCGATCGCAGCGGCGGCCGGCCGTGCGCGTGAGGCGGCGGCCACGCCCGAGGGCATGCGGCGCACGTCGGGCGGCCTGATCGTCCCGAATCGGTAGTACGCTGAGCGCATCCGAGGCATCGGTGCTGCAAGCGACGAGTTGCCCGCAGCCAGTGCGGGTCTGACGACGATTTGGTACGGAGATGCGTTGTGGCTGATGTTGACGAATTACGCGGCTCGCTTGAAGAGCTGTCGGAGCAGCTAAGCGACGTCCTGGAGCGTCTTTGACCTGCCAGCGATCGAGGCTGAAGCGGCCCGACTGGAGTCGGACTCAACGGTGCCGAGTTTCTGGGACGACTCCGAGCGCGCGCGCGCCGTGATGAAGCGTCTGGCTGCTCGTCAGCGCACGATCGAGGTCTGGCGCGGCCTGGAAGCGCGCGTTGACGAGTCCGTCGAGCTGCTCGAATTGGCGGATGATGAAGAGCTTGCGGCCGACCTGGCGCAAGAGGCCCTGTCGATCGGCGAGGAGATCGAGCGGCGGTCATTCGAGTTGGCCTTCTCCGGACCGTATGACGATCGGTCTGCCGTGATCTCGATCTATGCAGGCTCGGGCGGGATCGACTCACAGGACTGGACGGAGATGCTGCTGCGCATGTACCAGCGCTGGGCGGAGCGGGCCGGCTTTGACGTCGACCTTGTCGACCTGGTCGAGGGTGAAGAGGCGGGTCTGAAATCGGCGATGTTGGAAGTACGCGGCGATGCAGAGGGCGGCGGAGCCTATGGCTGGTTGCGAGCGGAGCACGGTGTCCATCGGCTGGTGCGGATTTCACCGTTCGACCAGAATCACGCTCGGCACACCTCGTTCGCGCGAGTCGAGATTATGCCGGAAACCGAGGGCGCGGCCGAAGTCGAGATCGATGACGACGACATCAAGATCGACGTGTACCGCGCCTCGGGCAACGGCGGACAGAATGTGCAGAAGAACTCGACGGCGGTACGCATCACGCACCTGCCTACCGGATTCGTGGTGAGCTGCCAGAACGAGCGATCGCTGCGGCGCAACCGTGAATCGGCGATGCGCGTGTTGGAAGCACGGCTGCTGATGCTGGAGGAACAGAAGCGCGAGGAAGAGCGCCTGGCGATTCGCGGCGAGCATATCGAGGCGGGCTGGGGCAATCAGATCCGTTCCTACGTGCTGCAGCCCTATCGAATGGTGAAGGACCTGCGCACGCTGCACGAGACATCGGACGCCGACCGGGTGCTTGACGGTGAGATTGACGAGTTCCTGCGCGCGTCGCTGCAGCATCAAATCGGCCAGCAGTCTCAACCAGAAGGGGCGCTGGCATGAGGCGAGGCGTCCTGCCGTCGGTCTTCGCCTTGCTGGTCGCGGTGATCGCGTTGCTGTCTGGCAGTCTGGGCGCGTCCGCACCGGCCGGCGCACAGTCGGTCGAAGAGGGCCCGGTCGTCCAGGGCACTCGATTCGAGAACTCGTGGCCCGATTCCGTGGTTGTGACGGCTCTGGTCGACGACGCGGCTGAGGTTGAGTCCGTCACCTTCCTCTACACGATTCTGCCTGAGGGCGCCTTGACTCGTGAGGCGGCCGAGATCAACCAGGGCGACGTGACCCGCATTCGCGCGGAGTTTCCGACGCGTAATCCCCAGTTGTGGATTCCCGCCGGGGCCGACTTTGAATGGCGCTGGGAGTTCGTCTTTGAGTCGGGTGAGAGGTTTGAAACCGAGCCGGAGATCTGGCGGTACGAGGATCCCCGATTCGAGTGGCAATCACTGAAGGAGGGCGATCTGGAGGTCGTCTGGTACGACGACCGAGGTGTCGCCGAAACGATGTTGCGGGAAGGGCTGTCGGCGCTGGAAGAGATCTCGCCGTTCCTGGGTCTGCAAGAACTGATTCCGATCAAGATCTACGTCTGGGCCAACACGGGAGACGCCCGCGAGGTCGAGCGGATTGAATCGGAGCGGTTTGAGGAATCGGTGATCACGGGGGGCACTCGCGTGCTGGCCGATCTGGTGCACATCTATCAGCCTTCGCGATGGGTCGTCCGACACGAGCTGACCCACGTGTTGACGAAGCTGGCCGGCGAGGGTCCCTACGGAGACCTCCCGGCCTGGCTCGACGAAGGCATGGCGACACTGGCTGAGGGAGACTGGCTCGAGCGCCGGGGCGGCGCCCTGCAGTTCGCGATCAACAACGACCAGGTGCTGTCGTTGCGGAGCATGGAATCGCCATCCAATCTGCCCGGATTCGTCGACATCTTCTATGGCCAATCGGCGGCGATCGTGCTGTACCTGCTGGGCGAATACGGCAACGAGAAGATGAACGAGCTGTTCGCCACGTTCAAGGAGGGGTCGTCGGTCGAAGATGCGCTGAACAAGGTCTATGGACTGAGTCGCGACGAACTGGATAACGACTGGCGCGAATCTGTCGGGCTGGGGCCAAGGGAAGTTGGCGAGGACCGCTCGACGGAGATCGAGGATGAGGTAATCGCCGGTCCGGAGGTGGCGGAAGACGAACAGTCGGAGATGGACAGTGCCGACGGCCGGACCGACCGGACAGACCGAGAGGCACCTGCCGACAGCGACGACGATCGAGACGCCGCGGAGCAGGCGGCTCAATCATCGCAGCAAGACGAATCCGAGTCAGAGCAGGCATCCGACAGCCGGAGCGAGGCAGAGGTTGCGGAACGCACCGATGAGATTCAGCGCCGCCAGGATCAGCGTCGATCGGGTCCGGTCTTTGAGGCTCCGGCGCGATTCCCATGGGAGTACCCACTGATCGGCGTGGCGGGCGCGCTCGTGCTGCTCAGCGGTCTGTTGCTGGTCCGAGTGTTGACGCCGCGTCGGGACTGAGCAGTCAGCATCTCTGTCATGTCCGCGCCTGCCGCGCGTATCTCGCACCGGTCTGCACCATCCTGCGAGCGTCGAGATTGCCGCGGCGAGGCGCGGCAATCACGAACCCGGAGCAGGAACCCCGCTAGCGCTGCTGCGAGATACGGGCCGCTCGAGTGACGTTATTGAGCAGCATCGCCACTGTCATTGGACCAACTCCACCAGGCACCGGTGTGATAGCCGACGCGACTGTCGAGACCGATTCGAAATCGACGTCACCAACCAGGCGATAGCCGCGTTTGCGGGTAACGTCTTCGACGCGGTTGACGCCTACGTCGATCACGGTTGCGCCGCGGCGGACCATTTCCGACGTTATGGTCTGCGGCCGACCGGTCGCGGCGACGAGGATGTCAGCTTCTCTGGTGATCGCAGGAAGATCGGTGGTGTTGGTGTGACAAAGGGTCACCGTCGCGTTGGCGCCCTGACGTTTCTGTGAGAGCATCGCGGCCAGCGGCATGCCGACCAACCGGCTGCGTCCCACAATCACCACGCGTTTGCCGCCCGGATCGGCGCCACTGCGGACCAAGAGTTGCTGCACGCCGTGCGGCGTTGCCGGCAGATATCGCTCGCGGCCCTGGAGGATGCGTCCCTGATTGATGGGGTGCAGGCCATCGACATCCTTGAGCGGATCGATCCGATCAAGAAGAGCATCAGGGTCGACCCCATCAGGCAGCGGCAGCTGCACGATGATGCCGTGGACATTCGGATCGGCGTTGAGCAGGTCAATGCGGTCGCGGACTCGGCGCTCGGTTTGCTGTGGATCGGGGTCGGCTTCGATCTTATGGATGACGACCTTGATCCCGGTCTCCTGACCGGCGCGCTGTTTGCCTGTGACATAGGAGGCGGAAGCGGGATTCTGACCGACCAGGATGACAGCGAGGTGAGGCAGCAATCCTCGAGCGATCATGTCCTCCACCTGCCGCGTCAGCGCCTCGCGAATGCCAGCGGCTATGGCAGCGCCATCAATGATCGTGGCCGTCATGCGCTCAGGGTAAGTCAGAGCCCTGGGCCGAAATGTCGCCTGGTTGCTCGAGCGCGTTGGTAGGCTGCGAATCGATGTTCGGCGACCTGACCTGCGGCGTAGACCTGCTGCTGATAGAGCGGTTTGAAAGCGTGCTCAATCGGCACCCCGAGCGTTTTCCTCAACGCATCCTGACCGACCGGGAGCGCGAATATTGCGGCGACCGAATCGCCGAAATGGCGGTCCGCTTTGCCGGCAAGGAAGCCGTGATGAAGTGCCTGGGTACCGGGGTTCGCGGGGTCAAGTGGAAGGAAATCGAAATCCTGGCCAATGCTCGGGGCAAGCCGGTCGTGATACTGCACGGCGGCGCGCGGGAACGAGCCCATGAGATCGGTCTGGAGCGGATCGAGATTAGCCTGACCCACGAAACACATATGGTCTGCGCGTTCGCCGTGGGACAACCGAAGTTGGGGACCAGATAGGGAGAGGGACGATGAAACTGTTGACGTCGGCGGAAATGCGGGAGCTGGAATCGCGAGCCGAGGCGGCCGGGGTCTCGACCGACACCCTGATGGAGAACGCCGGTCTCGCGGTCGCGCAAGAGATCTGGATGCAACTCGGCTCGCTTGAGGACCGGCGCATCGCCGTGCTGGTCGGGCCGGGCAACAACGGCGGCGACGGCCTTGTCGCGGCGCGTCACCTGTTCGAGTGGGGAGCGCAGGTTCGCGTCTATGCATTGCGAGAGCGCAGCGACAGCCAATGGACGCAAACCGTTGAGCTGGGCGTGCCATGCGGCACTGTCAGTGAGGACGAAGACTTCGAAGCGTTGGAGGCGTTGCTGTCCGGGGCGGAAGCGATCGTCGATGCCTTGTTGGGTACTCGATCGTCGCGGCCGATCGACGGCGATCTCGCTGGAATCATGCAGCGGCTAGCGGCGATTCGGTCGCGAACGGTCAAGCCAAAGCTGGTGGCCGTCGACCTCCCCAGCGGACTCGACGCCGATAGCGGACGTCTCGATCCGTTGTCTGTCGCCGCGGATGAGACAGTCACCTTCCACGCGCCCAAAGTGGGGTTATACATGCAACCCGGCGCTGCGGCGGCGGGGTCGGTGCAACAGGTCGAGATTGGGATTCCCGCGGGTTTGGACGACGATCTACAGACCGAGGTGCTCGAGCGTCGCGCGGCCAAGGCACTGTTGCCGGATCGGCCGGCAGACGGGCACAAGGGAACGTTTGGACGCGTGCTGGTGATTGCAGGGTCGGCGCGGTATCCGGGCGCGGCGGTCCTCGCCGCTCGTGGCGCTTATCGGGCGGGGGCCGGATTGGTTACGATTGCCACCCCCCAATCGATCGCTGCACACCTGGTTGCGGCCATACCGGAGGCGACCCTGCTGCCGCTGCCCGAGTACGACGACGGCGTGATTTCCGGCTTCGCCGCCTGGGAAGTCGTCCGAGACGAGTTGCCCGGTGTCGACTCCGTCGTGATCGGTTGCGGGTTCGGACGGCACGACCACAGTGGGAAGTTCGTGCGCGAGTTCCTCGTTTCTCCCGAAGTGGGCTCGGTCAATGGCGTGGTGGTCGACGCAGATGGATTGAATTTGCTCTCAACGGACATGTCAGGACTGGCGAACGCCGTGGCGCCGGTGGTGCTGACACCGCACCCCGGCGAAATGGGCACGCTGACTGGAATGGCGACGGAGGACGTCCAAGGCCAGCGCCTGACGCTCACGCGCGATTGTGCGGCAGAGTGGAATTGCCACGTGGTGCTCAAAGGTGCGAACACCGTTGTGGCCACACCGGACAATCGAGCACGGGTCTCGGAAGTCGCGCAGCCGGCCCTGGCGACCGCCGGTACCGGAGACGTACTGAGTGGGGCGATTGGCGCACTGATTGCGCAGGGGCTGGATCCGTTCGATGCCGCCACACTGGGTGTCTATCTGCATGGCGATGCTGGGAACCGGGCAGCGCGGGCGCGAGGGACGATTGGGGTGACGGCGGGCGATGTCGCCGATCAGCTCGCGATGGCTGCGCGATCGCTCGCCGGGGAAGAGCCGGTGGAGGCGCCGTCGTTCGGTGGTGGACTCGGGTTGGGCGGTGGAGATATGGGCGGCCTGGGTCAACCAGGCGGCGCCGGCGGACTGGGCGGCGGACTCGAGGGCTTGCTCGGCGGGCAGCAATGACACTGAGTTGGACTGATCTGTAGCCTTGATTGAGGAGGCCGCGAGATGGTCACGACGGAGGCTCAGACGCCTACAGTCCAAGAGACGGAGATCGATCCGTACCGATTGCCCGCACCATTCAGGCTGAAGTTGCCGACAGACTGGGCTCTGTCGGACGAGGCGCTGATCGCCCTGTCCGACCTCAATGAACCCTGGCAGTTGGAACTGACCGCCAACGGAGAGCTGGTGATCATGGCGCCTGAGGGTCCAGAGAGCAGCGAGCGGGCCAGCGAGATTGGCGCGGACGTAGCGATTTGGAACCGGCTGGCCCGTGGAGGGCACGTCTTCGGTGCGCAGCTGGGAGTGCGCAACTACGATGACGGTTCACTGCGCGCGCCCGATGTCGCCTGGATGAGCAACGAACGCTGGGATCAACGCGATCCCGAGCGAGGATTCCTCAGCAACTGCCCGGAATTCATTGTCGAGGTCGTGTCGCCGTCCAGCTCCTTCCGCCAGCAGCGGGAGAAGATGCTGGAATGGATGAGCAAGGGCGCGCTCCTTGGCTGGCTCGTAGATCCGTTTAGAGAGATCGTCGTGATCTATCGGCCTGACACCGAGCCCGAACAGCTTGACAGGCCGGACACCCTCAGCGGCGAGGATGTATGCGAGGGGCTCGAAGTGAACCTTGAGCGCATTTGGAAGTAGCGAGAGCAGAGGAGCCTTGACATGTCGCGAGTGAGTTTCAACTGCACCATGCAGGAAGGCCAGGTCGGCGAGGAGATGCGTGCCAAGCTGGCCGTTGCTCTCCAGCAGATCACACAGGATGTACTCGGCGAGTCACCCGATGATGTCCCGGTGACCTTCAGTGACATTCCGAGAGGGTTCGGATTCCGCGGCGGCGAGCCGTCCACCACTTCGCTGGTTCGCGGCAGCATAGTCGGCGGCGTGACGCAGGACGTTCGCGAGGATTTCATGCGCCGAATCTGTGACAGGTGGATGGAAATCAGCGGCTGCACCGTCGACGAACTGGTGGTATCGGCTCGCGACGCATAACGCTGTGGGCTAGCATGAGTTCGTACTCCGAGACGAGAGAGGAAGTCTGAAATGCCGTATTACCGTTGCGTGGTCCCCAAGGACTCGGTTCCCTACGAGCAACGAGCGGCGGTGGCCAAGGCGTTCACCGACATCCATTGCGGCAACACCGGCGCGCCGCGCAGCTTTGTCCACGTCGTGTTCGACGAGGCCGACGACAGCTGGGACACGGCGTACTTCCTCGACGGCGGCAACCGCGCCGGACGCTCGGAAGAGGTCAAAGCGGAATTGCTCAGCGACCTGATGGGCGCCTTCCGCGAAATTACCGGCGTGTCCTCGGAGGACTTCAGTGGTCGGATCACCGAGGGTCCGGCGAAGTGGACGATGGAGGGCGGGATGGTCCTGCCCGAGCCGGGCGAAGAGACCGAGGAGTGGTACTCCCACGGTCAGGCCGCCGCCGGCGGATAACGCCAACGACCGCGCGTCTCTCTGTTTTGAGCCGGACCAACCGGCGGCGCTAGCCGTCCGTGCGGATCCGGCTCGCGCCGTTGTTCACCCATCCGAAACTCCAGGCCCAGTGACGGGGTAGGCTGAGAGCGCACTGAGCTTGGGGGACCATATGGACGAGCGCATTGTCGTGACGGGGATGGGTGCGGTAACGGCGGTTGGCGGCACGGCTGAAGAGACGTGGGAATCGCTGGTCTCAGGACGCTCAGGCGTGAAAGGGATTTCGATCTTCGACCCGTCTCGACTATCGGTGCGCTTTGCGGCGGAGGTCAGCGACTGGAAGCCGGACGAGTACATGCCGCGCAAGGATGCGCGACGAATGGATCGCTACTCGCAGTTTGCCATCGTCGCTTCGCGGGAAGCGACGGCCAACGCCGGGTTTGACGGCGGATTCGACGGTTCCGATCGCGTCGGTGTGATGATTGGCACGGGAATTGGCGGAATAGCCACCACCCAAGAGCAGTTCCGGATTCTGGACTCGCGCGGGCCCGATCGCGTCTCACCGTTCGCCGTGCCGATGATGCTGCCCAATATGGCTTCTGGACAGGTGTCGATCGCCCTACAGGCGCGCGGACCAAACTTCGCTCCGATGTCGGCGTGCTCTTCCGCCGCCGACGCCCTCGGACTTGCAGCTCAGACAATTGAACGCCGCGAGGCAGACGTCGTCGTCGTCGGAGGCGCAGAAGCGCCGCTCTGTGAGATGGCCGTTGCCGGGTTCGCATCCGCCCGCGCTCTGTCCTCGCGCAACGAGGATCCCGAGAGCGCGTCGCGTCCCTTCGATGCCGAGCGAGACGGTTTCGTGATGGGAGAGGGTGCGGCGGTCATGGTGCTCGAACGAGCTGAGCACGCCACCGCGCGCGGCGCAGAGATTCTGGCCGAGGTTTGCGGCTACGGCTCGGTCGGCGACGCGTATCACATCACGCAACCGGCCGAGGGCGGCGACGGCGGAGCTCGGGCAATGTCTCTGGCGCTGGAACGTTCAGGCATCGCTCCGTCGGACGTTGACTACGTCAACGCGCACGGCACTTCGACGCCACTCAACGACAAGTTTGAGACGATGGCGATCAAGAGTGTCTTTGGCGAAGCCGCATACGGGCTGTCGGTCTCCTCGACCAAGTCCATGACCGGCCATCTGTTAGGAGCGGCCGGAGCGGTCGAAGCGCTGGCCACGGTCGAGGCGATTCGTCGCGGCGTCATTCCGCCGACGATCAATCTGCAGAACCATGACCCGGACTGCGACCTCGACTACACGGCCAACGTTTGCCGCGAACGCGATGTGCGCGTGGCGATTTCGAATTCGATGGGTTTTGGCGGGCACAATGCCTGCCTGGTCTTCCGTCGCTGGGAGGCCTAATTCGGCAGGCAGTGCATCGTGGTGCGGGAGCGTTCGGACGGTTGGCTCGGTCGCACGTGGCGGATCGCCGAGCCTCACGACTCGCCGCCGATTGAAGGACTGGATGCGCCCTCGTTTGTGGGCCGACTGCTTCGTCAGCGCGGTGTCGACACCGTGCCAGCGGCCCAGGAATTCCTCAATCCCGAGTGGTATCAACCGGCCGACCCGACAGTCCTGGGCGACTGGAGCGCCGCGATCGACCGAGTCGAACTCGCCGCTCGGCGCAGCGAGCCGGTTGCCATCTACGGCGACTACGACGTGGACGGAATCACCGGCACCGCGATCTTGACGGAAGCCCTACGCAATACAGGAATCGACGCCAGGCCGTTTATTCCTCACCGCGAACGGGAGGGCTACGGTCTGCAAGACGAGGCGGTCGGTCGGCTTGCTGCAGACGGCGCCCGCGTCCTGATCACGGCCGACTGTGGCATCACGGCGCTCACGGAAATCGCGGCCGCGCGCGAAGAACACGGGCTCGACGTCATCGTCCTTGATCATCACGAACCGGCTGAGTCGCTGCCCGAAGCAACGGCGATTGTCACGCCGAAACGCGCTCCCAGCGGACATCCGTTGTCGGAACTCTCGACAGGAGGCTTGGCCTACCGGTTCGCCCAAGCGTTGGCCCAGCGTGTGGCGTCCGAGGATGATCGGACGCGATGGCTAGACCTGGCGGCCATGTCGACCGTCGCCGATGTCGTCCCGCTACGGGGAGAGAACCGCTGGATCGTGCATCAGGGGCTGCGAGCGTTGGAGTCGACCGAGCGTCCTGGTCTGCGAGCGCTGCTCAAGGGCCGACGGGGCAACGGGCCGATCGACACCGAGACCATTGGTTTCCAGTTGGCCCCGAAGATCAACGCCGCCGGACGGCTGGACGACGCGTCGCTCGCGCTGGAGATGCTGATGGAACGCCAGCCGGAGACGGCACGAGAGCTGGCCGGCCGACTGGAACAACTCAACGATCAGCGCCGACGATTGACCGACGAAGCCATGCTCACCGCCGAGCGGCAGATACGGCAGCAGCTCGACGCGTCCGGCCAAGCGCCGCTGGTGCTGTTCGCCGGGGGCGAAGGGATCCATCACGGAATTGTGGGAATTGTGGCCGGACGGCTGGCAGATCAATGGTCGCGTCCCGCATTTGTCTGGTCGCTGGTCGACGGCGAGGCCCGGGGTTCAGGCCGAAGCGCAGCTGGATTCGACCTGGTGAGGATGCTGGACGCCTCGCGCGATCTGCTGATCCGCGGCGGCGGACATGCGATGGCAGCCGGCTTCTCGGCCGAGCCATCGCAACTGGGCGCCTTGATGTCCCGGTTCAACGAGGTCGCGCAGTCGCAGCTGGATGCCGGCGAAGCCGGCGCCTGGGCCGCGCTGGAGGGTCGGATGGAGATTGACGCCCAGGTCCCGCTATCCGCGCTGACCCGACAGACCGTGGGTTGGATTGAGCGGCTGGCGCCTTTTGGCGAGGGCAATCCGGCGCCGACATTCGTGAGCAATGGCGTGGGCGTACGGCAGGCGAAGACGGTTGGAGCAGACGGCGCTCATCTACGACTGGATCTCGACGGTTGGTCCGCAATCGGCTGGCGCCTGGGCGGCGCGGCGGCGGCGGTCGGGTCTCAAGTTGACATCGTCTGGCGACTCAGGCGCGGGCTACAGGGTCGGCCAGAGCTGGAAATCGTCGACCTGGCGGTGTAGACGCCTTTCGTCTCCACGGAATACCTTCCGGTGCCCGCCGTTCGTCAGCAGCCTTCCATCCGTTAACCTGTGGCCAATCTGGCGGTCAGGTTCGGAGGGTTTCGCGATGGCTGTACGCAACGTTGGGGTGGTGGGACATCAGGGCGCCGGCAAGACGACACTGGTTGAGGCCCTGGCGTTCGCGACCGGCGCGACGACGCGGCTGGGGCGGGTGGAGGAAGGCAACACGATCTCCGATTATGACCCCGAAGAGCAACAGCGCGGCATGTCGATTTCAACCTCGCTGGTCTCGCTGGAGCACAATGGCACGCAGATCAATCTGCTCGACACGCCGGGCTACGCCGACTTCGTCGGCGAGGTCGTCGCGGCGATGTCGGCGGTCGACGCGGTCATCGTGGTGGTGGACGCCTCGTCTGGCGTCCAGGTGGGAACCGAAACGGTGTGGCGAATGGCGGGCAAGCGCGGCATTCCGCGGGCCGTCGTCATCGCGCGGCTCGATCGCGATAACTCCTCGTTCGAGGACGCGTTGGCATCGGCGCAGACCGTGCTCGGGTCGGAGTGTCAGCCGCTCTATCTGCCTAATGGGTCAGAGTCTTCGTTCAGCGAATTGGTCGATGTCCTCGCGGACGAGGGGGCCGAAGGGCGCGACAGTCTGATTGAGCAGATCGTCGAGGCCGACGAAGACCTGATGATGCTGTATCTCGAGGATGAGGAGATCGACGACGACGATCTGCGTAGCGCAGTCAAGACTGCCGCGATGTCGGGCTCACTTGCCCCCGTGCTGCCCATGTCGGCGGTCGCGGGAGTGGGTTCGGAAGAGCTGTTGCGACTGATCGGCGACGTGTTGCCCGACCCGTCCGAAGCCCCGCCCATCGCCGACGGCATCGCCGGCAATGGACAGGCGGGCGCGTTCGTCTTCAAGACCACCGCCGACGAGTTCGTGGGGCGGTTGTCATTTCTACGGGTTGTCTCCGGTTCAATCACGAGTGACGCGCATCTGGACAACGCTCAGACCGGCAATGACGAGCGGCTGGCCGGCCTTTCGAGAGCCACAGGCAAGACCCTGAACTCCGTTCCCGAGCTCGCGCTCGGCGACATCGGCGTCGTGACGAAACTGCAGCACACCACAACATTCAACACGTTGCGCCAAAAGGGCTCAGATTTGCTGATTCCGGTGCCTCCGATGCCGGCCCCGATTTTCGCCGCCGCCGTTGAGCCGAAGACCAAGGCGGACGTCGACAAGCTTGGCCCGTCGTTGGCACGACTCGTTGAGGGTGATCCGACCCTGCAGATCGAGCGCGACCGCGACTCGGGTGAGACGATTCTGAGCGGTCTGAGTGAGTCGCACGTGCAGCTCTCCGCTGGCCGTCTGGCGAGCAAGTTCCACGTGGAGGTGGAAATCAGGGATCGCAGCGTGCCGTATCGCGAAACCGTCACCGCGAAGGGTCAGGCGGAGTACCTGCACAAGAAACAGACCGGCGGCAGCGGCCAGTACGCCCGCGTCGCGCTGCGAGTCGAACCCCAACCTCGCGGCGCGGGGTTCGAGTTCAACGACGAGATCGTCGGCGGCGCGGTGCCGCGCAACTACATCCCCGCGGTCGAGAAGGGCGTTGTCGAGTCCTTGCCTCGAGGAACGTTCCCACTTACCGACCTGCGAGTGACCCTTTACGACGGCAAGCACCACGACGTTGACTCGTCGGAAATGGCGTTCAAACTGGCGGCGTCGCAGGCGCTCAAGGAGAGTGTCTCATCGGCCAGGCCGATCCTGCTGGAGCCGATCCAGACGTTCCGGATCACCGCGCCGGAAACCTCGACCGGCGACGTGATCAGCGACCTGAACTCACGACGCGCTCGCGTGCTGGGCATGGAGCAGGCCGACGAGCCGCCCGATTCGACGGTCGTCGTTGCCGAAGGTCCAATGGCTGAATTCCTGCACTACGCGACCGACCTACGCTCGATGACCGGAGGCCGGGGCACGTTCACCTGGCAGTTCGATCGCTACGACCAGGTGCCAGAACACGTCGCGCAGAAGGTCCGTCAGGACGCCGAGGCGGCGGCCGGTTAGAGCAACAAGCTCCCCCAACAGGGGGAGCTGTCACAATGTGACTGACGGGCTCCCCAATTGGGGAGCTCTCAGTGCCGCTACCTCAGTTTCCGTTCGATTCGTCAGCAGCGCGTTCTTCGACCTCAGCCAGGGGGCGCAACTCGAAGACCATTCGCACCCTCGACGTCACCGACTCGCTGCCACCGAAGACCGGCGTTGGCTCGAACGAATCGTCGGCCATGGCCTCTTCAGCCGACTCGAGAATCGTCCGTGAAGCTGTCAGACTGCCGACCGGACTCAACTCCACCACCCGCACAATCTCGTATCCCATGTGAGCGGCGATGGAATCTGCCGTGGCCTGGGCGTCGTCAATGGCGTCCAGCAATGCCAGCCGCTCGGCCTCGGCGCGGCCGGAGGCGGTGAAGTCGAGCCCGTCGAAGCGGACGTGGTCGCCGCCGGCGATCAGGATCGTATCGATCAGCAAGCCCGCCTGATCGACGCCGTCGAGCCGGGCGAGCAGTGAGTTGCGGTACTCGAAGCCAAGCGAGACGCGACCCTGCTCGGTCCAGTCGAACTGTTCGCTGATCCGGATCGACGTCGTTTGCAACTGGTCGTTGGGCACGCAGAGCTGCTCCGAGTCGTCGTCGTTGCAGCCCATCTGCAGCGCGGTGCGCACGTCGGCGAGCGCGCTATTGCCCGTCGAGACAGCATCCCGCACGGATGTATCCAAAACCGTGATGCTGAAACGGGCGACCGTGCCGTCACGTTCGATGCTGCGAGTGGCCGCGCCTTCGATCGTCAGTGTGGTGGCCGATGACTTCTCCGGCCACGTGGTGACCGTTTCCGTGACCTTCTTCTCGATGTACTCTTCTGCGCCGACTGCATTGGTTCCGGTCATGGCCAACAGCGCCCCGGCAGCGATCAGCGCACCGGCCAAACCGATCGCGAGCAGCCTGCGGGCTTTCCTGGTCAGAATCGAGTCCCTCATTGTCAGCTCTCCAAGTCTCTGGGTGACGGCATGCACGTTCGTCAGTGACCACCGTATGCCTAAGAAACGTCGGACGGTGCGCCGAGGTTGCGTTCGAAGAACGCCAGCATTGTTGCCCAGGCTGCTTCCGCGGACGCTTCGTGGTAACCGACCGCCATGGGCGAGAGGCGAACCAGCAGCGAGCGAACTGGTCCGTGCCGGTTCATGAACGAGTGGCCGGCTCCGGAATACACCGTCACCTCATGTTCAACCCCGAGTTGTCCCAAATGTCCGCGCAACCTGTCGGCCTGTCCGACGAAGATGCGATCCCGCTCGCCGTACCCGGCGAACACCGGACAGATGCCTTGGAGCGCTTCCTGTTCCCGAGGAACCGCACCGTAGAAGTCGGCGGCGGCGCCGATCGGCGCCCGCGCGGCATAGAGGATGGCAAAACCGCCGCCCATGCAAAATCCGGCAATCGCAATCTGCGAGTCGTCAACGTCGTCACGCGCGGCAAGCCACGAGCGGGCCGCCTCGATATCGTCGAAGGCCCGTCCCTCACCGCTGCGCAGGGCCTGCATGGTTCGCCGAATGCAGATCGGCTTGGCTCGCGGTCCCACCGAATAGAGGTCAGGGGCCACTGCCACGTATCCGTTGTCGGCAAAGCGACGCGCAATCCGCCGGATGTCGTCGTTGAGCCCGAACAGCTCATGCAACACCAGCACTGCGGGTCTGGTCGCCGCTTCTTCATCAGGCGCCGCCACGAAGGCGGTCAGGTCGCCGTTACCGGTCGGTATGGAAACGGTCTGCTCGGACATGGGAATCTTCCGTTCTCGCGATAGCCTGCGGTTGAAACGGCTCGCGTGAGCCAACAGTAACGAAGAACCGGCTAGGAGTTGGGCAATGGCTGAGTACAACACGCTGGGATACGAAGTGGCCGACAGCGTCGCCACGATCACGATCAACCGGCCCGAGGCGGCGAACTCGCTGTCGCTGGAAATGTGCAAGGAGCTGATGGATGCATCGATCCTCGTGGACGACGACCCTGATGTACGCGCGGTCGTGTTCCGGGGCTCCGGGCGATTCTTCTGCACCGGCGCCGACCTGCGCGGCTTCCCGCCGGCCGGTCCCGAAATGGCGACCTACGTCAAAGAGATGACGACCTACCTGCACGCGGCCGCCTCGCGTTTCACCCGTATGGACCCCCCGCTGATCACGGCGATCAACGGCACCTGCGCCGGAGCAGGGATGAGCCTCGCACTGATCGGCGATCTGGCGTTGGCCGGTGAGTCGTCGCGCTTCACGATGGCCTACTCGCGCATCGGCCTCACCCCCGACGGTTCCTCGACCTACTTCCTCCCACGTCTCGTCGGTCTGCGCCGATCGCTCGAACTCTGTCTGACCAACCGCATGCTCTCGTCCCAGGAAGCGCTGGACTGGGGCATGATCAATCGCGTCGTGCCCGATGAGGATTTGCAGACCGAAGCGCACGCGCTGGCCGCGCAGTTGGCGGCCGGTCCGACCGAGTCGATCGGCGCGGCCAAGCGCCTCTACCACAAGTCGTGGAATGAGGGTCTGGAGACGCAGATGGAGTGGGAGACCCGCGAGATCTGCGACGCCGCCCGCCGCCCCGAGGCGAAAGAAGGCATGACCGCATTCTTCGAGAAGCGCGATCCGGTGTTCCGCTAGCAAGGCGCACTCCTCACTCAACCCTCCTCTGATCCCCTCTGCCCGAGGGAGAGGGCTAGGGTGAGGGCGCCTGGAGAGCCGTGAGATGAACGAGGCTGACGACCCCCTGCTCGAACACGTCATCGCCGAAGCAGAGCGAATTGAGCGAGCCGTTGACCGGCGCTACGAGCGTGGCGGCGGTCTGACCAGGCTCGGTCTGCCGCCGATCACCGACCATCACGCCGCTGGAGATCACACGTTCAGCTGGCGATATCTCTTTACCTGGCAGGAAGCGGAACGCTCGCGACGCTATGTGATCGCGTTGCCCGTCGATCGCTGCCTCGCGGCGCGTCAGCCGGTTGAGGAACAGATTGAGAAATGGCTTGAGGGTCGCAACGCAACCGCGACGGTTGGTGGTCCACGTGTCAAGTTCCGGGATGGCCTGCGGGCCTATGAAGTGACGGCGAGCGTGACCCTGTCCGAGCGTCCGACATGAGTTGGCCCGCGTTCGTCGATGGAATCTAGGTAGCCTTGAAGCTGCTAGCTTCTGGTCAGATTCGAGAGCGCACAGATCCTGGTAAGGAGTTGAATCATGAAAGCCGTTGTGATGGAAGGCGTCCGCCAGCCACTGGTCGTCCGGGAGTTTCCGGACCCCGTAATCGGACCGAAGGACGCGCTGGTCCGAGTCGAAGCGTGCGGCGTTTGCCGCTCAGACTGGCACCTCTGGCAGGGCGACCTCTCATGGGTCGGATTCGAACTCCCGCTGCCGGTCGTGCTGGGCCACGAGTGGGCGGGAACGGTGGAAGCGGTCGGCGACGAAGTTGAGCACATCCGGCCTGGTCAGCGGGTGCTGACGCCGTTCCACAACGGCTGCGGCAACTGCCAACTCTGCCGCGTCGGACTTCCCAACATCTGCGACAACCAGGCCGGATTCGCTGGCGGATTCGCGCAGAAGGCGGCGATCCACGGCGCTGACTTCAACGCCATCCCACTGCCCGACAACGTCAGCTTCGAGGCCGGAGCGGCGATGGGCTGCCGATTCATGACCTCCTACCACGGCGTTGCCGACCGCGGCGAGGTCTCGGGCGGCGACTGGGTCGTGGTCAACGGTTGCGGCGGAATCGGTCTGTCGGCGGTGCAGGTCGCCGCTGCGCTGGGCGCACAGGTGATCGCGGTTGACCTCGAGGAAGGCAAGCTCTCCCTGGCCCGTTCTCAGGGCGCCGTGGAGACGATTAACGCACTGGAGCACGATGTGCCCATGAGGGTCCGCGAGATCACCGATGGCGGCGCCAATGTCTCGGTCGATGCACTGGGCATCAAGGCGACCATGCTGAACTCGGTCAACTCGCTGCGCAAGGGCGGCGTGCATGTCCAGATCGGCATCACGTCGGCCGAGGAAGCGGGCGAGGTTGGCCTGCCGATCGACTTCATCACGATGTCCGAGATCGAGTTCCGCGGATCGTTGGGCCTGCCCAACCAGAACTATCCGTCGATGCTGAACATGGTCGCATCGGGCAAGCTGCAGCCGGAGACGATCGTCAGCGAGACGATCTCGATCGACGAGGTTCCGGACGTGGTGGAATCGATGACGACATTCCAGACCACCGGCTTCGTCACCATCACCGACTTCGCCTGAGCCTGCGAGTTCCTCTCTAATCCCCTCTCCCTGCGGGAGAGGGTTAGGGTGAGGGCCCTAGGGACGTTCCGAGGACCGGACCCTCACCCCGGCCCTCTCCCAGATGGAGAGGGAGGTCGGCAAATCAAGTTGAAGCCCCACTGGTCCGGGAGCAATGAAGATGGCCCATGACTGTCCTCACTGCACGTGGATAGGCGACCGCCGATTTTGCCCGGCCTGCGGAGCGGCGCTCTGGTCTCCCGACACCGACGACGGCGCGGCCGAATGCACCGTCGTACTCTCTTTCGACGTCGACGGATCATCGGGGATGATCAACCGCGATCCTCGCGTCGAACAGCGACCCTCGGCCCGCTCGTTCGGCGACTACGGACCGACGGTTGCCGTGCCGCACATCCTGACCGCGCTCTCGCGAGCCGAAGTGCGGGCCTCGTTCTACATTCCCGGCTCGGTCGCAGAACGCAACCCCGCAACGGTGGAGCAGATCGCTTCGGCCGGACACGAAATTGGCCACCACGGCTACCTGCATGAGCCGCCAGCGACCCTCTCGGCCGAGGAAGAGGCGGAAGTCCTCGACAAGGGCAGTCACATCCTGCAAGGCATCACCGGCGAGGCTGTCGTTGGCTACCGGTCGCCATCGTGGGAGTTGAGCGACGTTTCGCTGGCCCTGATGTCGGAGCGCGACTTTCGCTACGACTCGTCGTTGATGGGTTCCGACGCACCATACTGGGTCGGTACCGGAGACTCCGCGCTGGTCGAACTGCCGATTCACTGGGCCCTGGACGACTACCCCTACTTCGTCTTCGCGCCCACAGACGGCCGCCGTCTGCAGGCTGCGCCGGAACAGGTCGAGTCGACCTGGCGCGACGCCTTCGACGAGATCTACCGCCGCGGCGGCGTGTTCACACTGACGATGCACCCATACATCATTGGCCGACCTGGCCGAGTCTCGATGCTGGAGCGGCTGATCGGCTACATGAAGTCGAAGCCGGGAGTGACCTTCGGCAGGGCGGTGGACGTGTGCGACGAGTTTGCCGCGGAGTGGGACTCGGCGCGGGCCGTCCTAGAGTCCTGATCGCACGGCAGATACGCTGGTCTCGATCTGGAGACTGAAGACGTTGCCCGACATAGACGATCAGGACCGGTTTGATCAGGCCATCGCCGCTATCGACGCAGCCAACGCGGACGATCCATTCACACTGATGGTCGACGGCGAGGTGCTGCCCAAGGAGCAGACGCACGCCGAGATGATGACCCGCTGGGTCCGGGAACTCGATCCGCAGGCCTCAGAAGAACTGCTGCTCGCCGCTCGGGCACATCACATCCGTCGCTGGATGATCCCACGCTCGACGTTCCCCGACGGCAGGTCGGCATACCTCCGCTGGCGCCGGGCGCTGCACGCTGTTCACGCGGAACTGACGGCGGCGATCCTGGAGGAATGCGGTTACCCGCGACGCTCAGTCGAGCGTGTCGCCTCGCTCGTGGCGAAGGCCGATCTGCTCCAGGCCGGCGATCCCGACGCCCAAACGCTGGAAGACGCGCTCTCGCTCGTCTTCCTCGACACCCAACTCGAACCGCTGCTGGACGACCTCGACGATCGCCAGTTGCGCCGGGCGCTGGGCCGGACCTGGCGTAAGATGTCGCCCAACGGCCAGGAGGCCGCCCTGAAACTGACGCTTTCGGAGCGCGCAGTCGAGACCTTGACTCGCCTGGTCGACGGATTTGCGGATGAGTAACGCGCCCAGGGATCGCTACACGCACGGTCACCACGAATCGGTCGTGCAATCGCACGCGCGCCGCCGTGCCGAGGTCGAGGCCTGGTTTCTGTTGCCAAGCCTCGAGTCGGGGATGCGCCTATTGGATTGCGGATGTGGTCCCGGCACGGTGACCGCCGGACTGGCACGGGCGGTTTCACCGGGCGAGGTCGTAGGCCTTGATTCGGCTGCGGGAGTGCTCGAACACGCGAGAGCGCACGCGGCGGAGGAATCGGTCGACAATGTCACATTCGTCGACGGCGATGTCTACCACCTGGAGTATGCCGAGGCCGAATTTGATGTCGTCTACGCGAATCAGCTCCTGCAACATCTGACCGGCCCGGTGCGCGCCCTGCAGGAGATGCGCCGAGTGCTCAAGCCTGGCGGGTTGCTGGCCGTTCGCGACGCCGACTACGCAACCATGTCGCCGCACCCGAAGTTCCCCGAGTTCCTCGACTGGAACCGCCTTTACCACGAGGTCGCCTACCGCAACAACGCCGAACCCGACGCCGGACGCACCCTGCCCACCTGGGTCCGACAGGCAGGGTTCCCGGAGATTGAGATTCACCCGAACGTCGTCGCAATGGATGGCGAGGAGGCACGTATCTGGGGCCGAACCTGGTCGCAGCGAATCCTCTACAGCGGCATCGCCGACCAGGCCCTCGAGTACGGCCTCGCCGATCAGGTGGAACTGCAAAGATTGTCCGCGGGCTGGGCAACCTGGGCCGACTCGAACGACCCCTTCTTCATCTTCACCCAGATCGCCGTCCTGGCGATCCGTTAGTCGGCGACCTCGGCCTGGCCGGAGCGCTTGGCCCGACGTTCGCGGATGGTGTCAAGCGTCAGGTCGTGAATGAAGTGAATGGGATTCATACCCGTGGCGCGCTGCTCTTCGCCAATTTCCCGGATTTCCCCAGAGGTAAATCTCACCTCGAGTACGGCACCAGGATTCTCTGCGATGATCCACTCTTCCGGCTCATCTTCAAAGTCCTCGTCTGGAAATCGCGGATCATGGGTCATGGTCGGTTCCTCTTACCTCCTGGTTGAGCATATCGAGTTTCTTGGGCAAGGTTCGACGGCCAACCAGTGACGAGGTGCGCGACTCGCTGCTCATCTGGATCGTCAATGATGAACGTGAGTAACTGCCCAGTCTGGCTAGGTCCAATCATGACCCAGCGACGCCGGAGTCCGCGTCGCAAACGTTCCCTGTTCCCCCTGTTTGGGAAGAACTTGGGGCGAATCTGAAGCACTGCGTGAGCGTCATCCAGGGTCAGTCCGTGCGCGGCGAGCTCGTCCAGAGATACCGCGTTCCACGCCAGTTCGATGACGAATGGCGGCATTACTCTCGCTCGTCGAACACCACCTCGATCAACGGCGAGCCTTCAACCCACTCCTGGACGTTGTCCTCGTTGATATATTCGCTCAGCTTCCTGGCCGTGAGAAAGAATGCCCGCTTCTCGGCCGCATCGGTTACGGCTCTGGCAGTGCCCTCAAGGTCGGCCTCGGTCGATTCCTTGAAATGAAACGTGATCGCCGGATTGGCGAGCACGTTCGCATACCACGATCTGGGTCCAGGCCGACCCGTGATGTAGTACCGATCGTCGACGTTGTGGAACCAGATTTCGAGTCGCTTCGCCTCGCCGCTAGAGCGGCCAATCGTCGTGATATCGATCACCAGATCGTTGGCCAACGCCTCTGCGACGCCGGGGTCGGAAGTTGAAGCCATCAGTCGTGTCCGTTCTTGCTGGGTTGCTTGCTGGTTCTCAGACTCTTGCGTTCGTGTTCGAGGAACCACTCCTTGCGATGCAGCCCGCCGCCGTATCCGCCGAGGCCGCCATCCGAACGCACAATCCGGTGGCAAGGGACCGCGATCCCGACTGGATTGCGACCGGTCGCCGTTCCCACCGCCCGATACGCCGACGGTTTACCAACCGCTCGGGCGATGTCCTGGTACGACACCGTCTGACCGGCCGGCACCTCGCGAATCGCCTGCCAAACGGCACGCTGGAAGTCGGTGCCTTCGGGTTGGATCGTGATCGACTCGATCGCTTCGATGTCACCTTCGAAGTAGCCGGCGACCGCGTCCCGCACGAGCTGCGCCTCGCTCGACAAGTCCTCGCTTGCCTCCTCGGCGTCCGGCGACAACACCGGGCGCGCCCAGGTGTCGACGAACCCCGCCTCTTGCAGCGCGCCGTTACGAATCGCGAGATACATCGTCCCCAGTGGCGTGTCAATCCAACAGTGCTCATCCATATCGGCGTTCCTCATCATGCTCATCTGCGACAGGCTACGGTCACCGGTACCAGAACGCAAGTACTATTGAAGATCCTCCACATCACCGCGATAGGCTGCGACTCAGACAGGAGGGTGCCCGCACATGTCCGATCGCGACAGTCGAGCCATCCGCCTCACCGACCTCGCCCGCTGCGGCGGTTGAGGCTCCAAGTTCGGCCCTGAAGGCCTGGCTCACGTGTTGAGCCATCTCGGTCCCCAGTTCCCGCCATCCGAGCATCCCCAGTTGCTCGTCGGCCTCGCACGCCCCGACGACGCCGCCGTCTACGCCATCGACGACGAACGCGCGCTGGTGCAGACGCTCGACTTCTTCGCCCCGCTGGTCGACGACCCCTACCAATTCGGCGCGATCGCGGCCGCCAACGCCATGTCCGACGTCTACGCGATGGGTGGACGCGTGCTGTTCGCGCTCAACATCGCCGCCTTCCCCGAGGATCTTCCGCCCGACATCATCGCCGACGTCCTGCGCGGCGGCGCCGACAAGGTGCGCGAAGCGGGCGCGGTCATCGCCGGAGGACACACGATCATCGACGAGGAACCCAAGTACGGGCTCGCCGTCACCGGCGAAGTCGCACGCGAGTTGATCCGCACGACCGGCGGCGCGCAGCCAGGCGACACGATCATCCTGACCAAGGAGATCGGCACCGGAGTCCTGATCGGCGCGAACCAACAGGGCGCAGTCTCCGAGCAACACTGGGACGCCGCCATCGCCCAGATGATGACCCTCAACCGCGACGCCGCCGAGGCCGCGACCGAACCCGACCTCGCCGCCGGTGTGCACGCCATCGCCGACGTGACCGGCTTCGGCCTCGCCGGACACCTGCACGAGATGGCCGAACTGAGCGACGCCGCCATCGAGATCGATCTCGGCGCGCCCCCCGCGCTGGGAGGCCTCTCCGAAGCCGTCGCGGCCGGATTCGGCTCAGGCGGACAGTCCCGCAATCGCGACTACTACGGAGCCCGCCTGACCGTCAAAGGCAGCCGGGAGCTCACCACGTTCGAGGAAGCCCTCCTCTACGACCCCCAGACCTCCGGAGGCTTGCTGATCGCCGCCGGAATCGTCGAAGCCCCCCACCTGATCAACGAGCTGCAAGAGCGTGGGGTCACGGCGACACCCATCGCCCGAGTCACAGAAGCCGCCGACGGCGGCCGCCTCAGCGTCGTGCCGACCGAGGCTCCGCGTGTCTGACCACAACTCCGACACGGCCGACGTCGCCGTCATCGGAGCCGGCATCCTTGGACTCTCGACCGCCATGGCGCTTGCGACGAAGCATGAGGGGCTGCGCGTCGTCTCGCTGGAGCAGGAATCGGGCGTTGGGCGACACCAGAGTGGCAACAACTCGGGCGTGATCCACTCCGGCCTCTACTACCGTCCCGGCTCGGCCAAGGCGCGCATGGCCGTCGCCGGCGCCGAGCGCATGTACGCGTTCTGCGACGAGCACGGGATCGGCGCCGAGCGCTGCGGCAAGGTCGTCGTCGCCACGCACGAGTCCGAACTCGAGCGCATGCGCGATCTGCACCGCCGCGGCGACGCCAACGGCGTCCCGGACATCCGCGAACTCGGACCTGACGAGCTGGCCGAGTTCGAGCCCAACGCCGCCGGCGTCGCCGCCCTGCACATCCCCTCAACCGGCATCGCCGACTATCGAGGCGTCTGCGAGAAGTACCGCGAACTGCTCGAGTCCGCCGGCGGATCGGTGCGTCTGCGCTCGCGCGTCTCGGGCGTCCGAGTCGACGCCGAGGGCGTCCAGCTCGCCACCACGACCGGTATCGTCCGCGCCAGGTACGCCGTCAACTGCGCCGGACTCCAGGCCGACCGCATCGCCCGACGCTCCGGCGCGCCCGAGGCTCGGAACCTGCGCATCGTGCCCTTCCGCGGCGAGTACTACGACCTCGTGCCCGCAGCCCGCGGGATGCTCAAGAACCTCATCTATCCCGTCCCCGACCCGGCCTTCCCCTTCCTCGGCGTTCACTTCACCCGACGCCTGGACGGCAGCGTCGAGGCCGGACCCAACGCCGTCCTCGCCCTCAAGCGCGAGGGCTACCGCTGGCGCGACGTCGCCCTCCGCGACGCCGCCGAGTCGCTCACCTGGCCCGGCTTCCTCCGCCTCGCCCGCGACCACTGGCAAACCGGCCTCGGCGAAGTCTGGCGCAGCGCCAACAAGTCCGCCTTCGTCAGCGCCCTCCAGCGCCTGATGCCCAACCTCGAACCCGACCAACTCGTCCGGGGAGGAGCCGGAGTCCGAGCCCAGGCCCTCCGCCGAGACGGAACCCTCGCCGACGACTTCGAAATCGCCCACCAGGATCGCCTGATTCACATCCTGAACGCGCCAAGTCCCGGCGCGACAGCGTCGCTGCTGATCGGCGAAGAGATCGCCTCAACGGCCGAGTCGGCCTGGTTGGGCGGTTCGTCCGCTTGATGCGGCTGAGGTAGCGGTCAGGCACGGCAGAGCCAGGTGGTCGGTGGACTGGAAAAAGAAAAAAACGGTGGTGCTGGGTGGGGCAGTTACAAGGGGTCGTCGTCGTCTTCGGGCTGTTCTTCCTCCTCGGGGACGGCCCCCGCCTGCGCGGGGGCGACTTCGAATAGTGTGGGGGCGGACAGGGCAGCCCGGTCGTAGAGGTCGCGGAGCTTGTGCCGGGCGACGTCGAAGGGGTCGGTGGCGAGGTAGAGCTGGTAGTTGGCGCGGGCGCGCTCGTTAGGCGCGTAGAGCTCGCGGACGATGGCGTCGAGAGCAGCGACGCGGACGTAGCCGGGGTTGTGGTCGGCGGAGCGCCGCCAGAGTCGGTCGATGTTGGCTCGGAGGTGGAATGGGTTGCGCATCGGGTCAGGCCTCTCAGTAGACGGTACGTATGTTCTTATCGTAGCGGATATTGCGTCGGACGGGCGGGGGGCGACGCTCGTGCTGTCGGACTTGACGGAGGTCGCGTGTTCGATTGGTGGGGAGATCGCGTCGACGGCGGAATCAGCGTGGTCGGGCGGCTGAGAATTCTCCGTCCTCGCCACCGTGCGAGGCCTTGCGCAACTTCGCAAGAGTTGGCCGAAGCTTGACCGACGCGGACCAGCGACCAACGCCTCTTGCACAGGCACAAGATGCTGACCGACCGACCGATCTCGTCCGATTCAACACCTGGCTTCGCATGAGAACGTGACTAGGAAGCAAGGTTCGCGGCACTGCCGCCTCCCTCGGACGGATCAATCTCATCTTCATTAGTGGCCCCTGCGGCGGCGCCAGATCCCACAATCGTAGACTCATCTTCCGTCGATGTGATCGACTCGAGTTGTGATTCTTGAATTCCGGCGTCCTTGAGACCCATGAGCCTGACTCTCAATCCCTCAAGATCACCTACCTTGATTCGTTCATTGGGATTCACATCCAGATTGAACTCAACTCGCAGTTGAGACATCGCTCGAGCAGTCGCCTCTCCGGCTACTGAGTCGTCGATGACGTAGCCAAGCCTCTCCAGCAAGGTGTTCACATCTGACTTCGTAACATGTGAAAACCAATCCTTGATAAACTTCGTGACTTCTCGATCTATGCGGGACGTGATTGCCTCTTGTGCCCGCTCATATTCCGCTTCGCGTTGCATGCTAGTAAGCGATCTGAACAGTACTTTGAATCGCGAAAGGGTCTTGGCTCTCAAATCACCATTGCCCCTTCGACACTCTTCGACCACATGACGAGCAAATGCGACCTTGTATAGCCTGAATTCGCTCACCTCATCTTGGCCCGATCCTTGGATCGCACCCTCGACGACACTTTCGATCGCCTCGAATACTCCCTTGGCATCCTCAAGGTGCTGCTTCACGGATTGCGGTGTGAGTAGATCCGCGCGGTATGGCACTTTCATTGTCGTCAAATAGGCTTTCGCGGCCTTCACCCCCAACTCAACAGGAATCAAATCCTCGGTCGCCAACGCGCCATGCTCTAGATCACTTGAAACCTCGAGAGCCTCGCTTGGCTTGAGCTGCGCAATGTACTTATCTTCTAGCAGCATCTTGTTGCCCGGCCCTCCCCTCCTTAGCTTCCTAACCGCATCATCTCCGGCTTGATCTCCATCGAGCAGGACAACCAACGCGGGTTTCTCCGCACCTCGGCCCCGGGCCAGATAGACATGATAGGGAACTTCCGAGGCACCGCCAGCCGGGACCAAGGTTACACGATTGAGGTCAAGATGTTCCGCGGAAATGCCCTCCTCATTTTGACTAATCATCTCGGAAAATCCGGCGAGATAAATCTGATCCGCCATTCCTTCCACCACGAGATTGCAGTTCCCTATGAAGACTGACTCGCCAACAAATCCCCCCAGCGCCGTTCTGATGGGCTCAAAATGGTTCTTGCCGACATCTTTTACGACCCTCACTCCTTCGTCTCTATCGCCCTTCGCCAGCACGCGAATGCGATCGCCGCGGTTCTTGTCGATGAGGAAGGGGGAATGCGTGACGTATATGACTTGAGCGCCCGGCGCATCTCCGATCGGCCTAGTGAACTCGGCGAAGACGCGCAACAGGTCTTGTTGCCCTTCATTCGACAAAAAGGCATCCGGTTCATCCATGAGGAGTATCTCTCGTCCCGTCCGGGACCTCATGTGCGTCAGAGCCTGAATGAGATAACTCAGAAAGTACTTCAACCCATGACTCCTCTCATCGAATGTGTACTGGCTCCCCGTTCTGTCGCGGACTGTAAGCAACAGCTGTTGATCGTGCGCGTTTATCTTCAATCGGAACTCGCTGTCCTGACTCCACCATTTGGCTAGATTCAACGCATCGCCCAGTTGACCGTTCATCTTGGCCTCAATGGCGCTCGCATGACCATACCCTCCGTCAGGCGATGTTTGCTGAAGGTCGCTGATTGCTTGCGGGCCGATCCCAGCAATCTCCACCAGTAGGTCGCGCGCAAGCGCTTGTCGTTGCTGCAGTTCCTTCCTATCGCGCTCGCTCATTGGGGCGACCTTCCTGATCTGTTGGATCAGGGGCTCGATGACCGCGGTGTGATCCGTGGTCTCTGCATCATCTTCGCGTACAGCCTCGATGATCGGCAGGAGCAGCTTAGTGAATTCAATCTGATCCCTTCGATCGAGCCCGATATCAAGAGAGCCCTCGGCACCCGGCGGCAATAGCACGCCGATGGGCACACTGTCTGGGAGTTCATAGGTTGGTTCAATTCTGACAGCGTCGGGTAGAAGCTTGGCAAGCTCGTCGCCGCGATCTGAAATGTCTAGGGGTTCCTCCTCATTGTCGAAGTAGAGCAAGATTTTCCTGGGATGAACCTTGAACATTCTGAAGGATTTGATCGCAGGACCCCCCTGCCGTCCAACGACTTCTTGGAGTTCGACTGACTCCTCATCCGTAAGTTGGCTGAAGTGGAGACCGACGTCGGGTACGCGCGGTTCTCCGGACACCGTAAAGAACTCCGAGTAACGGCAAAGGTCGGTCGGCTTTGGGGTTTCCGTGCTTAGCGCCAACTGAATCGCGTCGAGGAGTTGACTCTTGCCGGCTTCATTAGCACCGACAATGCAAGTGAGTTTCGACTCGATGGGGACTGTGATGTATGGATATGCTGGACCGTCTTCCAAAACATCCCAGGGATCCGGTTCAAAATCAGGGTGAGCCTTCCGAAGGTAGTCGTAGTTGAATGCCTTATAGAATCTTACGTAGGCGGTCGCGAGTTGCATTTCTACCCTCAGTTCACAAAAGCGAAAATTTCGGCTGACGCATGCTATCGCGTTCTCGCTATCCACGCCACCCACTCCTAAGCACTCTCTAGGCCCTAACCCAATGACCAACCCCTGACCAAATGTGCACGACAAACGTCTGTCGCCCCCCCCCTTTACTGCGATCTACCCGGGCGCCGCAAGCTCCGCACCCGCCTCGATGCCCTGTTCTTCCCCGTCTACGACCTCTCCGAAGACGACACTTCATACATCCGCCACCAGTTCCCCGCCCTCGACGCCGGGGCCACCGACCCCGTCATCCCCGACTCCGCATACAATGAGAACATCTGAACGACTCAACCCCAGAGTGCCGAGCTCCGATGCTCCGACCACCCCCTAGACCCCACCCCCGACATTCCCGCACTCACCCGGATCGGCCCGCACTCACACTCACGACACCCGGACTGGTCTGGACTCTTCTGGACAAATCTGGACTCAAACGGCCAAAATTCCCTGTCCAGCACACGAAATTGAGCAAAACTAGCCCAAAATCACCGCCCAGGCAGGTCAGATCGTCTCCTGCGAACTCCGATGGGCAACTACTCGCAGCACTCGCCGAGGTCGAGGCGGCAGAAGCAGGAGGACTGGACTTCGGTGTCGGCTCGGGCCTGGGCGAGGTGGAGGCGTTGGCGGGCGACGGCGGCGAGGTCGTCCTGGCCGGTGCGCTCCAGGCACTCCACGTAGCCTGCCAGCGCCCAGACGTTGTCCAGGTGCTGGCGGGGACGGCTGACCGATGAGTCGTAGCCCAGATCGGCGCGGTACACGTCGAGCGCCTCCGACACTTGGTCCTGCTCCAGCAGCAGCGCTCCGAGCGCGTGGCGGACGGGCTGCATCCAGCCCCAGGGCTCGTCGTAGTGCAGGTGGTCGTCGAGCTCGACCGCGTGGCGCAGGTGCGTGAAGGCGGCGTCGAACTGGCCCTGCCGATAGGCGATCTCCCCGCGCATCATCTCCTGCGCGATGGCGAGGATGTCGCGGCTGGGATTGTTGAACTGGTAGCGGGTGTCGGGCACCAATTCGAAGGCGCGATCGAACTCCTTCGCCTCGGCCACCGCCTCGTCGGTCCGGCCCAGCGTGGCCAGGGCGATCGCCCGCGCGTAGCGCATCGTCGCAGTGGTGACGCAGTAGAGCTCGCGGTCCTCCGGCAGCGGCTGTTCGAGGATCTCTTCCCACTTGCCGAACCGGACCAGCACGTGCTGATCGATCGGCACAAACGCCTCCAGCCAGTCGGCCATGTTGGGCGTCTCCATCCGCAGAAGCTCCTCGGGAATCTCGCCCTGCATCGCCCGCGCGGTCTCTAACGCCGGCTCGAACTGGCCGAGGAACATCGCGCCGTAGATTTTGAAGTGATAGTTGTGGGCCCGGTACATCGTGTAGAAGTTGAACGGCCCGCGCGCTTCCACGTACGGTCGGTCGGCCTGGATTGCCCGCTCGTTCCAGTTGACGACGTTCAGGTAGTCACCGCAGAGCACGTCGATGTGCGTCGCCATGTGCTGCAGGTGTCCGGAGTGGGGAGCGATCCCGCGCAACTGGTCGGCCGCCCGCAGGGCCAGCTCGGGGAAGGGCGACATCTCCATCAGGTGGATGTACATGTGCAGGATGCCTGGATGCCGCGGCTCGCCGCAATGAGCGATGCGCGCCATGGCACCCTCCAGCACCTCGCGCGCCTCGACCGTGTCGGCGCCGTCCGCCGGTTCGCCCGACTCCAGATTCCACAGCGACCAGGGAGTCCGATTCATCATCGCCTCTGCAAACAGCGAGCCGATATCGGAGTCTTCGGAGTGGTTGCGGTAGACCTCGCGCATGGCGTCGGCGTAGTCGTCGACCCAGCCCATCATGTCGTCCAACGGCTCCGTCTGCGGATATCGGTGGCGCAGCGCCGCAACCAAGTCGCGCTCCGCCGGTGTGCATTCGTCGGACAGTGACACCGCAAGGTTGGCTTCCTCGTAGGCCGTCGTCAGCGCCTGGGCGACTTCCTTCCGGCCGAACGCCTCCCACGGCTTGTTGTAGTTGGGCCCGATCGCATAGGCGATGCCCCAGTGAGCCATGGCGCAATCCGGGTCGGCTGCGACCGCCTGTCGGAAGCAGTGGACGGCTTCGTCGTGGTTGAAGCCGTAGGTCCAGATCAGTCCGCGGTCGAACCAGGTCTGCGCCTCGGGCGAGGAGGTCGTGATCGTTCGGCTGTAGGCGCCGAGGTCGAAGTCGTAGGTCATGGTGCGCGCTTCTTCAATGTTCGTCTGATCGGTCCGTTGTTCGAATCGTACGTCCTCCGCGCCTGCTTCCCATCTCGTTCGGCCGCATGAACTCAACAGCTACGTCATGGGTTCGTCATTGCCGCGCTTGCCGCGGCAATCTCGCTGTTCCCGGCACCAGGGTTCATGTTGGACCCGGCGAGATACCCGCGGCAAGCGCGGGTATGACGATGGTGGACCTGCTCGTATCCTCGCTTCCATGACTACCAACAATCTCCGACCTCCACTTGACGGCATCACTGTGATCAACGCCGGGCAGATCCTCGCTGCGCCGCACTGCGCCACGATCCTCGCCGAGTTTGGCGCTGACGTGATCAAGCTGGAACGGCCCGGCACCGGCGAGACGAACCACGGGACGATCTCATATGTGCAGGAGAACCGCTCGCAGCGAGGTGTGACCTGCAATCTGGCCGATCCTCGCGGCAAAGATCTGTTCCGCAGCCTGTGCTCGCAGACCGATGTCCTGATCGAGAACTTCCGACCGGGCACGCTGGAGAAGATGGACCTCGCGCCCGACTCGCTGCGAGAGCGCAATCCGGGCCTGATCGTGACGCGGGTATCGGGTTACGGACAGACCGGTCCCTACCGGGAGCGGGCCGGTTTCGACCGGGTCGCGCTGGGCTTCGCCGGCATGACCTACCAGACCGGCTGGGCCGATGGTCCGCCCGTGCGTCCCGGCTACATGGTCGCCGACTACTCCGCCGGCGTCTTCGCCGCGATGGGCACGATGATGGCCCTCCGCGCTCGCGACGTGAACGGGGGAATCGGCCAGGATGTCGACGTAGCGCTCTACGAGGCGATCTGGAAGCAGTCGGGCACGCATGCGTCGCAGTTCCAGATGACCGGGCGGAACCGCGAACGATCGGGAAACTACTGGCCCGGCGTCGTGCCGGCCGAACAGTGGGAGACCGCAGACGGCCACCATCTGATCATCAACGCGACCACGCAGGGCACCTTCGAGCGTCTCGTCGCCGCCATGGAACAGCCTGAGCTGCTCCTGGACCCGCGCTTTGAGGTCCATCGAGATCGACGCCAACACTACGAAGCAATCCACGAGATTGTCGGCGAATGGATCGCCAGTCTCACGCTCGAGCAAGCCCAACACTTGCTCGACAAGCATGGCGTCCCCGCCACCAAGGTCTACACCACCTCAGACATCATGGACGACGAGCACTACGCGGCCCGCGACCAGATTGTGGATGTCCCATCCGAGCAACACGGCGAACTCCCTCAACCGGGCATCGTGCCGCGTCTGTCACGGACGCCGGGAGCCGTCAAGCATCGGGCGCCGACGCTGGGAGAGCACAACCGCGAAATCTACGGCGGCATGCTCGGGATCAGCGATGATGTACTGGAACAGCTCGCCGTAGATGGCGTCATCTAGCGGTCTTCGCCTTGCTACGATCTCGGCAAGCAATGGAGATGGCATGGCCACCACCGCTCCTGTCGACGCACCACCCTTGCCCGGCCTGATCCGCATCGGCTGCGGCCTCGAAGCGATCAGCGACGAAGAACTCGAGCGCATCAGCGACGAAAACCCGGGCTGGAAGTTCGAACTCGACGACGGGGAGTTGGTGATCAACGTGCATGCCGGTGATGAAAGCTCGGACGTCGGAGCAGAATTTGGGCGACAGGTTGGAAACTGGCGCATCGGTGGCGGCGGGGGTCGTAACCGCGATTCCAGCGCTGGCTACAGAATGACCGATGCGAACGGCCAAACCCGGCTGCTGGAACACGATGTCTCATGGGTGAGCCCGGAGCGGCTGGCCACAGCGATGCGCGAGGACGTCAAAGGCGCGATGTCGTTCAACCCCGACTTCGTCGTCGAGATCCGCTCCCCCAGTGACCGGCTCCGTGACCAGCAAACCAAGATGGAAATCTGGATGCACTACGGCGTACGCCTCGGCTGGCTCGTCGACCTCGATGCCTGCAACGTCTGGATCTTCCGCCCTGCTCAGGAACCCCAGCTGCTGGAGCGTCCAGCAACGCTTGACGGCGAAGACGTCCTCGTGGGCCTCAAGGTCGATTGCGCCGAAATCTGGCGTCTGGCCGACGAGGCCAACGTTGAATGAACTCGGAGGAAGACACCTATGACCACTGCAATCGTTGAACGAACCATCACCGCTTTCCTCGACGGGGACGACTCGCTGGAGATCAACAACATCATCCACTCGACCGCGGGCGCGGCGCGCTATGGCTACAGCGGCGCGCTGGTCGGAGGGACGACTGTGTACTCGTGGTCGGCCGGCGCGCTGGTTGAGGCCCTGGGCGACGCCTGGCTGGACGAGGGCTGGGTGGAGTTCCAGCTTCGCAAGCCGGTCTATCCGGATGAGGTGATCACGACTCGCGTGACTGCCAACGGCGGTGACGTTGAATTCACGATGACGAAGCACACCGGCGATGTGGCGGTTCGAGGCACGGCCGGACTCGGCGTTGCGGGCTTCCTGACCGAAATCTCGACGGCCGCCGATCGTACGCCGGTCCCCCAGCCCGAGGAGCGGCTGTTCATCACTCGAGCCCTGGCGCCTCTGGGTGAGGACCTACCGGCGATGGCGATTGACCTCAGCCATGTCGATGCCGAGACATACGCCGACGAGAAAGCCAATGACCCGGATCCGCGCTGGCGCGGCGCTGGAGGCCGAGTCCACCCGGGATGGATCGCGCAGCGGGCGAATGCACTGCTGGCCCACACCTGGCGCTACACCGCAATCCATGCTTCGAGTCAGATTCAGCACCTCGCCCCCGTGCATGCCGACCAGCAACTGCTGGTCAGCGGTCGGCTTGAATCCGGCTACGAACGCAAGGGCCACGAATACGCAGTGATCGACCTCACCATCACCTCGGAGGACGGCCGCGACCTGGTGGTGATGCGTCAACCAACGATCTACCAGGTCGGAGCACGCTAAGGAGCTGATCATGACGACCCAGACCATCGAGCGTTCAATCACCGCCTTCCTCGACGGTGAGGATTCACTCGAGATCGACAACATCATCCACTCGACCGAAGGCGCGGCAACGTTTGGCTTCTCCGGCGCCCTGGTCGGCGGCGTCACCGTCTACTCCTGGGCTGTCCCTGCCCTGATCGAAGCCCTCGGCGAACGCTGGCTGGATTCCGGTTGGATCGATTTCCGCCTGCGCCGCCCGGTCTATCCCGGCGACGAGATCACAACCCGCGTGACTCCGACCGACGACGGCGTTGAGTTCAGCATGTCAAAGGAATCCGGAGAGGTCTGCATCGCCGGTACGGCCGGCATGGGCGAGGCCCAGTTCTACGGCGATCTCGCCGTGGCGCAAAATCGCGTCGTCGTGCCGCCGGCCGATCCTCTGACGCTGTTGACCAACGAAAACCTGCCGGTCGGCGAGGACATGCCGCCGATGGCCGTGCCGATGTCAATCGAGGACGCGGCCGAGTACGCCGACCAGTTCGCGCGTGATCCGCATCGGCGCTGGCGTGAGGACGATGCTCGGTTACATCCCGGCTGGATCGCCGGACGCTGTACGCGGCTGATCCGTCACACGTACACCTACCGAGCCGGAATCCACGCCGGCAGCCAGATCCAGATGCTCGGACCAGTCAAGGCTGGACAGACCCTGGTCGTCTCCGGACACATGACCGACGGCTACCGCCGCAAGCTGCACGAGTACTGCCTGCTCGACGTGACGATCAGCAGCGAATCTGGCGAAGACCTGGCCCGCCTGCGCCATCGGACGATCTACCAGGTCGGCGGCGGAGACTGATCAGCTCAGCCAGCGTCTCCAGACGATCCAGATGAGCGCGAACAGGACTCCGAACGCGGCGGCGATATACAGCAACAGCCGGACACCGTCGACTAGCGGCTGGTGGTACAGCACTCGCACCGGCAACGAACTCAGGTAGGTCCACTCCTGGCTTCGCAGCTCCGACATCGTGATCGGCTCATCACGAGGGAACCGCGTGCTATCCCACGCCCCGCTCGACCTGATTGAGCGCAGCCCCAGCTTGACCTCGCTGTCCGACAGGCTGCGCATCGTGATTCGCACCTTGCTCGGCGCGTTGTGTTTGTCGTTCGACAGCACAATCGCCTCGCTATACAGAGAACGCGGGCGATCGACCAGTGACAGGTCCAGGTCCGGACCGTCAGCCTCGTAAAAGTACTCACGGCCCTCGTGGTCTGTTTCGCGGACACCCAACTCGGCGCGCTGCTCGTCGATATGGCGAATCGCAATCTCAACCTGGCTGACGCGCGCCGGCTTATCGGCGCTGAACGCCCAGATCCCGGCGGCGACGATGCCACCCACAATCGCGATGATGAGCCAGCGCTGCAGGTTGATCCCCGCGGTGTTCATCGAGTCAGCGTATCTCGCGTTCGGCTGCGCGCCAGCCGCTGGATCACTCCAACACACTTCACCGCCGTGGCCGGGATTGAGCCCGAGAGTCAATCTCTGGCGAATCTAAACTGTTCGCATGGCGCGAAGTATCGACGCATTCGGCGCATGGCGGCGGAACACGTTCGCCGCTCTGAACGACGGCCACTTCCGCGTGCTCTTTATCGGCACGCTGTTCGCCACATTCGCCTACATGATGATGTTCCTGGCGATGTCCGTCGTCTCCTACGACCTGTCAGGGACGAATACCGCGGTCGGAGTGATCGGGACTGGCGTCGGCCTGGCAATGCTGCTTGCGCCATTCGGCGGCGTGATTGCCGACCGCATGAACCGCAAGTGGGTGATCGTCATCGGCCAGGGCGGCGGCGCAGCGATGCTGGCGCTCACCGGCGTGCTACTCCTGCTGGGTCAGATGACGCTGCCGCTGATGTTCGTGCTGATGTTGGGGCTCGGCTTCACCTTCGTGGTGATGGGGCCGGCGCGCAACGCCTTCACCGCCGACCTGGTTGGCCCGCACCTGATCGGCAACGCGATCGTGCTGAGCCAGCTATCGCACACGATTGGACAGCCCTTCTCGCCGTTCATCGCGGCCCTGCTGTTGGAGTCTGCGGCAGGATCAGGCGGCACGTATCTGGTGATGGGCGCGTTGGTTGCGGTCGGCGTGTTCACCGTGGCCGTTATGCCGAATCGCCGTCGCCAGGGCGACCCGGGCGCTCCAGAGGCAACGGCGACGGGCGCCCAGCAGCCCGCCCAACGACGGGGCGTCATCGCCGACATCGTCGACGGCGGTCGCTACGTCTGGCGGCGGCCGGCTCTGCGCTTGATGCTGCTGATGTTCGTCAGCACTGTCGTGATCGGCTTCCTCTTCCGCATCCTGACGCCGGCCTTCCTTGACCAGCACCTCGATCGTCCCACCACCGACATGGGACAGCTCTTCCTGGTCAACGGGATCGCGGCGGCGATCATCTCATTTGTCGTCGCCGGCCTGGCCACGACCCGCTGGGCCTGGCCGACCACCCTGCTGCTGGTGGCGTCGCTGGGAGTTGGTTACTTCGTCCTGGCCGCCTCGCAGACCTTCGGTCAGGCGATGATCGGCATGGCCATCCTGGGTCCCGGCCTGCAAGGGCCGGTGATGATCCTCCAGGCGCGGATCATGATGAACACCGAGTCGGCCTACTACGGTCGGGTGATGGCCTTCACGATGATGGCCTGGGGCGTGCAGATGGTCTTCGCCGGCCCGGCAGGAGTGCTCGCCGACGCCATCGGCGAGCGGGAAGTATTCGGCATGATGGGCCTCGCCGCCTTCGTCGTCGCCGTCCTCGGAACCTTCGGCTGGCTCGCCATCCGCAAGGACGACCATCCCATACTGCCGTCGGCGCTCCCCGCGCCCGCTCGAGCCGCCGCGTCAACCAACGGCGCTAACGGCGCCGCCGCACCAACGATGCCGCCTCCACCAACGCTGCGCCCCGTCGCCCTGATGTCGGGTCAAAAGGATTAGCCGCCAAGTTCTGGCGGTCCCGGTGACGAGGCCTGGGCGCTGCAGAGGCTGAGCTCTGATCGATCGGGCACGGAGCGGCGCATGGTTCCTGGCTGTCGCTTGCTTCACTGTCATAGCGCGTGGCGAAATCGACCTCGCACAGATGTACGTATATGATCGACCGCATTCTTCCGTCGATTGCGTGTGGCTCGCCTGCCGAGGCGAGACTGCAGAATGCGAGGATTGTTTTGTCTGATCGTGAACAGGATGCGGTCGAGATTCCCGAGGGGCCGGTAACCAGGAGTGAGGTGATACAGGGGATTCGCCAACTGGCCTATCGCAGCGCATCGGAGAACGTCCAGTTGCGCGCCTGGGAAGTCATGGGCAGAGACATTGGCATGTTCAAGGAGAGCACACCCGAGGGAGGCGTGCCGGTCGTGCGATTGACCCCGCCGCTGGATCAGCCTCCCGGAGTACGAGCGGGAGCGGGCGATGGCGACACGTAGCCTGAGTGCCCTTGAGCCCCAGGAGCAACGATTTACGCCAACCGCTCGGCAACTCGCGGTGTACGACGCTCTGCGCCAGACGCCGGCCGGCGGCACGACTCTGGTTGGCTACGGCGGCGCGATGGGCGGCGGCAAGACCCGCGCGATCGCTGAATTGGCGATCGATACTGCACTCTCTTATCCCGGGACGAACATCCTCGTCGCGCGGCAGCACTACTCCGATCTACAGACCACCACGATGCGTGAGTTCTTCGAATGTCTGCCGGAGCGCCTCATAGTCGGTCGGCAACGATCGGCGCCGCAATGGGTGTCAATCCGAGATGTGGCCTGGCCTGGCGGAGTGAGCTCGACGATCCACTTTCGGCATCTGTCGGAGTGGACTGGGCTGGGATCGGAACAGTACGGCGCGGTCTTTGTCGACGAAGCCGGCGAAGTGGCCGAGGAGGCCGCGCAGATGCTCTTGACCCGTCTCAGGCATCCGGCGCAGCCCCAACGTTGGTTCGTCGCCGCCTCCAATCCCTGGCCTGGGTGGTTCGAGCGCTGGTTTGCTCGTCGTGAGCTGGACGAATCCGCATTCGCCGAGGCCGCAGGCAGGATCGTGTACATCCCCGCCAGGATTCCCGACAACCCGCACCTGCCCGACAACTATGCCGCTCAGCAGCAGGCGCTGCAGCCCGGCGAGTGGGTCCAGCGCTTCATCGAGGGCCGCTTCGATGCGTTCGAGGGTCAGATCTACCCCGACTTCGATCCCCGACGCCAGCTCTGGGACGCCCCGCTGCCCCCGTTCGCCAGATACATCGGAGGACTCGACTTCGGCGGGCAGTCGCCGCGTGACCATTACACGGCTGGAGTCGTCGCCGGAATCACCTCCAATCGCGCGCCCTGCGGTCCCAACGTGCTGATCCGTCTCGGTGAGTTCGAAGATCGCGGGCCCGGCGTGACGGAACGGCTCGAGCAATGGCAACATCACTGGCAGCGCAAGCTGGGCCCGATCCAGTGGTGCGCCGATCGCTCGCAGTCGGCCTGGATCGATCATCAACGCCGCCAGGGGCACAGGGTCGTGCCCAGTAAGGGAGGACCGGACTCTCTCAACTGGGGCATCAGCCTGGTCCAACAGCGACTCAGTCAGGATCCGCCCGGTTCCTACTACACCCCGCCCATGCACCGCTTTCCGGAGCGGATGCGCGAGTACCAGTGGGACCTGAAATCAGGCGAGCAATCGCCCAAACCGAAGAAACTGAACGACGACCTCCTCGACGCGGACCGCTACATGCACGAACTGACGATCCTGAAACCGTTCAGAACCGGGACGGCTGTGATCACGACAAAACCGAGAGGCCAGATCGCGCGTCATCCGGATTGAGCCATGGAGTCAGTCGAACACGGCAATGAGAACTCCGACCGCGGTGATGATCAAACCCGCGGCGATGAAGATGGCCAGGAGCATCTGAGTGCGCATTTCCGCCATGTCACGGCGAAACTCCAACATCATCTGGGCATGAAACAGATCCGACTCTCGACGTCCGTAGGTGTGGTGGTCGATGGCGTCCGCGGCTTCGTCCGCCCGGTCGTCCTCAACGCCCATCGATCGGAATGCTTGCCGAAGTCTCAGGATTGGATTCATCGTCGCCATGTCGAGCTCAACTCAGGCGACGAAAGCGAGAATCACGCCGACGGCGATGCTGAGCAGGACGAATGTGCCTAGGAGTATGCGGTTGGTCTGCTCTGCCATGATGGCCCTGATCCGGTCATCGAACTCTTGCCGGCTCACGTAGTACTCGTCAACGG
Source organism: Chloroflexota bacterium (assembly GCA_026705025.1). Classification (GTDB taxonomy): domain Bacteria; phylum Chloroflexota; class Dehalococcoidia; order Bin125; family Bin125; genus Bin125. The sequence goes on along the minus strand of JAPPBN010000030.1, from coordinate 55,445 downwards.
CGCTCACCGCTTCGTCGGCCTGTGCGGAGGTCGCGCCGAACTCTCGGAATGCCCGGCGAATGCGAAGGATCGGATTCATTGCTGCCATGTGGTCAATATAGCGGATACCTGGTTTATCTGCTCTATGTTCAGAACGGCTGCGGTTCGCATTGGAGAAGCGCGGCTGCCGAGCCTGTGTTTCGACGCTACCCCTACACTCCGACGCATGGCGGACCCAGCTGGACCCCTCGAAGGCGTCACCGTTCTCGATCTGACCGAGCACGTCGCGGGTCCGTACTGCACCAAGCTGTTTGCCGACTTCGGCGCGGACGTGATCAAGGTTGAGCCGCCCGGCGGCGATCCGTCGCGGTCAGTCGGGCCCTGGTATCAGGGCGTCAGCGGGCCGGAACGGTCCGGGACCTTCTTCTACTTCAACACCAACAAGCGCTCGATGGTGCTTGACCTGGAACGGCAAGAGGCGAGAGCGGTGATGGAGCGGCTGTTGCGGCGGGCCGACATCGTAATCGAGTCGCAGCCGGCCGGGCGGCTGGAGTCGCTGGGTTACGGCTGGGAGCAGGTGAGCGCGTCGCGCGGCGACCTGCCGATGGTCTCGATCACGCCGTTCGGCCACGACTCGCCCTACCGCGACTACCGGGTCTCGGACCTGGTGCTGTACGGGTTCGCCGGTGAGATGTACTCGATCGGCGTACAGGATCGTGAGCCGGTCAAAATGTACGGCACTGCTTCGCTCGTCGAGTGCGGCTCGGCAGCGGCGGCCGCGGCGATGGGAGCGTTGACCTCGGCCGAGCTGCAGGGCATCGCCCAGCACGTCGACTTCGCCATGGCCGATGCACAGTTCAACGGCGTCGACCGCCGCCACGCGACAACCATGGGCTGGGAGTACGCCGGGCGCAAGTCGCTGCGCGCGCCCGGTCCGGCGGCGGGCATGCTATCGGGCGTCTATCCCTGCGCCGATGGCTACGTGGAATTTTCGGGTGCCGCGATTCGGGTCCCGCGCCTGGACGAGATGCTAGGCAGCCCCGAGTGGCTGCAGGAGGAGAAGTGGTGGCGGCCGGGCGCCGGAGTAAATCCGGCGCTGGTTGAAGAATTCAACGCCCATTTCTTGCCTTGGGCGCTTGAGCGGACCAAACGTGAGATCTGGGCCGAGGCGCGAGAGGCGAAGGTGCTCTGCGGCCCACTGTTCTCGGTCGACGAGCTCTTCGAAGACACCCACTTCAGCGATCGCGGCTTCTGGGCCGAGACCAATCACGACGAGTTGGGTGAAGTCCAGATTCCCGGCCGCCCGTTCATGATGTCGGCCTCACCCTGGTCGCTGAGGCGCCCGGCGCCCAAGCTGGGGGGGCACACGGACGAGGTGTTGTCGGAGTGCGGGTTTGGCTCGTCAGAGATCGGGGATCTGCGAGCGACGGGAGCGCTGGGTGAGTAGCGATCCAGCCTTGACTCTGCCACTCTCTGGCATTCGCGTGATTGACCTGACTGTGGTCTGGGCGGGGACCTTCGGGACAACGCTGTTGGCCGACCTTGGCGCCGAAGTGATCAAAGTCGAGAACATCCACGTCTGGCAACCGATGACCCGGGGCGGACAGGCCCGGCCGTCGGCGGAGATGGTCAAAGCCGGCGCAGGCTGGGCGGTGGGCTACCCAAACGCAGAACCTGGACCGCGGCCCTGGAACTACGCGCCGACCTTCGTCCAGCAGTTCCGCAACAAGCACTCGATGACCGTCGATCTCGTCTCCGACGAAGGTCGCGAGATCTTCGCTAACCTGGTCTCGAAATCGGATGCGCTGGTCGAAAACAATGCCTCGGGCACGCTGGAAAAGCTGGGCATTGGACCGGACTTCTTGCGTCAGTCGCGCGAGGACATCATCGCCCTGCGAATGCCCGCATACGGGTCGAACGGTCCCTACCGCTTCGCACGCGCGTTGGGCGTGCATCTCGAGTCGGTAATGGGACACACGCTGTTGCGCGGCTATCCCGACCTTGACCCGTCCTACATCACTTCGATCTTTTCCGGGGATTATGTCGCCGGGGCGCACGCGGCGTTCGCGATTATGGCGGCGCTGCGGCACCGGCGTCGGACGGGCGAGGGCCAGTTCATTGAGCTGGCGCAGGCGGAGTGCGCAGGAGGGATGCTGGCACAGGCTTTCATGGACTACTCGTTCAATGGGGTCGTGCAGGAACGGATCGGCAATCGATCGGTCAACGGACACGCTCCGTACAACCTCTATCCGGCGAAATCGGACGGCGACGGGACGGACGGCAGCGACCGCTGGATCTCGATCTCGGTGATGGATGACGACCAGTGGCTGGGTCTGCGAGCGGCGATGGGCGATCCGGGATGGGCAAGCGCGCCGGAACTGCGGCGAGAGGCGGGGCGTCTGGAAGGTCACGACCTACTGGACGAGCAGATTGCGAAATGGACATCGACTCAGACGGATTATGAGCTGATGCATGTGTTGCAGTCGCACGGCGTGCCCGCGGCGCCTGTGCTGGATTCATCGCGGATCTACGACGATGCGCATGTGCAGCACCGGGGTCTGAACGAAGAGCACGACCTTTACGACGACGTGGGTTCGTTCCGCTACAACACGCCGTTCATGAGGTTCTCGGAGACGCCGCTGGGGATCCGTAAGCCGGCGGTCGCGCTGGGCGAAGACAACGACTACGTCTATCGCGAGGTGCTGGGCTATCCGGAGTCGGAATACGAGGCGTTCCGGGAGCGCGGCCATATCGGGATGGACTACGACCCCGAGATTCCCTAGCCAGCGCCAGACTTCACCGAGCGTTGACGCTCTGCATACCTGCCGGTCGGATGGCGCTTACGTCGTCTCCATAGGTTTCTTGCATCGGGGACGGCCCCCAGATGCAAGAAGGGAATGACCGGTGGAAACAATTTCGAATCGCTGGATTGGTCTGGCCTACAAGTGGCTCCTGCCGCTGGCGCTGGTTGCTTCGATCGGGGTCGCAGCAGTGACGGTCATCTCGGCACGTTCGGAAGACGGCAATCGCACTCAACATGGCCAGCAATTCTCGGAGGGCGAAGGAGAATCGGAGAAGGAAGACTGCGAAGGCCGCAGGGGTCACGGCAAGTTCGGCGCCGGTGTTTCAGCGCTGGCCGAGCTGGTGGGCACGGATGTCGACGGACTGAAGACTGCGCTCGCCGAAGGCAAGACGCTGGCCGAGATTGCCGGGGAGAACGGCGTCGATGCGCAGACGGTGATCGACGCGCTGGTCGTCAAGGCCAACGAGCGGATCGACGCGGCCGTGGAGGCCGGCAAGCTGACCGATGAAGAGGCCGAGACGAAGAAGTCGGAGGCAGCGACCCGGATTGAAGATGTCGTGAACAACGGCTTCGATCGGGATGGCATGGGCGGTTGGGGCAAGGGGCGCTGGCAGAGCTAACCCAGCGTGCCGGCGGCGGCGAGGCGGGTCATATCGTCGTCGCTGTAGCCCAGCAGACCCTTGAGCACTTCCTCGGTGTGCTCGCTCCAGATCGGAGCGCGGACAGCGGGGAGGCGCTCGCCGTCCCAGATGATTGGCTCCTGCTGGATCTGGAATGTGCAGCCCTCGGGCGATTCCGCAGGGTTGTAGTTGTCTCTCATCGCGCGGTCCTGGCCGTCGAAGAAGTCCTCGAGACGCTCGACCGGGCTGGCGGGGACTCCGGCATTGATCAGCAGTCGGTACGAGGTCCAGTCGTCCTGGGCTTGGGTCCAGCTGGCAATGGCGGCTTCCAGCTCGTCCTCGTTGGCCTGGCGCCCGGCGAGGCTGTCGAGCTCTGGCCTCGCCGCGAGGTCGGCGCGGCCCATGACCCGGCAGAGGCTGCGCCAGTCGGTGTCGTCGCGGCATGCGATCGCGACCCAGCGCTCGTCCCCGGCGGCGGGAAAGACGCCGTGCGGCGACATGAAGAGCGAGCGATTTCCGATCCGTGGACGCTCAGCTGCACCGTTGAGTGCTTCGATGAGTTCGGTGTCAAGCAGTTGGACGGCAGTCTCGTACTGGGCGATCTCGAGGTAGCGGCCCTCGCCAGTGCGCTCTCGATGGTCGAGGGCGGCCATGACTGAGGTTGACAGGTAGTAGGGGACGGTGAAATCGGTGTGCAGGGTTCCGAGTCCAATCGGCGCTTTACCGGGGAATCCGGAGCGATGGGCAAGACCGCACATGGCGACGATCCCGTTGCCGTAGGAGCGCCATTCGGCGCGCGGACCCTCGATGCCCATGACGGCGACGTTGCAGACGATGATGTCCGGCTTGAGCTGGCGCAGATCGTCATAGCCGATGCCCCAGCGGTCGAGCCGGTAGGGGGTGTAGTTGGAGGTGACGAGATCGGCATGCTGGGCCAGTTCGCGGACGGCTTCGATTCCCTCTTCAGTCTTGAGATTGAGCGTGACCGACTTCTTGCCGCCGGAGCAGTCATTGAAGGTGCCGTTGGTGTTGATCGAGAAGTGGTCGGGCGGCTGGACGCCTCGATAGCGGATCGGGTCGATTCGCGATTCGGATTCGATCTTCAGCACATCTGCGCCGAGGTCGGCGAGCAGCCGGGTGCCGAGCGAGCCGGCGATGGCCCAGGTGAAGTCGAGGACTCGGAGGCCGTCGAGGGGTTTTCGTGGTGGCGGGGGTGTGCCGTTGAAGAGGACTGGCGCCTGGTTTGGAGCGGGGCCCCTGGGCCGCTCCGCGGCATCTCCCCCGGAAGGGAAGGTCTGGAGAATCTCGCGGTTGTGCTCGCCGAGGGTGGGGGCTCGCCGGGCGCGGGTTTGTTCGCCTCGGGTTCGGATTGGGGAGCGGGGGAGGATGAGGCTGGTTGCCAGCTGGGGGTGGTCGACGGACTGGTAGTAGCCCCTTGCAATCAAGTGGGGGTCGTTGGCGACTTCCTCGACCGTGTTGATCGGTAGGACGAGGAGTCCGAGTTCCTGGCCCTTGTCGTGCAGTTCAGCCACGGTGAGGGCCTTGCAGAGGCGGTCGATCCAGGGGACGATCTCTGGTTGGTGCTGCTCGCGCCAGAACTCGTCGTCCCAGTCTTCGCCTCTGAGTTCGCCCTCTTCGAGGCCGAGCACGTCGTCGACCCAGTTGACGAATCGGTACCAGTGCGGCGGGTGGATGGTGAAGGAGAGCCAGTGGCCGTCTTTGGCTTGAAAGGTGACGCCGGAGCCGATGGGGATGTGGCGGCTGGGCGAGGTGCCGTGCCAGGTCCACCAGTTGCCGCTGGCGGTCTGCAGGGTGGTGAAGGTGACCGCTTCCTGGATGCCGACCGTGATCCGGCCGACCTCGCCGCCGCGTCGACGCTGCATGATCAGGGCCATGGCTGCCTCGGCCATGGCGATTGAGCCTTGCTTGTGGGAGAGGTTGCCGGCCGGCCAGACGGGCGGGTCTTCGGGATGGCCGTTGAGCACGATGTGTCCGCCGGCGGCCATGGCGGTGAGGTCGGTCATCGGCTCGTCGGCGCCTCGGCGGAAGACGGCGTCGACGATGGGGATCTCGGCGGACCACTCGCCGTTGCGGCCGCGTTCGAGCCAGTCGGCCAGCGCATCGGCCGGTTCCAGCGGGGCGAGGACTACGTCGAAGTGCGGCAGCAGCGATTCGATCCGGGTCCAGGTCTCGGGATCGTCGACATTGACGGCGACGGAGCGCTTGCCGGCGTTGTAGAGCAGGTGGGCCCAGCCGCGCTCGGCCCTGGGCGCGTCGCCATTGATGGCTGGTTCGCGCATGCGGAGCTGGTCGCCGCGGGCGTCTTCGATGCGGACGACGTCGGCGCCGATATCGGCGAGCATGCGCGCGCCGAGGGCGAGCGGTTCGTCGGTGAGGTCGAGAATTCGGGTGTCGTTGAGCATTGGGTCAGGATACTTGCAGCGATCGAGGGCCCAATCACCGATCCGGGAGGGATGTGGGGCGGGCGGGCGATTTTGGGAGGCGATTGGTTGATCTGCTGTTGTGGACTGAGAATCGCGCGTTCTGGCGTCCAGATTTGTCCAGATTTGTCCAGATTGGTCCAGATCTGGCTCAGTTTTGTCAGGTTTTGACCAACTAGCGCCAGAAAATTCGATGCGTTTGCTGTTTGGCGGTGGGAAGTTGGCCTGGCTCGATCGCTGAAGGGCCCTCACCCTAACCCTCTCCCTCAGGGAGAAGGAACCAGATCTTGTATCTCGTAGGGGCCTCCAAGTTTGAGGGTGTTGCCGGGGGCACAATAGGGAACTTGTGTTCTATGGGGCGACGGCATACATTCGACGACCTAGCGCAACGGACCGCGCGCCTTCGAGCGCCGACCGGACATTGTCCGTCGGCGCTCAGTTTGTTTGGAGGCGCAGATGGAATCTGCAGAGACCACGGCCGTTGGCGACGGCTTGCAACCGGAAGCGGGAGCGGGCGACGGGACGGCGCTACGGGAGGCGATGCTCGATGCGATCGGCGAGTTGTCGGCAGATGAACGCGATCGCATTGGTTCGGCTGAGGAGCCGGACGACCTGGCCAACGCCTGGCGCGATCTGATCGCGGAGCGGGCGGCTCGCGAACGCGAGGCCACGGTTCGCTCGGAGCTGACACGGGATTTCGAGGCGCGCGCCCGCGCTTCGCAACCGCGTCCGACCAGCGGCCTGCGCGGCGGCCCGCCGGCTGCCCAGCCGGACAGCGTCGCCGAGTGGACCGACTTCATCCGATCGAGCGATGACGAAGCTCATCGGCAGCGGCGCCGAGCCCAGTTCGCCGACTGGCTGGCGCGACATCCGGAGGCATGACGTTCATGCACGGAAATCGAGATTCTCGCTTGCGCGGGAATGACGACCAACTGAAAGGACTTTTTCATGGCTGACACCCTGACCACCAACATTTCGGCCTCGTACGCGGCGATGGTCGAACGGACGATTGCGCAGATGCCGCAGTCGGCGCCAATGCTGTCCCTGGCGCGCAAGCTGATTGTGCCCAAGGGCTCGAACAGCGCTCAGATTCCGCGAGTCTCCAGCGTCTCGAGCGTGCAAACGCCGGGCGAGGGCGAAGAGCTGAGCACGACGTCGCGCTTCACCCTGGCCAGCAACACGATTTCGCCCACGTTCCGGGCGATCTCAGTGCGCATTCACGTTCGCGCGATCAACTACTCGCAGGAAGACCTGGTCCGCCTGGTCTCGGACGAGATGGCGCTATCGCAGGGCCAGGACATCGACACGGACCTGACCGGTGAGTTCGCGAACTGGCACACGGACAACGACGTCGGGGCAACCGGCGAACAGTTGACCCTGGCGAAGCTGCGCGAAGCCCGCCGAATTCTACAGTCGGTGGCGCGATCGAAGGGCGGACCACCGCGCGGCGACGTCGTGACGGTGCTCTCACCGGTGGTCGCCGAACACGTACTCGAGGACATCGGCGCGAGCGGTGTGGGATCGGGATCCAACTGGATTCCGGCGGGCATCTCGGAGCAGATGATCCGGCGATTCCACGTCTCGGAGATCCCGCTGATGGGCACGGCCGTGTTCGTCGACGGCTACATGTCCGCCGACGGCAGCGGCGACTACATCTGCTCGATGTTCGGCAGCGAGGCGCTGGTCTGGGCCTGCTCGATGGACTGGCAGATGTCGGTCTTCGAAGAGGCCGAGTGGCCCGGCGTGACGCTGCGCTCGCTGGCCGACTACAACGCCGGCATCGCCGGATTCAGCCACCACGGCTGCCAGATCACAGCGGACGGAGGCTAGGTCATGCCCCTGGACGACCGCGGACTCTGGTCGCCGGCGGACTTCTCCCAGCTGCGCTCCGAGACCTTCTCGGCGCCGCAGCTCGGAGGCAGGCTGCGGGCCCAGCGCGCGCATCTGCGAGTACCGAAACGCGACCGGCACGGTCGCGAGTATCTCGCTCGAGACCATGCGCTGCTGGGCAACGGTTTCCACGACGCGCGGGAAGCTGAACGGCTATTGCTCGACGCGGCCGAGGAGCACGGACTTCCGCATGAGGCCGTGTCGATCGAGGCCGAACCCTGGCTCCAGACCGAGATCAACGCTGGTTTCGGTCCGAGCTGAACACAACCGCAGGGCAGAACCCTGAACAGAGAGGAAGCAACCAATGGCAAGCAAGACAACCGAGGAAGGCGCGGACGTTCTGCTGTTCGTTCGCGCCGGGGAGCGCGCCGTACTCCTGAGCCACGACGAGTTTCGACGCGCCCGCGCGGCGGGCCGAGGCGTCGAGGACTACGACATCCTCATGCGGCGTCCCGAGGACGACGCGGCCGACGCAGACGGGCTGCACGCAGACGAGCACTGGATCCAGGTGCCGGCGTCCAAGTACCTCAAGCACCGAGCAATTGGATGGCGCGAGGCTGAGTCGGCAGACGAGCTACCTGCGCCCTGGCGCGAGCTGGCCGAGGGACGGGATGCGTTCCCCGCGGCCGAAGCGAGCGAGGAAGGAGCTGAGTGACCATGCCGGATCCACGCCTTCCAGCCTCGAGACCGCAGCCGCCCGATCCACCAGGGTCGGGCGGCTGGCCGAACGAGCCGCACAGCGAAGCGACCGATGCGCTCTGGCACTACCTGCGCCGGATCGAGAGCGGGCTTGACCAGATCGACGCGCGAATCGACCGGCTGTACATCGCCCTCGGCGGAGGCACGGTCCTGCTGGCCGCGATCGGTCTGGGCTCGGCCTTCATCATCCGCGGCGGCTGAGGTGACCAGATCCCCGCTCGGACGCGGGGACGAAGAACGGTGACTGCAACAGAAACGGAACGAACCATGAGTGAACAACAACATCCATCCGAAACGGCTGAGCGCGCTCGCGATGGCCAGCACGATCCGCTGTGGCTGCCCCGAGGCAGCGTCCGGGCCTTAATCGCGCTGGGAGTGATTGGCGTCTGGGCGCTGCTGGAGACGGGCGCCGTGGGCGCTCAGGCCTCCGACGCCGTGCGCTCGATCGCTATTGCGATCGCTGCGGGCTACGGACTCTTGCGCGCCCGCGACGGGAAGACTGGAGGTGCGGAATGACGACGGACGTGACTGCGCCAGCGCCAGACCTGAGCGGCCTCACGGGTCTGCCCGAGGGCGCGCGGACGATTTGGCGCCCTGCGCATCCGAGCAACTACTACACCGCCGCGTCGCGGCCCTACTCGGGGGCGACGCGGCGGTTCGTGGCGATTTGCTACCACACGCCGGAGGAACCGTGGGACGACAACGAGGTCACTCCAGCCTGGTTTGAGGATCCTCGCGCCAATGCCAGCACCAACTACTACGCCGACTCGGACGGCGATCTGTACCAGATGGTGCGCGACGCGGACTTCGCCTGGGCCCAGGGGGTCCGGCGCAAGGACCTGGTCCTGCCGCGGCCGTCGTGGTGGCGGGACGAGTACGTCAGCTACAACGCCTGCATGCTCTCAATCGAGATCGAGGGTTACGCCCGCGAGATCGGCCAGACGTTCAACCCGGGCAGTCGGCAGTTCGAGACCGTCGCGGCGTGGTCGGCCTACGTCTGCCGCAAGTACGGCATCCCGATCGATCGGACGCACCACGTCGGTCACAGCGAGTTGACCCGTCAGAAGTCGGATCCGGGGAAGGACTTTCCCTGGGCGGCCCTGCTTGAGCGCGTCGCCTGGCTGTCGGGCTACGGAGACGGTCGGTTGCTGGCGATTGAACAGCGGTTGTCGGCGCTGGAGCGTCATACGCATGGTCCGCCGGTCTGAGTCTGCAGGCTGAGTCCGTTGCTCCGCGCTCGACGCGGAGCCCAGAGCTCGCAACGTCTCAGCGCAGGATCAGAGCGGTGCTGCGTGGGCAGATCGCGGGCTGGGCCCCGCATCAAGTGCGGGGCATCGGAGGGGGCCGTGCGGGGCATCGGGGAGGGCGTGCGGGGCATCGGAGGGGGGCGTGCGGGCATCGGAGAACATTCAGTTGCGGAGCTTCTGGCCCGACATCAGAGCGACCGGGCGCAGCATGGGCGGCGGCGGCATATCTGGGGTGAGTATGCCTGCGTTGGAGGCGGCATGGGCTCCTCGGATGTCAGTCTGTGGCGTCAGGCGGATCTGCGGGAGTCTCGCCTCGTACTTGCGGATGCCCAGCCAGCCGACGACGCCGAGAGCGACGACAACGAAGGTCAGCAGGGCGACGCCGGCCAGGACCTCGCGCTCGCCGAGCCAATCGGCGACCGCCCCGGCCGGTCCGCCGCCGACCGAGGAGATGCCGTAGGCCATCATCGTGAAGGCAGTTATTCGGCCGAGGTAGGCGGACTCGGTCGTCATCACGATCTTGGCCTGCAGCAGCAGGGTTGGACCCTGGAGGCCAGGTCCAAGCAGGACCATCGAGGCGACCGCGGCGCCGTAGCTCTGGGACTGCGACATGATCAGATAGCCCAGACCCATCACCGCCATGAGCACAAAGATCACCGGCCAGGACCAGCGTGAGGTGGCCATCCCGGCGATCGCGATGGCGACCACGGCGCTGGAGATGCCGAACACGGTCATCATCAGGCCCATGTCGGTCGAGGCGCGGTCGAGATGCTGTTCCAGTAGGGCGGGGGTGAGGACGCGGAACATGAACCCGATCACGACGGTGGCCATGAACAGCAGCAGCATCAGGCGCAGCGGCGGGCGCTGCGTCACGTAGCGCACACCGTCGAGCAGATCCGACATCGGGCTGCGTCGCTCAGTCTGTTGCGGCTTGCCCGTGTTGGGCATGACGACCATCGACAGGACGCCGATCGAAACGAGCACGCCCATGACGACATAGGTGCCGCCGCCTCCGGCGGCAGACTCGAGCAGCAACGCCGCGATCATGGGCGCGACGGGTTGTCCCCAGCTGTGGGCGAGCTGATTCAGCGAGACCGCGTTGCCGATCAGGCGGGGGCCGACGATGTCGCCGGTGAAAGCGTTGCGCGCCGGACCCATGAAGACGAACGTCGCGCCCAGGATCAACGTGAGGATGAACATCAGGGGCAGGTTGACGAGGTCGAGCAGCAGCAGGACGCCGGTCAGGGCGAGCATGAAGGCGCCTGAGCCCTGGCCCCAGATGATCAGACGTTTGCGGTTGACCCGGTCGGCGATCACGCCGCCCCAGGGCGAGCCGATCAGCATCGAGATGCCGGTGCCCATCGAGACGAGTCCGACGGCCGAGTTGGTGCCGCCCAGGTCGTAGGCCACGACCGACATGGCGACGAACATCATCATGTAGGCGAGCATTGCGAAGAGCGTGCCGCCGAAGAGGATGCGGAACTGGGGATGCCCGAGGGCGAGGAAGGTGTTCGATCTCCAGCCCTGGATACTTCGCCTCATGCGAAGAGTTTACGACTGGGCACACGGCGCGCGGCTCGGCGATAATCGCGTCGATAATGGTGAGGATTGGAGTTTGAGCATGACTACACCAGATGTCTCGTCCGTGTCGGCAATCTCGGATTGGTACGTCGACGCCCTCGCGGCGGCGAGTCCGAACATGGCGACGGCCCTGGGGATTCCGGGTCGCGAGACAGAGTTGACGGATTACTCGCCGGATGGGCATGCGGAACGGTCGGCGATTCGCCGGCAGGCGGAGGCGGCGCTGCGGTTGATCAACGTGGAGACGGAGCGAGACCGCGTGGCTCGCGACGTGATGCTGGAGCGCTTTGACTATGAGGCGGAACTGGAGACGCAGCAGGAACACTTGCGATCGCTGAACATCCTGGCGTCGCCGCTACAGAACACGCGGCAGATCTTTGACCTAATGCCCCGTGAGACGGAGGAGGACCAGGCGATCATCGTTGAGCGCATGGGAGCGGTGCCGGAGGCGTTGGACCGCTATCGGGCGTCGCTCGCGTCGGGAATGGCGCAGGGGATCGTGGTGGCTCAGCGGCAGGTGCGGGGCGCGGTCGAGCAGTGTCGGGTGTGGTCTGGAGCGGGACCAAGCGGTGGCCCGAGCGAAACGGGAGCCGGGTTCTTCCAGGGGCTGTGCGATGAACTGGGAATCGATGGTGGGCCGAATGCGACGGCGGCGGAACAGGGCTATGCGGCAATGGGAGATTGGCTGGAGCGGGAGTACCTGCCGAATGCGAATCCTCGGGATCCGGTCGGCTGGGAGCGCTACCAGGCGGCGTCACGGGGGTTCAACGGCATCGAGCTTGACCTGGACGAGACGTATCAATGGGGTTGGGAAGAAGTCTGGCGGATCCAGTCGGAGATGGCGGCGACGGCCGAGCGAATCTCGCCGGGCGCGTCGGCGGCCGAGGCGATCGCGTTGCTGGAATCGGACGACGCACGGGCGATTACCGGGGAGGACGCCTTCCGCGAATGGATGCAGCAGACGCAGGACGAGACGATGCAGGCGCTGCTGGGCACGCACTTCGATATCGCCGAGCCGGTGCAGCGGATCGAGGCAATGATCGCCCCACCTGGCGGGGCGCTGGCGATGTACTACACGGGACCATCGGAAGACTTTTCGCGCCCGGGCCGGACCTGGTATCCGACGGGCGGGGAGACTCGATTCCCGCTGTGGCGTGAGCTGTCGGTCTGCTACCACGAGGGCGTGCCGGGACATCATCTGCAGATCGGTACGACGCGGTATCTGGGCGAGGAACTGACTTGCTATCAGCGGCTGTTGGCGGGGACGTCGGGTTACGTCGAAGGTTGGGCGCTGTACGCCGAGCGTCTGATGGCGGAGCTGGGCTATCTGGAGGATCCGGCCTACTACATGGGTCTGCTGAGCAGTCAGGCGCTGCGCGCGGTGCGCGTGGTGATCGACATCGGGATGCATCTGGAGCTGCCGATCCCCGAGCAGGAGGAGTATCACGGCGGCGAGACCTGGACGCCGGAGCTGGCCCTGCCATTCCTGATCGAGCGCTCGTTCTTCCCCGAGAAGATGCTGGCCAGCGAGGTCGATCGGTATCTGGGTTGGCCGGGCCAGGCAATCAGCTACAAGGTCGGAGAGCGCGAGTGGTTGGCCGCACGTGAGGCGGCGCGAGAGTCGATGGGCGATGCATTCGACTTGAAGAGTTTCCACAAGGCCGCGCTGGATCTGGGCCCAATGGGTCTGCAGCAGCTGCGAGACGAAATGTCGCGGTTGCGGGAATGAGGCTCCGAGCGTCACCAGCTGGATGGCTTGACAATCACGCCTTGCTCGTCGGACAGGGTGTCGGCGAAGTGGCTAGCGCTCAGCGGACCTCGCCTCAAGCGGCGATACCAGGACGCGGCTTGAGACAGCTGAAAGCTGCGACGGCGGCTGGGATCGAAGACGCCGACGGTTCTCAGGAGTCGATCACGCGCGAACGTGATTGGGAGCTGCAGGTCGGAGTCGTTAGAGATGACAACAGCGAGTTCGTAGTCTTGCTCGAATCCGTCGAGCAAGAGGTATGAGGCGAGATTGACGTCGGATCCTTTTTCCTCGGTGTCGAGTATCTCAACGATGGCAGATCCAGTTGGCGGTGGCGTGGCCAGTGGGCGGCGCTTGCGCTTGGCGAGCAGATGCCCGTAGTGGATCGTCAGGTCGGGAACGGTCTTCAGTGCACGGAGATACGCCTGTTGGCGCTGCGCCTGGGTGGGATCACCGGGCCGACTGCTCACGCGAGCGGTGAAGTAGCGAATCCGATTGATTTGGTGCCCGGGCAGCAGGAGTTGAGCCAGTCGGCCAAGGTCCAGCCAACGATCAGGCGTGTCCCGCAACGCGCGGTAGTAGAGGTTGAAGCCGTCAACGTAGATGTTGGCGCGGATGACTCTCACCCAAGAAATGGCTGAGGCTGCCTTCCGGCAGCCTCGCGCCCTGCCGCCGAAGCGCACAGGGGGTGTATCGGGAACGATAGTCGCGTAGCGTCCGCTCGTCAAACGACTCCGGTCCCTCGATAGGCTGACGTCATGAGGTGGTTCTCTATCGCATCGGCGATGGTCGGGCTGGTGATGGTTGCTTGCGGATCGGGCGGGGAGGGGCAGCCAACGGGGACGGCGGCGGCGGAGCGCGTGCAGCGACAGGCGACCGTCGCTCAACAGCAACAGGCAGCACCGGACGCGGAGGTCGAAGAGCAGCCGGTGGACGAGGCGGACCCGCAACAGCAGACTGCGGCGTCGGAGGAGGAGCCTCAGGAACAGCAGGTTGTTGAACTCCCCACCGAGATTGTCGGTGAGCACAAAGGGGTGCGATCGGAGCGCCACGTTCTGGGTGAACCGGACGCTCCGGTGGAGATTCGCTACTACGGCGACTTCACTTGAGGCGGCTGCCAGTGGTTTGCGGCTCAGGTTGAGCCCATGATTCTGGAGCAACTGGTCGAGCCGGGCATCGCCCGCTTCGTCTTCCGACATTTTCCAGTTCGCGGCGAGGCGGCAGACTTTGCCGCGCAAGTGGTGGAATGCGCGGCGGAACAGGGCGGGTTCTGGCCGCTGCATGACAGATTCATGGCCGGCGACGAGACACTCTTCACCGAGGCCGGATTGCGGCGGCAGATCACGTTTGAAGGTCTGAGCTACCCAGAGTTCGTGACCTGCATGAATGAGCGACGGATGGCGCCTCTCGTCGACGCTTCCAAGGCTGAGGGAGAAGCGCGCGGCGTAGCGGGAACACCGTCGGTGTTCGTCAACGACAGGAGAGTCGACCCGACCTTCGAGGCGATCGACGAGGCAGTCAGGGAAGCTGCCGGACAGGCCGCACAGTGATCGGGTCGTTTGCGTCAGGCGAAACCAGTGTCAGATACAGTCAACCCATGAAGCTGACGCTGTTTCTGGTAGCCCTGCTCGCAGGAATCGGATTGCTCGTATCGGCTTGCGGATCCGGTGACGGAGACGCCGATGAGGACGTCTCAACCGGCACGGTGCGCAGTGACCGCACCGATCGTGAAGCGTCGATCATGCAGCAAGAACAGGGAGCTGACCAACCAGCAGAGGTGGGCGCAGATTCCGGCGTGATTGCGTTCGGCCATCGCGAGGGGCTGCCGTTTGCCAGGAACGTGGTCGGCGATCCCGAGGCGCCGGTGCTGATCGTCGAGTATTCCGACTTCCAGTGACCAAGTTGCCGCCGATTCGCGGCTCAGGCTGAGCCGCAGATTATGGAAGAACTCATTCACAGCGGAATTGCCCGGTATGAATACCGCCATTTCATCAT
The DNA here is from genome assembly GCA_026705025.1 of Chloroflexota bacterium. GTDB lineage: Bacteria > Chloroflexota > Dehalococcoidia > Bin125 > Bin125 > Bin125. The sequence goes on along the minus strand of JAPPBN010000030.1, from coordinate 40,443 downwards.
CTTCGGGTCGGCTTCCCAGTTTGCCGCGATGGCGACCGAATGCGCGGGTGATCAGGGCGCGTGGTGGGAGTTTCACGACGCCTATCTGCTTGATGCCCAGGCACGCAGCTTCACGCGAGCGGGTGCGATTGACCTGGCCCGGGACAACGGGCTCGACGTTGCTCGGTTTACGCAGTGTGTCGACAACGAGGAGCATCGCGGCCGCATCCTCGAGATGCAGCGGCATGCACGCTCCGTCGGGATCAGCGGAACGCCCACGTTCAGAATCAACGGCCAGCCCGCCGCCCGTTCACTGAGCGGAATCATCGAGCAGGTGCGCGCCGCCGCCGAAGCCGTAGAGAACCAGGAGGGCAGCTGATGATGCTCAAATCGGGCATCGTCTTGACAGCAACTGCGATGTTGCTCATCGGGTGTTCGAGAAGTTCCGAAGAGGTGCCACCGCGCCATGAGCGTTCGGCTGCGTCAGTACAAGCAAACGGGCAGCCAAAAGAACAACCAGCGAGTTCCCGTCAGAGCCGCCAGGCCCAGTCGGGCCAAGACGACCTCACCGAGCAAAAGGTCCCCCGGGAGCGACAGCGGCCGGACCGGTTTGCCGCAGACGAACATGCTAAGGAACCTCAGAGAAGCGAGACTGCTGAACGGGAGCAGTCGACGCAGACCGTACAGGCCTACACCGAGGCTCAGCCCGAGCGGCAAGCGTCCAACCAAACCGAGGAGGCTGAACACGGTGGCGAACCGAGGGGCGAGCCGGCCGAACAGCAGTCGTCCGTCGAACAGGAGGAGATGGGCGGGCAAGTAATCAAGTCGGGACACCGAGCCGGGTTGTTCGCGGATAGGAACTCCGTCGGCAACCCATTGGCGCCGGTCACAATCACGGTGTTTTCAGACTTCCTTTGACCTCACTGCCGCACCTTCGCGGCTCAGGTTGAACCGCGACTGATCCAAGAGTTGATCCGCGGCGGTCAAATCCGCTTTGTTTACCATCACTACCTGACTCACGGCTCGCCCTCAGTCTTCTCCGCCATTGCCACGGAGTGTGGAGGGGACCAGGAAGCTTGGTGGGATTTCCATGATCATTTCATGGCGACGAGCGACTTTAGCCGCGCGGCCGCCATCTCCGTGGCAGAGTCGTTCTCGCTTGACACAGCGCGGTTCGCTGAGTGCATCGATAGTCAGAGATATCTCGACTACGTGATGGATCAGCATCGCGAGGCCGAGGAACGAGGAGCCACACCGGCACTCTATGTTGAGATCAGTATGGAGGGCGGCTCGGTGATCAGTGATGCGTTGCTCGAACAGGTGGAGGATCTGTTAAATCGGGGACAAGAGCAAGCGCAAAGGAAGCAGACGGATGATGCGGAGCGATAACCAATGAAGCACTCATCATATTGGCGTGCCGCAACCCTCATCACTGCAATCACCGTGCTGTTCCTCTCGTGTTCGACTGACGATGATGCAAGGCAACAATCGCGGACAAGCGATACATCTATAGCCGCACAGTCAGAGGCGAAGCAAGAGCAGCCGGCGACTTCGTACCGGGCGGGCCAGAGCGAGACGGCTGAGGACGAGGCCGCAGAGCAATCGTCGCCAGTGGAAGCCGAACAAGCTGGTGAGTCCGCCGACGAAGCCGGCCTGACCGACGCGGCCGAGCAAGAACAGGCAACGAGGGCCGAGCCGCAGGCGTCAGAGCAGAGCGAAGAGGCTGAGACCGAGGATGAGCCCTCGGCCGAGACTGAAGCTGAGCCGGAGGCGATGGTCGGCCAGATCATCGAGTCCGGACATCGGGCCGGGCTGTTCGCCAATCGCAACGTCGTTGGCAATCCCGACGCCCCGATCGTGATCACCGAGTACTCGGACTTCCTTTGAGGAAACTGCCGCAGGTTCGCGGCTCAGGTTGAGCCGCGCGTGATCGACGAACTGGTGCGCACCGGCCTGGCGCGATTCGAGTACCGGCACATTCTCAATCACGGTCCGCCCTCTGTCGCCGCGGCATTGGCCACTGAGTGCGGCGGCGATCAGGGCCGCTGGCGGGACTTCCACGACCACTACATGACCACGCAGGACTTCAGCCGCGACGGAGCCGTCGCTCTGGCTGCCTCGCTCTCGCTGGACACGGAGCAGTTTGCTCAGTGCCTGGACAACGAGGTTCACCTTGAGTTGGTCGAAGGACAGCATCGAGCCGCCGCCCAGGCAGGGTTCAACCGGACGCCGACGATCCGGATCAACGGCGAGGGCGGGGCAGTCAACGACGCGCTGATCGAGCAGGTGCAAGAGCTCGCAGCACAGTTGGAGTCTGAGGAGGGCTGAACGTGAACCACTGCCTCCGGAGCACCGTCCTGGTCATGCTGTTCAGTGCGTTGTTCCTCGCTGCGTGCTCGGGTGGGGACGATGTCGCGCAGGAGACCGGGACCCAGTCGACCGCGTCGCAGGAGGCGGAGTCAGCCGAAGCGCAGGCGCGGGTCCAGGTCATCCGCGATCGCGCCTCGCTCGGCGATCCCAACGCGCCGGTCGTGATCCAGGAGTACTCCGACTTCCTTTGAGGCGGCTGCCGTCATTTCGCGACCCAGGTTGGGCCGCGCATCGAAGAAGAATTGGTGGCCACGGGCCTGGCCCGCTTTGAGTACCGGCACATCATCAATCATGGCGCAGCCTCCGAGATGGCCGCGCTGGCGACCGAATGCGCCGGCGACCAGGACCACTGGTGGGAGTTCCACGACTACTACTTCGAAGGTCCGAGTCGCGACGCCTATACACGCGACGGTGCAGTTGCCGTCGCGGCTGAATTCGGTCTGGACACCGACGAGTTCGCGCAGTGCATCGACGACGGCGCGCACCTCGACCGGATCTATCAGCAGCACACGGACGCGGTCTCGCAGGGCCTAGCCAGTACGCCCACCGTAGTGATCAACGGCGAACGCGGCCCGACCCGGGCCGACGCCCTCATCGAGTTGGTCAAGGAACTGGCCGAGGGCTAGCACCGCTCTCCGGAGACCGGCAGCGGCTGTACACTTCGCTGTCCGCTTCGGGGATAACTAGTCCCCAGTAATGGCCGAGCGAGCCGCTTCGCAGCGCTTGATGAATGCGGCTGTCTCCTCCACGAAGCGTTCAGCCTCAGTGACCAGCGGCGCGTGGCCCGACTCCTCAAACGTCCTCAGCGTCGCGTGCGGAATCTCCCGAGCCATGAACTCAGCCGCCGCATGTGGACAGATCGGATCATGTCGGCCGGGAAAGATTGCGACCGGGATTGCGATGCTTCCAGGTCGCACGTGGCCCTCGAATGCTGCGACCCCTCCCAGCACGCCTCGGTCGACGATCTGAACTGCTCCCCCCACACCTCGCGCGGCGGCGCGCTCTGATCGGGAGGCGTCAACGCTTGCCCGCCGAAGTTCGGAGATGGAGGCCCGGCGACGAGAATCGCCTGACCCACCCGACCCGATCCGTGCCGATGCAGGTAAGCCAGCGTCGTCCGCACGCCCAGCGACCAGCCCATCATGGTGATGTTTTCGTAGCCTCGTTGTTCGATGAACGACGCCTGGTCGTCGGCAAACTGCTCGATGCTGTACATCGATGCATCGTCCGGCGATTCCGACGGCGGACGCCCGCGATGGTTCAGTACCGCACAGCGAAATCGGTCAGAGAGCGCATCCATCAGACCCGCGTACAGCGAGGCATTGCCCTGCGTGCCATGAACGAAGACGATCGTCGGCGCATCAGGATCAACCGGTCCCTGTTCGTGATAGAAGAGCTGTAGTCCGTTGATCTCAGCAAAGGGCATGGGTCGGCGTTTCGTTAGGCTTCCACTGTCTTTGGTAGGGAGCATGCTATGACCTCAATCTGGGATCTGGACACGCCGGCGCTGCTGGTCGATCTGGACGCGCTCGACCACAACGCCTCACTGATGGCGCAACGCTGCGCCGACGCCGGTATCGACTGGCGCCCGCACGTCAAGGCCTGTAAGGCTCCGGCGATGGCACTGAGGTTGATCGACGCCGGCGCCGTCGGCGTGACATGCGCCAAGGCGTCGGAGGCGTTGGCCATGGCCAACGGCGGCATCACCGACATCCTGATCGCCAATGAGGTCGTTGGAGAGCGGAAGGTCGCGCGACTGGTCGAAGTCGCCAGACTGGCGACCCTCTGCGTGGCGGTTGACGACGCCGCCAACATCCGCGAGATCTCCGCAGCGGCCGACGCCGCCGACGTGACCATCGATCTGCTGGTCGACATCGACGTCAATCTGCACCGCTGCGGCGTCACGCCCGAGGAAGCGCCGGCCCTCTGCGCGCTGATTGCCGACATGCCGGCGGTCCGACTCCGTGGTCTGATGGGCTACGAAGGTCATGTGATGGGACTGCCGGAGGAGGAAAAGGAACGCGAGACCGCGGCATCTGCGTCGATCCTCGCGCGTGCTCATGATTTGTGCCGGGCCGACGGACATGAGATCGAAGTGCTCTCCGGAGGCGGCAGCGGCAACTATCGCTATGTGCTCAAGCAGGGCATCCTGCGCGAACTCCAGGCGGGCGGCGCGGCGCTCATGGACCTGACCTACGAAACGATGGGCGTGACCAACCACCGCAGAGCTCTGAGCCTCGTCTGTCAGGTCGTTTCAGCCGCCAGCCCCGATAGGGCCTCCGGAGACGCTGGCTGGAAGGCGACGGGCCGGCACACCGGTCTGCCGTCGGTTGTCAACCCGGAAGGCTGGAGCTGCGTCGGGCTCAGCGCCGAGCACACCCACCTATCGCGCGACGACGGCGATGCACTGAGGATCGGCGACCGGGTCGAGATGATTCCGCACTACTCAGACAGCACGGTGCTCCTGCACCGAATGCTCCACGCGCATCGAGCCGGTGTGGTCCAGGAGGCGTGGGAGATCAGCGGATCCGGCGCGCTGCAGTAAGCCGCCGACCGCTCGTCGCTTGCGATACCCTTCAATCGCCGAGGGGGAGGAGGCCGCCTGATGCTGTTATCGCCGTATCGCGTGCTGGATTTGACCGATCAGCGCGGCATGTTGGCCGGCCAGATCCTCGCCGACCTGGGCGCCGACGTGATCGCGATTGAGCCGCCTGATGGATCATCAGCGCGAGCTGTCGGACCCTTCGCCGGCGACGATCCCGGGCCCGACCGCTCGCTCTTCTGGTGGGCCTACGCGCGCAACAAGCGCGGCATCACCTGCAACCTCGACCATCCGGACGGTCAAGCTCTGATCCGCCAACTCGCCGCCGGCGCCGACTTCGTCCTCGAGTCCGCCGACCCCGGCGCGATGGCCGCTCGCGGGCTGGGCTACGACGACCTGTCGGCGGATCATGACGGTCTCATCTACACATCAATCTCCGCGTTCGGACAATCGGGCCCCAAAGCTGGATACCAGGCGACAGACCTGATCCTTATGGCGGCAGGCGGACCGCTGATTCTCTCGGGCGGCGCCGGTGAGGCGCCGGTTCGCGTGTCCGTGCCGCAGGCCTGGAGTCACGCCAGCGGCGAAGCGGCGATCGCCGCCATGGTCGCGCTGCGCGCGCGAAGCAAGATCGGCCGCGGACAGCACATCGACATTTCGGCCCAACAATCCGTGGCCGCCGCCACGATGTCGGCCAATCTCGCTGCCTCGATCGGAGCGGCCGAGACTGCCCGCGTCGCCGGCGGCATGGCTGTCGGGCCGTTCACCGGCAAACTGATCTGGGAGGTCGCCGACGGATACATCTCCCTGACCTTCCTCTTCGGCTCGGGCATCGGACCGTTCTCGCGACGCCTCTTCGAGTGGATGTACGACGAAGGCGAGTGCTCGCTCGAGGACCGAGATCTCGACTGGATCGGTCTCGGCGCGGAGTTCATCTCCGGCGCGCGGCCGCTCTCCGACTGGGCCCGGTTGATGGAGGTGGTCGGCGAGTTCCTGAAGAAGCGCAGCCGCGACGAGCTGTTCGCAGAGGCCCAGTCGCGCTCACTCCTGATCGTCCCCGTCACGACCGTCGACGAAGTCGCCAACTCGGAGCAGTTCGAGGCACGGGAGTTCTGGCGCGAGCACGAGATGCCCGGCTGGCCGGACCCGGTGCGGTTCCCCGGGCCGTTCGTCAAGCTCTCCGACAACGAGATTGAGTACCGTCGCCGAGCGCCAACGCTCGGCGAACACAACGCCGAGGTCTACGCGGAACTCGGCCTCGACGACGACGCGATCAGCGACCTGCGGGAACGTGGGGTGATCTAGATGACAACGCTCAACAACGCTCCCGGAATCCCGGCCGAGGGCGCGCTCGCCGGACTCAAGGTGCTCGACCTGATGTGGGTTGTAGCCGGACCAACGGCGACCCGCGCCATGGCCGACTTCGGGGCGACGGTGGTCCGCGTCGAATCGGCCAACCGGATCGAGACGGCGCGTGGGATTGGTCCCTATCACAACAACGGGCAGGGACCGGACCACTCCGGCCTGTTCGGCAACATGAACGTCAACAAGCTCGGACTCTCGCTCAATCTCGGCACCGACGAGGGGCGTGCCGTCCTGCTCGACCTGATCAAGTGGTGCGACGTCCTAACCGAGTCGTTCTCGCCCCGCGCCATGCGCGCGTGGGGCATGGACTACGAGTCGCTCAGGCAGATCAAACCAGAGCTGATCATGCTTTCGACCTGCCTCTTCGGACAGGAAGGGCCGCTCTCACGGGTTGCCGGATTCGGCACGATGGGCGCAGCGATCGGTGGGTACATCGCGCTGGCCGGCAATCCCGGCGGCTCGCCGATCGGGCCGTATTCGGCCTATACCGACTACCTCTCCCCGCGCTTCGCCTTGCCAACGATCCTCGCCGCGCTCGATCACCGCGATCGGACAGGCGAGGGACTCTACATCGACCAGGCACAGGCGGAGTCGTCTCTGCACTTCATGAGCACGGCGCTGCTCGACTACCACGTCAACGGACGCGTCCCACAACTCGTCGGCAACGCCGACCCCGACATGGCGCCCCACGGCTGCTATGCCGCATCCGGCGACGACGATTGGGTCGCGATCGCCGTCCGCGACGACGGCGACTGGGCCAATCTCTGTTCAGCGATGGGCCAGGGCGAACTGACCTGCGACGACCGCTTCGCCGACCTCGCCGCGCGCCGGGCGAATGAGGACGAACTCAACGGCATCGTTGCAACCTGGGCTTCGGAACGCGGCGCGGTCGAGATCGAGTACATGCTCCAGGCCTTCGGCGTGCCAGCCCACGCGGTCTCAAACAGCTCGGCGGCCGCCCAGGATCCGCAGATGCGGCATCGTGGGCACTTCGTCGCCATGGAGCATCCCGAGCACGGCACGACAACCTTCGAGGCGGCCAAGGGGCAGATGACGGAGACGCCACCCAGCTACCGCTCGGTTGCCCCGTCAATCGGCCGAGACAACGATCTGGTGCTGCGCGACATCCTCAGCTACGACGACGAACGAATCGCGGAACTGGCGATCGCCGACGCCCTCACCTAGGTGCTGTCCAAACGACCAGCCATCCGCCTGAAATGGCAATATCCGCGTCCGCACTCTCCTCTGGAGACCTGCCCATCGCTCCTGGTTTCGGCCCCCTCTCCCGAGGGAGAGGGTGGGGGTGAGGGCTCCGCAGCGGGTGACCGCGGCTGTGCCCATCTAAGTGGGTACGTCCCGGCCGCTGCGCTGCTCTCCAGGTTCCCGACTCGCCCTGAGCGAACACTCCCACGCACAGATCACTGGCAGGAGAACACAAGTTCTGTACACTAACCCGTAGCGCACCGGCCGTCGCCTCCGGCGGCGCCAACATAGCTGCGAGGGAGCGACCACGTGACAACCGCCTGCTGTTCCGACACCGCCGAACGCATCCGAACGAGCCCGAACACAGGGAACGCCTGCAGAGGTCCGAAGAATGCTGAAGAAACCTGAAAAAAGCTGAAAAAAGCTGAACGTCCCGGATTCACGATCTCCAGCTAAACACTGGAGATCGTGACCAGATCCGGTCCGTTTCGGCCGTGAAAAAGAATTTCAGCCGAAACCTGAAAACCGCTTCTTCCAGGCTCTACCCTCCCTACGGTGCGCGTCGTGGGTCGCGCCTCTAGCAGGAGGTTCTGAGATGGCAAGACTACTGGACGGCAAAGTCGCCGTCATCACCGGAGCGGGCTCGGGCATGGGCCGGGCGACAGCCGAGCTGTTTGCCGAGGAAGGCGCTCGCGTCCTGGTCATGGATCGCTGGGCCGAACGGGCCGAGGATGCTGCCTCGGGAATCGGGGAGGCGGCCGTCGCCTTCACCGGCGACGTCTCCAAAGGCGAGGACGTCCAGGCGATGTACCAGGCCGCCGTCGACGCCTTTGGCGGGGTCAACATCATCTACAACAACGCCGGCATCGGTGGCCGCGAAGACAACGTCCGCGACTGTCCCGAGGAAGTCTTCGACGAGATCATGGCGATTAACCTGCGCGGCGTTTGGCTGGGCATGAAGTACGGCATTCCCCACCTGCAGCGCGCGGGGGGAGGCTCGATCATCTCCACAGCCTCTGTGGCGGGACTCTCAGGACTGTCGGGCATCACCGCCTATTGCGCCTCCAAGGGCGGCGTGATTTCCCTGACCCGCACCGTTGCCGGTGAGTTCGCATCGTCGGGCATCCGGATCAACTGCATCTGCCCCGGCGCGATCGCGACGCGGATCGGCGACAACTCGCAAGGCCCCCAGGATCCCGCGCAGCTGGAACGCCGACGCGAGCGTAACGCCACAGCGCACCCGTTGGGCCGCTCGGGCGAGGGCAGCGATATCGCCCAGGCAGCGTTGTTCCTCGCCTCCGATGAGTCATCCTTCATGACCGGTCAGGCAATCGTTGTCGATGGCGGCTGGACGGCGGTCGACGGACGTTGGGCCGACTTCGCCGGCGTCGACTTCTCGTAGGCGCCAACACCAAGACCTCCCCCTCTGGGGGAGGTGTCACGAAGTGACGGAGGGGGCCGCCCTCCGACGAAAACAACGGAGAGACCGATGCCTCAACGGCTCAAAGACAAAGTCGCGGTCATCACCGGAGGAGCCTCCGGGCTCGGCGAAGCGTCAGCCCGGCTCTTCGCTTCGGAAGGCGCGCGAGTCGTGATTGCCGACCGCGACTCGTCGCGAGGACCGATGGTGGCCTCAGAAATCGGCGACGCAGCCCGCTTCGTCGAGACCGACGTGCGCTCCGGCGAGGACGTGCAGGGCATGTTCGCCGTGGCCGACGAGGCCTGGGGCCGCGTGGATGTGATCTACAACAACGCCGGCGTCGGTGGTCCCGAGGGTCGGGTGACCGAGTGTTCGGAAGAGCGATACGACCTGATTTCCGACGTCAACATTCGCGGCGTCTGGCTGGGCATGAAGTACGGAATCCCGCACCTGGAGCGCGCGGGTGGCGGCTCAATCATCGTCACCGCCTCGATCGCGGCAATCACGGGCGTGGCCGGTGTCTCGGCATACTGCGCCTCCAAGGGCGCCGTGGTTGCGATGGTTCAGGCAGCCGCCGGCGAATGGGCCTCGAAGAACATCCGCATCAACTGCATCCTGCCCGGCAACATCGCGACCGGCCAGGGTTCTCGCGACGAGGACCAGATCGAGCAGTCACGTGAATTCATGGCTCAGTACAACCCGGTGCGCCGCTCGGGCGAGGCGATCGACATCGCCAATGCGGCGCTCTTCCTGGCCTCGGACGCATCCTCACTCATTACAGGGCAGAAACTGGTCGTCGACGGCGGCTGGACCAGCCTCGACGACCGCTACGTCCAGGTCATGGGACCTCAGTATTCGCAGGGATAGAGAGGAACAGTTCATGGCTGATCGATTGACAGGCAAGGTGGCGGTGATCACCGGAGGCGCGTCGGGCATCGGTGAGGCGACGGCGCGGCTCTTCGCCTCCGAAGGAGCGAGGGTCTTGATCGCCGATCGCAACGCGGAGCGAGGACCATCGGTCGCTTCGGACATCGGCGACGCGGCGTTGTACGTCGAGACCGATGTGCGCAACGGCGAGGACGTGCAGGGCATGTTCTCGGCCGCCGACGAAGCCTGGGGCCGGGTCGACGTGATCTACAACAATGCCGGCGTCGGACCGCCTGAGGGCGGCATTCTGGAGTGTCCGGAACATACCTACGACCTGGTCTCGGACGTCAACATCCGCGGGGTCTGGCTGGGCATGAAGTACGGCATCCCGCACCTCGAGCGCGCCGGCGGCGGATCGATCATTGCGACGGCATCGGTTGCCGGGCTGGTCGGCCTGGCCGGGATGGGAGCCTACTGCGCGTCCAAGGGCGCCGTGATCGCCATGGTCCAGGCTGCGGCTGGCGAGTGGGCGTCCAAGAACATCCGGATCAACTGCATCTGCCCCGGAGGCATCGCCACCGGTCAGGGATGGCTCAGCGAAGAGCGCGTCGAACAGACCAGACAGGACTGGGCGCAGATGCACCCAATCGGCCGATCGGGAGAGGCGATCGACATCGCCAATGCCGCGCTGTTCCTGGCATCCGACGCTTCAGCGCTGATCACCGGACAGAAGCTCGTCGTCGACGGCGGCTGGACCGGTCCCGACGCCCGCTACAACCAGTTCACCGGCCGCGACTGGAGGTAGCTCACGAGGCCGACCAGCGCGTAATCCGGTCGGGCGTCAGCTTCAGCAGAGGGCGCTCCTCCAGCGCCATCGACTCGTACTGCGGATACTTCGCTCGAAGCGCCCTGATCGCCGCGTTCGATTCATCAACATCCCACGTTGATGGCCACAACACAGTCGCCGGTCCGCGCAACAGAATCCACCACAGTCGATCCCAGGTATCGTCATAGTTGTCGACCAGCAAAGCGAACCTCGGATTGGACTCGATGTTCGTCAGCCGTCGAAGACGAAGTGTTGTCTTCGGTTTCTCGTCAATGGCGATGTAGACCGAGTCCTCCACAAGCTGAAACACCACCGGCTGGAGATGCGGATCGCCCTCTGCCGAAGCCGTTGAGAGATATCCGTGTCGGGCCGTTTCGAGCGTGGCGCGAACATCATCGAGTGAAGTCATCGGCTTCCTATACTCGCGGCATCCAGAGGAAGTTCAGCGGGAGGTTCTCATGCCGGAGCGACGCAAGCTTGATGATTCTGAGATTAGCGGTCGGCTGTCGGAAATCCCGGGCTGGGGCTACGAAGACGGTTCGCTGACCCGCGAGTTCCAGTTCGACAACTTCGTCTCCGCCTTCGGGTTCATGTCGTCGGTCGCCCTGTTGGCCGAGAAGCTCGACCACCATCCCAACTGGTCGAACGTCTACAACACGGTTTCGATCGCCCTCAACACCCACGACGCCGGCGGCGTCACCGACTTCGACTTCGTCCTGGCGGGTCAAATCAATGACGCAGCGAACTAATCGCCCAGCCACTTAGCAAGTTGCGCTCGCGTCGCATTGGCGCCGCTGACGACGATGACGACGCGCTTCCCCGAGAGCCGCTCGCGCTCCTGCTCGGCAGCGGCAACGCCAACGGCGCCCGCGGGCTCGGACATGATGTGCTGCAGATCCCAGAGCCGACGCAGGCCCGCAAGGATCTGGCCGTCATCGGCCAAAATGAAGTCGTTGAGCGAAGCGCGCAGGATTCCCAGCGGGAGCTCGAACACCACGCCAGTGGCGATGCCTTCGGCAAGCGTTCGATTGGGTCGCGGTTCCATCTTGCCCGAACGCCAGGCATCGTGAACGGCCGGTGCTTGCGACGATTGTGCCGCCCACACCTCTGCCGGATGTCCCAGACCATCGCGCACAAGGACCCACCCAGACGCCCCGGTACCGCCGCCAAGCGGCACAATCACGAGTTCGGTGTCTGGCTGCTGCGTCTCCAGCACTTCCAGCGCGGCTGTCGCGACTCCTGCGATCAAGGTGGGTTGATTGACCGGCTCCACGTAGAGCGCGCCTCGCTCGTGGGCATACTCCGCCGCCGCGATGAAACACTCATCGACTCGTTCACCGACCAGCTCCACGCGGCCGCCGAAGCGCTCGATCGCCGTAATCTTGTCGGGATTGGCGTCGGTCGGCATGAAGATCGTTGCCGACGTTCCAGCGACGGCGGCGCCGTACGCGATGGACTGGCCGTGATTGCCGGTTGACGCGGTCACCAGCCCCCGCTCGCGAGCGTCAACGCCGAGTTGAGAAGCGAGATAGATGCCGCCCCGAACCTTGAAGGCAGACGTAGGCGTCGCCGCTTCCAACTTGATCGAAACGTGAGCGTTCAGGTGCTCAGAGAGCCCAGGGCTGTGTATCAGCGGGGTCGGCAGTCCGATCTCTCGATTGATGATTTCGTGTGCGCGTCTGATCTCCTCCAGGGCCGGAGCGACGAGTGTGGGCCTCACGAGCGGTACTTCGCGATCTGCTCGGGCTGGCGCTCGGCGATGGTCTCGGCGGAGCGGAAATAGATGTCGGGCGGATCCCAGCCGTTGAGGCCGGCGTAGGTGTCGATCTGGGAGCGGTGATGGATGTCGTGCTCCATCATCATCAGTAGCAGTCGCCAACCGCTCAGTGTGGCTCCGGGCGTGTCGATCATTTCGATCTGGCGGGTCAGCCCTTCAGGACCAACCTCGGTCACGAGCCGGCTGAACTCCTCAAAGCTGGCGTCCAGCGCCGGCGCCCAGAGGTCGGGGCTCGAGACGTCGGGCGGCTCCGGAGAAATCCAACCCTGGCGACGATAGGCGCTGGCAAAGTAGAGCCGCGAGCCGCACATGTGCCCGATCAGCTTGTTGATCGACCACGCGTTCTCGCCTTCACCGCCAATCGGGGTCCAACCGTCCGCTGCCGGAGGCAGTGCAGTCACGTCACGTACCGCGCGTCGGTTGACGGAGCGGAAGTAGCGCAGAAAGCTATCGATGTCGGTGAACATGTGATGCTCCAGGGTTATCCGAGGTCGAGCGTCGGCTGTTGTTCGACCCGCAAGAGGTCAGGGTCGTCGTTCTTGACGTAGTTGACACGGGTCGAGACCGGTTCGGCAATGAAGGCGTCGTCGGGCGGGAGGTCGAGCAGGGCTAGCACGGACTCCGTGTCCTCCTTGCCGGAGTCGAGCCAGGCCTCCAGGCGATCGGGAGGCAAGACCACCGGCATTCGCGGGTAGATGCTGGCCAGCGACTCGGTCGAGTCCTGGGTCAAGATCGTGAACGTGACCGCCGGGTGTTCGGGCTCGGGGTACCAGATGTCGAAGAGACCAGCGAAGACGAAGACCTCTCGGTCGGCGCGGTGGATCCAGTACGGCTGGCGGTGGTTCTTCGGCCCGCTCCACTCGTACCAGCCGTCGGCTGGGACGAGGCAGCGTCGACGCTTGAACGGCCGTGCGTACGCGCGGGACTCCGCTACGGTTTCGGAACGTGCGTTGATTTGCCGCGAGGCACGCTTGGCGTCCTTCGCCCACGAGTTGACCAGACCCCAACGAGCCGGCTGAACGGCGAATGCTTCGCGCTCGGCCAGCAGGATCGGGTGCACCTGGGTCGGGGCGACGTTGAATCGTGGCTTGTGTGAGAAGAAGTCAAAGCTGACCTCGATCCCGAGTTCCCCCCAGGTCTCCACGAGCGCTTCCTCTTCTTGTGTCAGTGTGAATCGGGCGCACATGAGGTCAGTGTAGGTAGGTCTGGCCTTAGCATTGAGCGGAGGAATTCAATGCTCAGTGAGAGGCCCGATACATGTCAGACACGAACGGCGAACCGACGGTCATCCTCGACAAGCGCGACGATGGCGTCGCCCTGATCACGCTGAACCGACCGGAGCGCTTGAATGCCTTCGGCGACGACCTGCTTCAGAGACTGACCGAAGCGCTGGTCGATTGTGAAGATGATCCGGACGTGCGCTGCGTGGCGCTGACCGGTGCGGGGCGTGGGTTCTCAGCCGGAGCGGACATCAACAACATGAGCCGCGGATCTTCCGGCACTCCGCCTGGCCCGGGTGTAGTCAACCGGCGTAGCCATCGCAGCCAACAGCAGACATCGGGGATGTTGCACGAAATGGGCACGCCGACCGTGTCGCTGGTCAACGGGCCGGCCGCCGGCGGCGGGCTCGGCCTGTGCCTGGCGACCGACTTTCGGATTGCCTCGGACCGTGCGCGCTTCGTGACTGCGTTCCGCAACATCGGCGTCTCGGGCGACTACGGCGTCGCCTGGTTCCTGAATCAGATGGTCGGGATCACACGCGCTCGTGAGTTGCTGATGCTCGACCGTCGGATCAACGCCGACGAGGCCGAGGCGCTCGGCATCGTCACGAAGATCGTGCCGCATGACGATCTGTTGTCCGAGGGTCTGGCATTCTGTCGCGAGCTGGCGCAGGGTCCGACCGCGGTGCTCTCGATGATGAAGTGGACGTTGAACTACGCCGCCACGTCAAGCCTGAGCGACTCGCTCTACCAGGAAGGATCGCACGTCATGCTGTCCTTCACGGGCGAAGACAACAAGGAAGCGGCCCGCGCCTTCCTCGAGAAGCGTCCCCCGAACTTCGTCGGCCGCTAGACCTGCCAGCGTCGTGCGGATCGCCTGGAAAAACCGAACCCCCGGACAGCAGGTCCGGGGGTCGGCCAGGAAGGACGGGGACGGGCGAGCGAGAAACCCGTGCCCCTGAGTGCGCCGGGCGGTCGCTCCCGACGTGACTCTCACGTTCGCGGCCGATCACTGTCTCTCAACAGTTGGGCGAACCGGTGGAGCCGTGCTCAAGACACGGGTTCTTGAATTGCGCTTCGGTGCAAACGCTCCGCAGCGCATCTCCCTCGGTCGCCTACGGGGTTAGCTGACGGGTTCGGCGCGAAGGAGTGCGCCGTGCGATTTCGCTTCAATGAAGACGAGTCTCGCATTCACCCCAGAGTGTTGGGTCCCCCGCTCCCTGGTCCGCTGTTGGGCATCACAGGGATTCGGCCCGAATATTCTGTTGTGCCTCCAAGGGTAACCAGTCCTGGAGACAATTGCCAATGCCTGGTTCCGAGTGTTAACCGAGTGTGAATCTCAGGCAAGCAACGTCGGCCGGACAGCCGTGCCCCGGCTTCAGGTTGTCCGCTCTACGGTTTGCAACCCATTGCCAGAAGTTCCTTGCGCAGATCGTTGATCTGGTCGTAGATGCGGCGCAGTTCGGGATTCGGTCGGCCTAGTGGTCCCTCGCCGGGCCGAGGAGGCAGTTTGCCGGGCATATCGTCGGCAAGCTTGTTGAGTCGCGCGCGCTCGGCCCGCATTTCTTCACAGCGTGCGTCGTCCGCCATCTGACCGACTCCTATCTATTCCGATCTCGATGCGCGTTGTCCAGCGCCTCCGCTTCGGTTCGTGACAATGCTACGCGCGAGGACAGCTCCAGGCCCAGCACGGACGCCTCGCGCCCAATCCGGAACAGAGACAGGTCATCAGGGGTCTCAATGGTGAATGAGAGATCACCGTCAACCTGGAGCACTTGCAGCACCTGACCGCCGGTCCGTTGGACGATGCCTTCAAACTCAGTCAGCACCTGCTCCAGCGGCCTTCGGACATCCCAACGGGCTTGCGATAGGTAGAGCGGCATGGGTCGTATCGTAGTCGCAGTCGAACGCAAGAACGGAGCCAGCCATGGAACGGATCGGATTCATCGGCCTCGGGATCATGGGTGTGCCGATGGTGGCCAACCTGATCAAGGCAGGCCATCTGCCGACCGTGTGGAATCGTTCCCGGCCGGGAATCGATGCCTGCACAAAACTGGGCGCCTCGTCGGCCGATTCTCCTCGGGCGGTGGCTGAAGCGAGCGACATCCTGATCACCATCGTCACCGACTCACCCGATGTGGAATCCGTACTCGTCCAACGTGATGACGCCGCGATCCATGGCCTGGCTTCTGGGTCTGTCGTCATCGATATGTCGACGATTTCACCGGCGGTGACACGCGATGTCGCCCGGCAACTCGCTGATCGCGGCGTGGCGATGCTCGACGCGCCGGTGTCAGGGGGCGACACCGGCGCCAAGGCGGGCACATTGTCAATCATGGTCGGTGGAGACGGCGACGTCCTGGAGCGCTGTCTGCCGGTGCTTGAGGCAATGGGGACGACCATCACCCATTGCGGACCGATTGGCGCCGGACAGACTGTGAAACTCTGCAATCAGGTAGCGATCGCGGGCGCGCTTCTCGGCGTTTGCGAGGCGCTGTCGCTGGCGGACAAGTCGGGCGTGGACCAAGAGCGAATGCTGGCCGCGATTTCGGCCGGCGCAGCGGGCAGCTGGCAACTCACCAACCTGGGGCCCAAAATCGCTGTCGGGGACTACGCGCCGGGCTTCATGGTCAAGCTGATGCAGAAGGATCTGCGGCTGGCGCTTGAGGCCGGCGGGGATGTATTGCAGCCGCTGCCGAACACCTCGCTCGTGCAGCAGCTCTACTACCAACTGCAGACGTCTGATCTTGGAGACGAAGGCACACAGGCACTGGCACGCGTCGTGTCCGGGCTCGGCCAGAGCGTTTCGGAATAGGAATCTAGTGCGAGTGCATCTCGCCGATGGTCTCGTCGGCGTGGGCTAGGCGTTCGGCGACGTGCTGGAGCATGGCCCAGAGGACCGGAACGGTCGCGCCTTCCTCGAATGAGTTGCGCAGAATCTGCAAGCACTCGGTCTGTTCCTTGGCGATCACGGTGGCCGAGCGCGGCCGCCCGAGCAGAAGCGCCATCTCGCCGAAGAAGTCGCCCTCGCCAAACGAGGCGAGGAGGGTCTGGTCGTCCGACCCGTAGGACTGGTACACATCCACCGATCCGCTGCGAATGATATGCAGCGTGGTGCCCAAGTCTCCCTCAGCGTCGATCACCTGGCCTGAGTTGTAGTTCTGGACCTGGACCCAGGCGGCGAGGTTGTGCAGTTCATCGCGATCAACGCGAGAGAACAGCGAGGTGTTGGCGAGCATGTCTTCAATCGAAACCGGCATTTCAACCTCCGAAGCTGATCCCTGGCGCTCGACGCGGGTCGTGCGCTGCTTCACGTGCAAGATAACGGGTCGCTCCGTCTCGGTGGTGTACGGGCGAGACCACTGGCCACCTGCTTGTGAATCAAGTTGCGAACCGAAGGGATCGCCGTTTACGTCAGCTGGTCGCGGAAGTCGGGATGGGCAATTTCGCGCAGTGCCTCGGTCCGCGCTCCCAGGGTGCGTCCCGCCAACTCGGCCTGACCGAACTCGGTGATGATCCGATCGGCCAATGTGCGCGGCGTCGTCACGACGGCGTCGGAATCCAGTCGTCTGACAATCCTCGAGACCTTGCCCCTCGCCGCCGTCGAAGGCATCGCCACAACCGAGACTCCACCATTGAGCATCGCGCCGGAGGCGAAGTCGGGTTGGCCGCCGGGACCGGAAATCTGCCGCGGGCCCAGTGACTCGGCGTTGATCGTGCCGTCGAGAGCGACCTGCACGGCGGAGTTGATCCCCACAAAGTTATGCTGCCTCGCCAGTACCTCGAGCGCGTGCGTGTAGCCCGCAGGCGCCATGCAGACTGCCGGGTTTCGGTCGATCCAGTGAAAGAACTCGGCGCTGCCAGCGGCTTCGGTCGTGATGATCAGTCCGGGAGCCGTCGACTTCCGCGACCCCGTGAGTGCGCCGCTCTCGACCATCCCCATCACGCCATCAGAGATCAAGCCGGAGTGGATCCCCAGGTCACGCCGATCGCCGAGCATGCCCATGATCGCTTCGGGCACGCCACCAATGCCGAACTGCAGGGTTGCGCCGTCGGTGACAAGTTCAGCCACCGATTCCGCGATCTCACGTTCCAGTGGTCCCGGATCGGCCCGGCGTAGCTCCAACACGTCGCTTTCGAGGGGAACGACCCAGTCGATCTCCTCGGGCTGGAGCTCGGCTGCACCGAAGGTATAGGGAAGATTCGGGTTGACCTGTGCAATGACCAACGGGGCCGTTCTGACGACATCTACGATTCCGCCGACGGAAGTCCCCAGCGAGTACATGCCTTCGGGGCCTGATTCCGACACCTGGATCAGGATGGCGTCGGCGGGCATTGGACCATCCGGCCGGAACAGGGACGGTACCTGGGCATAGGTTGCCGGGATGTGTTCGAGTGCGCCGGCGGATTCGACTTCGCGCAGTGGGCCGCTGGTTTGGTAGGTCGAGAATCGGAATGGCTGGCCTGGGTGGTCGAGTGGAGCCACATGAGTGAAGAGGTTGCCAGTGGCTATCTCGATGTCGGTCCAACCGTCCCGGATTTCGTCGAGAGCGTGCAGCAATCCGACAGGGGTCGCCGACATCGGCGGCACGACGACACGGGCGCCGTCGGGAATCTGGCGCAGTGCCTGCTCTGGCGAGCCCTCACGAGATAAGCTCGGTGCGGATCGAGGCGGCAGGTATGCATCGAAGTCCATGGTCGTCATCGCCGACTCTCCCTCACGATCGAATCCGACATACGCAAACGCGCCGCCCGGTGTGCGGACGGCGCGTTTGGTTGCCGCTGGTCGCGGATTATGGCTGCGAAATGTCGAGCACGCCGCGGGCGACTTCTCCGGCCTGCATGGCTGCAAAGGCGTCGTTGATTTCGTCGAGCGCGAAGCGCTTGGAGACCAGACCAGTCAGGTCGAGCTTGCCCTGGCGGTAGAGGTCGAGCAGTTTCGGCATGTGCTCGCGGAAGCGAGTCGAACCGTACATGCAGCCGATCGCCTTTTTCTCTTGCAGGAACTCGGGACCGGGCAGGTTGACCTCGGAGCCGAGCGGCATCATCCCGACGATGCAGGCGGTGCCGCCGGGGCGGACCATATCCCAGGCCTGGCGTGCGGCATTGACGTTGCCGATCGCCTCAAACGCGATCTCCACGCCCATACCCTCGGTCAAGTCCTTGACGGCCTCGACCGCGTCGACCTCTTTGGCGTTGATCCGGTCGGTCGCGCCGAACTGCTCGGCGAAGTCGAGCTTGTTGTCGAGGATGTCCACTGCGATGATTCGGCTCGCTCCGGCGATTCTGCAGCCCTGAATCACGTTCAAGCCAACACCGCCGCAGCCGATCACGGCAACGATGGAGCCGCCGGGCACTTTGGCCGTGTAAAGCGCAGCGCCGACTCCGGTCATCACGCCACATCCGACCAGCGCGGCCTCGGCCGGCGGGACGTCCTCGGGAATCTTCAGCACACCGGATTGCGTGGTGAGCATGTACTCGCCGAACGAGCCGACTGAGGCCATCTGCATGACCTGACGGCCGTCCCAGCTCAAGCGATTCATTGACAGCCGGGTGTCGGCCGGGGCCGGACAGAGGTTTGGCTCGCCGCGCCAACACCAATAGCAGTCACCGCAGAAGGGGCGGAAGGACATGATCACGTGATCGCCGGGTGCCACGTATGTGACGTCGGATCCAACCTCTTCGACGACACCGGCAGCCTCGTGCCCGAGAATGGTCGGTCGACCGCCAAACGCGGCGCCCCACTTGCCGTCGATAAAGTGGAGATCTGAGTGGCAGACGCCGCTGGTCGTGGTGCGGACTAGCACTTCGGTCGGCTCAGGGTCGCGCACTTCAACATCGTGCACTTCAAGCAAGTCGCGGTCGCCGTCCTTGGCCTGTGCTCCCGGTTCCCAGATGGCAGCTTTCATGGCGGTTTCCTTCCCAGGTTGTGCGGATCCAACATGCCGCGCGGTCTGGCGCGGCTGGCGATCATGCTAGGCGAGCGCTGTAGCGGAGACAACAATCATCCGGCGGCAGCCGATGCTACGCGGGAGGCAGCAGTCCGAACAGACGCCGCTTCTTCGGCGGCGGGTTGCGCCGGGCCTGTACTTGTTGCGCAGCGAGCTGCAGCACCTCGAGGACGCCTCGAACCGACCAGCGATCCTCCTCCAGCCAAGCAGCGAGCTTCGCGTCGGCGGCCGCAACGTTGCCTGCGATCCGGCGCTCGTGAAAGCGCTCGAGCCGCCGCACGATCCGATAGGCCACGAGCGAGAATTTGACCGCGGCAGCGAGGAATAGCAACGCCACGACACAGCCGCCGATTCCGGCCAGAATCAACACCGCGTCACGCAGTTCGGCAAGGTCCTCAAAGACCGCCAATTCGAGCATCGATTACCCTGTCTCTCGGAGGTTGACCATGCCCAAGAGAGGCCCCGCCGAGAGTCTGATTCTATTCCAGTTGCTGCTGGGCGCCGGTTTCGTGGCCATGGTCGTCTGGACGATTCTGGCCTGGGCGGGCGCGTTCTAGACAACCAACAGCCGCAAGTTATCCAACGCCAAGCACGATACCAACGGCGAGCGCCAGGCCGAGCAACAGTATTCCGACGGCTCGATTGAGATGCCTGGCCTGTCTCGCTTCCGCCTCGGCAACCGCGCGCAACAGTCGCTCGAACGCCAGTCCCACCTGTTCTTGAGGCGCGTAGGCCGAGAGTGCCTCTTCGGTCTGTGAGTTCAGCTCTTCTACGAAGTCTGTGGCCGTCCGATCATCGGCTATCCGTCCTCGGACCAGAACATCCCGCAGACGCGATGTATTGAACACTGCCATACGTTCACCCCAAACGATTTCCACATCATACCCCAAACAGGCGTTCTAGATAGAAAACCCTGGCTCTTCCAAGGAGCAAACGGCAGTGGAGTTGGAGTCGTGCCACGGCCAGCCCATGCGGATGACCATCTGGCTCACCCGAAGCCGAGAATGATCCCCACCGCCAGGGCGAGACCGGCGAGCAGAATTCCGTCTGCTTGATTGACGTGTCGGGCCTGGCGAGCTTCCATCTCAGCTCGGCGGACGTCTAGCTCCGCGATGGCCCGAAGGACACGCTCGAACCCCAGGTTCACTTGATCGTTGGTGGGATATGCCGTCAGCGCGTCGCTCATCTGGTCTTCGAGCTCTGTGACGAACTCGGTGGCTGGCTCGGGAGCGGCAAAGCGGCCTCGTACGAGAATGTCCAGCAATCGTGCCGTATTGAAGACCGCCATCGTGCTTCCGCTCCAATGCGCACAATGTAGACGGCACGCCTGTTCTATGTAGGGAACAGTCAGTGTTTCGCCAGCCGAACCATTTGGGGCTAGGCGAAGTACCGATTCTGGATGTTGCGGGCGATGACCATTCGCTGGATCTGATTGGCGCCTTCGAAGATCTGGAAGATCTTGGCGTCTCGCATCCACTTCTCGAGCGGGAGTTCCCGCATGAATCCAACGCCGCCACAGACCTGGACGGCGTCGGTGGTGACTTTCATTGCCATGTCGGAAGCAAAGGTCTTGGCCTTGCTCGCTTCCTCGAGGTCGAACGGCTCATTCGAGGCGGCCATCTCGCCGGCTCGCCAGGTGAGTAGGCGAGCAGCGTCAATGGCGATGTCCATGTCGGCGAGCATGAAGCCGACGCCCTGGTGCTCGATTAACGGGCGTTTCATCGTCTTGCGTTCGCGGGCGTAGGCAGCGGCGTATTCGAAGGAGGCGCGGGCCAGGCCGACGGCGAAGGCGCCAATCCAGGGACGGGTCGCTGCGAGGGTGCCGAGGGCGCCACGACCGCCGGAACGAAAGTCGGGGTCGGGGTCGCCGAGGCGGTTCTCCAGGGGAATACGCACGTCATCAAAGGCCAGGTCGGCGGTGTGCGAGGCGCGAATGCCCATCTTGTCCCACATCTTGATCTGGGAGAATCCCTCGGCCTCCTTGGGCACGACGAAGGCGGAGACGTCGCGCCAGCCCTCGGAGTCGGATTCGCGGGCGAAGACAACAGTGATGTCGGCAATGCCTCCGCCGGTGATGAACCGCTTGGTGCCGTTGAGCACGTATTCGTCGCCATCGCGGACAGCGCGGGTCTTGATCATCGCAGCGTCGGAGCCGGCGTCGGGCTCGGTCAGGGCGAGCGCGCCGAGACGCAGATTGCCGTCGTCGGAGGTGCACTCGGGCAGCCAGCGCTCGTTCTGCTCCGGCGTGCCGATCACCGAGATGGCCGTCGCGGCGAGGCCAGAGACCTGCGTGCCCAGGGCGATCCCGGCGCAGCCCCAGCTCAGCTCTTCGGCCGTGATCATTGCGGTGATGCCGGGCTCGGCCGAAAGTCCACCAAGCGGCACGCCGGTGAGACCAATCTCGGCGGCCTTGGCTGCGACATCCCAGGCGAATTCGTTGCGCTCGTCGTACTCCATGGCGACGGGGCGCACCTCCCTGGCGGCGAAGTCGTGAGCGGTCTGCTGGACCATGCGGTCGGCTTCGGAGAGCTGGAAGGTGGTCATGATGCATTGCCTTTCAGACGCCGGGTCGTGTCTGGGAGCCATGCTCAGCGTAGGGCAGGACGGGGCCGACAGCGGTGCGAGGCCTGTGAGAAAAAAAACGGGCGGGAAAAAGAGATGAAGTTGGCGACTACAACGGGTCGGCGTCTTCTTCGTTGGCCTCTTCCTCTGCGAAAGAGACTGGAAGGGAGTCTTCGCCGGCGAGGATCATGGGACCGGGGCGGTCGTAGAGGTCGCGGAGGAGGTGGCGGGCGACGTCGTAGGGGTCGGTGGCGAGGTAGCGCTGATAGTTGAGGCGGGCGCGTTCGTTGGGGGCGAAGAGTTCTCGGACGACCATGTCGAGGGCATTGAGGCGGCGGTAGGCGGCGACGTTGCTGTTGGCCTGTCGCCAGAGCCGATCGATGTTGGCTCGGAAGTGGTAGGGGTTTGGCATTGGGATGCTCCTTGTTTGGGAGTGTGTACTTATGTTCTGATTGTATCCCGCGATGGGTCGGGGAGGGTAGTGGTTCGTGAGGAGCTGAGGCGAGGGTTACTGTCTGGCTGCGCTTTGTGATCGCGGTCTGGGCCCCGTGTCAAGCACGGGGCATCGAGAGAGGGCACGGGCATAAGAAGGGGTGACGGGGCGTCGGGAGGGGGTGGCGGGAGCGTCAGGCTCGGGGTTGTTTGAGGGGCGGAAGGTCCTGGAGGAGTGTTGTTGCTACCTGGCTGATTTCATTGACGGCTTGCTGGAAGGCGTCTTCGGTTCTCGATGAGGGGTGCTGGATCCCGGAGATCTTGCGGACGAACTGGCGGGCGGCCTGTTCGATTTCTTCCTGGGTTGGGTCGATTCCGGCGGGTTGGCGCAGGCGTTTGATTGAGCGGCACATTGGTGGGCCCCCTCCGCCGCTTCGCGGCACCTCCCCCGGAGGGGGAGGTCTGGTTCCTTATGAGCGGTCTTAGAAGCCGGTGAACTTTGGTTCTCGGCGTTCTCGGAAGGATGTACCTCCCTCGATGCGGTCGTAGGAACCGGTGACGAGGGGCAGGACTCCGCCGGAGAGTTCGAGGGCGGACTCGTAGTCGAGATACGCGGTGCGGTAGGCCATCAGTTTGCCGACCTTTTGGCCGACGGGCGGTCCGTTTTCGACTTCCTGCGCGAACTCCATCAGCCTGTCCCGGAACGCTTCGGGTTCGACGAGGTAGTTGCTGACGCCTGCTTCATGGCCTTCTTCGGCGGTCATAAAGCGTCCCGTGAACATCATCTCCATGGCCTTGCGCCATCCCAAGATCTTGGGGATGGCCCAGAAGCCGCCGAGGTCGGCGTAGAGACCGCGCTTGACGTAGGCGACCTGGTAGCGGGCGTTGGTCGAGGCGACGAGGAGGTCGCAGAGACATGCCATATCGAATCCTGCGCCAACGCATGGTCCATTGACGCCGGCGATCACGGGAATGTCGAGGCGGCGCAGCTCGGCGAAGGTCTTGGTCTCGTAGCGGAAGTTGAGCCGCTGCCCTTCGTTGTCGGTGTAGTTGGGGGAATCCGGCGCGCCCTGCAGCGGATCGGGGTTGTCATCCCAGAACTCGGTTCCGCGTCCGTCTCCGGCTCCGCCGGCATCCATGCCGGCGCAGAATCCGCGGCCCTTGCCGGTGATCACAAGGACACGCGCGGTGCGATCCATCCGGATCCTCGTCAGCGCGTCGTACATTTCGGCGAGCAACGGGAAGGTCAGGGCGTTGAGCTTTTCCGGACGATTGAGCTCAAGCCAGATGATGCCGTCGTGATCGCCTTTGCGCTCGACGGTGATCAGTTCGTAGGACATGTCGGTCCTTTCCCTTTCGCGTTGCGGGCTACTGAAAATGGGGCATGACGTCGTTGGTGAAGCGGACGAACGAGTCGTGGGAGAAGGGGGAGGCGATCAGGTAGTCGAGGTCGATAGTCTCTCGCAGTTCTTCGAGCTGGTCGATCACCTTCGAGGCGCTGCCATGGATCACCACCTGGTTGGCATAGCGGTCGATGCGTTCGTCGTCGGACAGCTGACGGACGGGACTGGCGTTGCCGCTGACCTTTTCGTTGGCGTAGGAGCCGATCGTCCACTGGGCGCCGTTGATCGCGATCTGCTCGGCCTCCGCGTCGGTCTCGGCGACGGCAATCAGGCGGGCCATGGGGATTGAACGGTCCTCGGTCTGATGACCGTATTGATCCAGCGCCTTGAAGTAGTTGCGGCGCTTGTCACCCAGTTCTTCGTGGGTGGCGTGCGGGTCCATAAGGATCGAGTAGCCCTGTTTCGCGGCCCAGTCGATGGCGTCGGGACCGCCGGCGGCGACCCAGAAGGGCGGCGTGGGTTGCTGGTACGGCTTGGGCAGGACCTCGATCTCGTCGAAGTCGTAGTAGTCGCCGTGCCAGGTGATTCGCTCCTGGCGCCAGGCCTCAATGACGACCTGGACCGATTCGCGGAAGCGTGGGTACGACTCCTCGAATTCGACGCCGAAGGCGCGGAACTCGGTGCGGTCGAAGCCGCGGCCGGCGCCCCAGTTGACGCGTCCGCCGGAGAGAATGTCGAGCAGGGCGACCTCCTCGGCGATGCGCAGCGGGTGATAGAAGGAGGCGAGGGTGACGGCGGTGCCGATGCGGAGTTGCTTCGCGCGTCCGGCGACGTGCATACCCATCAGGTGGACGGAGGGACAGACGGAGTAGGTGGAGAAGTGATGCTCGGCCAGCCAGACGCAGTCGTAACCGGTCTCGTCCATGATGTCGATCCGGTTGAGCGCGCGCTCGTAGACGGTAGGCAGCGGCACGCGACGTCCGGGCCAGCTGAAGAATTGCAGGACGCCGAACTTCATCTGGCCGTTGGGAGAGGTCATGCGATCAGGTTAGCTGTAGATCCCGCGCTATTCGTCGCCCTTGCGCCGCACGGCGACTCCGGAGAGCGCCTCCAGCACGACTCGATTGGCGAGGAGTGCCGTGACATCCGACGTGTCATAGGGCGGCGCGACTTCGACCACGTCCATGCCGAGCAGGTTGGACTCCATGCCGATCCGTCGGACGGCGTCGAGGAGTTGGCGGGAGGTGAGGCCGCCGGACTCGGGCGTGCCGGTGCCGGGCGCCATGCCGGGATCGACCACATCGACATCGACGGACAGGAACACACCATCGCAATCATCTGCGGCGATGTCGAGCGCTTCGTCGAGGCAGTCGTCGAGTCCGCGCTGAACCACTTCGGTCATTTCGAACCACCGCATGCGCTGGTCGGCCATCCACTCGAGGATTGGCGGGTCGGGCCAGTAGCCGCGCAGGCCGATCTGGAGGAATCGGTCGCCGCGGACCGCGCCGCTGAGGATGAGCCGTCGCATCGGCGTTCCGTGACCCCAGAGTCCGCCGTCGGAGTCGCCGGTGTCGGCGTGGGCGTCGAAGTGAATCAGCGCCACGCGGCCGAATCCGTGGTGCTTGGCCACTCCCTGTGCGGTCGCGTAAGTGATGGTGTGGTCTCCGCCGAGAACGACGGGGATGGCGCCAGCGGCTGCGACCTGTCGGCAGGCTTCCATCAGGCGTTGCAGGCTGGGCTCGCTGTCCAGCTGCTGCATGTTGACGTCGCCGGCGTCGACGACACCCAGTTCTCCCAACGGATCGACGCCGAGCCCCAGATGTGGACGGTAGCCGGAGTGGGGAATGTAGTCGGCCGAGCGGATCGCCTGCGGTCCGAATCGGGCGCCGGGTCGGTAGCTGGTGCCGGCGTCGAACGGAGCGCCGAGGATGACCACGCCGGCATCATCCAATGTCTCCGGTTGACGCAGGTTGGCTCGCGGCACGCCGAGAAACGTGAACGAGGGGCCATAGCGATTGGCCGGGCGCGCCTTGAGGTGGGCTTCTTCGTAGGAGCGTGGCAGATTCGATTGCTCGGTCATCTTCACTTCTCGCGCTCGTGGGACCTCCCGCAGTGGTATCTAGAATGGTATCCAGCACGTCTCAGGGAGCGATCAATCGCCGACTTAACCGGGTGAAGGGCAAGAACGACGTGGTCACAGAGACGGCAACCGAGGCGCATCTGAGCGAACTCCAGCTGGCGTTGGCAGCGCTGCCTCGTCAGCGAACGCAGGTCTTGCCTGCACTTCACATCGTTGACGAGGTGTACGGCTATCTCGATCACCAGGCTCTGGAGCAGGTCGCGCAATGGGTGCATATGCCACGCGCGGAGTTGTTTGCTGTCGCGACCAGCTACACCGAGTTTCGCTGGAGTCCGCTGACAGAGGATTCGACGCGCGTCTGTCGAGGATTGCCGTGTCGGATTGCGGCAGGCGACTCGGCGAGCGTTGGTGACGATCACGAGTGCATGTTCCTCTGCGCTGCCGCGAGCGACAGTCCAATCTCAGTGTCGGGACCGGACCGCCTTGAGTCGTCGGTTGCCGAATCAGTCTTCGATGCGGCCAGGGCAACCGTCCCTGGCGGATTGACTCGAGTGACTGGTAAGAGAACAACCGATCCGCCGGATTGGCGCGGTTGGCGGGCCGCGACGCGACTGAGTCGGTCCGAGTCGTTGGCGTTGGTCGAGCGCGCGGGACTGCTCGGCCGAGGTGGCGCCTACTTCCCCGTTCATCTCAAGTGGGGCGGCGCGGTTGATGCATCTTCGAGAAGCGGACAGCCGTACCTCGTCGCGAACGGCGAAGAAGGTGAGCCGGGAACTTTCAAGGATCGCTGGTTGATGGAGTCGGATCCGCAGCGGATTCTTGAGGGAATCGGGATCGCCTGTCACGCGCTCGGCGCCCCGCACGCGTTCTGGTATATCAACGGCATGGCCGACCGCTCTGCCTCGGCTGCTGCGGCAGCGATCGCTGCCGCCCAAACGGCTGGATTGTTGGATGGATTGACTGTCGAGATTCGACGAGGCGCCGGCGGGTACGTTTGCGGCGAGGAGTCGGTGATCCTGGAGTCAATCGAGGGTCGCCGCGCCGTGCCGCGACTCAAACCGCCCTATCCGACCGAGCGTGGACTCTGGGGACGGCCGACGGCGATCAACAGCGTCGAGACCCTGTCCAATCTTCCCGACATCTTCGAGTTCGGCCCGGACTGGTTCCGCGAAGTGGGCGCGGAGGGCATGCCCGGCACCAAACTGATCCAACTCAGCGGGGCCTTCCGCAATCGTGGAGTGATCGAGTTGCCGTTGGGCACGCCGGTCTCGGAGATCGTCGCATTGGGCGAGCCGGCGGAACCGCTGGCGGGTGTGACCATGGGCGGCCCGTCGGGCGGATTCCTCGCGCCTGAGCACTTCGACACGCCGATTGCGCCCGGCCAAATGGATGGACATGGCGCGCTGCTTGGCGCAGGCGGGATCATCGCCATCCCGCAATCCTTCGGGATTGAGCGCGCACTCGCCGTCTGGGCGGAGTACAACGCCAATGAGTCTTGCGGGAAATGCACGCCCTGCCGCGAGGGCTCAGGGCGAATGGCCGCCGCCCTCGCGGAAGGCAATTGGGCCGACGTTGAGGCGCTGATCCCGTTGATTGCCGCGGGATCGCTCTGCGGCCTCGGTCAGATGGCGCCCAATCCCATCACCTCGGCGAAGCACCAGTTTGGCGGGAGCGTCCTATGACGATGGAGACTTCCGCTGCAATGATCAACCTCAGCATTGATGGACAGACCTGCCAGGCCGCCGCCGGAGCCACCA
Organism: Chloroflexota bacterium; assembly: GCA_026705025.1. GTDB lineage: Bacteria > Chloroflexota > Dehalococcoidia > Bin125 > Bin125 > Bin125. The sequence continues at coordinate 12,749 of JAPPBN010000030.1, read as the reverse complement.
TCCTCGATGCGGTGCTGGCCGCCGGCATCGATCTGCCGCATCTGTGCAAGGACCTCGATGGACCGGCGCTGGGCGCATGCCGCACATGCCTGGTCGAAATCGAGGGACAACGCGGGCTTCCTGCCGCCTGCCACACGCCGGTGTCCGAGGGCCAGGCGATCCTGACCGGCTCCGACAATGCTCGCGCGGCGCGCAAGGGCATCCTTGAGCTGACGCTGGCAATGACCGACAACGCCGCCCATTCAAACGGAGGCGCCGCAACCGAGTTGCGTCACCACGCGACAACGCATGAGGCCGCGGTCGATCGGTGGGTGGCACGATCGAACGAACACCAGGACGAGACGAATCACTTCTACCGCTTCGACGCGACCGACTGCATCCTCTGTGGACGCTGCGTATCGGCCTGCTCTGATCGACAGCACATCGGCGCAATCGGTATTGCCGGCGCCGGGAAATCAGCTCGGATCGCCTCGTTTGGCGACGAACCGCTGGGCGAATCGACGTGTACGTCGTGTGGCTCCTGCGTGGCCGCGTGTCCAACCGAGGCGCTCATGCCGAAGCGAGCGGCGTCGGGCGCCAAGACCGTTTCCACGGTTTGTCCATACTGCGGGGTCGGCTGCGGCATCAAGATCACCGCGGAAGAGGGCATCCTGACTCACGTCGACGATGACCCGGAAAATCTCTCATCCAAAGGTCTGCTCTGCGTCAAGGGTCGATTTGGGACGGCGTTTGTCAATCACTCCGACCGACTGACGTCACCGCTGATTCGCGGTCCTGAGGGCTTGCAACCAGCTTCGTGGGACGAGGCGCTGGACCTGGTCGCCGAGAAGTTTGCCGAACATCGAGGCGCGTTCGGCGCGTTCTCGTCGGCCAAAGCGACCAACGAAGACAACTACATCCTGCAGAAGTTCGTGCGGGCTGTGATGGGCACGAACAACATCGACCACTGCACGCGGCTCTGTCACTCACCTTCAGTCGAGGCGATGCTGGCCCAGCTTGGATCCGGCGCGACGTCGAACAGTTACAGCGACTATGAGGCCGCCGACTGTCTCTTTGTCGTGGGCGCCGATCCGTCCTCGAACCATCCTGTGGCTGCCTCACGGATGCGGACTGCGGTGGACCGCGGGGCGTCGTTGATCGTGCTCAATCCGAAACGGATCGAACTCTGCGACCACACGGACCTCTGGTTGCAGCAGTACCCGGGCACCGACGTCGCCGTATTGAATGGGATGGCCAGGGTCATCCTGGACGAAGGGCTGGCCGACAGACCGTTCATCGCCGAGCGAACCGAGGGGTTCGATGAGTGGCTGGCCGACCTCGATGGATACACGCCGGAACGGGTTGAAGAGCTTTCCGGCGTCCCGGCGGAGTTGCTGATCAGTGCAGCTCGCATGTACGCACGACCGAATCCCGTCGAGTCGGACCCGGGAGGCTCCTGCATGATCTGGGGCATGGGCGTGACCCAGCACACGAACGGCACCGCCAATGCCACGGCGTTGCTCAACCTGGCGTTGCTGACCGGGCAGGTTGGACGGATTGGCAATGGCGTTTCGCCGTTGCGCGGACAGAACAATGTGCAGGGCGCTGGCGACACCGGTTGTGTTCCCGATGCGTTGCCCGGATATCAGCGTTACACATCGGACGTGTTGGACAAGTTCAACAACTTATGGGAGGCGGACTTACCTGCCACGGAAGGGCTTCGGGCGACCGACATGGTCGAAAGCATGCTCTCCGATGACGGTGTGCGCTGCATGTACATCGTCGGTGAGAACCCGCTCCTGACTGAGCCCAATCTGGCCCACGCTCATGAAGCGTTTGCGAAGCTCGATTTTCTGGTCGTGCAGGACATCTTCATGCACGAGACGGCGGAGCTGGCCGACGTTGTCTTGCCAGCAGCCTCATTTGCAGAGAAGGAAGGCACGTTCACGAATTCAGAGCGCCGCGTGCAGCGGGTGCGTCAGGTGATCCCGCCCGTCGGACAATCGCGCGCCGACTGGGAGATCGTGCAGGACGTCGCGCGGCGCACGGCTCGCCGACTCGGGATGTCGCCAGTCGGTTTCGAGCATGGTTCTGCGTCCTCGGTTTTCGACGAGCTCGCTTCGCTGACTCCGATCATGGCTGGTCTCTCGCATCAGCGGCTCGATCGGGAGGGTGGCATCCAGTGGCCATGCCCCAGCGCAGACCATCCCGGGACGCCGCGTCTGTACGACGAGTCGTTCCCTCGCGGCCTGGGCAAGTTCATTCCGGTGAGACAGCTCCCGCCTTCCGAAGAAGCCCCGGACGATCGCTATCCGCTGATCCTGAACACCGGTCGCGTTCTGTATCACTGGCATGGTGGAACGATGACGAGGCGGGTAGAGGGTCTCGTCGATTCGTTCCCGGAGTTGCGGGTCGCGATCCACCCGAACGACGCCGCACGAATGGAAATTGTGAATGATGAGGCCGTCTGGGTCGCCTCTCGCCGTGGAAGGCTCGAAGGCGTCAGCTTCATCACTGAGGATGTCGCCGAAGGCTCTGTGTTTGTGCCCTTTGTGCGATTGGCTGAATCGGCGGCCAACTGGCTGACGAACAACGTCTACGACGAGGTCGCGAGAATCCCCGAGTACAAGGTCTGTGCCGTCGCGGTCGAACGAGCGGGCGAACCGTCCGAATGGCGCCACAGCGGGCCTGGCGGGAACGGCCGCAAGCAGGGCCGCCGGGGCAAGCGCCGTCAGTACTGGTAGGTCGGCGCCACCATTCAAGCGTCGGGTCGGGCGACCGCACTGAGCAGCGCCACGACGACGATCCGTTCCTCATAGCTGTGTGTTTGCTCGTCAAAGTCGCCGGAACAGGTGATCAGCGTGACCACAGACTCTCGCGTCTGGCTCAAGTACTTGATCGCCTCTTTCGAATCGTGACGGATCGTTGCCTTGTCGACGATGTCGTAGACGTAGTAGCGATTCTTTGATTCATCAAACATGATGAGCTGGTCTCCAACGCGAGTTTCGTCGAGTTTCCAGCAGACGCCGACGTCGATATTGCCGTCGCGATCCTGGTAGTCGCGGTGGCCGCCAAGCAAGGCGTTGCCTGTTTCGCCGGGCAGGGCGGAGCGGTTGAACCAGCCGACGACGAACGGGTTGTCGGGCGAGCCCATGGCTCCGTCGGGCGTGAGGCCAACCTGTACCACCGCTGCGCGGATGCCGGCCGATGGCAGGATGAGCTCCCAGTGAGTCTGGAAGCGTGGGCCGCTAGAGGGAACGACGCCGTTGTCGAGCGGCAGGATGCTGCCCTCGGATCCGTTAGAGCCGTAGATCAACTCGGAATCGTCAAGGCGATCGCGCAGGAGCTCGGAGAGCGTGCGAAGGGCGACTCCCGGCTGATCCGTGCCGGCTGAAGACGCTTCGGCCGAAGCCGCTTCCTGAGATTGTTGATGGGCGAGTCCGTTGTAGGCCACATAGCGAACGGGCGGCGTTCTTTGATCCGCCGCAGTGACCGAACGTTCGGGCGACAGAGATTCGCCCTGCCGGTTGGACGCTCCGTCGCTGATTGCAACTACGGTGACGAGTGCAAAGACAGCCAGCGCCACGCACCCGGCGATCAGGCCAAGGAGGAGTCCAGGCCGTCGTTCACGAAGATCTGCGACAAACCACAGCAACTCGTCGCACCAACCGCACACCAGCTGCCATGTTCGCCGCATCCGCCAGGCCTCGACATCCTACGCGTCGGGCGACGCCACGGCTGAAAGCACCCCGACCACGACGCGGCGATGCGAGTACTGGTGAGTCTCCGCGTTGAAGGAACCTTCACAGGTGATCAATGTGATGATCCGCTCGTCTGAGTTCCTCAGGTACTTGCGAGCAGCACGATCGCGAGGGTTGACCGTCACGGCCTCGGTCACGGTGTAGACGTAGTAGATGTCACTCTCGCTGTCCCGAACGATCATCTGGTCGCCGACGGCGGTGTTGACCAGCTCCCAGCACACGCCGGTACCGACATTGCCGTCCTTGTCTTCGAAATCGCGATGCCCGGCCAGCAAGAGGTTCCCGACTGCGCCCGGCTCCGCGCTCGAGTCCAGCCAACCAATCACATAGGGATTGTCAGGTGAACCCATCGCACCGGTTGGGGTTTGCCCGACCCGCACAATCGCACTCTTGAGGCTCGCCGATGGCACGATCAATTCCCAGGTCGTCCGCTGTTCGGGACGGCTCGATACGATGACCCCATTGTCGATCGGCAGAATGCCGCCTTCGAGTCCATCGGTACCGTGACGCAGTTTGTCCTCTTCAATCCGGTCGGTCAGGACGTCGTCGAGCGGCTCGACCAGAAGGCCGGCAACCATCAGGGGGCCGGCCGGCTCTTCGGCTTCTTCGGCCTGCCGGGCGTCAGCGTCATCCTCTTGGATCGGCATGTCCGCCTGCTCAGCCTGGGATTCCTGCTCGGACGCAGATTCCTCGACTTCGCTGTCGCGTTCGGCCTGAGGCTCTGCCTGTTGGGATTCGGCACCCTGTTCCTGCGCATCGGCAGGGGATGTATCTACAACGACGGTCGCTTCTTGCGCAGTCGAGGCTTGAACTTCCTGGTCCTGCGGCTCGCTTTGCTGCTGTTCGGCGACCGCTTCCGGCTCGCTCGATTCTTGTCCGTTGCCCACCACCAGAAAGAGGATCAGCAGCGTGATCACAAAAGCGGTTGGCGCGATCAACGCCGCTGCGACGACCGCCGGTCGCTCGGCCCAGAGATCACGGAGTCGATCGAGCATGGCCGTCAATCCTTGCGCCACCCACGACGCCTGTTCAGTCAATGTATGCAGCTAGCGCCGAAGCCGACAAACGGAATCAGCAAAGCGAGTTAGCCCAGCGTAAATCGACGGACACGACCTCGACAGTTGATCTGGATATCGGGGCCAATCATCGCCTTACCGCGGTGGCGCGTCTGACGGGTCGGGCGTAGGCTGGAGTTCCGTCGCAGTGGGCGGAACACGTGGGGCTGTAGCTCAGTTGGGAGAGCGTTTGACTGGCAGTCAAAAGGCCGGGGGTTCGAGTCCCCCCAGCTCCACCAACACGTACCGATTTGCGAACTCCGCTCTCCAACCTCACCTCGGCGCGGTCTGAGCGCCCGATCGGGCTGTCCTCCGGCATGGGGATCGTGTAGCGGATCAGGGCCCGGCCGGGCCGAACTTCGATGCCCTGGATGAACGTGCGCAGGAAGGCGCGGGTCTCGGTCAGCTCGCTGGTGGCGAGGAACTCGCCCATCTCCTCTGCGAACGCGGCGACCAGCTCGGCCGAGTCGAGCAGTTCGCGCCGTTCGGTCAGCATCCGCCTCGACTCTTCTACTGCCAGCTCAAGCTGCTGCTTGCGCTGCTTGTGCTCGCGGATACGGTCGGCGGCGTCGGCCATCTCCAGGTCGGTGGTCTCGACCAGCCGCCAGATGCGGTCGAGCGCCCGGTTGACCTCCGCCAGCTCATGCTCGACCGTCTCCAGCTTGCGCCGCTGCTCATGGGCCAGGCCGTCCATCTCCTCATCGACCATCTTGACCAGTTCACGGATGTTGCGTTCGGTCAGGATGTGGACTCGCAGCTGCTCGATGATCGTGCGTTCGAAGTCGCGCGCGTTGAGCCTGGGCGTGAGGCAGGTCTCCGAGCCCTTCTTGATCTTCGACTGGCAGACGTAGTAGCTGTAGCGGCCGCCCTTGGCCTCGGCCGCCGACATGCTCACGCCGCAGGGCTCGCAGCCGACGAGGCCCGAGAGCAGGTAGGGGCTGGAGACGCGACGCGGGTTGACTTTCCTCGGCGCCCGCGACTTGAGCAGCCGCTGTACGTACTGATACTCGTCGCGCGTGACGATGGCCGGGAAGGCGTCCTCAACCCGCACGGGCTCCGAGCCGTCTTTGGCGTTGTGTCCCCAGACGAGGGTGCCGGTGTAGGCCTCGTTGCTCAAGAGCCGGTGCACGGTCGTCTTGAGCCAGGGCTTGCCCGTCGTCGTGGGGATGCCGTCGGCATTGAGCGTGCGGGTGATGTCGAGCACGCTCTGACCCGAGGAGGCCATGTCGAAGATGCGCCGCACGACCTCGTCCACGGGCGGATTGAGCACCAGCGTCGGACGCTCTTTGCCGCCGTCGGCGACCTTGACCCGCTTGTAGCCGTAGGGCGGCCGGCTGGCCACCCAGAACCCGCGCGCGGCCGCTTCGCGCATGCCGCGCGTGACCTCCTGGGCCAGGTTCTCGGAGTAGAACTCGTCGACCGACTCGATGATCGCCTCCATCAGCTTGCCGGTCGGGGTGTCGTCGGCGTGCTCGGTGATCGAGGTGACGCGGATGCCGCGCCGCCTGAGCATCGACTTGAAGGCGACGGCGTGCTCGCGCTTGCGCGTGAAGCGGGAGAACTTCCAGACCAGGATCTCCTGGAACGGCGCGTCTGGCTGCGCCGCCTCGTCCAGCATCTTGGTGAACTGGGGCCGGTCGGCGACCCGGCCCGACTCGGCTTCGTCGATGTACTCGCGAGCGACCACATAGCCGTTGCGCCCGGCGTAGTCGCGCAGGGCCCTGAGCTGGGCGGCGACCGAGAGGTCAACGTCCTGGCGGTCCGAGGAGACGCGGGCATAGAGAGCAGCTGGAATCGATTCGAGTGATTGGTTCATCGCGCCTTGCCTTCTCTTCAGCCGTCCACAGCAGTAGTGATGGTTCTATGTTCGAAACATCTTAGGGTCTTGCAACGCGCACTGCGGCTATGCGCCGAGGCGAGAGCCTCAGGCGGTGTGTTCTGAGACACCCGACTATTGACGCATTTGGGTACCGGCAGGGAGGGGCAAGTGGTGAATCGAACAGGACGGCTAGTGTCCTAGCCGGATCTGTAGCAGGGCAAGTACGAGCGACGATGCCCCACCTACTTCGACTGCGACGAGCATCCCCAAGATTGACCTTGCGGCTAGAGACGAGATCTCCGGCAAGGAGTTTTCCTACCTGTGCCCGGGGAATGGCGGTCACGATGAGTGCGCCATTGCCCTTGTCCGAACTGCGTCGTCGCTCGCTTACGCAAGGTCTAATCTGGTGCGTAGAGTCTGAAGGGATGCTCTCCCGACCTCAGAGAGGTCGTACTTCTCCAATCTCTCAATCAACTCTGACCAGTCGACGAAGGGCGGCCTGGCGGAACCGGTATCTATCAGGCGATCCAGAACATCAATCACTGCCTCGGGATGCTGCTCGCAGTGGTCACTCTCAAGTAGGCGGCGGATCAGGAAGAACGCTTCCGTGCTCCTTGGAGGCATTCGCAGGGCGACTTCTACGCCTTCAAGGAACAGGCTGTGGAACTGCGGCAGCCAATTGAGCATCCACTCAATCTCCACATCCTGGAGCGGCGCTGGGACGCCCACGATGCGGTTCTCCCAGTATCTCCTCAACCACCGACCCCATAACTCTCGCTGTTCCGAGTCCGACATATCCCCGAGTCGCCGCCAGATCGCCCACGCAAATCTGCGACGCTCGTCCGCTTCGGCGCTTCGCAGGAACTCGGGAATCCACTCATCTATCGGAGATTCGACGAAGTCGATCAAGAGGGCAGCGAGGTAGTCGATGAACCACTCCCTCGTATGCGCGTCCTGGAAGTCTCGCACCTTAGCGGCGGCATTCAAGAATGGATCTAACAGGACGTCGATGGTCGAGACATCGAGCGAGCCATACATCAAGCCGTCCCAAGCAGCCTGAATCTCGTCCCAGTCTGTCGGCTCCGTCAGTAATGGCACCAAATGCTCGCGGGTCCAAGTCTCGTCTACGTTGAAGAGGAAAGCAAATCCTCTGAACAGGACAGCGCGCGCCATCCGGCCGGCCGGCGTTTGGTCTTGGACTACGCCATCGAGCACTGACCGATAAGGCTCCTCCAGCCGTCCGCGAGCTACGATCTCCCTGCGCACAGAGACCGATAGGCTGCCCAGCCAAAACTCTGCAAATGGTCCGGCTGCTCGATTGATCGCGAGGGTGAACCAGTCGTAACCCTCTGACGTCTCTGAATCCCCCCGCACGTGCGTCCACAACGTGGAGGCGAGAGCATTTGCGGGGACGAGTACCCCCTCGGCGAACGAACGTCCCCCGCCCGCGACCAGTTTTTCCAGAACTTCACAGAGCCCTCTCGCGTGGTACCGGTGCAGTTCTGGAGACTCGAGCCGCGAAAGGACCTGCCGAAACTCTGACTCGGCAATGTCCGCTTGCCAAGCCTCGAAGAGGGGTGGCCACAGCCATGAATCCCAGTTCTGGCGCGACGCGAGCGCATCAGCGAGGTCGATGCCCCAATCGAATCTCTGCACTGCTGCATCCTTCACCTGCTCTAGCATTCTTCTCAGGCCTGGATCCAAAGGAGCATCGCCGTCGAGGTCGATCAACAGCGACAGCCAATGGCTGGCCGACTGAGCCAACAGCTCCTCCGCTGTCCAAGGACTCTCCCATTTCAGCAGTTCTACTCCATCACGAGGTTCGTCCAAATCAAATTTTCGGTCGACGCTGAGATGGGGAAAGTCAACACTATGTTGACGCAGAGCGGCAGTTGTGTGCGGGCAATCAGGATCGAGACTGTGAAGCCAGGCCAACCAATCCATCTTGCGGTCGGCGGCAGAATCAGTCATCGGGAAGCTCCGTGTCGTCTGGGTGAAATGGGTAATCGTCAACTGCCTCCAGAACTGCGAGACGTCCTGTTTCCGAGAGACCGGCGAACGTGGCTTCCGTGAATCGAAGCAGTTCACGCTGACAGGCCCGGTCATACAGATTGATGCTGCTGCGAAGCAACCACTCGGTCTTCTCGCCCGCCGAAAGGTCGTCACGCAATGCCCCGCAGTGAATGGCAATTCGGCGAAGAAGGGGCGCTTCGGCACGTACCATCTGATCGAGATATCCAGCGGCGACCGGCGCATCGTTGCTCATGAGATAGAGCAGGCACTCGCGACCAACGTCGATGAGCACGTCGTTGGAGTCGTGGTGAATCGAGTCCTCCTCGCGCGCCTCAATCCTTTCGCGGCGCACAGTCGCCAATCCCGTCTCGCGTGTGGCGTTCTCCCAGACGCAGGCCCATTGATGCCTCCTTTGGAGTCGAGCTAGGACGATGCTGAGCAAGGGTTCCGCAACCAATTGGATGCGGGGAGCTAGATACTTCTCCCAGACGTCATTGAGTCCCCAATCGGGGTCCACATAGGGATTCCGTGCACTCTCTGATAGGACCGCGATCGCGTCGAAGACTCCCATCAACGAATCACTCAGGTCCGCTCGGTCGGCGGCCTTCGCGAGGCTAAGGAGGTGAGCATCCAGGGCCAGTAAGTCAGGGGGGGCATTATCCAGAAGCACAGATATCCACTTGGCGACCACGCTCGGATCCCATTCTGGAAGCTCTCCCTTTTCTTCGTCCTCTGCCACCAGTTCCACGGCCAGCGCCCTCCACATTTCGGGGCCCATTCGCATGCCGTGTCGGCCAAAGGCGCGGAGCAACTTGTCACTACACTTACGCGCGAATCGCTTGCACAACCACCAAGCGAAGGAGGCATGAATCTCGCCTGCTGCCCGCGAGGGGGCTGGATCGAACACACCTGCCAAGTGACCTCGATTATGCAACCAGTCGATCCAGGCCGGGTCGGTGGCAGCTCTTGTGAAGAACCGCACCCTGGCTGGGTCGGTCAATGCGTCATCGATCAAGTCTTGTCGCTCTGGATCAAGGGGAGGGGACCCCCGCGCGATGTCTTCGATCGTTTGTTGCCATCCCAGCAGGTCCTGCTGCATATGGGCAGCCAGACCGGCAATCCCACGATCAAGACACGAATGATCGTCGGGAGCGTCCTTCGGATACGACACGGGCGTGATCCCCAGGAGACGCCACCGTGAATCATCTGCCATATCGGTCAAAGCGAAGCGACGAGGAGCGTCTGCCCGGCTGATGTCCGGCGGTGGTAGCGCACGTGCCAGATAGGACATGACTACGTCGCTATGGCTGTACCCAACGAAAAGGACGGAGAAGGAACGAAACAGGTCGAGCAAGAATCGTCGAGCCCATCCCTCGGTCAGGTAGGCTCGTCCAAAGTCCTCGTCGGTCAAGACCATCGACTCGGCAGAGTGAAGCGACCCGTGTACATGCACGAGGCCGCCGAAACCGCTTCCAATGGGCAGCGCGGGCGCCGAATAGTTCTCGAACTCAGATCCAAGCACCTGGTCAGCGGCGTCCTCGAATAGGCTGTCGAAGTTTGTTGTCACCACTCGGACGACGTGGTCGATCCCAAAGCACCTCAGCAGGTCGCGATGAATAGGAGCAGGAACCAGATTGTCTCGGGAGAGCAGCTGGCCGGCACGATCGTGCACTTCGACACCGGAATCCTGAAGGCGACCAAGGAAGCGATCGGGAGGCTCGTCGTCAGTCCTTTCCTCACCGGTTCCGTGTGCGATCTGCCTTGTGAGATCCTCGAAGTTTGGCAGACGAGGCGGTTCGCCCATCGACACGCCGGCACCGGCGAAAATCACGAGGCGATTGTCGCGAAGGGCCGAGAGCAGCGGTTCAGGGAAATCGATGCCTGCAATCCTCATGGGATGTCGATCGTATCAGCGGGATCTCGCATTGAGTTTCCAGTTGGTACGTTGTTCCCAGTGGGGTGATCTGGCGCTCGCACAGTGAGCCGGAAGGGTTCGCCTATGTCCTGTTCGGCGATTGCGTGCCCGCCGACTGCATGACCGAGGTCGCTAGCGGCGCGCCCCTCCTCGACGACGGAATCGGCCGGCTCTTCGTTGAGCAAACGCTCGAAACGTTCCGGGTGATGCTGATCTAGGGCGCCGGCAGACCGAACACTCCGCTCGGGAGCGGGTCAGCGTTTTGCGACAACCGCCCCACGACTGCGCTCCAAGGGCCTGACGGGGATTGAGAGTGGGACAACCGCAGGCCAACACTCGACATCCCTGTCAGCGCAGGCAGGAAGTCCAGTGCAGAACGGCGGTTCTGGGCTGGATAGTTGTCGGCGCGGGGGTGGGGCGGGGCGGCCCCTACAGGAAACGTTGGGCGCAGGCTGATGGGGCGGGGGATTGCCGTGTCCAGGGCGGTCCGGACGGTGAACAGGGGAATCCTGCCGGCGGGGTGGGCAGGCGGCAGGCACCAGGTCGGGCCCAGCACCCCCGCGCTGGGTCAGGGTCGGCAGGTTGCTGCTGACGAAGGGGGCGTGGCGCAGGGCGGCGGCGTGGTCGAGGAAGGTCCGCTCGGCTTCGGCGGTCTCGAACACGAACAGCACCAGGGGCTCGAGTCCCCCGTGGTCGCGCTAGGCGTACTCCGTCTGGAAGTAGCGCCGGTACCCGCGCAGGCGGTCCGGCACGCGCTTCGGCGTGACGGCGCGACGCTCGACCTCCACGAGGCACCAGTCCCAGTCGCCCTGGTAACTCAACTGGAACGAGGCGTCGGGATGAAGGACGAAGTGTTGGTGGTTGGGGGTGTGGTAGGTGATCTGCGAGCGGTGGGTAGGGGAGGAGGTCGAGCAACTCGTAGTCGGGGTCGTGCCCGACCTCGGCGCTGAGCCGGGCAGCTAAATCGGTGATGTGACGCCACAGATCTCGCCGGGTGGTGCTCGAGGATAGACCGCGAATGTCGGACGGCGCACTCCACTCGGCCTGACCCCGCAACGCGATCCTCGTCGGCGCGCTGCCAGGGGCAGGGTCCATCTGGCGCTCGCAGTGGCCGTGTGGCAGGCAAACGCTCAGCTTGCGGTGGCCATCTGTCCGCTCGGCGGCGACGCTTCCGCCAAGATCACACCAAGCCGGGTTCGGCGGCAAGTTGGGTGCACGGCTAGGCTGTCGAAACGCAGAGCACTCAGAGAGGCACAGAATGGCGGCCAGCGAACCCAGACCGTACGAGGACATCGTTGCTCAGCTGGAGGATCCGGAGCGATGGAAGGAGACGGGTTACGACGAGGTTGTCCGTGTCGCCGAAAACCTGATCATCAACGAACTGCGTTTGCAGATGCACATGGCTTTGTCGATGGACGCGGGATACAGTCCCCAGATCGCAGCCGGCTGCCTGACGGCCGTGCACCTCATGGACCTCGCGCACCGCGATCGGGTTCGCTACCGGGCAGGCCGATGACCGGCGCCAACCGATGGCGGAGAGAACAGGTTCGCGCTGTCAGAGAAGCTGCGCCGAGAAGGGCGTTCCCACTCCGATCTGGTCCGTAGCTAGCGCGGGAGAGCGTCGCCGTTGATCGGATTGTCGGCCTCGCGCCGACGTCGGATTCCGCATTACTCTTCACCAGCCCCACGGTCTCTCGCGCATTCCACTAGAGATCGCGTCATTCCTTTCATTGCTCAGCTTCCGCGCTCACATCATCGAGACCGGCTCCGACTCCTACGGGCTCCGGCTCTCCGATTTCGCCAAAGGGGTTGCTCCCCATGCCTGAACCCGGCTGCAAGGTGGGGCCAGCCGCGAGGATCGAACCGGGGCCGAATCAGATCATCATTCCGACACCAGTGTCACGGGCGTGCGATCGGTGCGATTTCGACACCGAGGAGACGCCGCTCAGGCGCTGATTACGCGCTTGCCCCGCGCCTATCAGTGGGAGAGGCCGCGTCGGCTCTCCGGGCGGTTGCTGCAACATTTGTCCCACGATTGGCAAGGGAGCCCTGACAGGGGGTGGGGGAGTGCAATCGAGCGGCATCGGGGATGGCGGTCGATGCTCCGGCCGTATCCAGCACAGGCTTTCGTCGTGGCGACGGGCGGCGGGCGGGGTGGGGCGGGGCCGGCCCTACCGGAACTGCTGGGCACGGGTGGTTGGGGCAGT
>JAPPBN010000022.1:0-95448 GCA_026705025.1 Chloroflexota bacterium | reverse complement strand
TCCCCGAGGGAGAAGCCTGCCCCGCACTTGATGCGGGGGGCTGGGGTGAGGGCCCGCCCAAAGCACCCCAACCCGTTCCGTCACTCCCCACCCCGATCGGGAATCCCGTCTCCTGCATACACTGGCCCACATGCCATCCAGAGAGCCTCAACCCATTCACCCCGGAGAACACCTCGCCGAGTTCCTGGAAGAGCTGGACATCACTCAGTACCGACTCGCCAAGACCATCGGCGTGCCCCAGGTCCGCATCAGCGACATCGTTCACTGCCGCCGCGCCATCACCGCCGACACCGCCCTCCGGATCGGCAAAGCCCTGGGAACCACTCCCGAGCTCTGGCTCAACCTCCAGCGCATGTACGACCTCGACACCGCCCGAGCCACCACCAACCTCGACGACATCATCCCCCTCGTCGAAGCCCCCGGCTGACATTCCTTCCCCGCCCCCGAGCGGGGACCAGCCTTCTCCCTGCTCCCCAGCTCAATCCACCCTCGCTTCGTAAGAACATCCGCGCTACGCTGAACTCGCAGGAGTTGACGATGTTGCCGACCGGGACTGATGCAGCGCCGGAAGACACGGTGGACGACGACGATCCGGGTACCAGCCCCGACTACCAACTCCCGGTGAGCGATCCTGTTGCTTACCGAGAAGCGATGACCGAGTTTGCTCGCGAAGCAACCGAGATGATCGCTGGCATTCTCTCGGAAGCCGACTTCAAAAGTGACTTCCCGAACATCTTTGGCGATCCTGATGAGGTAGGACCCGCCATTGCATGGCGCAACACTCTTGGCGTGATGTTACGCAAGGCCCACATGCATGCCGCAGCATGCCTTGTCGCCGAGCAGTCCGATAATCTCCATTCGTTGGCCGTTCAGATACGAGTTGTCTTGGAGTGCGCTGCTCACACGCAGACCGTGGTAGACGCTTTGGCCGAAGGAACACAAGAGGCAGCGGAACGTGTCGTCAGTGATCTCGACTCTGATGCGATGTACCAATACAAAAGAGCATACAAGGGCAGGGCAGATAACGAGATTCGTGAGATCATCGCTGATATCCGGCGACGGTTAGACGAGAAGAGGTTGAAGAACCCGAAAAGGACAAAGATCACGAACAAATTACAGTGTATCGTTGGCGGTCAGGAAATGTACCGCTGGCTTAGCGACCGTTTTTGCAAATTTGAGCCGAATAGTGTGGGGCGCACGGCGGTTATGGGTGGTTCATTGCAACCAGCCGTAGACGCTAATGCGCTGGCGTTCGGTTACTGGCTCGACGCTTTGGCGGGCCTGCTGTTCATGATGGCCTTTGGCTATGGCGCTTTGATGATCAAGATAGGTGGAGGCTCCCGAATCTTTGACGAGGCCCATGCGGGACTAGAACGCAAACGCGAGAGCGTCGCCTTGTTTCAAACGGCTGTAGGAGGCAACGATGACAATAACTAAAGAAGCGAGGCTGGTGCTACATGACCTAAACGAGAGATGCGAGGACTCGATTCAGAATCTTGGGCGTATCATCTCCATTCACCAGTCATTGGATATTCCGCCGGGCCACGAGATTGACGGTGACCCGACTTACCTGCCTCGCTTGCGAAAGGCGATGATGCACGTCGGCGCAATGATCCAGTGGGAAATGAATGAAGACTCGTTGCATGTGATGGCACCTGAGATCAGGGCAGCTGCGAACGTGTTGGACCCAATCGTGAAGAAGGTGTGGCGCGGGTGGTACGGGAGTTACAAAAGCAAACGACACTCATTCTTGGTAGGTGAAGAATACCTGCACAGCTTTGTCCATCCGACACCGGCGCTGCTTACAATGTTTGGGCGCGAGCATGGCGGGTTGGGCAATCGCGGATATGTGCTGTATCTGTTGCAGGCATATCCAGCTTTGGCAGATGTGGTAGTGATGTATGGAGTAGCGATTGGTTTCGTGGCAGACAGTGTTGACCCAGAAAAGAGTAATGAGATCGCTGAGATGCTTAACCAACAGGAGATAAGGCGTACCGAGATGGACATGGCAGCTATAGAAAAGGTCATACAAGAGTGAGCGGGTAAAATGCGCGATATGCGGCAAACGGGATGCAATCCCCCTACTAGACGATTGACCGGACGGCGGGAGCGCTCTCGTCGTCTGTGCGTCCAAAGCGCTCCTGGGCGCCCAAGTGGCCTACCCTTACCCCCAAAAGGACCCCACCAATGACCTGGACCAACCAGCTCTACTTCGGCGACAACCTCTCCGTCCTCCGCGACCACATCCCCTCAGAGTCCGTTGACCTCATCTACCTCGACCCGCCCTTCAACTCCAACGCCACCTACAACGTCCTCTTCAAGGAGCGCTCCGGCGAAGACTCAGCCGCACAGATCACCGCCTTCGACGACACCTGGCACTGGACCATCGACTCCGAGCGCGCCTACCAGGAGGTCGTCACCGACGGCCCGGACAAGCTGGCCAAGCTGCTCCAGGCCATGCGCGATTTCCTCGGCCAGAACGACATGATGGCCTACCTCACGATGATGGCCCAGCGCCTCGCCGAACTCCACCGGGTGCTCAAGCCCACAGGAAGTATCTACCTCCACTGCGACTCCACCGCGAGCCACTACCTGAAGCTCGTGATGGATTCCATTTTCGGCCCGGAACAGTTTAGAAACGAGATCACTTGGCAGCGAACAACAGCGCATAACGATGGTGGCAGATTCGGTCGGAATACCGACGTCAATCTCTACTACACCAAGACTGATGATCGCAAGTGGAACGCTCAATATCAGCCATACAGTGAGAAATACAGGGCTCGGTTTCGATTCAAGGATCCCGATGGCAGGGTTTGGCAGGACGATAACCTGACAGCCAAGGGTCTATCTGGCGGGGGGTACACCTACGAATACAAAGGGATCACATCCTTTTGGCGCGTGCCGCTTGAGACCATGATTCGGCTGGATGAGGAAGGTCGTCTTCACTTCACCAATCGCGGAGGTATCAGATTGAAGAGATATCTCGATGAGCAAAAGGGTCGTCCAGCACAGGCGCTGTGGGACGACATCGATGCCATCAATTCCCAAGCGAAGGAACGTCTCGGCTATCCGACGCAAAAGCCCGAGGCCCTGCTTGAGCGAATCATCAATGCCAGTAGCAATGAGGGCGATGTCGTCCTTGACCCGTTCTGTGGTTGCGGCACCGCCGTCGCCGTCGCCGAACGGCTCAAGCGACGCTGGATTGGCATCGATGTCACCCACGTCTCGATTTCTTTGATGAGATACCGCCTCCACGACACCTTCGGCTCCGAACTCTCCGACTACTCCGTCATCGGCCTGCCCCAGGACGTCGCCAGCGCTCGGGCGCTGGCCACCGAGTCGGAGCACGACGGCCGCTACCAGTTCGAGTACTGGGCCCTCGGCCTCGTTGACGCTCGCCCCGCCACCGGCAAGAAGGGCGCCGACTCGGGCATCGACGGCTACATCAACTTCTTCGACGACAACTCCGGCAAGGCGAAGCGGATCATCGTCCAGGTCAAGAGCGGTCACGTCAACCGCGGCATGGTCGCCACGCTCAAAGGCGACATGGAGCGCGAGGACGCCGCCGTCGGCATCTTCATCACCCTCGAAGAACCCACCAACCCCATGCAGCAGGAGGCCATCGCCGCCGGCTTCTACGAGCCCGACAACCTGCCCGGCAACCAGTTCCCAAGGGTCCAGATCCTCACCATCGAGCAACTCCTCGACGGAGACCAGCCCGACTACCCCCGCTTCGCCGCCCCCCAGACCTTCCGCAAAGCCCCCCGCCGCAAACGCCAGCAAGGCGTCCAACAAACCCTCGACGCATAATCCCCAACCAAAGAGCTCCCCCCTTGGGGGAGCTGCCGCATCGCGGCTGAGGGGGCTCCCCCGCGTCCGTCGCCTCGCCACATCACTAGAACTCATGTCCATATACCATCGATCATGACCGGCAAGAGAGGAGCTAACGTGTCCCATCAACACCCAGACACAAGTCGGAAAACTCCCGTACTCACGCAGAATCACACCGACAAATCCTCGCAAAACCGAGCCCCATCCGGACCAATCCAGACAAATCTGGACAAATCTGAACACCCGTCAACACGTTCCCCAGCCCCCGCCACCCGCTCTGCCGAGCCGCCCGCCACGTTTTTTTTCCCGCTCCGCCCCCGGAGAAAAAATTTCGACCAACCACCTACCACCGATCACGAAACCCAGCAAAACACGGGAAATCCGCAATCCCACGCGACATAACACCCCTTCCAAACCCGACCAAAGCCAACCACTTCCAACCACCCGATCAGCCCCCGCCCGGATCCCTATCCTCCTGAGGACCCCACCTCAGATGGAGACCCGACCATGACCACCACCGAATCAACCTCCGCACGAGTCCGCGCCAGCCTCGACCATCCGATCATCGACGGCGACTCCCACATCGTCGAGTTCATGCCCACCTTCTTCGACTACCTCAAGGACGTCGGCGGCTCCGACATCGTCAAGCGCTACCGCGACTCCAGCGTCAGCCGCCGCTGGGCCGCGATGAGCTGGGACGAGCGCCGCGCCGAGCGCACAACCGTCCCGCCCTGGTGGGCCCTGCCCACCGAGAACACGCTCGACCGCGCCACCGCCATGCTCCCCCGCCTCCTGCACGAGCGCATGGACGAGGTCGGCATGGACTACGTCGTGCTCTACCCCACCATCGGCCTCGGCTTCCCCCACATGCAGGACGACGAAGTCCGCCAGGCCGTCTGCCGCGCCTTCAACAACTTCACCGCCGAGCAGTACGGCGAGTGGTCCGACCGCATGACCGTCGCCGCCGTGATCCCGCTGCACACCCCGGAGGAAGGCATCGCCGAGCTCGAACACGCCCACTCGCTGGGACTCAAGGTCGCCCAGATGCCGGCCTTCGTCCGCCGACCGGTACCGGCAGTCGCCGAGAAGTACCCGGAGCTCGCAAATCAGGTGACCTGGCTGGACTCCTTCGCGATCGACAGCGAATACGACTACGACCCCTTCTGGCAGCGCTGCCTCGACCTCGGCTTCGCCGTCGCCTCGCACTCCTCCGGCATGGGCTTCATCGATCGCGCCTCGATCTCCAACTACATGTACAACCACATCGGACACTTCGCCGCCGCCGGCGAGGTGCTCTGCAAGTCGCTGCTGATGGGCGGCGTCACCACCCGCTTCCCCGAACTGCGCGTCGCCCTGCTCGAGGGCGGCGTCGCCCACGGCGCACGCATCTACGCCGACATCATCGCCCGCTGGGAAAAGCGCGGACCCGACCAGCTCCATCACCTCGATCCGTCCAACCTCGACATCGAACTCGCCCAGGACCTGTTCACTCGCTACGGCGGCGAGCTGACCGAGGGCAAGCTCGACAATCTGCCCCGCACCCTGGGCATGACCGCGCCCGACATCGAAGAGCGCCTGCGCGACAACTTCAGCGAGATGAACATCGAACGCGCCGAGGACTTCTACGACCGCTTCGTGCCCTCCTTCTACTTTGGCTGCGAGGCCGACGACCCGATCACGGCCTGGGCCTTCAACGACCAGGTCAACCCCTTCGGAGCCAAGATCCGAGCCTTCATGAGCACCGACCTCGGCCACTGGGACGTGCCTGACATGTCGGAAGCCGTCGCCGAAGCCTACGAACCGGTCGAGAACGGAGTCATCAGTCCCGAAGACTTCCGCGACTTCGCCTTCACCAACCAGCTCCGCCTCTACGCGCACACCAACCGAAACTTCTTCAAGGGAACCATCGTCGAAGACGCCGCCGCCGAAGCCCTGGCCCAGGAATCCCCCAACGGCGCCGCCTAGCCGCTACAGCGCCGCCGCGATCGCCGAGCCGAGCTCGGCCGTCGTAGCATTCCCGCCGATATCCGGCGTCCGCGGCGCGCCGCTGGACGGATCGAGCACCGTCTCGATCGCATCCAGAATCGCGTCGTGCGCGCGGCGGTGGCCGAGGAAGTCGAGCATCATCGCGCCGCACCAGATCTGACCGATCGGGTTGGCAATTCCGCGACCGGCAATATCGGGCGCAGATCCATGCACCGGCTCGAACAGCGACGGAAACGCGCCCTCGGGATTGAGATTGGCGCTCGGCGCGATCCCGATCGTCCCGGTGCAGGCCGGACCCAGGTCGCTGAGGATGTCGCCGAACAGGTTGCTCGCCACGACCACGTCGAAGAAGTCCGGCCGCTGGACGAAGTGCGCCGTGAGGATGTCGATGTGGAACTTGTCCACTTCGACCTCGGGATAACTCGCCGACATCGCCTCGACCCGTTCGTCCCAGAACGGCATCGTGATCGCAATGCCGTTCGACTTCGTCGCGCTGGTCAGGTGCCGCTTGGGCCGCGACTGCGCCAGGTCGAAGGCGTATCTCAGCACGCGGTCGACTCCGACCCGCGTCATCACCGTCTCCTGCATCACCATCTCACGCTCGGTGCCCGAGAAAATCCGCCCGCCGATGCTGGAGTACTCGCCTTCAGTGTTCTCGCGCACGATGAACATGTCGATCTCGCCTGGCTCGCGCGGACTGCCGTCGCGGCGCACGACCGGGGCGACGATGCCCGGCATCAACCGGGCCGGTCGCAGGTTGATGTACTGATCGAACTCACGGCGGAACTGCAGCAGCGAGCCCCAGAGCGAGATGTGGTCGGGAATCTTCTCGGGCCAGCCGACCGCGCCGAAGAAGATCGCGTCGTGTCCGCCGATCTGGTCCTGCCAGTCGTCGGGCAGCATCTGCCCGTGCCGTTCGTAGTAGTCCCACGAAGCGAAATCGAAGTAGTCGAACTGGAGATCAACCTCAAACCTGGTCGCAGCCTCCTCGAGCACACGGACGCCCTCCGGCACGACTTCCTTGCCGATGCCGTCGCCGGGAATCACCGCTATTCGTTTGGCGCTCATCGCGACCGCTCCTCCGCTGGATCCGCTGGAGTCCTCAGCAAGCTACTGCGAACCGTGTCGGAGTTCGCCTCCAGAATGGAATTGTTACCTTCAGCAGCAGGCATTCAACGAAATGGACCATGTCATGAGCAACCTTTCAGTCGCGGTGCTGACCGGCGGACACTTCTACCACGTCCGGCCGTTCATCGACTTCTTCAACGGGCTCGACGGCATCGACGCGTACGTGCACCACTTTGACCAGTGGCTGTTCGGCGCCGGCAACGACTCCTTCATGGCCGACGGCCTGCGGATCAGCCGGCCCGACATTCGCGGCGACCACGGGATCACCGAGCCGCCCTCGGACGACCAGGACATGCGCGACAGCTACGACGTGACGCTGTTCTACACCATGCTGCGCGACGAGCCGGACCAGAAGACGGTCGACAGCCTGGAGCGGATGGTCGACTCGGGAATGCCGATCTTCGTCATGCACCACGCGTTGCTCAACTGGGGAGTCGGCGGCTTCTGGTCAGAGGTGATCGGCATGCCCGACCGGCGAATCGAGGTCGACGACACCTGGGAGAGCACCTACGACGTGCAGGTCAACCTCGATCACCCGGTCGCTGCCGGACTCTCGGACTTCTCAATTCAGGACGAGACCTACGCCATCGCCGACTGCGGCGACGACTGCGATGTGCTCTTGACGACCGAGAATACGAACTCGATGCGCACACTGGCCTGGACTCACACGTACCGCGACTCGCGGGTCTTCTGCATGCAGCTCGGCCACGATCCTCGCACCTGGGAGCATCCGTCGTTCGGCCGGCTGGTGCGCAACGGCCTGCTCTGGTGCGCCGACCGCTCGCTGACGGCGGCGTAGCGCATCTTCAGGATCGTCGCTTGGTGTGCCGTAGCCTCAACAGGGACCGAGGAGGCTTCGCATGGCGACGTTCGTACTGATTCACGGGGCATACCAGGGCGGCTGGATCTGGTCGCCCGTCGCGACAGAACTGCGGGCCGACGGTCACGTCGTCTATGCGCCCTCGCTCGACGGCTGCGCCGAGCGCTCGGCGCAGGTCCGGCCCGGCATCACGACCGAGACGCAGGCCGATGAGATCGTGGAGTTGATGCGCTACGAGGACCTGGATGACGTGGTCCTGGTTGGAACGTCGTCCGGAGGAATGGTCTTGACGCGGGTCGCCGAGCTGGCCCGCGAGCGGATTCAACGGATCGTCTTCGTCGACGCGCTGGCGCTGTACCACGGCGAACGGATCCGCGACATCGTCAGCGGGGCCGCCGTGGACGCTTCCGAGGCGGCGACCGGTCCCGCTCCAGGCGCGATGCTCGAGGCATTGCAGGCGAGCATGGATGCCGATCTGGCCGCCTGGGCCTCGGAGCGATTCGGCCTGCACCCGGTCGCCGTGTTCAGCGAACCGGTGGAGCTCGATTCGTTCTGGGATCAGTCCTGGGACGCGACCGTCATCTGGTGTCGGCAGGCCCCGAATCCGGGAGAAGCCCATCAGCGCCGCTGCGCCGAACATCTCGGCGCCCGCTGGCACGAGATCGACACCGGTCATTACCCCATGCTCAGCACCCCCGACGAAGTCACCCGCCTCATTCTTGAGGGCTAGCCGCATCGTCGAGTCGAGTGGTCATGGAGGTCGCTTCGACTGAATGCTCCGCGTTGAGCGACGACGCTTCTATATGGACTGATGCTCGGATTGGCGCGCTAGTCCAGCGATGCAGTGAGCGCGGAACGTGGCAACAGACGCTCGCGCAGCGGGTCAACGAGAAACCCCATCGATTGCAGGAGGGTGCTGCCCACGATCGGCTGACATCCTTCGTCGCCGAACATCACCCCAGCGTGTCGAGACACGCCGGCCACGACGAATCGCGCCAGGCCGACCCGCCGCAGGATCGACGACTCGTCGGCGAGGTAGAAGCGGGCCACGTCGATCGCTTCGACGCCCAAGTCGTTGAGCACATCGACCGGCACCACCGACACCGTCGCGCCGGTATCGACCAGGAACTCCGCCTCCCAGGATCGGTCGGGGGCATCGGGATTCGCCACTCGCACCGGCACACGCACCTCGCCCATCGGCGACTCCTTGATCTGGCTTCCCAGACGCTCGATCGCCTCCGGTTCCGCCACCGCTCGCAACATCGGTCGTCTCTCCGCGATCAGGCAGGCATCCATGCCAGCCTCGTCATTCTGCAGTTTATGACGGCCGCCACGTCGACGCCTGCACCGCCCAGCGGATCGCCAAGGCCCTCGGGACAACCCCCGGGTTCTCCCTCAACCTCCAGCGCATGTACGACCTCGACACCGCCCGAGCCACGACCGATCTGGGACCTCTCCCCGCACCCGTTGCATCGCGCTGAGGCCAGGCGGTCCGCCACCTGCGTCTACTTGAGTTGCAAACGCAATTTCGCGTAGGCATACTCCGGTTGAGCAGCCGCCATTAGAGGCGGCTGGACGGAGGAATTGGCCATGTCCGACCGCAACTACTGGCAGCGAATGAAGCGCCGAACGATGAGCCGGCGGTCCCTGTTGCGGGCTTCCGCCCGTGCCGGAGTCGGCGCGGCCGGACTGGCGCTCGTGGGCTGCGGCGGCGATGACGATGACGATGGGCAGCAAGCCGCCGCTCAGACTCAACAGCAGGCCGAACAACAGCAACAGGCCGCCGAACAGCAGGCGATGCAGCAGGAGCAGCAGGAACAGACCCAGCAGGAGCAAGAGGAACAGGCCGCTGTTGCCCAGGCGCAGCAGCAACAGCAGGCGCAGGCGGCATCGGACGCCCTGCGCGGCGGCACCTGGCGCATCTCCGATGCGTTCGCGCCCCAGTGGGGATTCGACCCGCTGGTCACGCCCTCTGGCGGCGACCACTACCAGTCGATCCCAATCTTCTACGACCGCCTGCTCAACTACGACGAACAGGGCGCGGCGTTACCGATGCTGGCCGAGGCCTGGGAGATCCCTGACGACGTGACCTATGTATTCAGCCTGCGACCGGGCTTGACCTATCACGATGGCATGGCCGTTGACGCCGCCTCGATCCAGACCAACATGGACCGGATCGTGAACATCGAGGAGGAAAGCGTCGAGGCGACGCCGAATCAGCGTGCGGTGACGCTCGGTCAGACGATGGCCAACTCGGAAGCGATCGATGGCGTGACCTGGCGCTACGTGGCCAATGAGGTCTTCGCTCCGACGTTGTCGCTGTTCTACGGCAAGCCGCCGGGGATCGCGCCGATTTCGCCGGACTCCTTCGACACCGCCGTCACGCATCCAGTCGGCGCAGGACCGTTCAGCTTCGACAACTACATCGAAGGTCAGGAACTGACCGCTACCAGGTTCCCGGACTACTGGAACGCCGAGAACATCTACTTCGACAGCTACAGCTTTGAGATTCTGCCGGACTCGAACACGCAGTGGCTGGCCTTCCTGGGCGGCGACCACGATGTCGTTCGTGTGCCCGGATCACTGGCAGCCGACGCGGACCAGATGGCAGACATCGAAGACGACGGCTTCGTCGTACTGGGCGATGTCTCGAGCGTCTTCGTCCAAACCTGGTTCAATGTCAATCCCAGCGGACCGGAGGAGCTGACCATCTGGCGCGATCCGCGCATGCGCCACGCGATCAACCTGGCGACCGACCGTCACGCGATCAACGACGCCGCGTTCAACGGCACCAGCGCAGTATCTCGGGCACCAATCGGAGTCACCACGCCGCTCTTACCCAAGGATGTCGACTGGTACGACGACTCGCCGAACCCGGCCGAAGCTGTCAAGCTGATCGATGCCGCCGGCTACACCGGTCAGGTGACCGGCGACATGATGACGTACAGCATTGACCCGCTCTATCTCGGTACGAGGCCGATGCACGCTCAGCTCGCGGAAGTCGGTATGGACTTCAATCTGGTTGAGGGCACGATCGCTGGTATCGTCGACCGTCTCTTCGCCGCAGAGGACTATGCCATCGCGGTGCTCAGTTGGGAGTCGCCATTCGATCCCGACCAGATCCTGCGGCCGAGCATGAATGGTCTGCGGGAGTGGTTCTACAGCGGCGGCCGCGAGCAGTACGACGAGTTGCTGGCGTCAGGCAGCGACTACGAGGTTGGCCTGGAGGAAGCTTCACGCCTGCAAGACCTGACGGCGCGCACGACCGACTTCGAGGAACGGGTGAAACGCTACGCCGAGTTCTTTGAGGTCTATGTGGAAGGCGCGTACACCGTGCCGATCATTCACTACCCGCTCAACTACGGATTCTCACCGGGCGTGCGACATACCGGCGACATCAACACGCTGTTCCGAGGCTGCGACGGAGTCGGAGGGACGGCCGACATGCTGGCGGGCGTCTATAAGGTGGATACGTAGGTAGATGCGGCGTGGAGGGTCTCCCATCCGGGAATCAGACACGCCGCGATCTGCGCGCTGCTTGAACGGGAGACGTCTTCCTAAGCGGGTAGCCCTGGAGTCCGACCGATGATCAGCTACATCGGGGCGCGCTTTCTCTCGTCGTTGCTGGTCCTGTTCATCGTCAGCGTCGTCGCGTTCGTCCTGATGAACGTGGTCGAGGGCGACCCGGCCCGGGCGATGCTGGAGCTGAACGCGACCGAAGAGAAGATCGCGGCCGTGCGGGCCAGTCTAGGCCTCGACAAACCCCTGCACGAGCGCTATGCGCACTGGATCTACAACGCCTTCCAGGGCGACCTCGGACTGGCGCTGACCTCCAGGATTCCAATCACCGAGCTGTTCCGGGAGAAGCTCGTCCCGACCATGCAGTTGGGCATTCTCGCCCTGATTGTGGTGCTCAGTCTCTCGATCCCGGTCGGTGTGCTGGCCGCGCTGCGGCCAGGCTCTAAGACCGAGGTGGCAGCCAGCACCACGATGATTGTGGGGGCGTCGATCCCTGAGTATCTCAGCGGCATCGCGCTGGTCTACATCGTCGGCTTCGAACTCGAGCTGCTGCCGCGCAGCGGCTACGTGCCGTTAGGCGAAGACGTGATCGAGAGCCTGAAGCATATGGTCCTGCCGGTGATCGCGTTGTCGTTGATCTCGACCACCCTGGTGATGCGGCAGACCCGCTCGGCGATGATCAACGTGCTGCAGGACGATTACATCCGGACCGCGCGAGCCAAGGGGCTTCGCGACCGGGCCGTGATCGTTCGCCACGGGCTGCGCAATGCGATGATCCCCGTGATCACGGTGTTCGGCTTCCAGGTCGGCGTCGTGTTCGGCGGCGCGGTGATCACCGAGCAGGTCTTCGCGATCCCCGGAATGGGCCGACTGTTCGTGCAGTCGGTGGTGCAGGTCCAGGACTACTCCGTCGTGCAGAACCTGGTGATGTTCTTTGCGATCATTACCGTCGCCGTCAATCTGCTGGTCGACTTGACCTATCCGCTGATTGACCCACGCATCCGGCAAGGGATCAGCGCATGAGCGTCACGTCCGAGCCGACGACCGGGGGCCTCCGATTCGGGGCGCGTGAATCCTGGCGCGACAGTCCGCGGGTCGAGCTCGCGCTGCGCGTGCTGCGCATCTACGTGCGCAATCGGCCGGCGGTGTTTGGCGCCTTCATCCTGTTTGGCCTGGGGATCGTCGCGGCGTTTGCGCCGTTCGTGGCGCCCTATGAACCGCTTAAGGCCGACCTCTGCAGCGAGTGCGTCTTCCAGCCGCCGACCCTGGATCACGTCGCCGGCACCGACCTGCTCGGCCGCGACATCCTCAGCCGAACCATCTTCGGGGCGAGGATCGCGTGGCAGGTCGTTGTCGTCGCGATCGGCGTCGCGATCTGCATCGGCGTGCCGACCGGCCTGGTCGCGGGCTATGTCGGCGGCAAGCTGGATGAACTGCTGATCATGCGGATCGTCGACGCGTTGATGGCGATGCCGGCCTTGATCCTGATCCTGGCCATGACGGCGGCGGTCGGTCCCAACATCATCAACACGATGCTGATCATCGGCATCGTCTGGTCGGCCGGCTACGCCCGGCTCACCCGCGGGGTCGTGCTGTCGATCATGCAAGAGCCCTATGTCGATGCGGCCAGATCAATGGGTGCCGGACCGCAGCGGATCATCCTGCGTCACCTGATGCCCAACGTGGTTGCGCCGGTCGTTGTCCTGGCCTCGCTCTCGGCGGCGGCGATCATCCTGGTCGAGGCCGGTCTCAGCTTCATCGGCGCGGGCGTCCAACAGCCGACGCCGGCCTGGGGCGGGATGGTCTTTGAGGGTTATTCCAACCTCTTCCGCTCAGCCTGGCCGATCGCCGCGCCGGGCATTGCCGTCGTGCTCATGGTGGTCAGCTTCAACTTCGTCGGCGACGGCCTGCGGGACGCCATGGATCCGCGGCTGCGCAACATTCGTTAGTGCATGATCAGGCCGCCGTCGACGTTGAAGGCCTGCCCGGTGATGTTGCGGGCCCCGGGACCGGCGAGGAAGCGAGCCATGTCGGCGATATCCTCTGGGTCGTTGGCGCGGCCGATCGGAATGCGCGAGTCGCGAGTCTGACGCATCTCGTCGACGCTCACCCCGGAGCGCTCGGCGCGCTGGCGCATGTTGGTGATCGACAGGTCGGTCATCGTGACGCCCGGACAGATGGCATTGACATTGATGTTGTACTTGCCGAGCTGATGGGCGGCGATCATCGTCATCGAAATCACCGCGCCCTTGCTCGCCGCGTAGGCGGCATTGGACGTGCCGGCGTAGCCCTTACCCGCGATCGAGGCGATGTTGATGATCCGGCCGCCGTCGCCCTGGTCGATCATCTCCCGCGCAGCGCGCTGCATGCAGAAGAAGACGCCCTTGGCGTTGACCCGATGGATACGGTCCCAGTCCGCTTCCTCGACATCCACCACATCCAGGTAGCGGGTGACGCCGGCGTTGTTGACGATGACGTCGATTCGCCCGAAGGCGTCGCGGGCTTCCGAGATCATCCGGTCGATCGCCGCCAGGTCACCCACATCGGCGTGGATCGACAAGCCCTCGTGGCCGGCCTCCTGAATGGCGGCGCTGGTGTCGTCGGCGTTGTCGGGGTCGATGTCGGCGGCGGCGACGCGCGCGCCTGCCTCGGCTAGCTGCAGCGCGATGGCGCGGCCGATTCCTCGTCCGGCGCCGGTGACGACTGCGTTCTTGCCCTGAAGTTCCATTGCGACCACTCCTGCTCGAGGTCGGTCACTCGAGTTGTGCGGAGAGCGTAGATTTTGCGGTCCGGGATTTCAATGACGCTGGCGAGCTGAACGGAGGCTTTGCAGATGGTGGTTGCAAGAGCAGAGCCGGTTGGGCATACTTCCAGAAGATCCAAGTCAGCTAGCACGGACTCGTGCGTGAAGGAAGGTGTTGCTGTGAGCGACCGAAATTATTGGCAACGGATGAAGCGTCGACAGCTGAGCAGGCGGACACTGCTACGGGCTTCGGCTCGCGCCGGTGTGGGCGCGACCGGTCTCGCGCTGGTGGGCTGCGGGGACGACGATGACGACGGTCAGCAGACCGTCGCTCAGGCGCAGCAGCAGGATCAGCAACAGCAGCAGGCGATGCAGCAGCAGGCCGACCAGCAGCAACAGCAGCAGGCCATGCAGCAGCAGGCTCAGCAGCAACAGCAGCAGCAGGCCATGCAGCAGCAACAGGCCGATCAGCAGGCGCAGGCCGCTACCCAACAGGAAGAGGTGGCCGAGGAGATCGCCGAGGGGGTCGGCGAGGCCGAAGAAGAATGGTCGATGCCGCGTCCTCTCGACGAGGTCGATCTGGACGCC
Organism: Chloroflexota bacterium; assembly: GCA_026705025.1. Taxonomy (GTDB): domain Bacteria; phylum Chloroflexota; class Dehalococcoidia; order Bin125; family Bin125; genus Bin125. The sequence goes on along the minus strand of JAPPBN010000022.1, from coordinate 80,833 downwards.
GAGATTGTGATCGCCGTGGGCTCCGACTCCGGCGGGCTGGACCATCACCGAACCGGCAGCGCGCAGAACTACATCAGTCACGGCGCGGTCTACAGCGGTCCGCTCGATCGCGATCCGCGCGACAACTCCATGTATGCCGGCCTGGCGACGCCGGAGTGGATCGATCCCGTCACCCTGCGACTCGACATCATCCCGGCCAAGTTCCACGATGGCTCAACCCTCGTCGCCGGGGACATGGTCTTCAGCTACGACCGGATGGGCGGCCTGGCCGAATATCACCAGGGCGGCGAAACCTCGGATCACCCCGGCGGCTGGGTGCCGGCCTACCCGGCCCGAAGCGCGCTGAACTGGGTCCGCAATGAAGCGCCCGACGACCGCACCTGGTCGATCGAGTTGCCGGCGCCTGATGCGGGCTTCCTGACCGTCAACATGGACGGCTCCGGCGAGGTGACGATCCACTCGCAGGCGGACACCGAAGGCCGCGGCGATCTGGCCCTGGACCAGGAGCCAATGGGCACGGGTCCCTTCCGTTTCGTCGGCCACACGGACGACGAGAACTTCATCTTCGAGCGCTTCGACGATCACTACAACCCAATCGATTACCCAGTGCGTGTCTCGCACGTACCCCACCACAGGAGGTTGACCGGCCTCGTGCGGCCTGAACTGCAGTCGCGCCTCGCGGGCCTGGAAGCGGGCGAGATTGACGTGATCCACGAGGGCGTCGGCGTCAACGCCGCCAAGCCCTACATCGACGATCCAAACTTCACGGTCCAGTTCCAGCCGGGCGCCGGCTGGTCGGTGCACAACATCTACCCCAACCTGTGGCAGGAGACCACGCCCGACGGCGATCCCAATCCCTTCCTCGATATCCGCGTGCGCCAGGCCGCCAACCATGCGATCAACCGCCGCGCGATCATCGACAACCTGTTCCTCGGCGTGGGCGATATGTCGATGCTCGTCTACAGCGGCGTGCCCGGCTATCCCAGCCCGGAGGAAAAGGCGGAAGTGGTCTTCGACTACAACGTGGAGAAGGCGAAGCAGCTCATGGCCGAGGCCGGCTATGAGGACGGCTTCGATGTCCCGCTGTACTACACCCCCGACTGGGGCGGCGATGTGGTCGCCGATCTGGTGCTGGTGGCGTCCCAGGACCTCGCTCAGATTGGCATTCGCGTCACGCCGGTGCCGACGCTGGGCTCTGAGTACTTCACTCCGCAGTACTCCTCGGGCAGAGACGCAGCCCCCTGGGGCCTCTACTGGTTCTATGCGAACGCCGTCCCCGACATCGGCTCGATGTGGGAATGCTGTGGCGGCGCCGATGGCTTCTTCACCATTTCCCCGCCTCAGGATCCGCGCCTGCAGGAGCTCTACCTCGCACAGCGGGTGGAGCAGGATCCTGACCGGCGACTCGAGATCATTTCGGAGTTGTTGCTCGAGCACACCCGTCAGGCGACGTTCATCTTCATCGTCGAGCCGCCGGACACGGTGGTTACCCGGGCCGACGTCAACTATCCCAAGGGAGGCCGGGTCGGAAATCTCAATTTCCTGATGACCTTCGCGATCCAGCGGCTCAAGACCTGAGGCGTGTGATTCGATTCGTCATACCCGCGCTCGCCCCTGCATCCCCAGTTCGAGCCAGGGGCGGGCAAGCGCGGGGCGGGCTGCGGGTATCACGCCGAGTCGAGCACGGATGTCGGTTCAGCACCGGCGAGATCGCCTCGCATCCCCTGTTCGAGCCAGGGGCAGGCAAGTGCGGGGCAGGCTGCTGCGCAGCGCGGCAATGACGAGTTTTGGGGCGGCTGACTGAGCATGCAGTTCTGGAGCTACCTCATCATCCGGTTCGTCCAGGCCGTCTTCGTGACGCTCTTGGTCGTGACCATCGTCTTCTTCGTCTCGCGCACCGTCGGCAATCCCGAAGAGACCATGCTGCCGCCGTTGACGACGACAACGGAGGATAAAGCGCGATTCCGCGAGCTGTTGGGCCTCAACGACGCCCTCCACGTGCAGTACGGCAACTTCCTGCTCGACCTCGCACAGGGCGATTTCGGAACTTCCTGGCGCGGCGGCGGCACGTCGACGCTGGACGCAATCGGTGATCGAGCGCTCAACACCGTCAAGCTGGGCGTGGCGGGCGTGGTCTTTGCGCTCGCACTGGCGGTGCCATTAGGGATCATCGCCGCGCTCAGACGCGGATCCTCGGTCGATTGGTTGGCGCGGTTTGTCGCCGTGATCGGCCAGGCCACGCCGAGCTTCTGGCTCGGGTTGATGATGATTTTCTTCTTCTCCGTGCAGCTCGGCTGGTTCCCGACCGGCGGCGCCAAGGAAGGCTTTCGATCGCTGATCCTGCCCGCGATCGCGTTGGGTCTGTTCGAGCTGGTCGCGATCATGCGGTTGACTCGCTCGGGGATGATCGAGGTGATGGACACCGATTTCGTCCGCACGGCGAGGGCCAAGGGTCTCAGCGAACGCACCGTGATCTGGCGTCACGGTGTGCGTCATGCGCTGCTACCGGTCGTGACGATGCTCGGTCTTTCGCTTGGTCGACTGATCGGCGGCACGGTGATCATCGAGATGGTCTTCGCCTGGCCAGGCGTCGGGCGTTTGATCATTGACTCGATCCTCAAGAACGACTTCCCCATGGTGCAGGCGGCGATCATTGTGCTGGCCGCGTCGATTGCGCTGGTCAATCTCTTCGTGGATGTCTCGTACCGCTTCATCGACCCGCGGATTCGGACTGGGGCGGCCTGATGGCAGCCGGAGCCGCGGACGCGGTCGAGTTCCAGCCGGGCATGCGGCGTCGACGGATTCGCTGGCGGCGATACATCGGGTTGTCGATTCCGGCTCTGATCGCCCTGGTCGTGATCATTGCGGGAGTGTTCGCCGAGTTGCTCCAGACGCACGATCCCGAGTTCATCGATCTCGGCGCGCGCCTGTCGCCCCCAGTCTTTGACGGCGGCACCTGGGCACATCCGCTGGGCACCGACGAGCTCGGGCGCGACATCTACAGCCGCTTGCTGCATGGGGCGCGGGTCTCGTTGATCGTCGTTGGGATCGTCGTCCCGGGCGCAGCGCTGTTCGGCACCTTGATCGGATTGGTCTCTGGCTGGGTCGGCGGTATGACCGGCCAGATTCTGATGCGCGTCGTCGACCTGCAGCTGGCCCTGCCGGCGATCCTGTTTGCCGTACTCATGGCCAGCCTGGTCGGTCCCAGCCTGACCAATGTGATCGTCATCCTGTTGTTCTGGACATGGCCCTCCTATTCCCGACTCGTGCGGGCCGATGTGCTCTCCCTGCGGGAGCGTGACTTCGTTACGGCTTCGCGATCGGTCGGCGCCGCACCGTGGTGGATTATGCGCAAGCACCTCTTGCCTAACGTGCTCAACACCATCGTGATCGTGATGACGCTGGAGGTCGCGCTGGTCGTCCTGGCCGAGGCCGCGCTCAGCTTCCTCAGTGTCGGCGTTCCGCCGGGAACGTCATCCTGGGGCAGGATGATCACCGAGGGCCGAGACACGATGAATGTCGCCTGGTGGCCGATCTGGCTGCCCGGGCTGACCCTGCTGATCATCTCGCTGACCGGCAACCTGATGGGTGACTGGCTGCGCGACGCGCTCGACCCGCGCCTGCGCAACCTGCGCTGAGCGTTCGGTCTGCCTGCAACGCTCGCTACAACACGCGTCAGCGTTCATATGCTGTTCATTGAAGGCAACCTGCCTGCAATCGGTCGCTCATACGGTGGCTGAAACAGGAGCGGGGCCATGGTCGTCAATAAGATCGAAGTACTCAAGACGGCCAAGGACGGCCTCGACGTCCTTGCCGACCTGCATCGCTACGCCGCCCTGGCCGCGGCAGGCGACGATCCGCAGATTCCGGCGGAGGACTTCGAGCGTCTGAAGTGGTACGGGCTTTTCCATCGCAAGCGCACACCGGGCCATTTCATGCTGCGCATGCGGATTCCGGGCGGCGTGCTCAACTCCGAGCAAATCACTGCGATAGGTGAAATCTCCAACGCGGTCGGACGCGGCCAGGCCGACATTACCTCGCGGATGAACATCCAGTTGCGCTGGATCACGATCGCCGACGCGCCCTGGGTGCTGCAGCGCCTCTCGGCCGCAGGGCTCACGACTCAGCAATCGGGCATGGACAACGTGCGCAACGTGGTCAGTTGTCCGCTGTCCGGTCTGACCGAAGACGAAGTGATCGACACCCGCGTCCTGGCGATTCGGATGCAGCAGGCGATCATCGGCAGCAAACGATTCTCGAATCTGCCGCGCAAGTTCAATCTCTCAGTTACCGGTTGCCGCGAGGACTGCGGCCACGCCCAGGTCCACGATCTGTCGTTTGTGCCGGCCCAGCGCGATGGTGAGATCGGCTTCAACGTGCTCGTCGGCGGCGCGCTCGGCGGGATGACGCCTGAATACGCTCGCCCGCTGGATGTGTTCGTCGGCGTCGACGACGCCGTGGAGCTGGCCGTCAGCATTCTCGAGGTCTATCGCGACCACGGATTGAGAGAGAAGCGCAAGCAGTCGCGTCTCAAGTGGCTGCTGCGCGAATGGGGCATGGAGCGATTCCGCGATGCGGTCGAGGCGCAGTATGGCCGGTCGCTTGCGCGGGCCGGTGGATCGTTGACAACGAGACACGGCGGAGACCACATCGGTTTCACCAATCAACGAGATCCTGACCGGTGCACCGTCGGATGCCTGGTCCCCGTCGGCCGAATCACAGGCGATGGGCTGATCGAGTTCGGTCGGCTGGCCAGGGAATATGGAACGGCCGAACTACGACTGACGGTCCAGCAGAACATTCTGATTCCCAATGTGCCGAGCGATCGGATCGACTCGCTGTTGCAGGAGCCGCCGCTGCAGACCTACTCGCCGACGCCTTCGGCGTTCATTCGGGCGATGGTCAGTTGCACAGGTAACGACTTCTGCGCGTTTGCCCTGATCGACAGCAAGGGCGAGGCGAGCAAGCTGGCAGCAGCACTGGAAGAACGCTACGAGATCGCGCCCGACGCTGAGCCGGTGCGCATCCAGATGTCGGCCTGTCCCCACGCTTGCGGGCAGCATCGGGCTGGCGAGGTCGGGTTGCTGGGCGGTCGCAAACGAGTCGATGGTCAGATCATCAACGTCGCCGACATCTTCACAGGTGGCCGGCTGGGCGATGATCCCCGGCTGGCAGATGTAGCTGCGCCGGCAGTGCCAACCGTGGACTTACCCGAGGCGGTCGCCGAGCAGATTCGCGCCGTCCGAGGCAGTGACGCGCTGATCAGCCGACGCGAGTCGGCGCTCGCGGATTGAGCGTCGAATGGGTCGTCCCTCGTTGCTTCGTCGAGATGGATGGAAGCGCTCCATCTGCTGCTATTGCGGCGTCGGCTGCGGTCTGAAAGTGCAGACGAAGAACGGCGTCGTCTCGGCTGTTCGCGGTGACGAGGATCACCCGGTCAATCAAGGCAAGCTCTGCGCCAAGGCGGCGTTGCTGCCCGACATCTTCGTCGAGGAAGCCCGGCTGTTGCATCCGCAGGTGCGCGACGTGAAGGGGAGCGAGCCGCGCCGAGCGTCATGGGACGAGGCGATCGAGCGGGCCGCCGGCGCCATTCGTCGCGCCGTCGATCAGCACGGGCCGGACAGCGTCATGTTGTACGGCTCGGGGCAGCTGGTGACCGAGGACTACTACCTCTTCGGCAAGCTGGCCAAGGGCTACATCGGGACCAACAACCAGGACACCAACTCGAGACTCTGCATGGCCTCGGCCGTGACCGCGTACAACATGACGTTTGGATCCGACGCACCGCCGGCCGGCTATGCCGACATCGAACAGGCGAACACGTTCCTGATCGTCGGCGCCAACATGGAAGCCTGTCACCCGATCCTGTTCGAGCGGATCAAGGCGAGGAAACGGGCGGCCAAAGACCGCGTCGAGGTGATCGTGGTCGACCCGAGGGCGACCAGGACTACGGAGATTGCCGACCTTCACCTCGCCCTCCGACCAGGGACGGATGTCGCGCTGCTTCAATCGCTGCTGTTTGAAGTCCGGCTTGCAGGTGGACTCGACCACACATATCTCCGCAATCACACTTCCGGCTGGGAGCAGGTCGAGGAGTCTCTGGCGGGCTGGTCGGCTGAGCGGGCGGTCGAGGTGACCGGCCTCGATGCCGGAGACATTCTCGAAGCCGCCCGGATCATCGCCCACAACGGACCGATGCTGACCTTCTGGACGATGGGCGCGAACCAATCGACATCGGGCGTCGACAAGAATCTCGCGCTGATCAATCTCTCGCTGGCGACCGGCAACATCGGCAAGCCGGGCGCCGGTCCGATGTCGCTCACCGGCCAGCCCAACGCGATGGGCGGGCGCGAGCAAGGCGGGCTCGCGACCACGCTGCCCGGACACCGACTGGTCGCGAACCCCGAGCACCGGGCCGAGGTCGAGCAGGCCTGGGGCATTCCCCCGGGAAGCATCTCCGACCGACCGGGGGTCACGGCGATCGAGATGGTCGAGCGGCTGGAACGTGGTCAGATCAAAGTGATCTGGGTGGCGGCGACCAATCCCGTCGCCTCATTGCCGAACAGCGACCGGGTCCGCGCCGCGTTCGCGCAGGCGGAGACCGTGATCGTCCAGGACGCCTATCAACCGACCGAGACCACACAGATCGCCGACATCCTCTTGCCGGCCGCGCAATGGTCCGAGCGCGGCGGCACCATGACCAACTCCGAGCGCCGCATCTGCTTGCTTGAGCAGGTCTCGCCGCCTCCGGGTGAAGCACTTCCGGACTGGCAGATCATCTGCCGAGTGGCTGAGGCCCTGGGCTTCGGCGACGCGTTCCAGTACGACGGTCTGGAAGAAATCTTCCGCGAGTACCGCGAACTCTCGCGCGGGCGCGACATGGATATCACCGGTATCTCGTATCCGTTGCTGGCCCAGCACCGCGCCGGCATTCAGTGGCCGTATCCCTCCACTGCACGTTCGGGGCCGCCGAGGGACGGCCGCCGGTTGTTTGAGGACGGACAGTTCCAGACTCCCGACGGTCGTGCGCAGATGCAGGTGCCACGCTGGATCCCGCCCGCGGATGCAGTCAACGACGACTATCCCTTTGCCCTGATCACTGGCCGCGTCAAGGATCAATGGCACACGATGACGCGCACAGGGCGATCGACCAAGCTGCTCAGATCAGAGAAGCAGCCGTTCCTGGAGATCAATGCTTCCGACGCGATCGGCCTGGGAATCGGCGATCGCGACCGCGTTCGGATCATCTCTCGACGAGGGGCGTTCGAGTCGACTGCGAGGGTCAATGAGACGATCCGAGCGGGCTCGGTCTTCGCTCCGTTCCACTGGGGTGCATTGTGGTCAGATGATGGCCCCTCCAACAGGTCCGCCAACGAGGCAATCGATCCCCGCTCGAAGCAGCCCGAGCTCAAGTTCGCGGCGGTACGGGTTGAGCCACTCAGCGCAGATTGACCGCGACGGCTTCCCTCTCCCGTCGCCCAGTTGACACGACTGCGTTCGCGTCGCCACGTGACACCTGACGGCAATGCCCATGTCATTCCGCCGAAACATGCCGAAATCAAGGTGTAACTGGTCCTCCGTAGCGTCGTCGGTGTTGGTCTGAGTGAACGACGGCGGAGGTGCACCGTGAACCAGAATGAGTTGGCCGGCAAGGCGACCTCGATCAAGCTCAGGAGCTTCGCCTCGCCGCATATGCGCACCTTCCATCTCACCTGGTTGGCATTTTTCCTCTGTTTCTTCGGCTGGTTCGGGATCGCTCCACTTCTGGGTGAGGTTCGTCAGGATCTGGACCTGACCAAGTCCCAGGTATTCACTTCGCTGATTGCCTCAGTCTTCATCACGATCTTCGCTCGGATCGCTATCGGTTGGATCCTCGACCGGGTTGGACCGCGCCGCACCTACACCGGACTGCTGATTCTCGGCTCGTTCCCGGTCATGCTGATCGGCCTCTCCCAGAACTTCGAGACCTTCGTCATCTTCCGCCTGCTGATCGGCGTGATCGGCGCCTCGTTCGTGATCACCCAGTACCACACGTCAGTGATGTTTGGGCCAAACGTGGTCGGCACCGCCAACGCGACGACGGCGGGCTGGGGCAACCTCGGCGGCGGGGTGACCCAGCTCGTGATGCCATTGGTGATGACCGGCGTGCTGTTCTTCGTCGCCAACGATGCCCTGGGCTGGCGCGTTGCGATGGCGATTCCCGGCGTCGCCCTCTTCCTGATGGGTATCGTCTACTACAGGTTCACCCAGGACGCGCCGGAGGGCGACTTTAAAGCGCTGCGCGCCAAGGGCAAGGTGACCAGGCAAACAGAGCCGGGTGCGTTCGGCAAGGCCGCACGCGATCCGCGGGTCTGGTTGCTCTTCGTCATCTACGGCGGCTGCTTCGGGATCGAGCTCACGATCAATGGCATGGCCGCGCTCTACTTTCAGGACAACTTCGGGCTCGACATCGTCCTCGCCGGCGTCATCGCCTCGCTCTTCGGTCTGATGAACATCTTCGCCCGCACGACGGGGGGCATCCTCTCCGACAGATTCGGCATCCGTGCCGGGCTGCGCGGACGCACGCTGTTCATGGGCAGCGTGCTGCTGCTCGAAGGCATCGCTTTGATCGCCTTCTCACGGATGGACGTGCTGATCCTCGCCGTTCCGATGCTGATCGTGTTCAGCATCTGTGTGCAGATGACTGAGGGCGCGACTTTCGGCGTGGTTCCGTTCATCAACAAGAAGGCGCTGGGCGCCGTGGCCGGGATCGTCGGAGCGGGCGGCAACGCCGGGGCGGTCGCGGCCGGATTCCTGCTCCGTGCCGAGGGCGTGGCAGTTGAGGACGCCTTGCTCTACCTGGGCATGGTCGTCGTCTGCATGGCCCCACTGGCCCTGTTCGTCCGGTTCCCCAAACGTGTGGAGGCGGTTGAACGTCGACGCATGCGGGAAGCGCTCGAAGGCCGCGGCGCATCGGTCGCGGTGCTCGACTAGCAGGACACTCTGCCGACTCCTCCTCATTCCTTCTCTGCGGGGCGCTAGTCTCGTCGCGAGTCCACCAGCGCAAGACGTTCAAGCCCTTCCGAAGGAGGATCCGATGCAGCAGCTCGAGCACGTCCCCTATCTCCTGTACGAGAAGGAGGACAGCGGGATCCTCTGGATCAAGTTCAACCGCCCCGAGAAGCTCAACGCCGCCGTTGGCGGCGCAGAGCGGACCGGCACGCTGGCCAAGGTCGGCGAGTACATGCGCGCCGGAGACGACGATCCCGACGTCAAGGTGATCGTCCTGACCGGCGTCGGTCGGGGATTCTGCGCCGGTGCAGATGTGCGCGGCTCCGATCTGGGCGACTTCGAGCCGAACGACAACTATCTCGGCAACGCGCCCTACGAGGCGGGCGGCCTCGACGCGACCCGGCAGCGGTTCTACTACGGCCTGACCAAGCTGATGCGAGATATCTCCTATGTACGCAAGCCGACGGTCGCGATGGTCAATGGGGTCGCGGCCGGTTTCGGCATGGACATGGCGCTGCAGTGCGACATCCGCTACGGCAGCGAGAAGACGCGCTTCATCGCCTACCAGCAGGTCGGTCAGATCATCGAGAACGGCGGCGCATACCATCTGACCCGACTGGCCGGGCTTGGCCGCGCGTTGGAATTCTCATTCACCGGCCATCTCGACGGCCCGACGGCCGCGGAGTGGGGCGTGCTCAACCGGATCGTGCCGTCGGACGAGCTGGAAGACGAGGTTCGCGCCTTGTGCGCGCGAATCATGCGCAATCCGCCGCTGGTCACCTGGATCAACAAGCGCGTCATCCGCGCCGCGATGGACAGCACGTTGGAGACCACCGCCGTGCTGACCTCCAACGCGTCGCCGATACTGGCCACGTCCGAAGACGCCGAAGAGGCGCGCGCCGCGCTGCGCGAGCGCCGCGAACCGGACTTCGCGGGCCGCTAGCGCTCAAGGCCATTCGATCGATGTCCACTGGAGGAATTGCAATGCCCGATCAATCATTCGCTCGTTTCCGCGGCAAGGTCGCGCTGATCTCCGGCGCTGCCGACGGGATCTGCCGCGCCAGCGCCGAGATCATCGCCGCCGAGGGCGGCACCGTCGCCGCCGTCGACATCAACCAGGAATTGCTCGACGGCGCCATGGCAGCGCTCGCCGAGGCCGGAGGCGGCGAGCACCTCGCCTACTGCGCTAACTCGTTGAATCAGGAAGACGTGCATGCGGTCGTCGCCGATGTGGTCGATCGGTACGGCCGAGTCGACATCCTGGTCAACGGCGTCGGCGGCTCGACGATCATCGCCAACGCGGGCGCGACGGTCGACGAGCTGACCGTGGAAGAGTGGCAGCGGGTGCTCGACTTCAACCTCAGCGGCACGTTCCTCTTTTGCAACGCGGTGGTTCCGCACATGAAGCGACAGGGCAACGGCAAGATCGTCAACTTCGCCTCGATCGCCGGGCGCGGCAAGAGCGCCACCAGTTCCAGCGCCTACTCAGCGGCCAAGGGCGGGATCATCGCCATGACGACCAAGCTGGCGCTGGAGCTCGGGCCGTCCGGGATCAATGTCAACGCGATTGCACCGTCGGCCACTTTGACCAACCGGATCCGCCGCCATTGGCAGAACCGCTCCGATGAGCAGCGCCGACAGGTGCTCGCGGGGACCCCGCTGCGCCGCATCGCCGAACCAATCGACCAGGCCAACGTGGTCTGCTTCCTCGCCTCGTCCCACGCCGACTTCGTCACCGGCGTCACGATCGACGTGACCGGCGGCGCTTAGATCTCGCCCGACTTCATCAGCGGCAAGACCTCCTCGGCGAACAGGTTCATGGACTTCAAAATCTGCCTCTGCGAGAGATCGCCGAACCAGAAGTTGGCGTTGAAATGGTCGATGCCCATGACCTCGCGCAGTTGCTTGATCTTAGCGATGCAGGTGTCGGGCGTGCCGACCACGAAGTAGCGGTCCAGCAGGTCCTCGACGCTCGGTTCTTCGTCGAAGGGAATCGCCACGGCTCGGCCGTGTTCGACCCGCGCCAGGCCCTGCCGCAGGCTGAGGGTGACGCGCATGTTCCAGCGGGCCTGCTCGACAATATCGGGCAGCTCGGATTCGTCGTGGGTCACGTAGACGGGACGCTGGGTGCTGACTCTGATCGAGTCTCGCTGCGCCGGATCCGGAATCGCCCGGTCGAACGTCTGGCGGAACTCTGCCAACCGCTCGATTGGAATGCCGAAGCCGCCGGAGATCAGATTGAATCCCCGTTTCGCCGTGGCCACGATCGATTCAGGACTCTGACCCACCATCCAGAACGGCGGGTGCGGCCGTTGCACCGGCATCGGGAAGATGCTGGTCTCGTCGAAGCAGTAGTGCTTGCCCTCGTGAGCAAACGGCTTGCCCTCGAACGCCTTGAGCAGGATGTCGACCGATTCGTCGAAGCGTTCGCGGCTCTCATCCAGTGTGTGTCCCAGCCGCTCGAACTCGTACTTCTGATAGCCGCGTCCCAGACCGACATCGAGCCGCCCGCCGCTGAGCAGGTCGGCGGTGGCGATCTCCTCGGCGACGACCAGCGGATGATGCAGCGGCAATACGACGACGGCGGAGCCCACGCGGATCCGCTCAGTCTGGGCGGCCAGGTGCATCGCGAACATCAGCGGACGCGACAGGTAGCCGTAGGTCGAGAAGTGATGCTCCGCGCACCAGACGCTGTCGAACCCGAGCCGGTCCGCAGCCTGGGTCATCTCCGTGGCCCGCGCGAACACCTCGGCATGATCTTGTCCGCCCGGGGATTGAAGCAACAGGAACGTTCCACATTCCATGGGTGCCGCCTCCGTGTGTGGCTGTCGATGACGAGACTTGCAGCGTCCGCTCAGCGGGGTCCGTTGAGCGCGCGGTCGAGCGCCGAGCGTTCGTCACTGTTCCAGCGCCGGGAAATCTCTGCGTCCGGAACCATGGCATTTGAGCCATGAAATGCGCCCGGATAGACGCGCAGCTCAGTCGGCACATTGGCAGCGAGGAGGGCCTGGGCATACGCGATGTCCTCGTCGAGGAAGAGATCGAGTGTCCCAACGTTGATGTAGGCGGGCGGCAGTCCGGTCAGATCAGTCGCTCGGGACGGCGCGGCATACGGAGAAACATCATCGCCGCCGGCATTGCCCTCGAGGTACGCGTTCCATCCGGCGAGGTTCGCGGCTCGGTTCCAGACACGCGCATCTGCGATCGCGTGACTGCTGCGTGTCGCGTTGCGGTCGTCCAACATTGGAAAGACCAAGAGCTGGAAGCACACTTCGACCTCGCCACGGTCGCGCGCTACGAGCGCCAGACCGGCCGCCAGCCCGCCACCGGCGCTGCCGCCGCCAATCGCGATGCGACTGCGATCAACGCCGAGCCTGTCAGCGGCCGAGGCAAACCAGCGCAAGCCGGCGTAGCAGTCCTCGATCGGCGCGGGAAATGGATGCTCAGGCGCCAGCCGGTACTCGACGGAGGCGACCAGCACATTCAGTTCGTCGGCGATGCCCGCGCAATACGGGTCGTTCATCGCCACATCGCCGAGCACCATGCCGCCGCCATGGATCCAGTACAACGCGGGCGCATTGGCGGGCAGCGAGGCAGGACGATAGGTGCGAACCATCACGTCCGGCGCGCCCTCCGGTCCCGGGGCCTTGTGATCCTCGACAGTGACGCCGTCGGGCATCGGGGCGCCCAGCAGCGCCGCGCCGAGCTCAGCCAGGCTGGCGCGTGTGGCTGGGATGTCGGACAAATCCAGGCGCAGCGGCATAGCCTCGAGCACTGCCAGATGCTCGGCGTCCAAATGCGCCTCGATGTCGAGTGCGGGAATAGCCATCGGACTGTCTCCTTGTTGAATCGCGTCGGTTCATTCGCAGACTACTGTTGGTGTGCGGCGCATCGACCACGCGCCAGTGTTCCCCGGGGGAGGCCCAGATGTCCGACATCACTGAACACGCCAGGGCGGCGGTGGACGCGTTCCAGGATGCGTTCAACGCTCAGGACCACGAACGGCTGGCCGCTGCCCTCAACTATCCGCACGTCCGGCTCTGGAGCGGCGTCTTCACGACGATTGAGACGCCCGAGGAGTTCGCGGAGATCAGCCGACGCGGACAATCACGACTCGAGGCCGAGGGCTGGGATCACACCGACACGGTGTCGATGGAAGTCGTGCAGCAGGGACCTGACAAGGCGCATTGCGCGCTGGTCAATCATCGCTGCCGCGCCGACGGCACGGTGTATCACAAGTTCGACACGCTCTGGATCGTCACCAACCAGGATGGCCACTGGGGCGTTAAGTTCCGCTCCAGCTACCTCGGCTCTCCCTCGCACTAGCCCGCTAACCGGTCTTCATCTGGCCCTTCATCTCGCCCTCCCGACCGAGACCCGACCAGGACGGCCGCTTTCGCGCGTCCAGCACGCCTCCCTCTGGAATCGGCGGCACGCCAATCGTATTGGCGGACATCCAACCGCCGTCGACCAGCAATGTGTGTCCGGTGACGTAGCTGGCCATGTCGGAGAGCAGGAACAGCACTGCCTTGGCGACCTCATCCGTCGTACCCAGGCGCTTGAACGGGATCAGTCCTTCCGCGGTTCGCTTCACACGCTCGGGCGAAGCCGGAATTCGCGGCGTCGCGATGCTGCCCGGCGCGACCGAGTTGACGCGAATATGATGCGGGGCCAGCTCGACGGCCATGCTGCGTACGAGGTTGATCAGGCCCGCCTTGGCGGCGCCGTACGACGCGTGATTGGGCGCCGACTGCATCCCTTCGACCGATGAGATGCAGACGATGCTGCCCGGCGCGCCGCGCGCGATCATCGATCGGGCGACCAGTTGAGCGTTGAGGAAGAAGTAGCGCAGGTTCATTCGGTGATCGCGGTCCCACTGCGCCGTCGTCATGTCGGTGATCGGATTGAACGATCCCTGGCCGATGATCGTGACCAACAGGTCGATGCCGCCCAGTTCCTGTTCTGCGCGTTCGAAGACGGTCGCGACCTGGACGTCGTCCAGCATGTCAGCGGCGAATGAAACCGACGGCTGGCCGAGCAGATCGACCTCGGCGGCCACGTGAATCGCTCGCCCGGCGTCGATATCGGCCACCGCGATGCCGCAGCCTTCCTGGGCCAGCAGTCGCGCTGTGCTCAGGCTGATGCCCTCACCACCCCCGACAATCAGCGCCGATTTTCCTTCGAGGTTGAAGAGCGAGCTGTCTACTGGGTCCATGTCGTGGCCAATCCCTTGTCCGGAGGCTGTGGGCGAGGTCCGTCAGCCACAAGCGTAGACAGTTGCCTCGCGTACTCACCTTGAGACGGCCGCCTAGCCGTACGCTCTTCATCAGATGACTGCCCGTAGCGCCGACCAGCCGATCCAATTCGAGCCCGAGGAGGCCTGTCCTCCGACCGTCACCCTGACGGTTGGATTTCAGGGTGCCGTACTGGTTCTCGCGCCGACGGTCCTGAATGTAGTCATCGCGTTTCGCGCCTCCGGGCTTGACGACACCTGGCTCACCTGGGGTGTCTTCGCCGCCATGCTGATCTGCGCCGCGGTTACAGCGCTGCAGGCGTTTCAGTTTCACCGATTCGGCGCCGGGCACATTGTGCTCACCTGGCCAGCCGCGATGTTCATCGCGATTACGGTCTCGGCCGTTTCGGCTGGCGGTCCGGAGATCTTCGCCAGCCTGCTCGTGATCTGCAGCCTGGTACAAATCGCGCTTGCCTGGTGGTTGCCAATCCTGCGCCGCATCATCACGCCGGTCGTCTCCGGGACGGTCACGATGCTGATCGCGGTCAGCGTCCTGCCGATTGCCTTCGATAGCGTCCAGGATCTGCCCGATGGCGCGTCGGTCGGCGCCGGACCAGCCATCGCTGTCATAACCTTGCTCGCTTCTGTCATCGTGACCCTCCGGGCAACGGGTCGCTGGCGATTGATCGCGCCGTTTATCAGCCTGGCGATCGGCTGCGCGGTTGCGGCCGCATTCGGCGTGCTCGACGGCGATCGAATTGCCAGCGCCGCTTGGTTCGGCGTTCCCGACCTGCCCGATCTCGGCTTTGAACTCAGTCCTGATGTCGAATTCTGGGCGCTCTTACCGTCGTTCGCGATTCTCACCCTCGTACTGGGTCTGAAAACGATTAGCGACGGGATTGTGATCCAACAGAATTCTCGGCGACGGCCCCGGGCAATCGACTTCCGCCGGATCCAGGGCATCGTCAGCGTCAACGGCATCGGAATGCTGATGGCTGGTCTCTCGAGCACGCTGCCGCCGATGGCCAATTCCTCCTATAGTCTCTCGCTGATCAATCTCACCGGCGTCGCCGCCCGACGGGTCGGGATCGGCGTGGCGGTTGTGATCCTGTTCCTGGCGTTCTTCTCGAAGTTTGCCGCGATCCTGCTAACGATCCCGGGGCCGGTGGTCGGCGCCTTCCTGATGCTTGCGATGGGGATGCTGTTCGTCAGCGGCTGGCAAACAATCTTGCGCGACGGACTCGACCCCCGGCGAGTGCTGGTGGTCGCGCTCGCCAGCGCTCTGGGCCTCGGCTTGCATGGCCACCCGCTCATGAGCGATCTCTTCGGCGAGGAGATCGGCGCTTTGATCGGCAACGGCGTGACAATCGGCGCCATCGTTGCGATCGTCATGACGCTGATGCTGGAAGTGATGGGTTCACGACGCTCGCGTCTTGAGGTGGCGCTGGACATGGCCTCGCTTCCGGCGATTGACAACTTTCTCGCCGCGCTGGCGATCAGGCTGGGCTGGGACGATGCCTCCACGCTCCGTTTGCGCTCGGCCGGCGAAGAGACGCTGGCCACCCTGTTGAGACAGGAGGATGCAGCCGGCGAAGACGCCCAACGGCCGCGCTTGGTCATCGTCGCCCGGCCCCAGACCGGGATGGTTGAACTGGAATTCGTCGCCACGACGCGCCAGGAGAACATCGAGGATCAACTTGCCTACTTGACTGATGAAGCGCCAGTTCCCACAGCCGACGACCTCTCACTACGCCTGCTCTGGTACCACGCATCCGCCGTGCGGCACCAGAAGTTCCACGGGGTCGACATTGTGACTGTGCAGGTCGAAGGCAGCTCCTGAGTAGCAACCGTGTAAACCATCCCCTGAGCTACCCTTTCGCCACGAAGGTTGGTCCATGACGAACGATTTTCTGCACGAGTATCCCGGTGGTGGTTCCTCGGACGACGAGATGTTCGACGAGTCAGGCGCCTTCCGCGACGACTACCGAGAGCTCGGCGAGATTCTGCAGCGCTGGACGCTCGACGACCACCTGCAGCGCGAAGAGCGCGCCGACCTGGCCCTGCTCAGCGCCGGCATCACCTTCAATGTCTATTCCGAGGAAGAGGGCACCGAGCGAATCTTCCCGTTTTCCCTGATCCCGCGGATCGTCGGAGCGCAGGAGTGGGCTCGCGTCGAGGCTGGACTCAAGCAGCGGCTGCAAGCCCTCAACCAGTTCCTGCTGGACGTGTACGGCGATCAACGCATCATTAAGGAAGGCGTGGTGCCTGAAGAAATCGTCCTGAGTTCCCCCGGATTCCGGCCCGAGATGTCCGGGTTTCGGCCGCCCCTGGGCATCTACGCGCACATCGCCGGGTGCGACCTGGTTCGAGACGAGCAGCAGGGCATCGTGGTCCTGGAGGACAATCTCAGAACTCCGTCCGGCGTCTCCTACGTGCTCGAAAACCGCATGGTGATGCTGAGAGTGGTCCCCGATCTGTTCCCTCGCTGGGGCGTACGAGCGGTCGCGGACTATCCCAATCAGCTGCTGGCCATGTTGCTGTCGGTGCGGCCCGGTGACGGAGGCGACCCGCCTCGAGCCGTACTGCTGACGCCCGGGATCTACAACTCGGCCTATTTCGAGCACTCATTCCTCAGCAACCAGATGGGGATTCCGCTGGTCGAAGGCTCCGACCTGACCGTCGGCGACGATGACTACGTCTATCTCCGCTCGACCAGCGGTCTTGAGCGGATCGATGTCGTCTACCGAAGGATCGACGATGACTTCCTCGATCCGACCGTGTACCGTCCCGATTCCATGCTGGGCGTGCCCGGCCTGATGCGTTCCTATCTCAACGGGCATGTGACGTTGGTCAATGCCCCCGGGGCAGGCGTCGCCGACGATAAGGTCGTCTATCGCTGGGTGCCCGACATCATCCGCTACTACCTGGACGAAGATCCCATCCTGCCCAACGTCGAGACGTTCTCGCCCCTGGTTCCGTCGGAACTCGACCACATTTGCGCCCACGCCCGTGAACTGGTGATCAAACCCGCCAACGAATCCGGCGGCTACGGCGTGCTGATCGGCGAGCAAGCGTCGACCGCCGAGCTCGAGGACACACTCGCCCAGGTCAAGCAAGAGCCGCGCAACTGGATCGCTCAGCCGTTGCTCCAGTTCAGCACGATTCCCACCTTTGACGGCGACCAGTTGAAACCCCGACGCGCGGACCTGCGCCCCTTCGTCCTCTCGGGACAAGACACCTGGGTGATTCCGGGCGGCCTGACGCGAGTTGCCTTGCGCGAAGGGTCGTATATCGTCAACTCCTCCCAGGGAGGCGGCAGTAAAGACACCTGGGTGCTGAACGAGGAGCCCGGCTGATGTTGAGCCGCGTGGCGGAAAACCTCTATTGGCTCGGACGCTATCTGGAGCGCGCCGAGAACATCGCGCGGATGGCTCGGGTCGAGCACGAGGTCATGCTGGAGAGCGGCCAGGAAATCTGGCACAGCCTGGTCAGCACGACGGCCTCGAATCAACTCTTCTGGGACACCCTGATCGAATCGCCCGAGCTGACCCACTCTGAGTTTCTGATTTACTCCATGAACAATCCTGCGTCTCTGCGCTCAACGCTGGTCCGAGCGCGGGAACTGGCTCGCGGTCTGCGCGAGCACATTTCACGCGAGGTCTGGGAGGAGATCAACGCCCTCTATCTCTTTCTCGCGCTGCGCAAGGAGTACATCGCCCGGGACATTCACGAGTTCTGCACCGAGACGCAACGCCGCACGCAGACGATCCTGGGGCTCTATGACAACACCGTGCTCCGCGACGAGGGTCGCGAGTGGTTCCGCTGCGGCATGTACCTCGAGCGGGCCGACATGACCAGTCGGATCATCGACGCGAAGTATCACATCCTCCTACCCAGCGATGATTCGGTCGGCGGACCGTTCGACCGCTTCCAGTGGACCGCCGTGCTTCGCTCCGCTTCCGCGCGCGAGGCGTACCGCCGAATGGGCAACAACGAGGTCGACGGCGTCAATGTGGCGCAGCTGTTGATCTTCTCGCAGGAGTTCCCTCGCAGCCTGGCCTTCTGCGTGCAGGCGCTGCAGCGTCACTGCCAGCTGGCGACGGACGACACCCCCAAGCGTCGCCGCGCCGCGGCTGAACGCGGCATCGCGTTGCTCCACCTCGATGTTGGCGCCCTGGACATCGATCAACTGATCGATGACGGCCTACACGAGTTCCTCGACGAATTCCAACAGCGACTGATCGACATCGACCGCGCGATCAACGACGAGATCTTCCGCGCAGAACCTAACGCCGCCCCCGTGCAGCATCAAACGCAACATCAGACGACGATCGGTCAGGGCTGAGATGACGTTCTGCGTGGGCATCAAGTGCCAGGATGGCCTCGTCGCGATCGCCGACACCAGGATCACGAGCGGCTCCGAGGTCTCGACCGCCAAGAAGATCGCCGTTCACCAGGGCGAACGTCACTCGATGTTTGTGCTCTCCAGCGGCCTGCGGTCGGTGCGCGACAAGGCGATCACCTACTTCGAGGAGCGCCTCCGGCTGAACGGAACGAATCTCTCGCGCTCGTACCAGGCCGTCAATGCGCTGGCGGAAGAAATCCGTCGGGTCTACACGGAGGACAACGACTGGCTGATCAAGGCAGGGTTGCATTTCGACCTGCACTGCATCGTCGGCAGCCAACTGCCGGAAGACGATGCGCCTCATCTCTACCTGCTCTATCCGCAGGGCAACTGGGTTGAGGTCTCAAGGGGCACGCCGTACCTGATCATCGGTGAGACCCGGTTCGGCAAGCCGATTCTCGACCGCGCGCTGCGCTATGAGGCCTCCCTGGAGGAAGCCCTGCGACTGGGTGTGCTCTCGTTCCACTCAACCGAAGCGAGCTCGGCCGACGTCGGCCCGCCGGTCGACGCCGTGGTCTACCCCTCCGACTCGTTCGCCGTGCGCGAGAGCCGCTTCAACGAGGAAGAGCTGCAGCCGGTCGCACACTTCTGGCAGCAGGCAATGGAAACGGCCGTCGAACAGGCGGCCGCACCCGTTTCCACTCTGGCCCAGTCGCTCGGAATCGATTCGGCGAAGTAGCTTCCCCCGGCCCCGAGCCCGCTCGAGATTTCAGCTACTTGTTGCGCACATAGGGACTCGTCGCCTCAAGAATCGCATCGGCGAGAAAGTTGAGCGCGATCAGCATCAGCGCGAGCGCCGCGATCGGCATCAGCGCGAACCACCAGGCGCCAATGATCAGGAATTCACGAGCCGCATTGAGGATCAGCCCGATCGTCGGGATCGGCGGAGAGGCGCCCAGACCGAGGAAGCTCAATGAAGCCTCGGCAATCACCGCGAAGGCCATCACGAGCGCCGCCTGGATCATGATCGGGGGCAACGTATTGATCGCGACGTGACGCATGATGATCCGCACCGGACCCGAGCCCAGGGTGCGCGCCGCCATCACATAGTCTCGTTCCTTCTCCTGCAACATCTGCCCCCGGGCCAGGCGGCCGAATATCGGGATCGCGCCGATTCCGAGCGTGATTGCCACTTCCCTGGTGCCGGTCCCCAGCACGGTCAGTATCACCAGCGCCACGAGAATCCCAGGAAATGCCAGCATCGTGTCGACTAGCCGCATCAGGATCGCGTCAACCCAGCGGCCGATGTAGCCGGCGGTGTAGCCGATGGCGACTCCGATCGGCAATCCAATAGCGACCGCGCCCAGGCTGACGAGCAGCGAGATCCGCAGGCCGTAGATCATGCGGCTGAGCAGATCTCTGCTGACCTCGTCGGTGCCGAACGGGTGCGACCAGGACGGCGCGAGGAGGCGTGAGCCTCGCAGCTGGGTCTCGTAGTGGTACGGGGCAATCTGGTCGGCGAAGATCGCCGCCACGATGAACACCCCCAGGATGACGATGGCGATCTGTCCCCGACGCTCACGCGCGACTCGATAGCTGACGTCGAACCACTGAGACTGCTGCCGCCAGGTCAGAATGCGCAGGCGGAATCGCTCGCGCTGGAGCACCGGCTGCGGTGGCCCGAGGTCAGCCATCAGCGCACCCGAATCCGAGGATCGACGAGTCCGTAGGCCACATCGGCCAGGGTGTTGACCACCACGAACACCGTCACCAGTATCACGAGCATGCCCTGGATGAGCTGGTAGTCCCGGCTCTGGACGCCGGAGATGATCAACGCGCCGAAGCCGGGGCGTGCGAATACGACCTCAACGATCACTGCGCCGGAAATCAGGAAACCGATCTGAAGCGCCGCCACCGTGATCACCGGAATCAGGGCGTTGCGCATCGCGTGTCGCAATACGACGGTTCGCTCCTGCAATCCCTTGGCTCGCGCTGTTCTGACGAAGTCCTGGCTCAATGTTTCGATGATTGAGGCCCGCACAAAGCGGGCAAGCACCGCCGCCGATCCGGCTCCCACGGCGATCATCGGCATGATCAGGAATTTGATCGCCTCGAGAGGATCTTCATCGATCGCGACTCTTCCGGTGATCGGCAGTACATCCAATATCACGCCAAGAACCCACAGGAGGAGGATGCCCAGTACAAAGTTCGGGATGCCCAGTGTGAACATCGTGAAACCGGTCGCGGCGTAGTCTGGTCCACCGCCGGGTCTCAAGCCGGCGAAGATACCCAGAGGAATGCCAATGACCAGCGCAAAGAAGTAGCCCGCGACCGCGAGCTCCGCGCTGGGCAGAACAGCAGCGCCAATCAGTCTGTCAACCGTGATTCGGCGAGAGTACGACTCTCCGAAGTCGCCCTGCAGCACCCCGCCCAGCCAGTTGGCGTACTGCTCGACCAGCGGGTCGTTCAGTCCGAGCCGTTCACGCACCGCCTCTACATCCGCGGGCGTCGCATCCTGTCCCGCCAGCAACGCCGCCGGGTCGCCCGGAATCAGCCGCATGGCCAGGAACACCAGGATGCTGGCCAGCAGCACCACCGCGAGGCCCTGGCCGAACCGGCTGATCAGGAACGAACCCACGAATGGCGCTCCTTTGCGAGCTGGCCAGGCGGCCCGTTGCAAGCTGCGGGACCGATGCCCGCTGGGCCCTCCGCTACGACCGCCCGCGCCGCCTCAGACGAAGCGAAGCGAGCGGCCCCGAGTTGCGTAGCGGTGAGTCTACGGATCGGCTATGCCTCGTCTACCCACCACTCTTCCGTGAACGTGAAGATTTGTGCGGGCCAAGTCTCTCCTTGTACGCGGCTGTTGACGATCGTTGTGTTGTTGATCGTGTGGTAGGGGAGCAACCACGGGCCTTCCGCCCAGAGCTCGTTCCAGTCGTTGAACAGTTCCAGTCGTTCGGCCGGGGTCGGCTGCGAACCGAATCCTTCGACGATCCGCTTGTACTCCCCAGTCACGGAGGCCACGGCATTCTCGGGGAAACGGAACTGGAAGTTCATGTTCGGCAGCGTCTCCGGCGCCATCCAGAAGAAGCCGGTGCCCGCTACATAGAGGCCGGGGAATGTGCCGGTCAGGAAGAAGTCGACCCACTCCGCGACCTCTTGCTTCACGATCGTGATGTTGATGCCAACATCCTTCAGGTTCGCCTGCAGGATCTCGGGGATCACCTGGTGGGAGAACGTGTTGGAGACGAACAGGTCCATCTCCACGCCTTCCCAGCCGGACTCCACCACGAGTGCCGCGGCGCCCTCTGGATCGTACGGATCCTTGTCGAAGGCTGGATCATAAGCAGGCGAGTTCGACAGCCACATCTGATTGGTCGACATGCCGATCCCCTGGAACACATCCTCGTGCAGCCGCTCACGGTCGATCGCCTTGTGCAGGGCGAGCCGGAAGCGCGGATCGTCGTTCGCCGGATGTCCGCCCCCGAGGTGTGTCTGGACCGGCCCCATGACCCACATCCCACCAGCCGGTCCCTCAAGCTGGGTGAGGTGGTCCATCTCTCCGAGCCGCAGGTATTGATCAGGGTTGACCGTCGCAAAGTCAATTTCCCCAGCCTCGAGGGCCAGCGCCCTGGTGTCCTCGTCCGCGATGGTGCGGACCTCGATCGCGTCGAGGTGGACATCCCGGTAGAAATTCTCGTTGCGGACCACTGTGTACCGCTCACTGGGCTCGTACTGGTCGAAGTCCCACATAAACGGGCCGCTGCAGCCCCCAAACTACTCGACGGCGTTGTAAGCCTCAATCTCGTCGGCGTCGTGGATCTGCGCGAAGTGGAACATGTCGAAGATGATGTCGCCCGGCCAGATCGGGTGGTTAAACATCAACGTGCGGTCGTCAATGATGTCTATCGATTCGAGATAGTTGGCGATCAATCCCCTGACCTGGCTGGAGTTGGAGACGTCCACGTTCGCGATCACCTCGAAGGTGGCCTTGACTGCCTCAGCGTTGATCGGCTTGCCGCTGTGGAACTCGATGCCCTCGCGCAGGGTGACTTCGGTCGCAGTCGCGTCGGCGTTCTGCTGCCACGATTCCGCCAGCCGTGGCTCGGCGTCGCCGCCGTTGCCTTCGCGGCGCCGCATTAGGCAGTCCCACATGCCGATCGTCCACCCCTCGGTCGCATCGCCTCGGCCGACCGCGAACGGTCCGGTGGTTCCGCTGAACGTCTCCGGAGTCGCGGCGTCGGCCGCGACGATCCTGCCGCCCCTCTTCGGCCCGTCGTCGGCTTGTTGAGCCTGCGCGACGGCGGCTTGTTGCTGTTGCTGCTGCATGGCCTGCTGCTCAGGTTGCTCTTCAGCCTGCTGCTGCATCGCCTGTTGCTGCTGTTGTTGTTGCGCCTGAGCCTGCGCCGCGGCCTGCTGCTGGTCGCCATCGTCATCGTCGCCGCAGCCGATCAGGGCGATCGCGCTCGCACCAAGCCCCGCGCGAGCCGAGGCACGCAGGAGTGACCGCCTGCTGTACTGCCGTTTCTTCATCCGCTGCCAATAGTTTCGGTCGCTCATAGCAACCCCTTCCGACTAACCCGATCGGGCGCTAAGAGATTGCTGGAAGTATGCCTACGCGCAAATGCGTTTGCAACTCTGGTCAGCCCCGTCGGCTAGCGGAGTCAGTTGCCGCGCTTCGATGGATGCCAACGCAGCACGTAGCGGTCGATCCCGGCCACGATCATGTACTGGCTGATGCCCAGCAGGCAGGCCATCACGATCGCCGTCCAGACTTCGACCGTGTGCACGTTGTTCGCCTCATTGCGGATGTAGCCACCCAGGTTCTCGAAGCTGCCGCCGAAGTACTCGGAGATGATCGCGACGATCATCGCGATCGTGACGGCAATCTTCAGACCCGAGAAGAAGAACGGCAGCGCGTAGGGGACGTGCAGGTTCCAGAACGTGCGGGAGTGTCCGGCCGCGTAGGAGCGCATCAGCTCCTGCGCGTTGGCGTCGGCGCTGCGCAGCCCGACCAGCGTGTAGGTGAACAGGATCGGCGCGGTCGCGATGCTCACCGTGGCGATCTTCGAGCCGGCCTCGATCCCGAACCAGACGACGGTCAGCGGAGCCAGGGAGATCACCGGCACCGCCTTGAGCACCGCGGCATAGATGCCGATCCCCTCCGCCATCCAGCGCGTGCGGAACGTGATTGCGGCCAGGCCAACGCCGATGCCACCGCCCAACAGCAGGCCGCGTCCGGCGACCCCTAGCGTGTTGCGCCCCTGGCGGATGAGTCGGCCGAAATCCTCGACGAACAGACTGGCAATCTCGCTGGGCCGAGGCAGCAGGAATCGCTGGATATCGAATGCCTCGACGATCAGCTCCCACAAACCAATCGCGGCGACGAAGACGAGGAACGGCGGGACAACCACACCGACATGGCGGCTCCACAGGCGCGCCGGTTCGGCGCCGGCTTCGAGGGTTGGGTCCGCGGTCGTCACAGCCCGCCTGCCATCGCCTGGCCCAGCGACTCCCGAACTTCCGTGACCAACTCGTAGTAGCGAGTCGACTCCTCCACCTCGGTCGTCCTCGGATAGGGCAGGTCGATCGGGATGATCTCCTGCACGCGCCCTGGTCGGGCCGTCATCACCACGACCCTGCCGGACAGCAGCACGGCCTCGGGAATGCTGTGCGTGACGAACAGGATCGTGGTGTTCGTCTCTTCCCAGATACGGTGCAACTCGAGGTTCATCCGGTCGCGCGTGATCTCGTCGAGCGCGCCGAAGGGCTCGTCCATCAGCAGGATCGACGGTCGGAAGACGAGCGCTCGCGCCAGCGACACCCGCTGCTGCATGCCGCCGGAGAGCTGGTAGGGATGGTGACTCTCGAATCCGTCCAGCCCGACCATGCTCAGCAATCGCTCGATCTCTTCGTCCTTCTTCTCTCTGGACATGCCGGAGATCTTCATGATCTCAAGCGGCAACGCGACGTTTTTCCAGACCGTTCGCCAGTCAAACAGCGTCGGCGCCTGGAAGATGAACCCGTAGTCGCGGTCGAGCCGCGCTTGCCGGGGTGTCTTGCTGTTGACCAGGACCGATCCACCGCTGGGTTCAATCAGATCGGCCGCCAGGCGCAGCAGCGTCGATTTGCCGCAGCCCGAGGGACCGATCAAGGAAACGAACTCTCGCTCCGCAATGTCAAGGTCCACCGACTCAATGGCGAGCGTCGCGTTCGCCCCGTTGCCGAACTCCTTGCGTACGCCCTGAAACGCGATCGCCGTCTGCGCGCTGCCCGAGGCGGGGTCTCGCGCGGTGTCGGGTGTGGTCATGGCCCGCCTCCCTAACTCAATTCCTGCGCACGGTGGCCGCGCAGGACAAAGATCTGGATAATGCGCACCATCCCGACCATGGCGCCGCCGAGCAGGCATGCGCCGCCGATCGCGGCAAACAACGACTCGGGCTGCAGACTGAAGTACTGCTGCGAGGTGAGAATCACGACGCCGATGCCTTCTTGCGAGCCGACCGGCAACTCGGCCACAATCGCGCCGATCACGCTGAACGCCGCAGCAACTTCAAGCCCGGTGAAGATGTAGGGCAGCGCGCTGGGCAATCGCAGTTTGAAAAACACTTCGGTACGCGACGCGCCGTACGACGCCATCAGGTCGAGGCTGTCCTGCGAGACATCGCCGATGCCCCGCGCACTGGTCACGGCGATCGGGAAGAAGGCGAGAAACCCGGCGATCAGCGCCTTGGTCTCCCAACCGGTGCCGAGCCAGATCACCAGCGCCGGCGCAATCGCGACAATCGGCACGGTCTGCGCGCCGATCACGAAGGGCATGATTCCGCGGCCCGTCCAGCGGCTGAGCGCCATCAACGTGCCCGCGGCGAATCCGGCCACGATCGCGACCGACAGGCCGCTCAGCGCCTCGATGAACGTGAGCCGC
Source organism: Chloroflexota bacterium (assembly GCA_026705025.1). Taxonomy (GTDB): domain Bacteria; phylum Chloroflexota; class Dehalococcoidia; order Bin125; family Bin125; genus Bin125. The sequence goes on along the minus strand of JAPPBN010000022.1, from coordinate 55,339 downwards.
AGGTTGCGCCCGATCGCCAGCCAGACCACATCGCCCTGCGAGTTGATGCTGAACAGGTAATCGACGACCTCATGGAAATGTGGCAGCGTCGTGCGCGGCGCCTCGGTCGCCCACTTGAGAAACTCCCAACCGCCGAGGAACAGGGCAACGAGGATCAGGACCAGTGTGATCCTGGCCGAGGCCGCGCGGAGCCGTTCCGCGCGTTCGTCCGTGAGCCAGCGTTCACGCGCGGAGAACTGGGCTGCAACCTCCGGTCCGGCGCTGGCGCTCATCGGTCGACGAACTCACTTTCGGTGTGGATCCCGCTCAGCCGTCCAGCCGTTCATCCGCGTTGCCGAACCGCGCCGGCGATCTTCTCGACAGTCCCCTGGTAGTCGCCCAGCGGAGTCAGCACCGGCTCCGTACAGCCGGCGGCCACGAACGCTTCTATTCGCTCAATCGTCTCCGAGGTGGTGCCGCAGCAGCAGACGTCCCGCACCAATTCGTCCGGAATGAACTGCATCGCTGCCTCGATCTGCTCCTGCGTGGCGGGCCAGCCCATCACACTCTTGACGCCGGCAATCTGCTCCTCCGTTGCGCCGCAGTTCTCGGTGATGTGCGGCTGCTGACCGATGTATTGGGTCAGGAACTTCTTGCAAGCGTCGACCGCCGCCTGCGGATCGTCATCGTCGACGGCCACCCCCAGCAGTTGCGGACAGTCGATCGCATCCATTGAGCGGCCGGTCCGGTCTGCGCCGATCTTGATGTGCTCGACCGAGAGCGCCGTGTACTCCGGCGGTACGAGGAAATCCATCAACGCGCCGTCGGCGACCTCGCCGACCAGCTCCATCATCCGCAATCTGACCGCGCCGATGTAAATCGGGACCGGATATGACGGATTGTCGTCATCCTCCGGCGTGTCGAACTTGATCTGATCAACGTCGACGTACTCGCCCTGGTACGTCACCGACTTGCCGTCCAACAGATCCTTGAGCGCGAGGATGATCTCCTTCATCGCGGTGCGCGGCTTGGCCGTGTGCAGGCCGTTGCGCGTCGCCAGCGGCTCCCACCACGCCCCGAGGCCGAGCTTGATCCGGCCCGGCGCCATGTCGTCGAGCGTTCGGGCGGTCATGCCCAACAGTCCAACGCTGCGGGTGCGGAACGGGAAGATCCCGCTGCCGATCGTGATCCGCTTGGTATTGGCCGCCGCGAGCGTCATATGCACAACGGCATTCCGGGTCAGCCGGCCTTCCCCGACCCAGACAGTTTCGAATCCCTGTTCCTCAGCCCATTGCGCCTGGTCGATGATGTCCCGTGGATGATCGATACCCGACATCAAACCGAGTTTCATGATTCCTGCTCCATCCCCCGATCCAGATCCGTTGCGGTTGCCAATCGCTAGTCGCCGTCCTGAGCGTCGAGTTCAGCGAAGACCTCCTGCGCGACCTGCAGTCCCGAGAGACCCATTGGGAAGCCGCCGTAGGCGAACTGGTGCACGAAGATGCTCTGGATCTCTTCTCGGGTGAACCCCTGCGCCAACGCGCCGGCAATGTGCCCGCGCAGTTGACGCTCGCGGCCCAGCGCCGAGATCGTGGCCAGCGTGATCACCCGCTTGGTTCGCAGATCGAGCGGGCCGTGCGTCCAGACATCGCCGAAGCAGAACTCGCCCAGCATCCGAGCGACATCCTCGCCCACCTCGCCATTCGCGGCGGCGATCGCGTCCATCCCTGCCGGGTTCATGCTGATGCTCTCCATCAGCCCGACGCCCTGCTGGTAGCGGTCACTGTCGTGGTAGTCCGTCATGATGAATATCCCTTCTTACTCCAGCCGGTCTGATTCACGATCCCTCGGCCGCCCTAAGACCGGACGGCCGCATCGGTAATGTCGAGCGCCCGATCCACGATCGACAACGCCCATCGCAGCTCTTTCTCGGTGATCGAGAGCGGCGGGTTGCCGAAAATGAAGTCGCCGCGCACATTGACGAACATGCCCTCGTCGCGGAAGAACTGATCGACGCGACCGGTGAGCTCGGGATCGACCGACATCAGCGGCGCCTTGGTGGCGCGGTCGGCCGTCAGCTCAAGGACGGTGAAGAGTCCCCGGCCGCGCGCCTCGCCAATCGACGGGTGCCGTTCCTTCATCGAGGCGTACTCGGCCTGCATGATCTCGCCCATCCGGACCGCGTTCTCAATCAGGTTGTCTTCTTCGTAGACCTTGAGCGTCGCAATCGCAGCCGCGCAGCCGACCGTGTGGCTGCCGTACGTGATCCCGTGACCGAGCGGATTCTGCTCGAAGTGCTCGGCGATCCGGTCGTTGACCATCACAGCGCCCAGCGGCACGATCGCGCTGGTCAATCCCTTGGCCATGGTCATCATGTCGGGGACCACGTCCTCATGCTCGATCGCGAACCATTTGCCGGTCCGACCGAACCCGGCCATCACCTCATCGTCGATTAGCAGGATGCCGTAGCGGTCGCACAGCTCGCGGACCCCCCGATACCAGCCTTCCGGAGGCACAATGATCCCATTCGTGCCGGTGATCGGCTCCAGCAAAATGGCCGCGATCGTCTCCGGACCCTCGCGCTGGATCACATCCTCCAGGTATTGCATGTAAGCCGGGACGAAGTCCTCCTCGTTGACCGCCAGCGGACTGCGATACAGGTAGGGATCGAGGATGCGAACGACGCCGGTCATCCCTTCCTCCGAGGGCATCCGGCGGAAGTCGCCCGAGGCGTACATCACGCCCTGGCTGCTGCCGTGATACGAGCGGTAGCGAGTCAGGATCTTGTGTCTGCCCGTGTAGAGCCGCGCGATCCGGACGGCAGCCTCATTCGCGTCGGCGCCGGCCAGCGTGATGTACGACTTGTTCAGTCCCTCCGGAGAGATCCGCGCCAGTTCCTTGCCCAGCCTGCCTCGCGCCTCGGTCGCATGAGCAGGGACGACATAAGGCAGCTCCGCGACCTGCTCGGCGATTGCCTGGACCACCCGATCATCCGCGTGTCCGATATTGACGCACATCGCCTGCGAGTTGAAGTCGAGGTATCGCTTGCCGTCGGCGTCCCAGAGGTAGATGCCCTTGGCGCGCACGAATGGGATCGGGTTGATCTGCTCCTGAGTGCCCCACTCATACAGGGTGTACTCGCGGCACAGGTCGAGGATCTCCTGGGCGCTTGCGCCTGCGGCGGTCTGCTCGGTGGTCATCGGGCGGTCACGCTCTGCGGATGGTCCAGCACATACGGCGTCGAGCGTCGGATGTACTGCCCTCGACCGATTTGACCCAGGAACTCCTCGCCGCTGACGATGATCTCGCCGCGCGAAATCACGGTGCTCGGACGCCCGCTGACCTGCATCCCTTCGTAGAGGTTGTAGTCGACCCGCATGTGGTGCGTGGCTGCCTCGATCGTGTAGTCGGCGTTGGGGTCCCAGACCACGACGTCGGCGTCGGCGCCAATCGCGATGATCCCTTTCCTCGGGTACAGGCCAAACAGCTTGGCCGGCATGGTGCAGTTGAGGTCGACGAAGCGCATCATGTCGTAGCGTCCTTCGACGACGCCGCCCTGGTACATCAGGTGCATGCGGTTCTCGACGCCCGGCACGCCGTTGGGGATGTAGCGGAAGTCGCCCTTGCCCATCGGCTTTTGCGGCGGCAGTTCGGCCAGGTCGTCCTGCATTCGAAAGGTGCAGTGATCGGTGGCGATCACCGAGAGCGCGCCCGTCTCAATTCCGCGCCAGAGCTCATCCTGGTTGGCGCGTTCGCGAATCGGCGGCGAGCAGATGTACTTGGCCGCCTCGAAGCCGGCGTTCTCGTAATCCTCATAAGCGGCGAACAGGTACTGCGGGCAAGTCTCCGCGTAGACCGCCTGGCCGCGAGCCTTGGCCGCCTCGACCTCGGTCAGTGCGGTGCGGCTTGAGAGATGCACGATGTAGACCGCCGAACCGGCCATCTCGGCCATCGCGATCCCGCGGTGAGTCGCCTCGCCCTCGACCAGGTGCGGATGCGCATGCATGTGCATGTGTTCCTGCACCCGGCCTGCGGCGGCGAACTGATCGGTGATCTGCTGGATCACGTGACCGTTTTCGGCGTGCAGCGTGACGATCGCATTGGTGTCGGCCGCAACCTGCATCGCCCGGAAAATGGTCAGGTCGTCAACCATCATCGTCCCGGGATAGGCCATCAGCAGCTTGAAGCTGGTCACGCCTTCGCCAGGCAACGCTGCGAGTTCCTCCAAGTACTCCTGCGAATCCAGATTGGTCGCCATCAGGTGGAAGCCATAATCGATCACCGCCTGCGACTCCGCCTGGCGGCGTCGGTGCTCAATCGCCTCGATCGGCGACATGCCCTCTCGCTCCTGCCGCGCGAAATCGACCACCGTCGTCGTGCCGCCGAAGGCGGCGGCCACGGTGCCTGATTCCCAACTGTCGGCGGTGATCGTCCGGAACACGGTCTCGCCCAGGTGCGTGTGCACGTCGATCCCGCCCGGGATCACGTACTGGCCCTCGGCTTGCACGACCGTGTCCGCGGCGACCTGGAGGTTGGCGCCGATCTGCACGATCACGCCGTCGTCGAGGAAGACATCGGCGACGTATTGCTCGCTCGCGGTCGTAACGGTGCCGCCGGTGATCAGAACTGAGGCCATCTCACACCTCCATGAACATTTCCAGGCGTCTAGGGCTTGACCAGCGGCTCGTACATGTCGGGTCGCCGGTCGCGGTAAAAGGGCCACTCGGCGCGCGCCTCCGAGAGCTGATCCAGGTCCAGGTCGGCCACGATTACCGCTTCCTGGTCGTCGGCCTGGGCGAGCACTTCGCCGCTGGGATTGCAGAAGTAGCTGTGCCCGTAGAAATGCACGTCGGGCTTCAGCGCCGTGCCGACCCGATTGATCGTGCCCACGAAGTAGCCGTTGGCGATCGCGTGGAAGCGTTGCTCCACGTCCCAGAGCACTCTCGAGTGCCCGGCCGTCGCCGAAGGAATGAACACGATCTCTGCGCCGTTCAGGCCCAACGCCCGCGCGCCCTCGGGGAAGTGGCGGTCGTAACAGATGTAAACGCCGATCCGGCCCACGCTCGTATCGAAGGTCGGATAGCCAAGGTTGCCCGGACGGAAGTAGTACTTCTCCAGGAAGTTGTCCGAGTGCGGGATATGCGTCTTGCGGTACTTGCCCAGGTAGCTGCCGTCGGAGTCGATCACGGCGGCGCAGTTGTAGAGGAATCCGGGCGACTCGATCTCGTAAACCGGCACGATCAGCACCATGCCGGTCTCTGCGGCGACTTCCTGCATGCGCTGCACGGTCGGACCGTCGGGCACCGGCTCGGCCAGGCCGTACCAGCGCTTGTCCTCTTCCTGGCAGAAGTAGGGACCCGTCGCCAGTTCTTGCAGACACGTGATCTGCGCGCCCTGCTCGGCGGCCTGGTGGATCAATTCGATCTGGCGCTCGACCATCGCGTCGACGGGCGTCAGACCCTCAGTCTGGATCAGCGCGGCTCGGACAATTCGGGACATGGTTCACCGCCTCTGTCGGGGTGACACGGCGGCCGAGACTCGGTCGGCCGCCGCGTCACGGGGCTAGCTGTCATCGGGCAGCAGATCCTCGACGTCGAGATCCAACGGGTCGTAGTCGTTGCGGAATCGTTCGTCGTCGGAGAAGTCCTCCAGCGCAGCCTCCACGTAGTCATTGGTGTAGGCGGCGTCCAGATCGGCAGCCTCCGAGATCACGTTGTACTCAAGCATGATGCCGGCGGTGCGCGACGCCGACTCGCGGTCGATCACGCCCCAGCCCTTGCTTGACGGCCACATCAGCTTGTTGATCTCGTTCATCATCCAGGTCTGGTGCGCGCGCGGCAGCGCGGGACCGTACTTGAGCACGATCTCGACGCACTCCTCCGGGTCGTCGGCGCACAGCGCCCAGCCCTTGGCCGAGGCGCGCAGGAACCGCGTCACGATGTCCTGGTTGTCCTCGTCCTCAAGCCATTCGCCGCGAGCCAGCAGCGCGTCCTCCAGCGTGTTCGTGTCGTGATCGCCGAAGTCGACCACGTTGAAGTCGCTGACCGGGTTGCCGGCCGCGATCAACTGCGCGAACTCGTTGTAGATCATCGCCGAGGCGAGATCGACCTGGCGCTCCAACAGGAGCTGCATGTCGAAGCCCTGACCGACCAGTTCGACCTGGTCGTCGCCCGAACCCTCGGTCAGGCCGTACTTGTTGATCGTGGCGGAGACCATTTCATGTCCGGCCCACACGCCGAGCTTCTTGCCTCCCCACTGTTCGGGTGAGGTGATCCCGTCGTCAGCCCAGGAAACGAGCCGGTAGCCGGAGCGCTCGAAGACCTGCGCCACGGCCACCACGTCGATGCCCTGGTCACGCGCCGACAACACCACCGCGAACGGCTGAACCGCCAGTTCCGCGGCGCCCGCCGCGACCAACTGGACCGGCAGGATGTCGGGGCCGCCCGGCTGAATCTCGACGTTCAGGTTCTCGTCCTCGTAGAAGCCCTTCTCCAGCGCCACGTAGTAGCCGGCGAACTGGGCTTGGACGACCCACTGCAAGACAATCTTGACGTCATCTGCCGGGCCTTCGGGCTCGTCGTCGCCGCCGCAGGCGGCCAACACTCCTCCGAGGACAATGAACAGGGAAGCGATCAGATAGACAACATGAGAGGTTCGTGGTCTTGGCATTGGGCGCCGTCTCCTTCCGTCCGTTACGGGCGGTCGGAGACAGGATTGAGTCACCAGGCTGCTCGAAATCGGACGCCGTGAGGCTAGTCCTTTGACATTGAGGTCTCAACCGCTCGGCCGATTGGACTCCGACGCAGGCACTCGCGGCGGGACGAGCGCATTAGGCGCCGACTATTCTGGCGGCGTCGCTGGCCAGAATCCGACCCTCTCGCCATCAACCGGATCCGGTTACCATCAGAACATATGAGCTCACACAGTCCGGACACGACAGTCGACTTCGGTCAGTTTCCTCTGGAAACGGCACATTCCTGCAATTTCGTGGATATTCCCGCTCAAAAGCTGACCAAATTGAGCCATTTCTGGACCAATCCAGAACAATCTGGACAAATCTGGACAAACCCGGACACCAATACGCACGATCCTCAGTCCTCGACGGAAGATCGCGCCACAGCCTGCGAAAATTTCCCCGTTCCCAGCCCCAATCCCCTTCCCGCAGCTCGTCGCGGGAGTGATCGGGGGTCGGAATCGGCTCTGGCTCCGAGTTCCAGCTTCGGAACGGTGCGCGCGTCATGAGCCCTGCGCCCGAGCCGATTCGCAGCGCCGTCGTGGTCGGCGGCGGCAGTGCCGGATTCCTCGCGGCGCTGACGTTTCGGCGGATGCTGCCTCGGGTCAAACTGACGGTCGTCCACTCACCCGACATCCCGATCATCGGCGTCGGTGAGTCGACCACCCCTGCCGTACCCGTCCACCTGCACGAGCACCTCGGCATCGACCGCAACGAGTTCCACCGCGAGGTCCGTCCCAGCTGGAAGCTGGGTCTGCGCTTCGAGTGGGGCGCCAGGGACGTGCCCCACTTCAACTACACCTTCGACAAGTACCTCGATCAGCGCATCGAAGGCCTCTCCCGCTGGAACGCCTTCTACTGCCTCCACGACATGCGCGACGCCAGCCCCTTCAACGCGATCATGGACCGCGACCGTTCCCCGGCGAACATCCGCAACGGCCGTCTCTCGCTCGATCCGCGCGCGACCTATCACATCCCCAACGCCTCGTTCATTGACTACCTGGAACGCAAGTCGGTCGCCTCGGGAGCGGAGCTGATCGCCGACCAGGTCGTCAGCGTGGAACGCAACGAATCCGGCGGCGTCAAGTCACTCAGGCTTGCCGGCGGCCGTGAGCTCGAAGCGGACCTGTTCGTCGATTGCTCGGGCTTCGGCTCGCTGCTGCTGGGCAAGACGCTGGACGAGCCATACCTCTCCTATCGCGACGTGCTCTACTGCGACCGCGCCGTGGTCGGCTCGTGGTCACGGGCCGACTTCCCCGAGGACGACACGATTCGTCCCTACACGACGATGACGACGATGAAGCACGGCTGGTGCTGGCGGATCGACTTCGAGGATCAGGTCACACGTGGCTACGTCTACTCGTCGCAGTTCTGCTCCGAGGAGGAGGCGGAGCTCGAGTTGCGCGCGCTGCAACCGCAACTCGCCGGCGCCGACCTGCGCCTGCTCAAGTTCCCCTCGGGCCGCCGTGAACGCTACGTCGTCGAGAACGTCGTCGCGGTCGGCAACGCCTCCGGCTTCGTCGAGCCGTTGGAAGCGACCTCGCTGCACCTGATCATCGAACAGCTCTACAACCTGGCCTGGGCGCTGACCGACTCCGACGGCGTCATGACCGACTCCCTCCGATATCTACTCAATGAGCGTTTCGCTTCGACCTGGGACGATGTGCGCGATTTCCTTGCCCTGCACTACAAGTTCAACGAACACCAGGACACGCCGTTCTGGCGTCATTGCCGGGCAGAGTCGCCGCTCGGCCAGATCCAGGACATGGTCGAGTGCTACGCCGAGGTCGGCCCCTCTCGGCTCCTGGCGCGACTGACTTCGAACGCCACCATCTTTGGCTATGCCGGTTACGCCTCGATGCTGCTCGGCCTCAGAGTCCCGACATCGCTCGAGCCCCAGCTGTCCCGCCGCGAACGCGAACGCTGGGACCAGTACCGCAAGTCCAACGCCGTCGCCGCCTCGCAGACGCTGCAGATGAGACAGGCGTTGAATCGTGCCTTTCGGAGCTGAGTCGATCGGACCGCAGCCGGTTGGTTCGATGGGAACTCGGACACATTACCCCGATTGTCTCCCGCCTCAATTGTCGCTTCGCGAACGCGGCTGGTAGGCTCACCCGCAGCAGTATTCGTCCAGGTGCCCGTCCCGGGAGAATAGGGAAGTCGGTGAGATTCCGACGCGGTAGCGCCACTGTAAGCGGGGCTCACTCGGTTGAGTGAGCAGCATGGAGAGCCGACGTCCACTGTCGACCGCCCAAGCGTCGATGGGAAGGGCTCGGCCAGGACCTCCACCCGCAAGCCAGGAGACCTGCCTGGACGAGAGGTGACAACTCTCCGCTTCAGAGAGGTCCCTCGATCTCCGGGCGCATGCTCCGGTCAGGTCGAACCCAACCCTCCGGCGGAGCCGAAGGGATTTGGGCATGTCGAGATCGTTCTCTCTGCGTTGGACCGGTTTGCTGGCGCTACTGACCATCGGTTGGTTCCTGCTCGCCTGTGCATCGGACGAGCCGCCGCAGGCGCAGCAAGCCGCGGAACAACAGGCCGATGCTCAGGCGGCGCAACCGGCCGCGCAGGAGCAGCAGGCTGAAGCTCAATCGCAGGCCGAAGAGCAAGCGGCAACGCAGCAGACGCAATCCTCGCCGGCCAGTGCAAGAACGCTCGAAGGGGTGCGCGGCATTGTCGACCCGAGCAACCGCGGCTGGCCGCGCGAGGTCGAAGGGCTGAACGGCGTCGTCAGCATCCCGGCCAAGCCGCTGCGGATCATCACTGCGTCCGTCGGTCACGACGAGATGACGCTGGCGCTGGTGCCCAATGAGCGTCTGGTGGCGGTCGGCTCGGCGACCAAGAACTCGACCTACTCGAATGTCGCCGCGCTCGTGCAGGACAAGCCGGAGATCTCCCGCGATCCGGAAGTGATCGTCGCGCAGTCGCCGGATGTCGTCGTGACCAGCCCGTTCTTCCCGGTCGAAGCGATCGACGCGCTGGAGCGGGTCGGCATCGTCGTGGTCCAGACCGAGCTGATTCAGAGTCCCGAGGCGCGGATCAACAGCATCCTGCTGATGGGCTACATCTTCGGCGAGGAGGAACGCGCCTTCGAGTTCGCCGATGAAGTTCAGGGGCGGTATGAGTCGTTGATCTCCGTCACCGGCGCAAAGTCTCCGCAGCCGAATGTGCTGGCGCTGACGCAGTACTCGGACACGCTTTGGGTCGCGGGCGGCAACTCGACCGAGGGTGGCGTAATCGTTGCGGCGGGCGGCGTTAATGCAGCTGAAGTCGCGGGGATCACCGGCAACCAGACGACCAGCCTGGAAGGCGTGATTGCGATGGCCCCGGACATCATCGTCATCGCCCAACCGATCGAGTTCGGCGCCGAGGAGTTCCGCCAGAGCCTGCTCGACAACGAGGCGCTGGCAGAAGTCCCGGCGATCCGCGACGGCGCCGTGCACGTGGTCGAGAGCAAGCACTTCACGACGCTCTCCTACTGGAACATCCGCGGCGCCGAGGACCTCGCCCGTCTGCTCTGGCCCGATGACTTCCCCAATCCGCCGACCGAGTCCTTCAGCCTGGCGGAGTAGGAGGCGCTCGCAGCGCGCGGTGGCTGATCAATCGGGTAGTCCCATAGCGCGCCGGATGTGGTCCATGTCCAGGTGCTCGCGCACGAGCGCGGCGAGCTTGTCGTACTCCTCATTGAGGTCGACATCTTCGTCGGCCTGCGGCATAGCGACGCCCCTGCGCTCGGCAGCGAAGTCGAGCACTGATCGCCTCAGCTTGCGACTGTGGAACAGGCCGTGCATGTAGGTGCCCAGCGTCAGGCCGTCGGCGTCCAGCGCGCCGTCGGGCGCACTGGCGCTATCACCTGAGCGCGACTCGACCAGGAACGGACTGGATAGCGATCCCTCGGCCGTCACGCCCATGTGAATCTCGTAACCGCTTAACGCTGCCCCGTAGCATCCGCCGAGCAGTCCGCGACCTTCCGCGACGCGCGCCGAGACCTGGTGCGTGACCTTCTCCTCCTGAAACGTCGTCGATGTGGGTAGCAGGCCCAGACCGGACGTCACTGACCGGCTGGATTCGACGCCGCTGGGATCGTGAAGCTCGCGTCCGAGCATCTGAAAGCCGGCGCAGATGCCGATCACCGGCGTGCCTGTCTCACGAAGGGCAGTGATCTTGTCTGCGAGCCCTTGCGACCGAAGCCAGTCGAGGTCGTCCACGGTCGTCTTGCTGCCCGGGATCACGATCAGGTCCGGTTGGCCGAATTCATCGAGCCCGCGTACATAGCGGAGCCGTACGCCGCGCTCATGGCGCAGCGGATCGAAGTCGTCGAAGTTGGCGATGTGGGGCAGCCGCATCACGGCGACGTCGACGAGCGTGTCTTCGTCGCTCAGGCTGTCAGGCTGGAGGCCCAGCGAGTCCTCTTCGGGAACATGGATGTCGAAGTAGTAGGGCAGCACACCAAGCGCGGGCGCGCCGGTGTGTTCTTCGAGCAAATGCAGACCCGAAGTGAGCAGCGACGGGTCGCCGCGGAACTTGTTGATCACGTGGCCGGTGACCAGCGCTTGCTCTTCCGCTTCCAGCAGGACCATTGTGCCGACGATCTGGGCGAAGACGCCGCCGCGATCGATGTCGCCGACCAACAGCACGGGCGAGTCGGCGTAGCGGGCGACGCGCATGTTGACGATGTCGTGCTGTTTCAGGTTGATCTCGGCCGGACTGCCTGCCCCTTCGATCACAACAATGTCGTACTCGCGGCGCAGGGCATCCAGCGACGATGTGATGACGGGCCAGAGTTGTTGTTTGAGCTCGTAGTATTCGCGAGCCGACTTCCTTGCCTGGGGCCGGCCCATGACCACGACCTGGGAGCGCGCTTCGGCCTCCGGTTTGAGCAGGACCGGGTTCATTTCGACTCGTGGTTCGACCATCGCCGCTGCTGCCTGGACTGCCTGCGAGCGTCCGATTTCGCCGCCGTCGGGAGTGACAAAAGAGTTCAGCGACATATTTTGCGCCTTGAACGGCGCAACCTGGTATCCGTCCTGAGCGAAGATCCGGCAGAGCGCGGTCGCCAGGATCGACTTGCCAGCGTGCGACGACGTTCCCTGGACCATGATGACGTTTGCCGGTTTGTTCATCGGCGCAGCACCTGTCGCAGCGCGCTGACCAGTTGAGCGCATTCTTCCGCAGTACGGACCGAGACGCGGATATGCGAGGGCAGCCCGAACGAAGCGCAGTCGCGTACCGCGATGCCCAGGCGAAGCAGCGCTGTTCTGACCGTGCCGGCGTCCAGCAGCGGCGTCGAATCCCATAGGTCGTCCGACAGCGGGCGATAGGCGTCACCCAGTAACAGCAGCCCCCCTGGCGGGATCGCAGCTCGGATTCGATTCACACTTGCGCGGTCGAGGTAGAGGCTGGTTGGGTTGGTCGGATTGCAGAGGAGGACGAGATCGAGACATACCTGCCGGATGTCTTGCTCGGTCGAGCCATTGCCGATCAGGAGATGGTCTGTTCCGACGCCCAGCCATTCGGCCAACCTCCCTCGCAGGTCCAGGCAGTCCCGATCGGGATAGGACGCGAGATCGACACTCGCGGCCGCCCGCCGCACCCGTTCCGAGGTTCCCAAGGGGTTGATGCTTGCACTGAAGTCGATCACCTCTTCAGCCCGGAGGCCCAAGCTGCGTAGTTCGGCGGTGTCGAGACCTCCGTGAATCGTCGTCATGCCGCAATCCAGTGCCTCAGGGTGAGAACCCCAAGAGCCACGACAACGCCGAGCAGGGCGGTCCCCCGAGCGACTCGATTGCCGTGCCCAATGTCCTGCGATCCGGGCCGCGTGAACTCCGCGCCGAGGTCGTAGTGGTCCGGTTTCTCCAACCGCCGACCGAGCAGGCCCGCCATTGCCGACATCGTCCAGCCCGCATTGGGACTCTCGGTGGTGCGCTGGTCGCGAGTCATCACCCGCCAGCCCTGACGAGCTGGCAGCCCGACCAGCGCCCCGCTGAGCAGCATCAGTCCGGCGCTCAGTCTCGCCGGAACGAGATTGACCAGGTCGTCCAGCCTCGCCGCGCATTTGCCCAGGTACTCGTAGCGTCCACGTTTGCCCCACATGCTGTCCAGCGTATTGATCGCTCGGTAGGCGACCGCAAACGGCACGCCGAGCATCGCGAACGCCAGCCAGGGCCCTATGTAGCTGTCGGTCGTGTTCTCCGCTACCGACTCGATTGCCGAAGCGGCGACGAGCGGCGCGCTCAGCGCCGCTCGATCGCGGCTGACCAGGCTTCGGAGACTGTGCTGCGCCCGCTCCAGTCCTTCTGTTTCCAGTGCCTGTTGCGTCGCAGCGCCGGCCATGATCAATCCCTGCACGGTGAATGAGGTGCGGAGCAAGACTGCTCCGCCCAGCAGGTATGCCACAGTCCCCAACTCGGTCAATCCAACCATCGCCAGCCAGGCCAGCGCACCCCAGATCGCGACGATGAAGGCGACAGCGCCGGCGCCAAACAAGAGCGCCATCTTCGGGCTCTGTGGCGCGATTCGCTCGAATCCGCTGATCATCCGCCCCATCCATACCACGGGATGAACGCGCGCCGGGGGCTCGGGTAAGAGCCAATCCAGTGTGACCGCGAGCAGAATGACGCCGACATCGATCGCCAGATTGGCCCACCAGTCCGAGTAGATCATGGGAAACATCGACATGGCGCATTCAAACGTTAGGACTGGTTAGCGACAGAGTTCTGCACCGGCGCGCAAGACGCCAGATGATCGCCGTGACACCACTGGGCGGTCTGTCACCCTCTGTACTCGCACCAGTTGAAAGGCGCCTCAATTGACAGAGTCGAGTTTCGTAGATCCTCAGACGAGAGGTCGTCGATCGCCCGGGTGCACTCACGGAGAGACGAGCCAGGCAAACATCGTTGACGCATTCGTGCATAGCACCAGGTCTTCTATCATCAGGTGTGCACGATTCGTGCGAAATCGGCAACAGACATATGCAGATGGCGTGTGGCGATCGAATACCGGACTCAAGGCACATAGGAAGCTATCGGAGTCGAACGCTCTCAGGAGGTTCTCGACGTACCTGGCTTCAGCTCGGAGTGGAGTGCAAACTTGCAGACTGAAGATGTGCTCAGACGAGAAAACGTGGTGTTGCGGGAGCGGCTGTCGAGGCTGACGGAAGCAACTCTGCGGATAGGCGAAGACCTTGAACTTGATGCCGTGTTGCGTGAGGTTCTGGATGCCGCCTGTTCCTTGACGGCGGCAACTCGTGGCGGCATGACATTGCTTGACGACTCGGGAAACTCGCTTGAGTTCATCTCCTCGGGGCTCACCGAAGAAGAGCACCAGACCGTGGTCAACTTGCCCAGCGGGCCCGAATTCTTCGAGTACCTCACGGCAATGACCGAGCCGCTGCGAGTGGTCGACGCGTCCACCGATTTGCAATCGCTGGGAATTGCAGAGCTGCCGTTCTCCGTGGACAGTTTTCTGTACGCGCCAATCCGCCACCATGGCAGACAAGTCGGCAATATCTATCTCGGAAACGAGCTCGGCGAGTCCCCATTCACCGCCGACGACGAGGAAACGCTCAGCCTGTTCGCATCTCAGGCGGCAATGGCGATCGGCAACGCGCGCCGGCTGCAGGACGAGCAGCGCGCCCGGGCCGACCTGGAGACATTGATCGACACCTCGCCGGTCGGCGTCGCGCTGTTCGACGCCCAGGGCGGTAGGCCGATCTCATTCAATCGAGAAGCACGAAGAATCATCGATGGTCTGCGCGACCCGGATCAGACCCCAGAGGAACTGTTGTATCTGCTGTCCTATCGGCGAGGCGATGGACGGCAACTGAGCGTGGCCGAGTTCCCGCTTACCCGCTCCCTGACCACTGGCGAGACAGTCCGGGGGGAAGAGATCGTGCTGCAAGCGCCGGACGGGCGAGAGGTCAGCACAATCATCAACGCTACGCCAATTCAATCCGAGGACGGCCAGGTGGTATCGGTCGTAGTGACGCTGCAAGACCTCGCTTCGCTGCAGCAATTGGAGCAGATGCGGGCCGACTTTCTGGCCATGGTCAGCCACGAGCTGCGCGCCCCGCTCAGTTCGATCAAGGGGTCCGCCGCCACATTGGTTCAGTCGGGAGCCACGCTGGACCCGGCCGCCGCCACGCAGTTCCACCGAATCATCGAAGAGCAAGCCGACCACATGCAAGATCTGATTACGGATCTGCTCGATGTCGCCAAGATTGAGGCCGGCACGCTGGCCGTCGCTCCCCAGCCAGTCGAAGTCAGGCAACTGATCGAGGCTGCGCGCAGCTCGCTCCACATCCTCGTCGTGGGAGGCGACATCACGATCGACCTGCCGCCCGACTTGCCCCTCGTGATGGCTGATCGTCGTCGTATCAGCCAGGTGCTGGTCAACCTGCTGTCCAACGCAGTTCGCCACTCGCCCGATGCGTCGCTCATTCACCTGTCGGCGCAGACAGTCGGTGTCCAGGTGGAGATCCGGGTGAAGGACGAGGGCGACGGAATCCCGAAAGAACAGTTGTCGCAGCTGTTTGGCAAGTTTTCTCAGTCGCCGGGAGCATCCGGCGGATCGCCCCACGAATCAGGTCTCGGCCTCGCCATATGCAAGGGCATTGTTGAGGCGCACGGGGGACGCATTAGAGCCGAGAGCGACGGACCGGGCCGCGGTGCGACGTTCAGTTTCACGTTGCCGGCGACTGAGGCGCCTGGTACACCCGAGCCGATCGTACTGCCCCAGGTCGTGTCCGAGATCGAGCGAGGCGCAAAGCGCCGTGTCCGGATCCTCGCCGTGGACGACGATCCGCAGACCCTGCTGCACGTTCGGGATGCGTTGACCAGGGCCGGCTACGAACCAATCCTGACCGGCGATCCCGACGCTGTCGGGAGGCTCATCGTTGAGCGGCGGCCCCACCTCGTCCTGCTCGACCTGATGCTGCCTGAGGTTGACGGCATTGAGCTCTTGGACCTCGTCCCGGAGTTACGAGAGCTACCGGTGATCTTCCTGTCGGCCTACGGCGGCGATCGGCGGATTGCCCGAGCTCTGGAACATGGAGCCGACGATTACATCGTCAAGCCGTTCTCGCCGACGGAGCTCGTCGCGCGGATTCACACGGTGCTACGCCGCTGGACGATGAGCACGGCGGCCGAACCGAACGAGCCGTTTGTCAAAGACGACCTGGTCGTCGACTTCGCCGCGCGGCGCGTTTCGCTCGCCGACGATCCCGTTCGGCTGACCCAGCTTGAGTACCGCCTGCTGGTCGATCTCTGCAAACACGCCGGCCGAGTGCGCACTCATGCAGAGCTGTTGCGAACTGCCTGGGGACCAGCTCATCCGGGCCGCTCTGGCGCGGTGCGAACGGTTATCAAACAGTTGCGCCGCAAGCTCGGCGATAATGCCGATCAGCCCAGCTACATCTTTAGCGAACCGCGTGTCGGGTATCGCATGGCGCAGCCGGAACCTCTTGACGCGTTACACCATTAGGCGGACGCCCCAACAGGCCACCCAATGCAATCCCGTCACTGGCGCGCAACGACGTCCGTGAGTGTTCCCGACAGATTGTCCTAGTTTGAGGTTGGCACGTCACTCGGGCGTAAAGCGGTCGAGGAAGTCGTTGAACTTCTCTTCGACCAGCCCGAAGCGGACCTCCATCGACGACATGCCCCGACGCGTCCCTTGAATCTCCTCGCGCAGCGCGGTCAATTCGGTGCGCATTTCAATCAGCTCAGGCAACAGCACGTCGATGACTGCGATGTACACGCGTCGGTCATTGTCGCCCAGCGTGGAAGGTAATCGGGACACCAGTCGGGAGCGGTACTCGCCCGCTTGCTCGGTCTCCGCAATAGCGTCGATGTCTTCGTCAACCATCAGATGCTCAACACGTTCGAAGCAACAGGGCGGCGGCCGCCGCAATGATGATCACCACCAGGAGCGTGAAGAGTCTGATCATCGTCGAAAGCGCAAGTTGATCACAAAGATCAATCCGAGGGGACCGAGCACCAGCAGCATGACCAGGATGGAAATGCTCAGCGCCTGACGTCCGGCGATCAGCGCCGCGCCCAGAGCGGCACCGATCCAGATCGCGACCGCAACAAGCACCACATCGGGCATGTCACAACTGCCTACGCGTTGCGGGAGTCGCTGCCGCCTGCTCGGTGCACATCAATCTCACTTTCTGCCGGTTCTGGCCCGCAGTGACGCGTCGACCAGTTACGGGCCGAACGACTGCGGGTGGCGCGCCTTACTCCCTGCGACTACAGGCCATCTACGAAGCCGAACGGCTTGTTGCGGGTGGCCGGACGTCGTCTGCGCAATACTCTCAGTCCAGTTATGTAACTTCCGTAGTCGAGGTCGTCCAGCTACATGTAGTTCTGGTGCAATCCAACGTCCGACGAGGGATGAATGTCGCTACGGCCCAGCGGACGAAGCTCAAATGCCCACGACGCTCGTCTCGCGATCGCTGCCCAGTCGCTCAGAGTCATTGAAAGCGGGGCCTGGCCACCAAGGCCAGCATCAGGCCCATCGGCCCAAGCGTCAGAACGGCAATGTCCACAGAGCGCAGAACATGCATGTGCCCATTCAGACGAAGCAGCGCTGCAGCTCCGAACGCCAGCCAGATCACGACGAGAAGAATGAGGAACAGCTCAAACATGGTCCGGCTCGAGTAAGAACGGAGCGTCTCTTCCTGGCTACGCCCTCGGGGGCGCCCGGCCTGGCAGCCACGCACTCGGATTCGCCAACCAGTGTCCTCTAGCTGCTGTGCAAGTGACGCACTGAATGTTGGCAATCGGCGTGCATGGAACGTGTGGGGCAAGAGAAGCGGTCAAGTAGCGGGCAATTCGGGCTCGCTCCGCTCGCTGCGAAACCGTCCGCGCTTGCCAGCCCGTCCGAATGCCGAGCTCTCAATCTGGAGCTCCTTCGCAGACCGACACATTTCGGCAACATTTCCTCGCAATCGTGAGTGCCAACGCAGCAATCTCACGAAAGGAGAGCGCAATGACACTCGCGAAGCTGCTGAAGAAGACCGTCCTGGTCGGACCGATCCTGGGAGCCATGATTGGCGGAGCAGTCCTGCTCGGCTGTGCGTCGGGTTCCAACGATGGGTCAGGCGCAGAACCCGCCGTGACCAGGCAAGAAGCGTCCGAACGTGCAGACGACCGTTCGAGAGGAGAACATGAACGAAACCAGGAACAGGGCCGCGAGTCCGGCGGCGAACATGGCAGCCGGGGGGACTCTGGTGGCGAAGGCAGCCAACACAACGAAACGCGCGAACGCGGCCAGCACAGCGAAGTGCGTGAACGCGGTGGCGAGGCTGGCGATTCCGGCAGCGAATCCGGCCAACACAACGAGGCGCGCGAACGCAGTGGAGAGTCAGGTGACTCTGACCGCGGCGAGGCGAGCAGCGCCAATGCGCTCGCACGCGACGCCACGTTCGACGAGGTCCGCGGCGGCGCCCGACTGGTGCTCAAGTTTGACGACGAGTCCAACTCATTTCGAGGCACCGTCGAAAATACCGGCGATCGCGTCCTGACCCGGGTTCGGGTCGAGGTGCACCTGGACAACGGCGCGGAGCTCGGACCGACGACCCCGACCGACCTCGCCCCGGGAGAGACGCTCGACATCGTGTTGCCCTCTACCGCCGAGTCATTCACGTTATGGACGACGCACGCCGAAGTCGGCAGCGGCGAAGGCGGCAGCGAGCACGGCGGCGAGTCTGGTGAATCCGGCGGCGAAGGCGGCGACGAGAGCCGCGAGGCTGAGATGTCGAGCCCAATCACGCCGCTCGACGAACGCTGGAGCGGTGTGCTCGGCGGAATCGCCGTCGACGCCAGCTTCGACCAGGCCACCGGGACGATGTACACGACCGTCCGCAACACAACGGCCGAAACGCTGTGCTTCGTCCAGTCCGAGCCGCACCTGAAGTCCGGCGCCAACACCGTGGGTGAGTTGGGACCCGACGTGATCGGCGACCTGGCGCCGGGACAAGAGGTGACCACCAGCATCTCGGTCGCCAGCGAACCGGGGCTCGCGGGGGTCTCGTTCGACGGCTACGTGGTGCACCTCGAGGTGTTCGAATGCGGCGGCCCCGGCCCGCAACCTCACTCAGGTGAGGGCGGCGAGTCTGGCGAGGCCCGCGAGGGCCGAGAGTCCTCCAGAGGGCACGAGTCCGCTGAGCAACACGGCGACAACGGCGAGTCCGGCGGAGAGCACGGCTCCGGCGGCGAAGGCGGCGGCCACGAATAGAAGCGGCTTGGGGCTGGCATATGAGCAGGACCTGCAAGGAATACAATCCGCGCAGTTCCCACTCACCGGACGCGGCGCCCCATGAAGGCGTCGCGTTCGGTCGGATGTGTTCGAGGAACGACGATGAGCGGTCACGTTCTCATCATTGAAGACGACCTCAGGATCGCCGACTGGGTGCGGATCTACTTCGAGCGAGCCGGCTACACCGCCGAGGTGGCGCACGACGGTCAGACCGGGCTGAACCTGGCCCGACGTCTGGCTCCCGACCTGATCATCCTCGACCTCACGCTGCCCCGTCTCGACGGTGTTGAACTGTGCAGGATTCTGCGGCAGGAGTCGGACGTGCCCATCATCATGCTGACCGCAAGGGAAGCTCCGGCCCAACGAATCATCGGGCTGGAGAGCGGCGCCGACGATTACATCGTCAAGCCCTTCGATCCCAGGGAAGTCATCGCTCGATCCGAGGCGGTGCTTCGCCGGGTGCAGGGCAAGGTCCAGCAGCTGCTCACCTGCGGCGCGATCAGTCTCAACGAGACGACGGGAGCCGTCACCGTCAACCACGAGCGCGTCGACCTGAGCCAGGCGCAGATGGCCCTGCTTGCAGCCTTCATGCGGCATCCCAACCAGGTGTTGACGCGCGATCAGTTGATCTCTTTGACCTTCCAGCACGAGTTTGAGGGCTTCGACCGGGCGATCGACAGCCAGGTCGCGCGGCTGCGCAAACGGATCAGCCATGGAGGCAACCAGCCGATCGAAACCGTGTACGGCGCCGGCTATCGGTTTGTCGTGGAGGACGAATGATGTCGCTGCGCAAGCGGATCATGGCCGCCACCATCCTCGTGGTTATCCTCACCGTTCTGGTCAGTTCCCTGCTCGCCTACTTCGCGAGCGAGTCTCGGCTGAATGTGTTCGTCGATCAGATCGGCAACGACGAAGCGGGCAGATTGGCCCAGAGGCTGGGCCGCGCCTACGAGGATGCCGGTGGCTGGCAACACTCTGGAGCCGTGCTGGCCGAGGCCGGCTTCGCCTACACAGGGATCGGTCAGGAAGAACAGTCAGAGACCGGTGAGGAGAACCACGTCGAGCTCTTCCACCAGGACCCGATTCGAATCGTCATCGTTGACGCCGACGGGAGCGTGGTCCTGGACAATTTTGACCAGGTAGCCCCGGGCAGCCGTGCTTCGAGCCTGGACGGACACCGTGAGCCGGTGGTCGTGCAGACTACCGGCCAGGCCGTGGGCCACGTCTACGTCGATGTGAACCACGAGCTCCTGTCGAGCGAGTCGCATGGGTTTCTGAGCACGCTGATCTACATCATCCTGGTTGGCGGCTTGATCACGGTCGGCTTTGCGTTCCTGCTCGCCGTCTGGTTGTCCCGGCGAATCACGGCCCCCGTCCAGGCATTGACCGAAGCCACTCAGGCCGTTGCCCAGGGCGATACGACCAGACTGGAGGTCACAACGTCTGATGAGCTGGGCCAGATGAGTGAGGCGTTCAATCAGATGAGTTCGACACTGGAGACACAGCGCGAACTCCGCCGCCAGTTGGTCAATGACGTGTCGCACGAGCTGAATACGCCGCTCAGTGTGATCCAACTCGAGGCGGCCGGGCTGCGCGATCGACTGCAGTCCCCCGAGGCCGCGTCCGACCACATCATTCACGAGGTCGAGCGGCTGCGCGGTCTGGTCACCGATCTCGACTGGTTGGCTGAAACGGACCATGGCGAGCTGCGGCTCAACCTCGAAACGATGTCGGTCGAGGATCTGCTGACGGCGGAGCTGGAACGCTGGCAGCCGCAAGCGCAGGCCCAACAGATTCTGCTGTCTCCGCAGATTGCGGTCGACCTCCCCAACGCCCAACTCGACCGCAGCCGGATGAGCCAGGCTCTGGGGAACGTGCTTGGCAACGCGTTCAACAGTGTTGGACCCGGCGGCAATGTCGGGCTCAGCGCCCGCCGCCAAGACGATGGGGTGCTGTACATCTCAATCGCCGATGACGGGAACGGCATCGACCCTTCGGACCTGCCGCACATATTCGACCGCTTCTATCGCGCCGAACCAGCTCAAAATCGTGGCGCCCCCGGCACCGGCCTGGGGCTCGCGATCACGCGCGCCATCGTCGAAGCGCACGGGGGCAGGGTGAGCGCATCAAGCAACGGACTCGGTCAGGGCGCGACCGTCACCATCCAGCTGCCAATCACCGGTTCAGAACCGCAATAGCGCTCGAACTCGTTTGGCGTTGTATAGCCTCGACCCGTGCCGCCGCGCTGCTGCATCGTTTCGGCGGAACAGGAAGAGCGGCATGCTTGACGGACCGATGGACATTGTGCAGCTGATCGCTTCCTGCGTGATCGGCTATCTGCTGGGCGCTCTGCCATTTGCCCAACTGGTCAGCCGCCGCGTTGAGGGAGTCGACATCTACCGCACAGGCACCACGCTAGGCGGAACGGCCAACGTCTTTTGGAACGTCGGTCGACGCAGCGGACTGGTCGTCTTCGCCGGCGACGTCGGCAAGGGCACTGCGGCTGTAGCCGTGGCCTGGGCGCTGGGGGTTGATGCTCCGTTGACCCTGGCCGCCGGCGCGGCCGCCATCATCGGACACTGGGCGTCGGTGTTCTCGTCTTTCAAGGGCGGCGACGGGATGACGCCTCTCATCGGAGTGAGTCTGGCGCTGGTCCCGGTCCTGACCGCGTTGGCGGCAGTCGTTGGCGTCGGTACAGTGCTCCTGTTGCGTCACCACCGGCTTCGATCTGCCTGGGGCATCTGCACCGGATATCTGCTCATGCTGGGCCTGGGTCTCGCGTTCGATATCGAACCGCTCGTATCACCTGGCAGCGAGATCGAACTGGTCGCGGGAGTGACGATGATGGCGGGATTGGTGCTAATCAGAAGTATGATCGTTCGCCGCCGGCTCGATGCCGTAGAGCCTCGAACTCAGCGTGAGGGGCATTCGGACGCGGCGAATTCCGCGACGGAATCGGAATAGCCGGCGGAGATCTGTTGGATCAGACTGTCATTCCAGCCGGTCTGAGTTGAAGCGAGTCGCGGTCGGCCAAGCGCTGGTGCGCCCCACTCGTCCCCGCCACCAGGGAACTAGCCCCTGACCAGCGCAGGCGCCGCCAGGGTTGAACAGTCCGAAGGAGTTCGCAGTACAGTGCCGTTTGGTAGGCCAAGAGGGACTGTACTGCGAACGTTCGTGTGGGAGGTGGCGCTTTAGCCCCTCGGCGCCGATTGCTGCCGCGTTCTCCATCGCAAACCGCCCTAGCTTGGCCGCACCATGGGCCGGTTGAGCCTCACTTACGGGTAGCCAGCAGAAATCTGCGCAGACTCTCGCAGCACCGACGATTCTCGGTTCCGACGAGCAAGTTGCCCGCATCTGCAGTTGCGGCATGAGCCCGTTCTCCGCTCGCCTTTGGCGCTAGGGCAGGCTCTCCGTTTCGCTTAGGCAGATGCGTTTCTAACATTCACTATGGCAGTCCAGTGAGTCCAATAGGGGATTTCTATGCGACACTTAGCCGACCTCTCTCGCGGAGTCGCGCGACTTCTCGTGGATCTGTTGATTGGGATCGGGGTTTGGACAGTCTTGTCACTGATCCTGATCGCTGCATTTCCCGGTGAACCAAATTCCGATGGAACTTCTTCGAGATGGTGGTGGATTCTTGTCGCCCTGGCGGTCGCGATCCTGTTCACTTTCTTGCGCCGACGCCGCCGACGCCGCCGACGCCTGTCTAGGCGGCCAGAGGAGGTGGCAGAAGCTGAGTCGGCGGCGCGAGACTCGGTCGAAGCAAACTCAGTTGCGCGCGAGGTGCGCGAGGGAGGCGACATTTCGCCGGTGTTAGCGAGCGCGCCACGTCCGGGTCCGACCGTCACTACAGGTCGCCGATCTCGTTCCCGCAAGAAGGAGCAACCAGGTGACCAAGTCGAGAACAGGGGCGGAGAATGGGTCCCGCCAGGTGAGGCAGTCGCGGTCCAAGGACGCCAGATCACCGACGGCATGGTCTACGTCGGCTCCGGCCTGCGCGGCATCTCACGATACGTGGATATTGAACCGGCCCTGATTGATCCCACACTCCCGGTCGCAGACCGTCATCCAGACATCGAAGGCCAATACATGGGATATTGGCCGTCCTACAGCAATATTCCCTACAACTCCCGCGCCGCATATCTGGACTGGCTGGCGGCGGGTCGGCCTGCTGGTGCGTACATCGGCTATGTCTTTCTGTTCTTCTATGGGATTGAACGGCGGGTCCTCTTCGACCTTGATCGCACGGACCTAGGCGGCGACGAGAGTCGAGAACTAATCTCGGAGGTCGAGCGGCTTCTTGCCCTATACGGAGAGAACAACTCATTCAAGGGTTACGCAGGCGAGTTCCTCTCAGTCGTCAACTGCCTGCGGTCTGATCTCGATTTCGCACACTTGGAGCCCCCACGGGAGCGCAGAAGCTGGGAGTTACCACTTGAGTTGAAGCTCGGACTGGGATCACTCGTGGCGTCGGGGGACCCAGTATCGGCGCCTTGGGCACTCTCCTGGCTGCGCCTGCACCCGGAGACCTCCTTGAGAACACCCGCCGTACGGTGCGAAGCGGAGTTTGATGAACTCTTCCAACTCCGATATCAACAGCGCCACGGCGCCGGAATTGCCATTCGCCGAAACAAGACCACCCTGTCCCACGCATATCGACCCGCCAGCGCGAGCTTTGGCTCTCAGGTGACAATTCGGGCTGAAGATGTCCCGGATGTCAGTCGACTGAAACGGCCTGTGCGGCAGTTGCAGGAGCTTGCCGAAGTGGCGACTGAGGAGCTCGATTCCTTCAGTCGATGGGTTGGCAAGCACAAAGAGCGAGACAGTCTTGGAGCGATCGCCCTGTTGCCGAAAGAGCTCGCAAGCAAGCGTCAAACTGAGGATCTTGACGAGCTTAGGGGGCGAGTTCAGACGGCGTTGAGCCAAGGCGAAGTCGCAACTGTGTCGGTCGAAAACCTCATAACGGGCTTTCCAAGCCAGCGAGCAGGAACGTTCACCGCCAAGGAAGCAACCTCCTTCGCCCAACTGCTCGAAAGCCAAGGCATCGGGATCACCCCTGACATTCGCTACTCGAATGTCAATCCTACGAAGCACCAGCATGCGGCGGTGTTCCGGCTCGATGCGGAGGACGTTGAACCGAGCGAGCGCTATCAGGCAGCGACAGTGCTGCTCCAGCTAGGTGCTGCAGTGAGCGCTGCCGACGGGACCATTAGCGCCGAAGAAGAGAAGCTGCTGGAAGCTCATCTGGAGGAGTCGCTGCACTTGTCTTCGGCCGATCGGACTAGGCTGCGTGCCTACCTGCAATGGCTTCTCGTGGAGCCTCCCACGCTGGCTCGCATGAAGTCCCGCATGGCCGCCCTCTCTGCATCGGAACGGAGCCAAGTTGCCCGTTTCGCTATCACAATCGCGGGTGCCGACGGCGTCGTGAGCTCCGATGAGGTCAAGGTGCTGAATCGCGTCTACAGACTCCTCGGGCTCGAAGACGACCAACTTCATCGAGACATTCACGATCTGGCTTCGACGCCGCCAACCCAACCCGTGACAGTGCTGCGGCCGGATGAGCCCACGGGCCACAGGATTCCGCCCCCGCCCGCGCAAGATCGTGACCCTGAAATCGTCGAACTTGATCAAGAGAAGATCATGGTGATCATGAATGACACTCGCGAAGTGGCCCGGATACTGACAAACATCTTCGAAGGCCCAGCGGAACAGGAACCAGCGGAGGAAGACGAAGACGATGCTGACGTGGAGGACCTAGTGCCGACCACAGCGGAGATCGCCGGCGGGCTGCTTGATCCTGCCCATGCAGAACTCGTTCGCTTCCTGGCCTCGCGACCGAACTGGCCACGGAGCGAGGTTGAGGAAGCATCGACCAAACTCGGACTCATGCCTGCGGGCGCGATAGAGGCCATCAATGAGGCTGCATTCGCGCTTTGCGACGATCCACTGATCGAAGGACACGACCCGCTGGAAATGAATGAGTACGCCCTGAAGGAGTTGCTCAATGACAGCTAGCTCGAGGATTCGGCAGAGGGACCGAGATGCGATCCTGCAGTCGCTTGCCGCCGGAGTGGTGCCGCGTCGAGGCCTCCAGCATGTGCAGGTTGGGCGCGCGCAGGAGGTCTCGGCCCTGCTGCGGGACCTGGAGCGCGTCGTGGACGGCGGGTCCGCTATTCGCTTCGTGATTGGTGAGTACGGCAGCGGCAAGAGCTTCTTTCTGCACCTGATCCGTTCCACCGCGCTGGAGAAGCAGATGGTCACTATGCACGGCGACCTCACGCCTGATCGCCGAATCTTCGCGACTGGCGGACAGGGCAGGAGTCTGTACACCGAGTTGGCGAGGAACCTTAGTACGCGATCGCATCCCGACGGCGGGGGATTGCAGTCGGTCGTCGAGCGGTTCATCGGTGAGGCGCACAAGACGGCACGCGAGTCGGGTGAGGAGACCGAGTCCGTCATCCGTGAGCACCTGCTGGAGCTATCTGAGCTGGTTGGCGGCTACGATTTCGCCGACGTTGTCGCGGCCTATTGGCGCGGGCACGACGAGGGCAACGCCGATCTGCAGAACTCGGCCGTTCGCTGGCTGCGCGGCGAGTATTCGACCAAAACAGACGCTCGCCGAGATCTTGGCGTCAGAACGATCATCGACGACGGCAACATCTACGACATGCTCAAGTTGCTGGCCCGGTTCGTGCGCCTGGCCGGCTACGGCGGCTTGATCGTCGCCTTCGATGAGATGGTGAATCTCTACAAGCTGGCGAACACTCGGGCGCGGAATAGCAACTATGAGCAGATCCTCAGGATTCTGAACGATTGCCTCCAGGGCTCCGTGGCGAATCTTGGTTTCCTCATGGCCGGCACTCCCGAGTTTCTGACGGATACACGCCGGGGCTTGTACAGCTATGAAGCGCTCCAGAGTCGACTAAGCGAAAACATGTTTGCGTCGGCCGGAGTTCGTGACTTTTCGGGTCCAGTCTTGCGTCTGGCAAACCTCAGTCCTGAAGAGCTGTTCGTCGTTCTGACCAAGCTCCGACACGTCCACGCCGGAGGGGACGAGCATGAATACGCGCTGCCCGATGAGGCGCTGCATGCCTTCATGGAGCACTGCTCACAGAACGTTGGCGAGGCCTACTTCCAGACGCCCCGAAACTCGATTCGCGCTTTCGTCCAGTTGCTCAGAGTCTTAGAGCAGAATCCTTCGACATCATGGAGCGAGTTGGTAGCGGCGGTCAGCATCGGGCCAGATTCCGACTCAGCAGTGACGGGCGAGCCGATACCACCTCCGGTCGACCCAGCCGATGACGAGCTCGTCACCCTGCGCCTATAGGGAGCTGTCAGGCAAGAGCGTTCATGAGCGAATCGAGATCCGCGGCATTCGACCTGCTGGCGGAGCCTGTTCAACGCTGGGTCTGGCGGCAACGTTGGCCGTCGTTGCATGACATTCAGGAGCAGGCCGTCAGGCCGATCCTGGAGGGCAACGATGTCCTGATTTCGTCGGCAACGGCCTCCGGGAAGACGGAGGCGGCGTTCCTGCCAATCTGCAGCGCTCTCGAGGACACCGCCACAGACGCACTTGGGGTCCTGTACATCGCCCCGCTCAAGGCGCTGATCAACGATCAGCGGATTCGGCTGGAAGCCCTGTTCGATGTCATCGACGGGCCCGTGACGCCTTGGCACGGTGATATCGCCGCTCACGTCAAGCGGCGACTGGTTGAGCGACCACGGGGCGCACTGCTGATCACTCCGGAGTCGCTTGAGGCGCTCTTCGTGACCCGCGGCACCGCGATGCCGGGGCTCGCTCAACATCTGCGATTCATCGTGGTCGACGAGTTGCACGCCTTTATCGGAACTGAGCGTGGACGTCAGCTCCAGTCTCTGATGCACCGCCTCGAGCTTGCGGCAGGTAGGCCGGTTGCTCGCATCGGGCTATCCGCCACCTTGGGCGACACCGACTTGGCTGCGGAGTTTCTGCGACCAGGACGCGGTGTTGAGGTCAAGCAGATCACATCTACGGCGCAGGGCCGCGAAGTCAAGCTGCAGGTCCGGGGCTACATTCGAGAACGCCCCCAAGCGCCAGCCCAGGCGGGGCAAGCCAGCGACAACTCCGACGAGGAGATGGAAGAGCTAGCCGCGAGCGACGATATCGACATCGCTCAGCATCTCTTCAGGACGCTCCGAGGGACGACCAACCTTGCCTTTGCAAATCGTCGCTCCGACGTCGAACTTTATGCCGACCTACTGAGGCGCCTCGCAGACCAAGGAAACCTGCCGAACGAGTTCTTTCCCCATCACGGCTCACTCTCCCGGGACATCCGCGAGGACGCGGAGGACCGCCTCAGGGGACCGCGACCAACGACGGTGGTCGCGACGACAACGCTTGAGATGGGCATCGACATCGGCAGCGTCGATTCGATCGCACAGATCGGACCGCCGAGCTCAGTCGCGTCGCTCAAGCAGCGCCTCGGGCGATCGGGGCGAACGGCCGACGCCCCATCCATCATCCGCATCTACATCCAAGAAGCAGAAATCGAGGAGAACTCTTCATTGCCTAGTCAACTGCGCGTCTCGCTCGTGCAGACGGTCGCGATGATCCGACTCTTGGTGCAGGGCTGGGTCGAGCCTCCCCCCGAGATGGCCCTCCATCTGTCTACGCTCGTGCAGCAATTGCTCTCATTGATCGCCCAGCATGGCGGAGTCCGTGCTGCCGACGCCTTCCACGCGCTGTGCGCTACCGGTCCCTTTGCCTCAGTCGAGCGGCCAACGTTTGCGCAGCTGCTTCGTGATCTCGCCAGTCATGAACTTATCACGCAGACCCATGATGGGACGATCGTTCTCGATCTGGGCGGTGAACGCCTCGTCAATCACTACGACTTCTACGCTGCGTTTAGCTCGCCAGACGAGTGGCGTCTCGTCTCGGGAACGCGCACGCTCGGAACCTTGCCGGTGACATATCCGCTGGTCATCGATTCATTTGTCATATTCG
Source organism: Chloroflexota bacterium (assembly GCA_026705025.1). Lineage (GTDB taxonomy): Bacteria > Chloroflexota > Dehalococcoidia > Bin125 > Bin125 > Bin125. Next base: position 27,383 of record JAPPBN010000022.1, on the reverse strand, counting down.
CGGGACGCCGGTGGAAGGTGATGTCGGTTGACGAGGAACGCCGAGTGGCCGAGTTGACGCCCGCCGCGGGTGGCCGGGTTCCGTGGTTCGTCAATGGTGGCGCCTTGATTCACGATCGGGTTCGACAGGAGATGCGCCGGGTCTACTTGGACAGCGGTATGCCCTCCTTCCTCGATGCGAATGGACGAGAACTCCTCGCCGAGGCTCGTTCGACCTTCAGCAGAATGGAACTCGATAGGCACTTCCTGTTGCCCCAAGGACGCAACACCTGGATATTCCCATGGGTGGGCGACCGGGCACTCAACACCCTGGGATTGCTGTTTCTGTCGAAGCGACTCGAGTTCATCCCCTATGGACCTGCCATCTACCTCGCTGATACGTCTGCCGAGTTCGCGCAAGAGGTAGCGAAGGAACTTGCATCGCTCGGCAGGCCGGATCCTGAGGGGCTCGCCATTGACATCCGAAACAAACGGACAGAGAAGCACCACTGGTACTTGAGCGACGAGTTGCTGGGCAAGGACTATGCATCGAGTCGGTTGGACGTTGATAGGGCTTGGGAAGTCGTTCAGGCACTGACGTAGGCGCGAGTCGGCTGATTCCACTTGGGCGCGACGGCTTGGATGGGTGTCAAACGCCGTTGGATTGACTGGCTTCAGGAGCATCGAGACAGGCGATGCCGGTCCGTGGGTTACTCTTTCTGCACAACTCTTCCCAAGAGCAAGAGTCTTCGAGTTGACGTTTCCCTAGGACCTATGTTGAAAGGCGCGCAGGCAGGCATCTGCGAACGTTGGTGCAGTCGCGGCCGAACGCTCCCTGGGCGATGCCCTGCGAGAGATCTCGAAAGTCGTGCGGTTACAGCCGAAGTGCCAAGAAATCCTCACGCCACGGTCCCGATTGCCGCGTCGGTGCGGCTCTCCTGCTTCCACTACCTCCTATCGGCTTTCGCTAGTCTCCCTCTTCACTCACGACGCGCTCCCTTCGCCAGCCGACCGATTCGCCATCCAGTTGCCAGTCGTGAGCAAATGTCCTCCACTGACGTAGCAATCCTAGCCGCCACCGGACTGTGAAGCAGGCTCAAAATCATGCGAGCCCTTGATGAAGAACACGCTACCGTCGAGTTTTACTAACACCACGATGTCGAACGCGGACAGATCGATCCCGGCCCAAGTCGCAGAGTCATCGGCGTCAATCCAGTCCACAACATCCACCAAAACAAGGCACGCATGAGAGTAGTACGCGCAGTCATTTCGCCTTTTGGTCTTATCCTCCGACGCCTTGGTCAATGCAGCGACTACACCTTTGCTTGTAAGCCGTCGGTCGGCGACCTTGTCAACGGTATCCATATCCGGTGGATGCGATAGCCGGAAGTATCCGACCATGCCTGCTTCAATGCGGGTGACTTCAACTGCCCATTCCTGACCGCGAACGACGAACTCAAAGTCGGGAAAAGTATCATTCCCTAGAGGCTCATGCCGACACTTGAGGTCGGATTGCGTGAGATCTGTTCTGGTAAGCAGCTCCTCACAGAGGCTAATCATTGCAAAATACTCCATTTTTGCTTTGCTTTGAAACTGTTCGCTGAAGGTAAGAGTCTCTCCTTCATCATTCGCGACTAGATGCGCGGCGGCTGGGTCAGAGGGATTGTCTAGCCAGAGATGTAGGCCGTCAGCGTCAACAAAGTTGTTTTCATACAGATTCACCTGGAAGACAAAAGTCTCATCTACATATTGAACGCTCAAAAGCTTCCGTCGGTGGTGGACAGAATCGGGGAGGGCGGAGAGGACAGACAGCAACTTGCCGCGCTTCCCCGGGTGATGCATGATCGATATGCCATTGCATCCACGAACCCAATCGATAGGATTGCGGGAGACTATGTCTATAACTACATTCTTCAAGGACTCAAGGGTGAGTCCTTGGGGACCGAAAGACGAGCTCGGAATGGAGTCATTTTCCGATAAGGCTAGGTGTTCGATAGAGGATTTCAGTTCCCGGGCGTACTCGACGAACTCGCGTGCGGTGGCACCCTGTAAAGGCGGTTGCAATACAAAGACGTAGCTGAACCAATCCTTGTACCCAGGATCTCCCTTGTCGATGCGTCGATTTGGAAAGGCTGATTCCATCGGACTCCCCCTACCAGTGTTGTTGGACACGCGAGTGCTAGTGCAGTGTGCAGGGAGTCGATAACCCCCTTACACACGTACCAACCATAACATTCCCGCCGAGGATTGCCTCGCGGGTACGTGTTCCTGATGGTGGAGGTCGTGGATCAAGCTTCTGGCAGCCTGAGGCGCGACTGGTGGTAGATGGAGCGCCAACACGAGAGCAACGCTGACATTTGGTTGCGGTTGAGCGAGGGATAGAAGCGACTGTGGCTTGAGGGCCTGTGCATTCTGACCTGCTGCTGTGCAGGCCTCGAGCCCGCAGGCGCCGCCTACCGAACGCGCGCGGTGCTGCGGGAATCCACGCGGAGGGATCAGAGAAGAATGCCATGGAGACATCTCCGCCGAACTGCTGGCGAGGAGTGTTTCCGGTTGGAGTCGCATGGCGCGGACCTCGCCAGCCTGCAGTTTGCCGCAACACGAGTCACGACAGATGGCACGTGACACCCTCACGAATCGAAGCTATCGAATTGGCGGATCACTGGAAACCCGATCGGGATGGGGCTCAGTAGCCCAATCTGGACTCAAAACTCCTCTCCTAGGGTTTGCACACCTTGAGGTGCAGTTGCGGCCGAGTGGGCATGGTCGGTGGCGCGGCCTCGGTGACCAGACGAGCGACCAGAGGAAGTTGAGCGAAGTTCGGTAGAGGAGACTCGAACTGCTGGCGCTACCTAGGAATCACCTGAAGATCTCCCACCTTCAGGTGCCCGAGTCCTGCCCCTACGAGTTCCACTACGGCTGCACCTGGGGCAGCCTTCCGTGCGAGTTCGGCGACGGGCATACGACCTACGCCCACCTCGACCAATAGGTTTGAGTGGACTGTGCGGCGAACGTTTGTGTGGGCGGTGGCACGTTGAGTGAGTGACAGGCTTGTAGCGCAGGTCTCGTCCCTGGCATGCTCGGCGTACGGCAACAATCACCAAGGTGAACCGCTCTGGCGTCGAAATCCACTGAAGGGCCTTCACTCGAATGGAGTACCGAGGTCCCAGAATCCCTCTGAGCGCATGTCCTTGTGAACTTGGTTGGCCTCATCACGGGTAACAAGCCCCTCACTGCCGGCACGAGTGAGGAGGGATCGGATCCGATGATATGCAAAGTCCTTACCGCAATGCAGTTCCGAGAGGACAGTCAATGCATCGTTGTCGTCTGTCGCAATCGTCCATCCGCGTCGGAATGCGATTGCCACGCAAGACGCTTCGCCGGCCCCGAGCGGGGTTCGCACACTGAATCTCGCGACGGCCTCACGCCCCTGGAGTTCGGCAGCAAGCCGGAGCTCGTCATCCTGGAGCGAGACCGTTTCGAGCATCCCTTCTCGGTGGAGAGCGTCGGTCGTCCGCAATCGTTCGAAGCGAGCTCTGTCCTCAGGGCTCGTCCGGGCTCGAATCTCGTAGTGCCTCATCGCTTGCCGCATCTCAGACAACAGTTCGGCACGCTGCAGAGCTGGCTTGGGAAGTCGCTCTTCCTCAGGATCGTATACGACCAACGGCACCCGAAGCGGGCTTCCGAGCAGCCGAATAAGAAGCTGCTCTCGCTGCGTCAGCATGAAGTAGAGGAGCACAACGGAGTCGATGATGCACATTGCCCAGTGACCTAGACCACGCCGGTCGCCTCGAACTGCTCAAACTCGGCCGCCGCCCAATCCGGCTCTTGGCCGTTGGTGGGCTGCCCCAGGACATGCACCAGATCGGGAATCGACAGTCCGGCGAACGATGCCGCCGAGGGAGGCGACATCCGTTCGAGCACGATCGCGGCGCGCAGCATGCGCAAGAACGCCCTGGGCAATCGACGGATCCGCCAGAGCTCGGCGTTCTGCTCGTACTCCTCGGGATCGATGGGATAGCCGAGCGACCGTGCGAGCGCGACCGGTCTGACGTCATCTCGCAGCTCGGCATAGGTGGCCCTGGTGATCGCCTTCATCTGCCGGAGGCGGACGAGGGCCGTGGGGAAAGACGTACGGAAGTACCGCTGGATGTGGACGACGTCGACGGGATCCGTGAGGCGTGGATTCATGCCTGCTTCTTCCATGAACCCGCGAACTCCCTCACTGGGCATCAGAAACTCCCCTGCGAACTCATCAGCGAAGTTCTCACGGGGGCTGCGTCCATGTGAGACGACCCATCGGCCGTCTGCGCTGTGAAACAACGCATGGCCGATCTCGTGGGCGATCGTGAACCGGCGCCTGCCGATCGTCATGTCGAGATTCACGAGGATCGCGAATCCCACCTCGGGGTGGTTGAAGAAGGCACCGGAAGGCGCCTTGCTCAGGTCCCCACCCAAGGGAGCGCGAAACAAGGCGATGCCCAACATCTCGCACACGGTGTCGATATCGGGGATTGGCCCGGTTCCGAGACCAAGGTGCGACCGAACTTCCTCCGCCTTGCGGCGGGCGTCGTCCTTCTGCTCAAAGGATGAGCGATGAATGAATGGACTCTGTGTCAGGCCGTGAATCGGAATTCCCGTGATCTCCGAGAGTTCGGAATATCGGTCCAAGAAATGGACGAACTCTTGAATGCCTGGAATAGACCCGGGATCGATGCCTCCGTCCGCGCGAAGGAGCATGCCAGCCAAGTCGGCTTCTTCGGCCTCCGCATTGCCGCCACGCAAGAGGTCGGCAACTGTACAGCCGTAGAGGCGAGCCAAGGCGACCAGTTGTCGGTCGTTGGGCGACCGCCGGCCCGCCTCCCAGTAACTCACCATCGTGCGAGTGATGCCCAGCGCGGCGCCGACGTCCTCCTGCGAGTAACGCGCGCGCGTCCTGGAACGAGCCAGTCCCTCCGAGAGGTTGTCCATCTCGGCCCCCTTCCGTGACTCGCCGTCTGTTGCGCAACATTGACAACTCCGTGATTCTCTGTAACCATAACGGTGTTGCGGAAAATGGGGCATGTGACCCACTTACGCAACTGAAGACGAGGTAACCGTCATGATAACCGCTCGCTCAGGTCTTGACGCATTGCAGGGGGAATCGAGTCCGATGCCCGACAAGCCAGGTGGAGACGCCAGAGAGGTACTGGTCACCGTTTCCTTCGCGGTCAGCCGTCAAAAGCCGTGGCAGGCGAAGCTGCCCGGCGAGACCCACATGTCCGAGGTTCGGGAGTCGGCGATGAAGTACTTCGGGGTTGTCGACCACATCGACAACGCCGGAAACGGCATCCGCCACCAGTTGGTCGAACGGGGTACCACGATCGAGGACCTCGAGGCCACGCTCGGGCAACTCGCTGACGACAAGGGGACCCTGGTACTCCGACTCGTGAAAGTCCATGTTGCGGGATGAGCGTGCGACTCGCGGAGCTCTGCCTGGACGCCGATCTCCCGGAGGTCCTCGAAGTAGGGACCGATGCTGGCTGGTACATCGCCCTCAGCGGCCCGACCACGATCGAAGTCGCGATGGCCTCAGCGATCGATGACGAACGCTACAGCCTGCGGTTGGTCTGGCCCGAATATCCGGAGCAGCCTCCGTCGATTGCGTGCTTTGATCCTGTGACTGGCGTCGTCGAGGTTCAAACCGCATGGCCTGAGTGCAGTGGGTTTCGGCCTGGAAGCGCTTGGGATCTCTGCCTTCCGCTTTCACGCGAGGGTTTCGCAGCTCATCCGGAATGGAGTAACGACCCGGCAATGCGATGGAACTCCGAAGGGAATGCTCTTCTGAGAGTTCTCGACGAGTTGCAGGCGATCCTCAACTCCGGGCGCCACTACCAGAGGCGGATGCCATGTCCCACCTCTTGAGCGTTTCCCCAGCCTGCATCAGAGCTACGCTTGAAGCGATCGCTGCTAGAGGCCATGAGGGTCTGGAGGGGACGGCGTTCTGGTTAGGATCCGTTGCCACCTTGGAGGTTGAGGGACTGGTTGTGCCTAGGGGCCAGGGTGTTTGGCACGGTCCTCGGGGGGTCCAGATATCCGCGGAATGGATGATTCTGTTGGCGGATCATTGCGACAACCGCGAGAACGTTGTCCTAGCAGGGATGCACTCTCATCCGCATGCCGCTTATCACAGCGAAGTGGATGATCTCGGGCTGCTGCACGCGCCGGACTTCGTCAGCATCGTGTTACCCAACTATGGATTCACGACCCTGGACGATGCTCCAACCGACTGGGCGGTCTATGTGGGTGTGGAAGGCGGCGCTTGGCGTCAGTCTTCATGGGCCTCAGCTGTGAGGCTGGACGCGGCGCTGGAGTTCCAGACTCATCCAATCGGATGCGAGAACTCCTAATGCGGCGACGCGATGATCGGCATAGTCGACTGGCGGCACAGATGATCGAGCCGTCCAAAGGCGGGGCAACTCGATTTCTGACGGACGCGAGAGTAGTCCTGGATTGGTCCCCACCCACGGAAGAAACGTTGGCAGGGCGCGCGTTGATTTTGACGGCGGCAAACCTGATCGTGAGATTCGCGCCTGGTCTTCGACTAGGGCATCGGTCATCGTTCGCAGACGTGGTCGCTGAGCTGATTTCAGGAATCGACTCCACCACCGCGCCCTTCTCGCCGGCGGGTGATGCTCCAATCTCCGTTCGGATCGGTGCAGGAGGGGTCATGCGTCACGTTGCTGGTTCTGCTGACGGGTGGACCGCGATCGTGTCTGGTTCGGGCGACGACGTACCGGATGTTGCTGAATCAACCAACGTGTTTGGCGCCCTTGCTGCAGCGGCCATCGTCGCCAGCGAAGTGTTTCGCCATGTGCTTCCCGTCTCAGAGAGATACCGATGGCACGCACCGCTCACCGCATACTCGGTGTTCGAGTATGATCGGCCATCCTTCGTACCGCCTACGATTGCCCGACCTGACTTACGAACCACTCCTTTGCTTGTCGGAGTTGGGGCAATCGGCCAGGCCTGCATCGATGCTCTGGCATGGTCAGAGGCGAGAGGCACAATTCGATGTGTCGACAAGGGCTATGTGGACGATGAAACGAATCTGAACCGGTCAGTCTTGGCGCTCGAAGAGGACTTGGACGCTCGTAGGCCAAAGTGGACCTAGCGGACCGCCGACTGGCTGGCTCCGAACTCAAACTGGTCCCCCATTGCCAGGAAATGAGCTCGGTACTAGCGGCAATCGAACGCGCAGCGCTTCCTTGGCCAAGGGTAGTTGCCTCAGCCCTTGATACCTCGGATGATCGTCGTGAGTTGCAGGGCGTGTGGCCCGATGTCCTCGTCGATGCGGCGACCGGTGACTCAACTGTGCAGATCCTCCGACACGTAGCGGGCTCACAGCTGTCATGTTTGCGATGTGTGTATCACGAGGTCGCGACTGGCCGGAGCTATGAACAGAGCCTAGCCGCGAAGACGGGGTTGTCTGAACTGGAGATCAGGGCTGCTCTCGCCGATCCGCAGGCATTGGTCGATGAAGGAGTCTTGGCGAGAGTCGACCCCAGCGTTCGCGACCTAGCTGAGCGACACATGGGGGCCGATGTCTGCGGATTTCTAAGCGCAGCCGAGGCTCTCAGCGAAGAAAACGAAGAGGAGACCGCCCTAGTATCGGTCTCCTTCTCCTCGTACTTGGCTGGAGTCTTCCTAGCGGCGGAGATAGTGAAGGCAGAGCTTGGCATCGAGACCAGGCTCCCGGGCATCTATCAAATCGACCCACTCCAGAATCTTCTTCCCGACGCCCCATTTACGTGGAATCGGCGATCGAGCTGCTATTGCGTGACGCGTGCTGCTCAAATCGATCTGTATCGGCGAGAAATGGCTAATCGAGGCTAGATCCCCGCTTCCGGGCCTTGTACGAGAACGTAGAGCCCAAGTTGCTTGGGGATTCTGAGTAACCAGGTGCCCAGTCGTGCTGGTCATCGCCGACGTCATCATGGTTCGATGCTCAGCGCTAGCTCCCGATACCTACAGAACGCGTTGGCTAAGCGCATCTGTCGTTCGGTACTGCAATCAGGAGAAAACAACGCCGGCGAGCCCACCAGGATGCACATGCCCTGCGCTCGCGACGTCGCGACGTTCAGCCGGTTCAAGCTGTACAGGAACTCCATGCCGCGCGGCGCCTCAGCAGGAGTAGAGGTCGTCATCGAATAGATCACGATCGGCGCCTCTTGCCCCTGAAACTTGTCGACCGTGCCGATTCTTGCCTCGGGCAGCCGCGCTTGGAGGTTGAAGACTTGTGCGTTGTACGGGGCGATGATCAAGATGTCGTCCCAAGCCAGCGCACGCTGGGCGCCGTGGCCGTCGCACCAGCCGGCGCTGCCGACGAACGAACCGACAAGTGTGGCGATCCGCTCGGCTTCTTCGTCCGACGAACTCTGGTTGCCAGCGTGTGTCACTGGCAGATAGCGGAGGCCGGCCCCGGAGAGCGCACCTTCGGCGATGACACCCTGCTGCTCCAGCCCTGGGCGAGAACGCAGCTTGTCCTCGTAGAACATCTCGGAGGTGAACGTGCAGATGTCGGGATGCAACCTCCACGTCTCCTCCAGGAACAGGCCGCGGCTTGCTTCGATCGTCTCGTGGCTCCCGATCAAATGGGCTAGGGCGGACACGTCGGCTCCCTCGGGATGTGAGCCCTGTAGCGGCTGTTCGAGCTGTTGCGGGTCACCGAGCAGGACCATGTTCGGCGCGGCATGGGATACGGCCAGCACGTTCGCGAGCGACATCTGCGCCGCTTCATCGACTACCAAGACATCAACGGCGTTCTGTGCCTCCTCACGAGCCCACAACCAGGCCGTGCCGGCGACCAAACGCCTCCCACCTCTAAGGGCCTCAAACACCGGAGGATTGTCCGTTTCGAGTTTTACGTGACGATCATCGATGTCGATCTGCTGACCCTTGGTGACTTTGCGCACGGCTCTCAGATTGATGTCTCGCTCGTCAGCAGCGTCGAGCGTGCCCGCCAGCAGGTTTCCGATCACCCGGTGGCTGTTCGCGGTGATCCCGACGCGCGCACCTTGGGCTATCAGCTCCGCGATCAGTCGAGCGCCCGTGTACGTCTTGCCTGCACCCGGCGGACCTTGGATGGGCAAAACCCCGAAGTCGCGCGAGCTGGAGATTCGTTGAGCTGCTTCGAGTGTCGACTCGTTGCTGCGCCTAAGAGAACCGCCGCCCGTGCGTGGCGGAGTTCGCCTCAAGATGTCGCGAGCTACTCGATGTCCGGCCTCGTCTGCGAAGCCGTGATCGCGTACATCCTCACCAACCCTCAGCAGCGACTGGCGCAGGACGTTCGAGTTGACCACATTCAAGGCGACCGCGTTCGTCGGATGCACGGTTTTGGCAGCCACACGCTTCTTCACCTCGATCGTTCGCTCGCTCAGGTCAAGACCCTCGACAGAGCCGATGGTTTGCTCCGGTTCGCCAGCGGCATAGATCTGTTCACCACCACCGATCTTGGTTTCCTGGGGCGCAAAGCGGTAGCGGTGAATCGGGGCTCTGTTTGTTCCGCCAACGCGAGACTTGTACTCTAGGCCGACCAGCGCCAAGCTCTCCTCCGCTAGTTCTTCAGGCGTGCAGTCGTGGAGCCGAAAGAACTCCCACCAGGCTGCCTTGTCCTCCCGCCGGTGGAAGTCGAGCACGCCGGCAGCGAGCCACCGCGCCTGTTGCTCGGCCGTCCGTTCAGCCGGATCGATTGGCACGTCGTGCGTGAGTCCGGCAAAGAGCTGGTCGACGGCATCCTGCCACTCAGCAACTCGCTCGCTTGCCTCACCATCATCCCTAGCTGGACGCGTCAAGTCTGAACCGCGCCGCTCCAGTTCGGCTCGAATCTGCTCCAACCAGTCGCGCAACTCGACCGTCGACTCCACGTCGTCGCGGTTGTACTCTTCCAGCGCGCGAACGTCTTCCGCACGAATGAGCTCGGGCGCGCCCAACTCGAGCGGACCGGTGATCGCATACATCGCTTCATCCGCTCGCTCCAGGGACACCTTCCGTTCGTAGCCAAAGAAGCGCTCGAGTTCCTTGATCGAGTAACTCTCCGCGCCGACCCGCAACCCGCGCCTGGCGACGCGGTGCAGGTCGATGAACAGGCCGGCGCGAAGCAACCTGTCTACATCGGCCTCGTGGGTCGCGTGTCTGCCCATCAGCCGCTTCATCGCCGCCGGCTCATAGTGAGCGAAGTGATAGATGTGCAGGTCGGGGTACCGTTCCCATCGATCCACAACGAAGTCGACGAACCTCTCGAAGTTGCGTTTCTCTTCGGCGTAGTCGAATCCCCAGAGCGCCGTAAACTCCCGCTCGCCCGAGGGCTCGGTTGCGATGTAGCCGATGAGGTACTCCAACCCGCCCGGACCGAATGATGGCGCGCCTTCAAAGTCGAGGAAGATGTCCCCGTCCGATGGCTCGGGCAGCGCATTGAGGCCAGCACTGGGCTCAGGGTCTAGCGGCTCGAAGACCGGCGTCGCGCTTTGACGGTCCGCGACCTGAACACGCGCCTGCTCTCGCAGCCGTTCGTAACTTTCCGTTGCACCTCGGCCCGGTTGCCAGCGCAGCGGCAGCGGCTCAGCCGCCAGTTCGGCCATCGTGCTGATCCCTTGCAGGACCAACTCCTCCCGCTGTAACCGAGAAATGCCGGCCACCAAGCTCAGGTGGTCATCCTGGCGTCGCTGATCACGACAGGCCTCATCCCAGGGACACACGTCGCAATGGGGATTGGGCTCTGGATACGTTTCAGATCGACCGCCGTTGGCAACGGCAGCCTGGAGCCGTTCTCGAATCAACCGGAAGTAGGCAGAGTAGTCACTCACGCGATAGTCCTGCCGGTTGAATCCTGTCCACGGTGCAACGACGGACATGTGCTCGGGCGCAACGCCCTGAGCAGCTTCCAGCAAGGACGAGTAGAGGCAGAGCTGGAGGATCGTGCCGATCTTTGTCTGTTGAGCCAGCTTGGTCTCCACCACCTCATAGGACCATGTTCCGAGCTTGCTCACTTGGTTGACCCGGCGTAGCACGTCGGGACGACCGACCCAGACGCCATCGGCGAGCGTCCCCTGGACGATGAATTCGTCTCCAGCTCGCATAGCCTCCAGCGTCGCCGCCACGCTTGCGGTGTCGACACGATCCGCGTCGATCCTCGTCAGCGGGGCGCCACCAGCTTCGAGATGAGCTAGGTAATCGCGTTCATGGGCTAGGCCGCGTTCACGCAGGTGCTCCAAGAGTGGCTCAGAGCGAACTGGCCTCTGACGTTCCCCGTTGGCGACTTCGAGATTCAGGTTTGTCAAGTGATGGCAATGGAGATCCGCGACCAAGTCCCCCGCGCTCAGCCGGACACCGCCATTGGATCGGTCCATGGGAATCGCCTCCCAACCCCTCCAGGCATCTTGGTGCGGCGACGGTATCACGAACGACGTTCAGAGCGACCCGGAGTAGGGTTGGTTCGGACGATCACTCGTACACCGTCAGAGTGTCTCGTGGCGGAGAAGAGCAGTGAAGCCAGCCTGTTCAAAGTCGCGATCGTAGGCCAGCGCCTCTGAGACTCCGCGCTCTTCCATCACGATGAAGCTGGCACAGTCAGTCAGACTCCAGCGTTGGTCCGGGCGAGCGGCGTAGCGTTCGAACGCAGCCTGAAACTGGGCGTCGGTCTGCGGGATGATCTCAACCCGGGGACTCTGTACCAGCCGCTCAACCAGTCGAGTGGCGGCCAATCTGGCTCGCTCCCCGCTCCCTGCCTGGGAGGCAAGCGTCTCGACCAACGCCATCTGAGTCGTGACAATCTCGGCATCGTTCAGTCGAGCCGACACTGCGCGCGCACGTGAGTGGAGCTGATCCCTGCTGTCGATCAGCGCAATCCAATAGCCCGAGTCGGCGAATAGCGCCGCCATCAGTCATCGGGGTGCTTGGGCTGGCCGTACAGATAGTGCTTCTTGTGTCGCACGAAGTCCGTCGGGCGGTCTTCCCAAGTCTCCGGTGGATACTCGCCGTGCACTTCGTCCACGAGCTCTAACAGCCACGAGCCTTGCGAATCTTGGTCGGACGAGTCCTCTGCGACTTCGAGCATCACCTTGCAGCCGTCGGGGAGGCTAAGCGGATCGAGCAGTTCGAGCTTGCCGTCAACGTAGCGGGCGCGGACGCGAGTCGGCATGGCGGGTCTCCTGGCGGTCAGTGTATCGGAGGAGATGGTCAGGGGAAGATTGGGGCGGCGGCAGTGAGCTCATGGTAGGACTCTCAAACAGGCCTTACGAGGACTCATTGGCCAGACGGTGACGGCAGCGCCATGATTCTGACGATCCGCTGCAAGACCCAAATCGACCGCGCCATGCGGAACAAGGACAGCAGGGCCGCGTACACGAAGACAACCGCCATGCCCATGATCGGGTCGCTCCGGTGATCAATGATGAGGCCTAGAAACGACACGATGACGAGCAGCCCCAAAGAGCGGATAGTGCTAAAGAACACCCTCAACAGGGTCTCTCGGTGCTGACTCTCTCGCAGCAGCTGCAACCGCTGAGTGTCGATGAGTCCGAAGACGATGGCCACGATGGTTCCTACGAGGCCTGCCAGCGTGGCACCCACTGTTGCGGACGTTCGGTAGACAGTACCTCGATTCCCAAAGACCACGCTTTCCGCGATGCACGGGTCACTGAGCACGAAGAGGTACAGCGCTGCGATACCCGCGCAAACAGCTGCAGCAGCGAGTTCTACGCGCAAGAAGTGGATCCGCCAGAAGACGAGCAGCTTCATCGGAGGGACACCGAGGACGCAGTTTCGATATCTGCTCGCAGTTCAGAGTACGCGTCTCGGATCGCCCCGAAGGCGGACTGGGAGTCCACCGTGCGTCCGCGCTCCTTTAGGTTGACGCTCTTCCTTCGCGAGACGATCCGATCTCCCAAGAGATCGATCGGGCCTATCTGGCCCGTATCTCCATGCAGTCCCTCTACACGAAACGCGGTGACGTTCTCTTCGACGTTTGGGTCTTGCGCCAACATGAGAAGAGGCCTAAGGAACCTTGATAGACCGCCTTGACCCGATCCATCTGGGAAAGCAACTTCGGCTCTTATGGTTGATCCGTTGCCGACGACCTCTTCTATTGCATCAAACAGGTCCCCAAGCGACCGATCGGCAGCTCGCACAGCCGCCTTGTAAGAAGGAAAAATCTCAAGCGTCAGCTTCTGGAGATCTTGCAATACAGCGAGCCGGCCTGCTGGCTCCGTCCGGAGAAGAGGGCGGAACTGTATTGGACGCAAGAAGTTGTCGGATTTGGCAGTTAGGTACCAACCCAATCGACTAAGGGGAGGTCCTTTGGTGTTGTGCAAGACACCTGCGACGTTGTCGTTGAAGAACACGACGTGTGTTGCTTCCGCGAGGCCGGCCTGGTCGCGAAGCTCAAGCGGTAGCAGTGTTCCATGTTCCTCAATTTCAGGAAGGTCATCTGTCCGCAGTCGGCAGAACTTTAGGGAGTCCCGAGATCCTGGTGGTTCGAAGAAGGCGCAGAGCCGTTGGTTGTCAGGTTCCCATTCATATCGACTGGGACCACTGTCATGCCGAAACTCCAGGCGTTCGACTGCCTCCAAGAGCAGCGAGTGATTGAAGTGTAGCGGCTTTCCACCGTCATCGCGTCCTACGTCTATCGCGTAGAAGTGGATAGTTCGCTTCACTGCTCGTGCAGTTGCCATAGTCCACCATCCTACCTGAGTCGTGTGAGTTATCCGACGTGGGTGTCGGCAGAGAGGCCTGCGACGACCGGTCTACTCCCGCATGTTGTCGATCCCCGCATAGCGCGTTCCCACGCCGGACACAATATCACCTCGCTTCGTCAGGTGATTCGGACCGAATCAACACGGAGATCCTGTTCATCACGCGTGGTGAGATTGTCGGGGCGACTGCAATCCAACAGACTACGGAGCAACTGCATTAGAGCGCGGCTTGCGAATGTCTGCCGGCTCCGAGGGGAACGTGTCCCCTCAGACCCCAGCCCTACACCCGCCCTTCGATGACGAGTATCTCCTCCTCGGTCAGGCCATAAAGGCTGTAGACGAGGCGGTCGATCTCTACTTCGAGGTCGGTCGCTTCTGCGTCAGGATCGTTGGCCTTTGCGATCAGGATGTCATCAACCAGAGCGACAACTGGCTGTTGCCGTTCCCGCGAGGCAAGAGGAATGGGCAACTCCTTCCAATCATCGGGATACAGGTGGATGTTGCTCCGCCTGTTCGCTCTCAAGAAAGCACGGGCGAAACTGGAGTTCATCACGCCAAGGAGAAACTTGACATCGATCTGTCGACTGGTCGCTTCCGCCTCGTGACGGTCGAGTTTACCGGAGCCCGCCAGTCTTTCGTCTTCGTATCGTGCCTGTTTTATCATCGACCTGTTTCGCACTCCTGACAGACTATGCCACGGCACGAAAGACCATGCCGAGTGATTATGGTGCCGCTGGCGATTGTCATAGGCCACTCGCAATGCAGGTGTATTGGCAGCCATGTCAGCTGACAATAGCTTTTCACTAACCGAATAGAGTTCGGGAAACGTTGGACGGCTGAAAAGCGCGGGTGCACGATCTGTACCCCATTCGATCCACTTGTCCTCGAGGAAGGTCCACCTAGCGACGTGCTTCCCTTCCACAAACAGCTTGCAGTGAATCGCGCTTCTCACTTCGGATACCAGGTCGTGCAGCCTGAAAGCCCCGCGCACCCTCTTTTCGTCCGCGTGCGCAACCATCCCCTTGCTAATGTAGCAAAGCTCTCGCAGCGCAAGGGTGGGTGTCGCAATGTCGATTCCAGCGATGTCCTCCGGGAAGAATGCCCGATACGTGAGGTTCATCTGTTGGTTCGACTTCAGAAGCGAAAAGGTGCCGATTTCTGGATCGTGCACTCGCCTTTGAGGCTTTTCTTGTAGCCCTTCGACTTTCTGGAAGAGGAATGTGATGTTCCGAACTGTAGCTTCGAAGATTCGAATGTTGCTGAGGAAGTCCAAGTGAACTATACGACTGTTCCGGAGAAACCACCGTTGCGACTTTTGAGCATACTTCGAATGACAATATGCGTCGGAGACGATCATGGTAGTGAAGCCTCCGGGTTTCGAGAGCTTGTATCCTCGCTCAATGAATGCGACGAACAGATCCCACTTTTCCCAGAGAGTCTCGTACTGGCCGCTCGCTTCGATCTGGTTTCGCAAGGCGAGATGTTCTGGGCTGGAGTCAGCCCGAACGTAAGGTGGGTTGCCGATCACGATGTCGAAGCCTCCGCCGAAGCCGAACATCCATATTGGGTCGAACTAGTCGGCGCGGACGTTGTGGTCGTAAGGATCCCATGTAGCGATGCTCTCGGCATCCGATACGCCGGCTTTGGCCAATTCGGATCGTAACTCGTGACGGAGCTGAGTGTCCCTTGCGATGAGATCTAGTTTCTTAGACCTTGTGTTGGCGTGAAAGTGGCGCTCTCTGGTCGCGCGTAGCTGCTCGTTGAGATTCTGGATCTCATTCAGACCACCCAAGGGGATTTGCGCACCCTCAGCCAACCCGAGTAGTGCGTTGGCGGCGACGAAACGGGTTTCAAGATTGGGCAGGGGCTTGATGCCATAGTTGTCGGCGCTGGGGTCTGGTTCCTGCTCAATGGCGAGCGAAATGAAGAAGCGCAGCTTGGCGATTTGGGTGGCAATGGGCTGGATGTCGACGCCAAAGATGCTGTTCTGTATCAGGTAGAGCTTGCGCCCGAAGTCGGAGTCCCGGTAGCGCTCAAAGGTGTCGCTGATCCCCTGAAGCTCTTCTTCACGCTCTCTTTGGTTTCGAGTCTCGAAGGCGGCGGGAACCCGAGCCAACGCCAGTTCTTTCTGTAACTCCTGCCACTTTTCATTGCCTGGATCGAGCCGGCGTAGGGCAAGGGTGAGCTTGTGCAGGACGCTCATTGGAAAGGCCCCGGAGCCGACGGCGGGGTCAAGCACTGTGGTTCGAGCGATGGCGCGGACAACAGAGCTGCCCTCGTCGTCGGTGAAGAGCTCGGAGGCGTCGTTGAATGCGTCATCGTAGTCGAACAGGTACTCGAGCCGATCGCGCCACCACTTGGTGACATCCTCGCTACCTTTGGTCGGATTGACTTGCTCCAGGAGGGAGGCGACGAGCGCCTCGTCGACCATGTAGTCAACGACGGTCCTCGGCGTGTAGTAGGAGCCGGTCTGTTTGCGAGCGGACACTTCGGTCTCGGGGGTGTTGGCAGCGAGTAGGTTCTCGAAGACCTTCCCCAGCAATTCAGGGTCAAGGGCCACCTCTTGCTCGATAGGCGTGTTCTCCTCGACTGTGAACTTGTAGCGATTGAACAGGGTGATTAGCCCTGGCGACTTGTCCTCGGTGCCGAAGAACAGACGATTAGGGACCGAGAGGCCGTCGCGTTGCGCCAGATTGTCGGTGAAGCAATCGATTCGCCAGCCGCCATCACGGACGCCCTGCTCGCTGTCGAGACAGTCGAACAGCCCTCCATTGATGAACGGTGTCTGACGGAAGAGCGCCAGCAAGGCCTCGGGATCTTCGATCTCGTCGCGGTAGCGGTAGCGCGAGAAGTCGCGGTGAGTGCGGTTGCGAAGGCTGCTGAAACCGCGGCGGCCAATCTCGGTGTTGAGAGTGGCGAAGAAGAGGTTCTGTAAGACGGCGCGGTAGTAGGAATCGCCGTCCTTGCCGTCGTAGTCCTTGAGCAGCTCTCCAACGCGATGCTCGACGAACAGCTCTTCGGCGACAAGGCCCTTCTCCTTGATGAACCAGACGAAGAGCAGCCTGGTGATCAAGCGGATCACGTGTTCCTGGGAGGGCAACACCCTGGGACCGGAACTCGGGAATAGAGCGACTTCACAAGCGCGCTCAAACCACCTGAACAGATCCTTGTAGAACCGCTTGTTGAGTTGCTCGGTATCGAGTGTGTCGAGCCAGGCAGCATAGAGTCCGTCAAAATCTTGAGACCTGCCTTGCCTCTCCATCCACTCGACCCGCTTCTCAAGAGCAAGTTCATTGAGGATGTCAATGTGGCCGCGGTGTGGCTTCGTCGGGTCGATCTCTCGGACTAGCGAGACCTTGCCGAGAACATCGCGTTCGCCGTTGCGCTTGCTAGGTCGGCGGTGCGGAAAGGCCAGCGTCACCAGTCCCGATGTGCTGCGGAAGAGAACTACGGTGGGCGGATGGGGACGCCTATTGACCTCGCGGGCGAACTGCGCGTACTTGCCGCGAGGATACTGATCACCGCGGAGCTCAACCGCAACGAAGAGGAAGCTGCGTTCCTCGTCCTTGTCCAATCCACTTTCGGTGAAAAATGACTGCTGCAGCTCAGCAGCGATTTCTTCGTTGGTGATCTGGAAAATCAGATGAGCGGATTCAGCCTCGTCTCGAAACTCTGCCTCTGATTGTGTGACGGGCACATCAAGCTGGAACGCATCAAAAAAGTCACTCACGCCTCCGGTCTGGCCGGCAAGTGTGCGTTCGCTGGAGTACCCGAGTGATCCGAGGAGGACCTTCGCCCCGGCGTGGAAATCGCCATCCTTGCACGCATCAAGGGCCTGGTTGATCTCAGCCTTGCGATCCGTCACTTGATGATCAGCCATGTGACCAACTCGAAGTCTTCTGGGGAGCGCGGCGTCTCGGATACCTTGGGAAGGACGCCACCGCGTGGAGCGTCCCGAGACAGGCTACTCGCGGCCGTCGAGTACTCAGCTTGGCGGACGTGGCCTAGCACCTTCGTGACCAGGTCGTCATACTCCCGCATGTCTTTGCCCTGCTTTGTCTCCATGTTGAACTCGTCACAGAGGGCCATGAGGGGCCTTGTGACTCCGACTGCGGCGCGCTCAAAGGTCTCCAGCACCTGCCTCGCACCACCGGCACCAAAGCGGATCGTGCCGTCGGCCTTGATGAACACCAGGAAGAAGGGATGCACCGGGCTGATTGTCCGCTCCCGGGTCCTCGTTCCTGAGTTGCGCTGTCGCAGCAGAAAGAGGACTCCCGGTCCAGGACCGTCCTCTGGGTTGGAGGCGATGGCGTATACACCCTTCGGCGTCGCCTCCAGTTCCTCCCGGTTCTGCTCAAGGAACTGCTTCAGCTGGGCGAAGAAATAGTCCATCGAGAGATCGCTCATGACGATGGTGTCCGAGAGGTCATCGAGGTCCAGGACCTCCTCTCGAAGGCGCTTGAGCTGTTCATCACGGAAGTTGAGCTCCAACTGAGCGCCTTCCCTCACTTCGTCCTCGTTGAACGGGTCGTCGCCCCCCGTTGCCGCCGTGTCAGCCAAAGCCATCCGGGCCAAGACGCGGCTCTCCAGATTCAGATATGCGTCCATGTCGTCGGTCGGCCAGTAGTTGATCATCCTGACCTCAGCGTTGCGGCTGCCGATGCGGTCGATTCGTCCGAATCGCTGGACTAGCCGGACCGGATTCCAATGAATGTCGTAGTTGATGACCGTGTCGCAGTCTTGGAGGTTCTGTCCCTCGGAGATGCAGTCCGTTGCGATGAGGAGGTCGACGTCCTGGTCGTATCTCGTCTCCGAACGCACGCGTGCTTTGGGGGCGAAGTCGGTCAAGACCGAGTTGAACTCAGTTGCCCCGCAGCTGTCTCGAACTGAGTCGCCAGAGACCATCGCCATGCGGAGTCCAAGCTCACTCGCGTCATCCACCAGTTCCTTGTAGAGGTACTCGGCGGTGTCTTTGAATGTGGTGAAGACCAGCGTCTTTCGATTGGACAGGCCGTCCAGGTCGGTTGTTGGATTTGTTACACGGTGGCGGAGAGCAGTCCGGATCTCGGATAGCTTGCCGTCGCGCTCAGGTGTGATCGCCGAGACGACTCTAAGCGCTGCGGCGAGCGTATCTCTGTCCTTGGCGATGTCGTTCCGCCAGCGGGGAAGGTCGAGTTCTCTCAGGTGGTAGGGGTTTCGCGCTCGGTTGATGAGAAAGTCGTCGTCGTCGTCATCCTGGTCGGGCAGATAGTCGCTCTGGATCTCTACTTCAGACTCCCTCAGCTCGAACCGCTCGATCTTCACTATGAGATCGTCCATCTTCTGAATCGTTCGTTGGAGCGTGAGTTGCAGTGAGCGGGGAGAACTCTCCAGGCGCTTGAGAAAGTTCGTCAGGATCATCTTCACGAGATAATGCTCTCGGTCCTTTTGGTTGAAGTTCTGGCGCCGTCGCTCAGCGTCAAGCTCCAGCTGGCGCTCTTTGTCGACCAGATAGTCCGAGGGGCGGTAGATGGAGAGTTCGAACGCGCCGATCTGCTTCGCCAGCGCCTTATAGGAGAGTTCGCCGCGCAAGTCCGTGGCCGGATAACGGTTTTCTGGTTTCGAATGGCGGGGAAACTGGCCGATGCGCTCCATCTCGGCCGCATAGAACTGCGTCACTTGCCGCCTCGAACGTGCGATAGAGACGCCATCGAGCAGTCGCAGGAAGTCTGCGCCGAGCCGCGCCAACAGCTGCGATTTGTCAGACTGGCTGCTGCCGCGCTGCTCATCCTCCCACTTCTTGAACGCACGTTGCGCTTCGCCCAACACTCGACCCACGTTGGCGATACCCAGATCGGCCCGGAAGTGCGCATCGTTCTTTTCGGTCATCAGATAGATCTGGTTGCGGAGGTCCAGTAAGGAAGTGTTCACCGGTGTGGCGGAGAGCATCAACACCTTGGTCTTCGACCCATCCTTGATGATCTCCTCAAGGAGACGTTCGTAGCGCGCTCCTCCGTCATTGCGGAAGTTGTGGGACTCGTCAATGACGACCAGGTCGTATCCACCCCAGTTGAACTTCGCCAGATCGATGTCTCCCGCCTTGCCTTCTTCCCTCGACAGGTCTGTGTGTGAGAGCAGGGTGTACCCGAATCGATCTTCCGAAAAGGGATTGTCCTGGTGGCCGAGGTGAGACGGGTAGAGCGCCCAGTTGTCTCGGAGTTTCCGTGGGCAGAGGACAAGGACGCGTTCGTTCCGTAGCTCGTGATACTTGATAACCGCCAGAGCGGTGTATGTCTTGCCAAGACCAACGCTGTCAGAGAGGATGCAGCCTCCGTGCAGTCCTAGGCGAGCGATAATGCTCTTCGCTCCGTCCTTCTGGAACTCGTAGAGGGCGTTCCAGACAGCCGTTTCGAAGAGGTGGTTGTCCTTCAGAACTTCGTCGTTGTCGAGATCGGAATCGATTCTGTCCTTGAGCAACTCGAAGAGCGACTTGAAGTAGACGAACTCGGGCGAGTACTCCTTGCCAAGTCGATCAAGGGCTTTGAGGACATCTTGCTTTACGTCCTGAGTCCGTCGCTCATCTTCCCAGAGGTTGTCGAACCACTCTCGAAGTTCAGCCAAGGTCGTCTCGTCGGGGATCGTCAGGTTGATCTCGAGATTCGGCCTTTGGCTCCCGCCAAGTCCGTTCTTAGTGAAATTCGAGCTGCCGAGGAGGCCGGCCCTGTCGGCCAGGTACATCTTGCCGTGAAGAAAATTAGCCTTTCTGACGGATCGGACAGCGACTGACTCTCCATCTAGCCACCGTGCACACTCTCGTGCGAGACCCTTCTGAACGATCGACTGCGTTGGCGTGAGGCCGTCTTCAGTGAGCAGGAAAGCCCTCTCGTCCTTCTCTCCGGGATCAAGGTCATCCACTGAAGAGGGATCGCCAAAGAGAAACCGGGTTTCGTCGAGCCTGCTCAGTTCGTCGGCGAGAAGCTCGTAGCCGTAGATGGTGAAGTATGCCGAGACGATTCGGAGGGCGCTTGATTCACCGAGTTGAGCTCTCAGATAGTCGACGACCCTATGGCGATAATTGTCTAGGATTTCGCTGGTCATGCCGTAGCCCCGTTCAAGTCCTGAGCTCTGCAGTCCCGTATCGCTGGAGCGTAGTGCCCCAGAATCCGCTACGACTATCGACTCTCCTGGCTGGTAGCTGGCTGAAGACCAGCCCAGGACTGGAGATCCGGCCTCCGATTGCCGATGCAGTCAAGTTTGGATTTCTGGACACGCCCCCGACTTCGAACTCAGCCTCGCGGCTGACCGCGCGAAACGGGGGTGTCGGAGGCGACATGCCCCGCAGCGGCAGCTGAGCAGCCCGGGCGATCCCTGTAGGCATCGGAGTGCGACCTCGCCGGCGAGCATGGCAGCGGCCAGCCACCCAACGCGCCGAGCACGACCGGGAAGCCCTGTGGCTCGACTCGCTCGCCGCGGCTGCGTTGTTTAGCGCGGGCAGCAATGCCGTAGCCGCGGAGTAGGTGCCATAGCAGCACGTTGATCGCCTCGTTGCGTGCGGTCTCGCCTTCACGCCCGTTTGGCTACTTGGCGTTCGTCGTGCTCTGAGTGTCGCGCAGGACGCAATGCCGGATGTCGAACCCGGCGTCCGCGCCATGGTCAAGCGGCTCAACCGCAGGCACACTCGAACTGATGGCCGTCCCCGAGAAAGGTTCGATCCGCCGTGCAGCGCCTGCCATCGGCCGAGCAGATTGAAGCGGTCCGCGAGTACCTGCGCGCGCGCGCGTGGCGACGAGGCGCGCTGCGCACCGCCGACCAGTACAGCGTGTCGCGTTCCACGCTGTGGCGATTCCTGTGGACGGATCACGTCAGCCCGAAGCTGGTCGCCGCCGTAACTGCCGAGGTCGGAGAGTCGACCTGGGAGTTGCGCCGCGCGGCCGAGCGCTTGCGCCCGATGAGCGGGGCGGTCGATGCGTACCAACTGCGTCCGCGGCTGACGACCGCGGACAAGCAGACCGTCGAGGCGCTCTGCCACACGCCGCTCGCGACGGTTGACGAGATGGCGGCGTTCGTCAGGCTGCCGGCCAGCACCTTGCGGGAACGGCTCGCGCGGCTGGCGGGCAAGGGACTCGCCGACTCGCGACCGCACCGCTTGCAGCTGCTGGGCGCGCGGCCGCAGCGGCGCTTCTTCCCCACGCGGGAGGGCATTGCCACCCTGGCCTTGGGCGAGCGGGCCGGGACCGAGCGTCTGATGCGGCTCTACCCGGTCTCGCGGCACTGGTTCCGAGTCCTGGCCGAGCGTCTGGACGCCGTGGCGGAGCTGTACCGCGTCGCCTCCATCATCGCGACCTTGGACGCGAGCGACGCGCCGGTGGTCGTCAACCTTTGCCGCACCGGCCCCTACGACCTCCTGTTGCGCCTGCCCAGCGGAGGGACGCTGGGCCTCGTGCGCCAGGGACCGATGCTGACCAACGCCAGCCTGCGCTACCGCATCCGCACGATCGAGCGGATGGAGGCAACCGAGCGGCCACTGCTCACGCTGATCTTGACCGAGTCGGAGCAGGGCATGCGCCGCGTCATGCGGACCATCGCCGAGCCGTCCACGCACACTGAGACGCTCGTCGCGGTCACGGGCGACGTGATCGCCGTCGGGGGCGAGCCTCGGGTCTGGCAGCAGGGCGGTTACGGGTTCGCCTCGACGCCGACACTCGAGCCGGATGTGCCGTTGTCCACCATCGTCGCCCACGCGCACCGGTTGGCCGAGGCCTATCCCAGTCTCAGCCGTTCGCCGATGCGGCAATCGGTCAACGCGTCCCGCTCCGACTTGCCCGACCCGGCTGATCAACTCGACCAGGCCCTGTCGCTCAGGCTCAGCCGCGCCGAGAAACGCGCGCTCGACCTGCTCGCCGCTTGGCCCTTCTGCTCGCCCACTCAGCTGGCCGGACTGATGGACGGGGTCAGCGAGCGCCGAGCCAACCAGGTCCTCCACGCCTTGCGCGGGCATGGGTTGATCCAGCGCGAGGAGCTGGGCTACCTCCTCTCCGACGCCGGCCTGACCAATCTTGCCCGCCGCGATCGCGCCGCCGTCGGACCCACCCTGGACCGCTGGACGCCCGTGCGAGACGAAGAAGGCTACATCGGCTCCCTGGTGCAGACCGCGGCGAACCAACACCGACACCAGGCCGGCGTCACCGACTTCTGCGCTACGCTCAGCGCCGAAGCCGCCCGCTCCTCCGACCACGAATTGCTTGACCTGCTGCCCAACCAGCGCTCGCAGATCAGCTACGAGCATCAGTGGACCCGTTACCCGCTTTACCCCGACGCCTCATTCCAGCTCCGCGCCGGTGACGACTGGCACTGGTGCCTAGTCGAGTTCGAACGCCGCGCCACCACGCCCCGGCGTGTCCCCGAGCGGCTGCGCGCCTACCGACGCTACTTCGGAAGCGGCTATGTCCGGCCCGACCACGGTGGCCAGTTGCCGCTCGTGCTCTTCCTGTTCGAGACCGAGCGGGCCGAATCCACCTTCCTTGACACGGCTGAGCAGGTCAGCCCCGCCCCCTTCCTGAGCAGCAACCTCGACGCCCTCCGTGAGCACGGCGTGCTGGGCCGCAGCTGGCGCGCCTGGGGCGCCCGGGCCCCCGACCGCCACCGCCTCGAGCAGTACGGACAGTTGCTTGGACAGCAGTCCACTGCCCCAACCACCCGTGCCCAGCAGTTCCGGTAGGCGCAGCCCCACCCCACCCCGCCCGCCGCCCGTTGTCGTCACGAAAGCCTGTGTTGGATACCACCGGAGCATCGAGCGCCATCCCAGATGCCGCTCGATTGCACTGGCCCACTCCCTGTCAGGGCTCCCTTGCCAATCGTGGGGCAAATGTTGCAGCAGGCGGCTGGGCAGCCGGCGCGGCCGATGCTCGGGATGAGGGCGGAGCAAGGGCGTAATCAGGGGCCGAGCGGTGTCTCCCGTATGTCGAAATCGCGCCGATCGGACGGCCGCGACAATGCCGAGGCCGACAAGACTGGCTACGATGTTTCGAACATGGAACGCGGTGCAACGCAGTCGCCGCGAGAGGAGCCTCCCATGCAGCAGCCGACAGAGTCGATTCCGGCAGCCCTATACGCCCGCGTCTCCAGCGATCGCCAGGATGTCGACCTTTCGGTCGCAGCACAGCTCAGGGCCTTGCGTGACTACGCCGAGCGCAATGGCTACCTCGTGGTGCGCGAGTACGTCGATGAGGCGGAGAGTGGCCGAGTCGCGGACCGCCCCCAGTTCCGCAAGATGCTCGATGAGGCGGCGCAAGCCGATGCCCCGTTTCAGGAGATCCTCGTCTGGAAGTTCTCTCGTTTCACGCGCAAACGAGAGCACGCTGTCGCCTTCAAGTCCATGCTCCGGCGGCGAGGGATCCGCGTGACCTCGATCACCGAGCACGCGGATGATTCGCCGACAGGCAAGTTGATGGAGGCGATCATCGAGAGCGTGGACGAGTTCTACTCGGAGAACCTCGCCCAGGAGGTCAAGCGGGGGATGCGGGAAGCAGCCTCGCGAGGATTTTGGGTCAGCCCCTACGTGCCCTACGGTTATCGGCGGGTCCATGTCCAGGACGGTCCCAAGAAGCGGCCGCGGCTGGAATTGAACCCTCCGGCGGACGCCGTGGCGCGACGAATCTTCGACATGGCGCTCGCAGGGGAGAGTGTGCTGCAGATTGCCAAGGGTCTGAACTCCGAGGGCATTCCGAGTCCGCGCGGTAAGAAGTGGCTGAAGACGACGATCAACAAGATGCTCGTCAATGAGTCCTACACGGGCACGCTGGTCTGGGGTCTGACGGATAAGAGCGGCGCTCCGCCGGTGCGCGTTGAGCAGGCGTTTCCAGCCATCGTGTCGCGGGAGGAGTTCGAGAGGGTCGGACATTCACTTCAATCGCGGGCCCCGGAGCGATTGAACCCGCGCCAGGCAGCCAGTCGATACCTGCTGAGCGGTCTGGTCCGCTGCGAGCTCTGTCGCAAGGCCTTGACTGCAGCAGAGGCTAAGGGCGGGAAGTACAGCTACTACGTCTGTCAGTCGATCCTCAACGGCGGCAGCAAGAGTTGTGAGACGCCTCGGCTCAATGCCAGTCGATTCGAGCGCCTGATCATCGAGCAGATCCGGGCTCACATTCTCACGGAGAGCAACATTCGCGAACTGGTCAAGCTGGTCGACGAAGAGATGGACGGCGTCGCTCGAGAAGAGCGTGAGCGGCTGGAGACGATCGAGGCGGAGCAAGAGGAAGTGCGGCGGAAGATGGACCGTCTGTGGCACATCGTTGAAAGCTCAGACATGGAGGTCAACGACATTCTTCCGCGCCTTCGGGTGCATCAGGAGCGCCAAGCGCAACTCGATCAAGCCGCAGACCAGGCGCGCTTGGCCCTAACGGAGCGCCGGGAGTTGCTCGACAGTGCGGACATGGTCGCGATGTTCGCCGAAGAGATGAGCGAGTTTCTGCAAACCAGCGAGGTGACCGAGGCGAAGTCGTTCATCCACTCGTTCGTCAAGCGAATCGCGGTCCGTCCTGGCCGAGCGGTGATTCACTACACGATTCCGACGCCGCAGGACAGCCCGCTTCGAGGCGGGGATTTGGCGGACGTTGAATTGAGCGAAGGAGTTCGCAGTACAGTGTCGTTTGGTAGGCCAGAGTTGGCGAAATAGAGAACGGACGTTTCTTCCTTCGTCGCGCCGTCCGACGGCATGGGAATCGTGTAGGTCAGCGTGGCCTGGTCGCCGACCACTTCGATCTCTTGGACGAAGTTACGAATCAACGCTTTCCGCTCGGGGAACGTGCCCTGCTGAAGGAACTCCCGGAAGTCCTTTACGTACTCCCTGATCTCCTCGGTGCTTGGCAGATCGACGCGGCGCTTCTCAAGCTGGCGGATCAGATCTTCCTGTGCGGCCATGAGCTGCTCCTCGCGGTGCCGCATCGAGTAGATGCGTGGCGACAGCACTTCCATCGTCAGGTCGCTCGTCTCGAGGGCCTCGTAGAGTCGCGACAGCCGCTTGCGCACGTCAGCTAGTTCGCCCTCAACCGCCTCGAGCTTGCCGCCCAACTCCCCGGCCACCTGATCGACCTCTTCGGCGACGAGAGTCACGAGCTCCGTGATCGTCTCGTCGGTGAGGATGCGTTCCTTGATCTTGTCGACCACGAAGCCTTCGACCTTGGGCGCGTTGAGGTAGCGCGACTCGCACGCGCCGGCGCCCTCGCGCATGAGCTTGCTGCAGACGTAGTAAGCGAACTTCCCGCTCCTCGCACTCTGAATGCTGAAGGGACTGCCACAGACTCCGCATCGCAGCAATCCGCTGAGGAGGAACTTGCTGCCCACGCGCGCCGGCGGTCGCATCGCTGGAGCCCGCTCACGCATTGCCTGACCGACGGCGTCAAACAGTTCGCGCGAGACGATGCCGGGCCACGCTCCCTCGACACGGACTGGGTCGGACGCCTTCTTTCCCCTATTGGTCTTTCCCCAGACTGCCGTTCCGGTGTACGCCTCGTTGACCAAGAGCTTGTGCAGGCTCGCCCGCTGCCAGCGCCGGCCTCTGTTGGTGATCCCGCGCTCGTTCAGGTCGCGGCATATGTCCTTGAGGCCGTGTCCGCGGAGCGCCTTGTCGAAGATCTCCTTCACGACAGGAGCGGCGGCTTCGTCGATCTCCAGTTTGGGTCTCTCCTTGGCGCCGTCCTGGACCTTCACACGCCGGAATCCGAAGGGCGCGACCGGCGCCATGAAGAACCCGCGGGAAGCGGCCTCGCGCATCCCGCGGCGGACCTCCTGGGCGAGATTTTCCGAGTAGAACTCGTCCACGCTCTCGATGATCGCCTCCATCAACCTTCCCGTGGGAGAGTCGTCGGCGTGCTCGGTGATCGACGTGACTCGGATGCCTCGCCGCCTCAGCATCGACTTGAAGGCGACCGCGTGCTCGCGCTTACGGGTGAAGCGCGAGAACTTCCAGACCAGGATTTCCTCGAAGGGCGCATCGGATTCCGAGGCCTCGTCCAGCATCTTTCGGAACTGCGGCCGATCCGCAACACGGCCGCTCTCGGCTTCGTCAACGTACTCGCGGGCGACGACGTAGCCGTGCCGGTCGGCGAAGTCGCGCAGGGCGCGAAGCTGTGCGGCGACGGAGAGATCGACGTCCTGGCGCTCGCTGGAGACTCGCGCATAGAGCGCGACCGGCGTTCGTCCAGTACTGGCTTCCATTGGTGGTCCTCTCAATCTCTTTGTCGTGTTCGTCCGCTCGACTTCGAGGTGTAGCTCCGAGATCCTGCTCGGGCTCGCCTAGATCTATGTTCGAAACATCTTAGCGAGAGTGAGGCGTATCATGTGGCGCATATGGAACATCTCTTGCAAAAGTTGACACGTGCTAGAGGGAGCGGTCCAGCGCCCGGACGTTGACCTTGACGACCGCTAACGCATCTCCAAGATCGACAGGAAGCTGGGCGCTCTCAGGATTTCCACGCCCTCGTGTTTCTCAAGCGGCAGGAGATGCTGCCGATCACCCGTGACTAGATAGTCCGCTGAAATCTCAACGGCGCACTCCAAGATGCGGTTGTCCGCGTGGTCGCCGTCAATCACTGCGATCGTGCCCGAAGGCTGAATCACCGTCGCGGCGTCTTCGAGCGCTTGCAAGGCCTGCGACGAACGCTCGCGACTCCACCCGAACTTGCGCTCCAGAACGCCA
>JAPPBN010000009.1:0-20890 GCA_026705025.1 Chloroflexota bacterium | reverse complement strand
GCTCCGCCATGCGTCCCCGCTCCAATCGAGACAATCTTATCCCACGCTCCGCATCACCATTTCGACGGCGTCGAGGGAATCCAGCGAGCTTCGTCATGCTTGCGTCTGTGGCACTGGATCGTGGCAACGAGGTGTGAACTGTCTGGCGGCCATATGTCTGCCGTCAAGTCAGGATTGGGCGTATGTTGCACAGATGCAGATTCAGCCAGGCGACATCGTCTTCGTCATCAACCCGAACTCGGGCAATGCGTTGCACCCGCGCCAGTTGACGGCCATGTGCCGGGCCGGCACTGAACAGGCTGGACGCCGAGCCTCCGTGGTCGAGACCAGGAGTCCGGCGGAGGCTGCGGAGGCGGCGCTCGCAGCGCACGAGGCCGGTGCGGCTGCCATGTTCGGCTGCGGCGGCGACGGCACTCTGTCGTCGATCCTGCAAGGCCTGCCCGTCGGTTCACAGACTGCCCTGGGAGCGGTCCCGCTGGGCACGGCCAACGTGTGGGCCTATGAAACGCATCTGCCG
This sequence comes from Chloroflexota bacterium, assembly GCA_026705025.1. Taxonomy (GTDB): domain Bacteria; phylum Chloroflexota; class Dehalococcoidia; order Bin125; family Bin125; genus Bin125. The sequence continues at coordinate 20,373 of JAPPBN010000009.1, read as the reverse complement.
ATGACCCCGTTGGCCGCAGTCACGGCGCAGCTCGCCGCGCTGGACGGAACCCAGGGCGAGGCGATGTGGATCGACAGTGGGCGCGTTTGGTTGACTCGCGCCGACGGCTCGATCGCCTCGCAGCGATTCTTACTGATGGCGAGTTGGGGGCTAGACGCTGCCGCCGTCAACGGGATCGCCGGCAGCGAACGTCGCCGGAGAATCAAGCGCGTGCTTGGCGAACCAGCCTATTTCCTGTCCGCGGTGCAGGAAGCGATCGGACGCCGGCCCTGGTCGATCTCCTACAGCCTCGACGGTCAACCGCCTCGCGCCGTCGATGTCGGGCTGATGACGATCGGCAACACACGCATGTTGGGTACCTGGCTGGAGGTCAACCCGCAGGCGACCGTTGTGGACGGCGAACTCGACCTGCTGTTGTTTGAGGGCGCCCCGTGGCGGTCCCTCGCACTCTCACCATTCGCCCGCCACGGTTGGCTGCCGCATGGGCCGGGCGTCTCCAACGTAAAGTTCCGGCGTCTGGAAGTGACCTTGCACGGGGAGACGCCGCCGATGCAGATCGACGGTGAGATCGGCCCGCCAACGGCGTACGCCATCGACGTGGAACCCCGGGCCTTGCGTGTGCTCTGTCCCAATCCGTCAGCGTCGGTGTTGGGCGGCTGAACCTAGTTCTGCGCTATCGCGCGGACGGCGACGATCCCGCCTTCCAGCGGGTCCTTGACCTGACCGGCAAGACCGGGATGCACCGTGGGGCGATCGAAGTTGATCGAGGCCAGACCTTCGGTGTACAGGTCGAGTTGTCGTTGCCGCAACGTCTTCAGTTTGTCGACGCCGGCCTGCAGGTTCTCAACTCCGCCGGCCAACAAGACGATGAGCGCCTCGCGTTCCGTCGTCGATAGCCGCATCTCCTGAACCATGGACGCTTCGGCGCGGAGGAACTGGATGGTCAGTCGACGATCGGCCTCGGGCTTGTAGCGGGTGTACCACTCGAGGTGGCCGAGCCCGTAGTCGAGGTGTCGGCGCGAGTCGGTTGCGATTTTGGCGAAGATGTCGCGTTCGACTTCGGTCTGCGCCCACTCGGACGCCGACTCGAACAACGCCACTTCGTAGCTCTTGTAGACGACGTTGAGTGCGATCAGCATGTCGGTGAAGGTCAGGCCCTGATACCAGCCTCGATAAATCTGTCCCAGTGGCGCCTGCCCCAGTCCGCCGCCGTTAATCAGCGCACGCTTGCGCAGTACTTCGACCTTGCGGCCCGCGTCGAATGCCTGGGTGGCCAGAAACAGTTTGACCTCGTGGAAGCCGTAGGAGATCTCTTCCAGCCAGCGGCCAATGATCTTCTGTTCGACCAGGCCGTTGTTCGAGTAGATCGTGCAGATCTGCCCGATGGATCGTTCAAGTTCTTCGGGCAGCTCTTCCAGACCGTTCTCCCAGTCGAGTTCGGTCGCCGGGATCCAGCGGTCCTTGATCGCGTCTTCGTACAGGTCGACCGCGTTCTCTGACCAGACCTCCGCCTTGTCGAAGATTGAATAGCCGGCCGCCATGATCAGGCCGGTCGACTCGGTTCCCCGCGGCGCGTCATTGGGCAGGTGCCACGTGTCAGGCACAATGCCGTAGCTGCCGATGTTGATGTCGCGCAGACGCAAGCCGTCGGGACCCGGAGTCGCCTTGAGACCTACCTCGGCCGGTGAATTGAAGATGTTGAACGGCGCTTTGCCGAACGGGTTGTCGGGATGGTTTTCGAGAAAGTCGAGCCAGCCGCTGATCTTCTCTTCGCTGAGCTCGCCGCGGGCCAGGTTCTCGACTTGCTTGTCCGTGGCTGCGGAGCCCTCAATCCGCTCGATCAATTCCTCAGACCAACCCGCCTTCTTGGCGCGCACTCTGGTCGTGGTCGACAGTTCCATTGGCCTGCTCTTCCATCGATGTCTTGCCCGGACCGCTCTGGCGGGCGGTCCTTCCTGGAATCCGATCAGCGTCGCTCAGTTCTGTTCTGCGCGACGGAAACGCGTAGGGCGCCCACAAAGGGCGCCCCTACACGGCACACGTGCATGTCGCCAAGCTAGTTGTTCTCGCCGACCAGCTCCAACACCTCAGGCCCGAAGCGGTCGGAGCGGTCGAGCCCGATCACTTCCAGCCGGTGGGCGTACTCGACGAACTGCTTCTTGCGCATCAGCATGACCATGTTGTAGCCCTCATCGAGGTGCTCGATACCGCCGCCTGAGAGGATTGCGAGCGCCTCGCCGGTGAGCGGGTTGGTGGTCAGGGAGGTCTGCTGAGACTGCGTCAGCAGCGCCTCTTGCATGTCGAGGATGTGATGCAGTTCTTCCTTGCGCCAAGGCTCGGTCTCGACGGTGTACTTCAGGTGCGTCACGCCGAAGGCGAGGTGCCGCGACTCGTCCTGCGCTGAGAGGCGGAAGATGCGCTTCTCGGCCTCGTTCTGCGCAATCAACTCACCCATCCGGAAGAGGGTCTGGACGAAGCCCTCTCCGACGAGGTGAAGCAGCGCGGTCATCTCGGTGAAGTCATCAGAACCAAGCAGCTGCACGGCGCCGAGACCGGCGCCGGACATGCCGCCGCCGTTGATCAGCGTGCGCTTGCGGAACACGTCCAGGTGACGCGCCTCGTCCATCAGCTGGGTGCCGAGGAAGAGCTGCGACTCGAAAAACTCGGGGTGGATCTGCTCCAGGTAGCGGCCCGGGACGTCGCCAGCGATGAACTCGACCTGGGTCAGGAAGGTGCATAGCGTGCACATCGCGCGCTCGAGGTCGGGAGGCAGATCTTCGATCGTGTCCCAGGGAATGTCCCGGGCTGATGACCACTGCCGCTGCAGCGCCTCTTCGTAGAGCAGCATCGCCGACTCGGTCCAGACGTCAGCCTTGTTGAGGTGCTGGACGCTGTTCGAAGGCGAACGAGGATCGGCGGTGGCGCCGCGCGGCGCCCACTGCCGCTGCCGTGCTTCGTCGCGGTCGTCGACCCCATAGGTCATCTGGTTGATGGTCTCCAGGGTTAGACCCTTGCGGCCGGTCTCGATCTCCATCCCCTGGTCGGTATCGACATTGAGCCAATCAAGGTTGATCCCAGGGACATCGTGCTGAATCGTGGCCATCAAAACACTCCAGTGGCTGGCGGGGAGGTCCGCATAGGCGTTTGGAGCATGGTACAGGACGGAGCAGTGCCATGCAGCCAAGTGCTGTGCTGGTACCATTGCATCATGAGACTTATACCAGTTGCCATTCTTCGCCGTCTACGGAGCGCCGGATTTACCGAGCAGCAAACAGAGGCGATCGATGAAGCCAGCGAAGCAACTGCGGAGGCGGCCCGCGAAGGCCTGGCCCGAGACGAGCGGGTCAACGATCAGTTTGGGGCGCTTCGTTCGGAGATGCAGCAACTGCGATCAGAGATGCAGCAGTTGCGGTCGGACATGAGTGCCCTTGCCTGGCGCCTGTTCGCAGCGCTCGTGACGGTCGTCACCGCTGCCACCGCGGCCATCATGACCGCAATCGCCGTTTGGGGATGACTCGCCCCATACACTCCGACGTGTGCATCTGACCCGTCTGCAACTCTCCAACTTTCGCTCCTGGGCCGAGCTCGATCTGGATCTGCGGCCCGGGATCACCCTGATCAGCGGAGCCAATGCCGCGGGGAAATCCAACTTGATTGAAGCGGCCTACATGCTCGCCTCGCTGCGCTCGACGCGCGCGCAGACTGAGGGCGAACTGATTCGCTGGAACATCGAGACACCGCAGGTGATGCGAATCGCCGGCGCCGCCCTGGCTGACTCCGAACCCGTGCAGGTCGAGGTCGCGCTGACCGCTCGAACGGGCGGTGGCACCGGGGCCGCCCGACAGCGCTCCGGCGCTCCGCTGACAAGCAAGCGGATTCGAGTCAACGGCGTCGCGAAGCGAGCGTCCGATGCGCTCGGATCGATTCGCGCCGTGCAATTCACGACTCTCGACCTCGAACTGCTGACTGGTTCGTCCGCGGTTCGTCGTCGTTACCTGGACGTGGCGGTCGGACAGCTTCAGCGCTCGCACGCCAGCAATCTGAGCCGCTATCAACGCGCGTTAACCCAGCGCAATGCTCTGCTCAAACGCATCGTTGAAGGTCGAGCCGCTGAGTCGGAGCTGCAGCAATGGGACGAGTTGCTGGAAGCGTCGGCGACGCCGATCTGGGAGTCTCGCGCCGATGCGGCGGCCTCACTTTCTACGTTCGCGGCCGATCGGCACCTGGCCCTGCGCTCGCCCGACGATCCGGCTGAGATCCTGGGTCTGTCGTACTCGCCGGCCAATTCGCAGACATTGCAAGAGTCGCGCCGGCGTGACCTGGCGCGCGGTACGACCTCCGTTGGGCCGCACCGGGACGAGTTGCTGATCGATCTCGACGGACGACCGGCGGCGAACTTCGCCTCGCGCGCGCAACAGCGTGTCGCCGCGCTCAGTATGCGTCTGGCGGAGGCTGACTTCCTTGCTGCCCGCTCCTCCGACTCACCGATCCTGCTGCTCGATGACGTGTTCAGCGAGCTCGACCCGCCTCGACGATCCAGAACGGCCGAAGCGGTCTCGGCGGTCGAGCAGGTCATTCTGACCACCGCCGATCCCGCCTCCGTGCCCTTCGCCCAATCCGACCTGACCGCCTCCTACGCAATCGTTGACGGCGCGCTGTTCGCTACCAGGGACGCGCCATCCGACGGGGAGTCTGCGCCCTGATCAGCGGCTCAGACGAACCGGGCCAAGCGCCGACCGCTCACCACTTTGGCAGCGGAGTGCGCTGACCGCGCTTGCAGCGACGACACTTCCAGACAATCGTGACGTGGTTGGCGTGCTCCTCCACCCGGCAGGCGAGCGCTCCGCGCTCGCGATGCTTGCGGCTGGGACAATCCTGGTTGGTGCAGCGAATCTCGTGTTCTCGGCCCATCGGCTTCTCCTGGCTACTGCGACATCCTCTGAGTTATGGGTTGACCGTGCGGTCGTCGTCCACGGCAGTCAGCCGGCCCAGTGGGGTCAGGTGACCCTTCAGGCTGGTTGATGCCGGAACGTCGGTCCGAGCTTCGACATCAGGCTGCGACTCGGCATCGCCGCGAACGCTGCGAAGCTCCCGCTCAAAACGCGCCTGCTCCATTCGCCACTGTCGATGACGTGACAGGACCTGCTCGGCATGCTCCTCGCCGATGTACTGCTCCAGATAGGCCCGCTGGTCCAACGGATCGAGCGGATCGGTGAGCCGCGCCCGGCCATGCTCCTGGACGGCTATACGTTGGGCCGCCGAATACGGGTCAATCCACACATCGATATCCAACGACGGAATCACCGACGGCTCGACGCAGACGGTCTCGCGGCGCTTGAGTCCGCGGTTCTTGCCCTTGGCGAACACCCAGATCGGCGCGCCGAATCCGCCGTCGGCGAGCGGCTTGGCCATGACCAGCGCCATGTTGCGCAGCATGACGCGGACGGCTCTGGTCTGCGCCCGTTTGAGTTGCTGTACCTGGAGATTGCGCGAGCCGAGCAGCAGGTTCAGCGTGTGCGGCTGGGTGTTCGGTCCAATCTCACCGCGTTCGACCGAACCTGAGTCCGGCGCGGCCGCAACCAACTCGTCGTGCGACATGCGCAGGAACTCGACGAAGGCGGGATCGACGCGAACCTCGACCCGATGCAACGATCCTCCGGCGGGCAATGTCCGCACCTCAGCCGAATCGAGAGGTACTTCCATCCGGCTGCCGTCATCATCGGTCTGATAGGTGCCGTCAGGGAGCTGAATCCAATACAACGGAACAACCGTCTGTTCGGCCAGGTAGCGGCCGAGCGATCGTTCGTAGTCATAACCGGGCTTGGCCCGGTAGATCCCCTCCAGCGTGGGTTCCCAGCGAAACATCATGTCGGGATGATCGTTGGTGTCGGCCTCGGCGATGGCAAACGGCGGCATCTCGTACGGATGCGAGTGCGACTTGATCAACGTCCACTCGTGCCGCAGGTTGCCGTCCGCACCCCGGCCGTTGTGAAGGCCTGCAGTGTCCAATGCCGCGAGTTCGTAGTACTCGGTGCGGGTCCAGACCGATGCGACCCGTACTCGGTCTCCCCAGCCGACGCCAGATGGATCTTCCACCCCTGGAACATCAACGGTCCGTGAGATTCCCAGTGAACGCTCACCGGCGATGGCAGTCATTCTCAGCTGGAGCTGGTCCTGTTCGCGCAAACGATCGCGATATTCGCCTAGTCCAACCTCGCGCAACACGACCGCCAGTCCGAGCCCGTTGCCCGATCCGTGGTCTTCGACGAAGGCGAACTGGTCGGGGCGGATCACCTCAACGTCCCAGGGAAATCCGGCCGCCGCCTGGCGCTGCCGGTCACGGTCACGGCGGCTGGCCTCGGTCTCGATCCAGGGCAGCGCCGGGCCGTCCTCTGAGCGCGCCCGACGAAACCGGCGCCGCTCATCCGGCTCCTCAGGGCGCGATCCGCGCTGCTCTCTGGCCGGAAGCGGCGGCAGTCGATCGGCCGCCCGTTGCCAGTGCAGGACGCCGAAACAGAGACAGACTTGACCGTATCCGAGATCGGCCTGGAGCGAGAGATGCGAACGCTCCTCGATCTGACGCAATCCCTGCTCGAGGACATGCTCCAGGTTGTCCGCGGCCTGACGAGCGGAAGGTGAGTCGTCTGGAGGCTCGACGTGTACACGAAGCGGGTGCTCGGTCAGACGCTGTCGTAGTTGCGACCAGGTCCGCCGAAGCAAGTCAGTCTGCCACGGCGTCGCCTTGAGGTAGGGGGCGGGAAATGCCGGGTCGACTTCGCTGGAGTTGTACAGGTGCGCCTCTCGGTGACGTATGCGCTGGTACAACGCAGCGAATCGGCCTGGCGTTCCCCTGGCACGATCCAGAGAAACGCGACTGCCGCCGAGCTGATCGAGGATCTGATTGAGGTCTGCCTCGGACAACGTCGTGGCTGAGATTGGCGACCGCGGTTCGTCGTCGATCAACGGCGGTTCATGGGCGAGCACAGGCATCGGGTTACTCCTTGCAACACAGAATGTGTGTACGACTTCGATATCTCTGATTATGCGAATACACGTTCGATAAAGTCAAGTGCCCGTGGTGTAATCCACCCGTCATCGGCCCAGGCTCGGACGTCACGCCTGTTCTGTGTAAGGAACAGTTGGTGTTCTTCGAGCGGAACTGAGGAGGCCTAGGCGAAGTACCGATTCTGGATGTTGCGGGCGATGACCATGCGCTGGATTTGATTGGCGCCTTCGAAGATCTGGAAGATCTTGGCGTCTCGCATCCACTCTTCCAGCGGGAGTTCTCTCATGAACCCAACCCCGCCACAGACCTGGAATACGTCGGTCGTGACGTTCATCGCCATGAACGTTGAGAAGAGACTCGAAGCCCTCCCCGCTGGAGACCGAGAGTGATCAATCGGTAGTTCGCGAGCGAGCGACCGCGGGCCGTGTCTCACAGGTCCAGCGGGAACGTCAACTCGAAAGTTCTTGCTTTTAGGAAGTTTGGTGGGCGAAACGCTACCGAACTGCGAACTTTCGTCTGGGGGTTCAGCCTGTAGAGCGGGTTGCTTCCGCCGCGGCGCGTCAGCTTGGTGGCCCAGTGTCGCTCTCTCCCGCCTCAAGCTCGGTCTTTGCCATTCGAGGAGCGTTGCTTAGGCTACCCCTGAGATGGATGCCCACGGGCCACAAGGACAAAGCAAGGGGTGGTCGATTGCCGGACATATTCGACAACCTCACACCGGGGACGCGGCTGCTCCCTGCACTGCGCAAAACGCTCGATGCATCTTCACGAGCCGACTTCTGCGTCGGGTACTTTAATCTCCGCGGCTGGCGGGACATCGCGCCGCACATCGACCGCTGGAGCGATGACGAGGGGCCTTGCCGGGTCCTCATCGGGATGCAGCCCAGGCCCGACGAGGAGCTGCGCGAGGCGCTCCGAAAGACGCTGAACCTTCCTGGCGATCCGGCTGGCATCGACAACGCGATCGCTAACCGCCTGCACTCGGAACTCGCCCAGCTGATGCATGAGCAACTGGTGGCCGGCGCGCCTAACGACGAAGACGAGCGGACTCTTCGGCGGCTCGCCGCCCAACTGCGTTCCCGAAGGGTGGTGGTCAAGCTCTTCCTGCGCCACCCGCTGCACGCCAAGCTCTACCTGATGGGGCGCGACGATCCGATTGTCCCGCTGGTCGGCTACATCGGCAGCAGTAACCTCACATTCTCTGGACTCGCCGGGCAGGGCGAACTCAACATTGACGTGCTCGAACAGGATGCCGCATCCAAGCTCCAGACCTGGTTCAACGAGCGATGGGATGACGCCTTCTGTATCGACGTAACCGATGAACTTGCGGACATCATCGATGCGAGCTGGGCTCGTGAGTTCCCCGTGCCCCCCTACCACATCTACCTCAAGATGGCTTGGCACCTGTCCAACGAGGCCAGAGCCGGACTTGACGAATTCCGCATCCCTTCTGTCTTCGGCGACCGTCTGCTGCCCTACCAGGAGGCCGCAGTGAAGATCGCGGCGCGCTATCTCAACCAGCGCGGCGGCGTGCTCATCGGCGATGTCGTTGGGCTCGGCAAGACGCTGATGGCCACTGCGGTTGCGCGGATCTTCGAGGACGATCAAGAATTTGAAACTCTCATTCTCTGCCCGCGCAACCTCGTGCGGATGTGGGAAGACTACGCCCACGAGTATCGTCTACATGCCAAGGTGCTCTCTATCACCAGGGCGATCACCGAACTGCCGACCCTTCGTCGTTACCGGCTCGTGATCGTTGACGAGAGCCACAACCTGCGCAACCGCGAGAGCAAGCGTTTCCACGCAATCAGGGACTACGTCCACAAGAACGGCAGCAAATGCATCCTGCTGTCAGCGACCCCGTACAACAAGACATACCTCGACCTCTCAAGCCAGCTTCGGCTCTTCCTCGACGAGGAGCAGGAGATTGGCATTCGGCCCGACCAATACATCGCGTCAATCGGCGAGGCGGAGTTCGCCCGCCGACATCAGGCCGCACCCGGCACCCTCGCAGCGTTCGACCACAGCGAGGAGCCAGACGACTGGCGCAACCTAATGCGGCTCTACCTGGTGCGCCGCACCCGCAGCTTCATCCAGCGCCACTACGCCGAGGTCGAGCAGGCCACTGGCCGCCGTTTCCTCACACTTGACAACGGCGAACCATCTTACTTCCCGGAGCGCGTGCCGAAACGGGTTCCGTTCCAGGCCGATCCGAGCGACCCAGAAGACGCCTATGCGCGCATGTTCTCCAAGCCTGTCGAGGACACGATTGGAAGCTTACGGTTGCCGCGCTATGGCCTCGGCCTTGAGCAGTACCGTGCCAACAATCCCGATCCTGAGCCTTCGGACGAGGAGCAGCGGCAGCTCAATGACCTCTCACGAGCCGGCAAGCGGCTCATGGGGTTCTGCAAGACCAATCTGTTCAAGCGCTTGGAAAGCAGTGGAGAGGCGTTCTTGCTCACACTTGAGCGTCACGCGCTTCGAAACCAGATCTTCCTCCACGCCTTGGATGAGGGCCTACCTCTTCCGATCGGTTCCCAGGACGCCGGGCTGCTTGATACAGGATTCACTGACGCTGACGAACCCACTCCAGATGACGATAGTGTCGCGCCCGACGGAGATGGCGCCGAACCCGCTGCCGATGGCCGCCGCGACAAGGAGTCGCTGCAGATGGCAGCAGCAGAGGTCTACAAGGTTTACCGCGACCGCTACTCCACGCGCTTCAACTGGCTGCCAGCTCGCCTTTTCTCCGACAAGCTGGCCGCGGATCTCCAGAAGGACACCGATGCCATCCTCGCGCTGCTGAGCGAGCACGGGCCTTGGCGGCCTGAGCACGATGCCAAGCTTCAGGCGCTCCGCGATCTCGTCACAAGCACCCATCCCGATCGCAAGATCCTCGTGTTCTCACAGTTCGCCGACACGGTCCGCTACCTGGAGCGGGAACTGCCTAAGTTGACAGGCGGAGCCAGTCTCGCGCTGGCAGCCGTGACCGGCGACGCAGCGGATCCCTCTGCGCTTGCACGAAGATTTAGTCCAATCAGCAACGAGGCGAGGGACGAAGTCAGCAACGACGACGAGATCCGCGTGCTGCTCGCCACGGACGTGCTCTCAGAAGGGCAGAACCTCCAGGATTGCTCCGTCGTTGTCAACTACGACCTGCCTTGGGCCATCATCCGCCTCATCCAAAGAGCCGGACGTGTCGACCGAATCGGCCAGAAGTCAGCCGAGATTCTTTGTTACTCCTTCCTGCCTGCCGACGGTGTTGAAGACATCATCGAGCTGCGCAAGCGAATCCTCACCCGCCTACGCGAGAACGCCGAAGTCGTTGGCGCCGACGAGGCGTTCTTTGAGGAAGAGAGCGCAACCGCCATCCTCGACGATCTGTACAACGAGCGCGCCGGAATCCTCGACGACGACCCCGACGGCGAAGTGGACCTGGCCTCCCACGCCTATCAGATCTGGAAGGACGCGATCGACGCTGATCCATCAGTAGAGCATGCAGTCGCAAACCTGCCCGACGTGTCCTACTCCTCACGCGAACCGACCGACACCGATGCCGGCCAAGAGGGAGTGTTGGTGTTTGTACGCACACCTCAGGGTGCGGACATGCTGACTCGCGTGCAAGCAGACGGGACGGTCACCGGTGGCTCGCAGTTCGAGATACTTGCCGCTGCAGAGTGCGGACCTGAGACACCGGCAGCGCCACGCAGCGTCAAACATCACGAGCTGGTCACCGCAGGTGTGCGCGCGATCGTCCAGCGGGAGCAGAAGACCCTGGGTCATCTCGGACGACCGTCCGGCGCACGCCACAGGGCCTACGTGCGCCTTCGCGACTATGCCGGCAAGATCGCGGGGCAGTTCGATGAAGCGCCGCTGCTCGCCGTTGTCGAGGCGATGCACCAGCGGCCATTGCTCCAATCGGCGACCGACAAGATTAACCGCCAAATCCGCAGCGAGATTACCGACGCTGCCCTCGCCGAGCTCGTGATCGGCCTACACAACGAAGATCAGCTTTGCGTCCCGGAAAAGGGCTCGGAGCGCCGAGACCCCCGTATCATCTGCTCACTCGGACTCTTCCGCTCGCCAGGGGGAACGACCTGATGTCCACCGCCAACGTAATGCGTGAACTGCTGGAGAGTGGACAGCACAGCGCACTCCTCATCGAGCATCTTGGCTGGAATCACCCGAGGGCGGTGTCTCTCACGGTCACGGTCGAAGAAGACGAATACGAGCTGCATCCCATCGCCGAGAAGGCCGGATTTGCCATCTACGAGTGCTCGCCCGATCCCTCCGGCGCCGTCCCCCGGTATGCCGTACGGCGGAAAATCGAAGGCTCGACCGACCTGCCGCTGGAGCGAGCCATCGTCTTCACCGACGCTCGCCGCCAGGCTCAGGTCTGGCAGTGGGTGAGTCGCGAGAGCGGAGAGCGTCCCCGGTGCCGTGAGCATTGGGCAAGACGCCGTCTCGGCAGCCGGGCGCTCTTGGACCGGCTCCAGTTCATGTGGTTTCGGCTTGAAGAGGAGTCGAGGCTCACTGTCGTGGACGTGGTCGCCCGTGTGCGTGAGGCGCTCGATCATGAGACGCCGTACGGGCGTCTCGGCGAGAAGTTCCGCAAGCGCACTGCCGCTCTGCCAGCCGCAGAGCCAGCAATCTCTTCGACTCCACTTGCTGTCGCAGTGAGCACTGAGCTCACAAACGCGTTGCGTGGGCTGCACCCGAGGTGGGGCGACCGCGTCGATCGCATTGAGCCCGAGGACGACAACCAACGGGGCGCAGGGATTCTCATCCGCCACCCGGGGGGCGCACCCGTCATCGCCGCTGTCGAAGTCGATGCCGGTGCCGCCGAGGCGCAAGCGCGCCGCGCCCTACGAGCTGCGGTTGAGGACACTGGCGCGTTCTCCGAGGTCGAGCAGGCGATCGCTCTCGTCGTCCCGGACGAACTGCGTAGCGATCAGTCAGCGCTGGCCGAACGGATCGGAGACGTGTCGTTCTCCTACTGCCTGTTCTCCCTCGATGAGGGTGAGCAAGGCGTTGCCCGCTGGCCGTCACATGGTTGGTTGCGCGGCGACACCACCGTGATCGCGGACCTGATTGAGCGCGCCGCCATCTCCGAACGCATGATCGCCCAAGGGTTGAAGGTGCTGGAGAACAGCGTGCGCAATGCCACCGGAACGCTGAGAGGACAACTCGACCGCCCGGGAGTTCAGGTGCTCGAGGCGATGGCGGACGTGCTGCGTCAGGAGGATGCAGAGCAGACTACGCGCATGGCCGTCACCATTATTGCCAACCCCCTCACCGTGCACGACGGCGTCGCCGCTACGCACGAGTCAGTGCCCTCGCTTGCAGAGCTTGAGCATGGCGGCCCGATTGATAAAGAACAGACCTTGGCTGCGTGGGAACGAATCCTTGAGATCAACTACTGGCCGATCTTCGATGTCGCCCATGAACTGCTGAGCTGCATACCGGAGGCGGAAGCCAAAGGTCTGATCGGAGACCTGCGTTCCGCGGCCGACGAGCTAACGCGGCTCGGCATCACCACGACTCAGGACCTCGCAGGGCAGATGTTTGGTCGGCTGATCGCCGACCGGAAGTTCCTAGCGACTTTCTACACGCGACCCGCATCCGCCGCCCTGCTTGCCGAACTCGCGGTCGGGAGACTGGACACCGATTGGACTGATGCTGAACAAGTGGAGTCGCTGAGGATTGCCGATCTAGCGTGTGGGACTGTCGCTCTGCTCTCGGCGGCCTACCACGCCGCTGCTGTGCGGCGTCGGCGCGCAGGCGGGGACGACCGGGATCATCATCGGCCTATGATGGAGCACTCGCTGATTGGCGCCGATATCATGCCGGCCGCCGCGCACCTCACCGCGTCAATGCTCTCTAGTGCTCAACCTGCCCAGCCTTACGAGCAAACGCGAATTCACACGATGGAATACGGACGGCTAGAAGGCGGCGGAGTCGCCATTGGTTCGCTGGACCTGATCGGTGAGACAGAAAGGCCCGTGCTATTCGCAACAGGTGAGAGCGAGCACGCGAAGGGCGACGGAGGGAACGTGATCTCACTTCCACCCGAGTCGCTCGACCTTGCAATCATGAATCCGCCATTTGTGAGATCAACCAACCATGAGGGCGACCACGCAGAAGTGCCTGTGCCGGCATTCGCCGGCTTTGGTGCCAGCGAGGCGGATCAGGCCGACATGGGAGACGCTCTAAAGAAGGTTCGCAGCAAGCTCACCGAACCTGCCGGCCATGGCAATGCGGGACTAGGTTCAAACTTCATTGACCTTGCCAATCAGAAAGCCAAGGGCGGTGGAGTCCTCGCACTAGTGCTGCCGTTGACGATGGCCAACGGCGCGGCGTGGGCGGGTACCCGTGACATGTTGGCTCGCCAGTACCGCGACACGACTGTGATCGCCATCGCTGCGACCGGTTCCAAGGATCGTGCGTTTTCTGACGACACAGGGATGGCCGAGGCGTTGATTCTTGCCTCGAAGCGTGACAAACGAATCGAACGTGATCTGGATAACGCACCTACTCTTTTCGTGAACCTGCTGCAGCGCCCGCGCACAACGATTGAAGCAGAGGGGCTCGCGCGAATCATCGCCGCCATACCCGAGGACGCCAGTGGATTCCTTCGCGCTGGGAACGAAGTGGTCGGCTCGTACATCCGGGCGACGCTTGCCGAAGGCGGTTGTGCGGCGCTCGATGAACCGTATCTCGGTTCTGCGGCTGCGGGTATGTACTTGGGCGAACTGCGACTTCCTGGCCTGCCTGAACCCGCCAAACTGCGCTTAGCACCATTGGCAGTCATGGGTACTCGCGGCAAGTATCACTTGGACATCTCCGGCCCAGAAAAGAATCGAGCCGGCCTTCCTCGCGGCCCCTTCGACATCGAGCGGCCCCACAGGGCGAGTTCACGCTATCCGGCGCTTTGGAACCACGACGCTGACCGTGAGCGCCGCCTGATCGTGAAGCCCGATAGCCGCGGCAAGGTGCGGAAGCGGATGATGGACAAAGCAGACAAGATATGGGCAACCGCAACGCGGCTGCATTTCTCTCTTGACTTCCGGGTGAACTCGCAGAGCCTGGCAGCGTGCCTCACGCCCAGCGTTGCGATTGGCGGCACAGCCTGGCCCAACTTCAGCGTTGAGGGTGACCCGCGTCGCGAAGAGGCGCTGGCACTTTGGGCGAACACTACGCCCGGCTTGATCAGTTTCTGGTGGATCGCTGCACGCCAGCAGCAAGGCCGTGCACGCCTCACCATCTCGCAACTGCCGCGCCTCACAGCCCTCGATGTGCGGACGCTCGACGAGAAGCAGCTCAAGAAGGTGGAGAGCCTGTTCGCCGATTTCGCGAAACGCGACTTTCTGCCCGCCAACGAGGCCTACCGCGATGAGACGCGCCAGGACCTCGATCGCAGCATGCTCTGCGACCTGCTCGGCCTCCCGGAGTCGATCCTGGAACCACTGGCGGCGCTGCGCCATCAGTGGTGCGAGGAGCCTTCAGTCCACGGAGGCAAGCCAACCCGCCCGGGTGGCGGAGGGTGAGTGCGGCCGTCCTCAGAGTTTGGCCTATGGGGATGCAGGCATGTGAGGGCATCCCTTGGATGCGCCTCTGCGATCCTCTGGAGCCACTATTGCTGAACAACAGGTGGGCCGTGCTGCACCTTCAGGGGACTCCGGCGGCGCTACGTGGCTAGACGATGTGGGTTGGTCACGTGCTCTCGACTTCTCAGTGGGGGTCCGAACTGCTCCACCGGAGGGTTAATCCACTGAAGTCAGCGCGTTCGGCGAAGCTATCGACGCGGATTGCGAAGTTCCTCAAGCCGAAGAATCAGATTCTCTGTGTCGCCCTCCAGCGTGCATTCCCTGACGATCGTCACTTCCCAGCCCTCGCGCGCAAGTGAGCTGACATTCCGCTGGTCCCGAGCCACATTCGCTGCGATCTTAGGCTGCCAATACGCTGTGTTTGATCGCGGCCTGTGGCCCCTCTGGCAGTCATGCCCATGCCAGAAGCATCCATTCACGAACACTGCAATCCTGTAACGTGGAAGAACCAAATCTGGTCGCCCCGCGAGGTCTCGGCGGTGCAAACGGAAGCGGAATCCAGCCGCGTGGACGCGGCGTCGCACGTACAGCTCGGGCTTGGTGTCTTTGCTCCCGATCGCCGCCATGTTCCGGCTGCGGCTCTTTGTTGGAGGACTGTGCATTGCTACTTCCCGACCAATTGGGCTTGCCGAGCGTGCTGCTAGTCGCATCGTCTGAGTCAGGAAGGGTCCGGCACGGCTGGTCGAGTAGCACCCGCTCGATTCCTACCAGATTGGTTCAAGCTGGTTCCTCGTATGCTCTCGCTCCACGGTCGGGAATGCCAGGGAGCGCAGATTGAAACCTGCGCGTCCATACTGCCCCGACGCCTATTCTGAAAGATGAGTCTAAGCGAGAAGCGGGGACTGAACGGTCGGAGCTGATGGTCCAGCACTTCACTGCGGTTGATCTCTTCGCTGGAGCTGGTGGGCTCTCGCTCGGATTCCGCAATGAGGGATTCGATGTCCGCTTTGCATTGGACAACGATCTTTGGGCAGCGGAGACATACGCGCGCAACCATCCCGAAACGCCGATCGTCTGCGATTCAATCCAGTCGGTGCCACCGGAGGAAGTGCTGGATCGCATCGGACTCCAGCGCGGAGCGCTGACTGTTTTGGTAGGGGGCCCACCCTGCCAAGACTTCAGCATCAACAATCATCGTCGAGGACAAGACGATCGCCGCGCAGGTCTCGTCCAGCACTACTTGAACATGGTTGCAGGGCTCCGGCCGCGGTTCGTTTTGATGGAGAACGTGACCGGACTGCTGAGCGCAAACGGCGGCCATTGGTTGGAGGTTGTGTACGAGAGCCTCAGCGGCTTGGGTTACCAGGTCGACCACAGGATCCTCTCGTCCGAAGACTACGGCGTTCCACAAAGACGTAGACGCGTCTTCTTCATTGGGACTCGCGACCGAGATGCGTTCTCGTGGCCTACCCCAACGCATCGCCCAGAAGGACGCCAGAGATTTGTGACGGTCGATGCAGCCATTGGGGATCTACCCGCTGTTGAGGTGGGTGGTGGCGCCGAGGAGATGGATTACGACGAATCCGCGCGATCCCCCTATCAGCGGGACATGCGCAAGTGGTCTAGAGGCGTCTTCAATCACGTTGCACCGGCACTTGGAGCGCGAAACCGAGAGCGGATCCGCTTCGTGCCACCGGGCGGCAGCTGGCGGGACATACCCTTCGAGTTGCTTCCACCTGGTATGCAGCAAGCGCGCCGCGGAGATCACACCAAGCGATACGGGCGGCTTCATCCAGAGGGGCTCGCGGCGACGATACTGACGAAGTGCGACCCACATTGGGGCGCATACATTCATCCTGATCAGGATCGAACGCTCACTGTGCGTGAGACTGCCCGGCTCCAGTCCTTCCCTGACCGATTCCTTTTCTGCGGACCACGCCTTGCCCAGGCCCGCCAGGTCGGGAACGCTGTGCCGCCGCTTGTTGCTACTAGGCTCGCCTCTTCCATCGCCGAGTCAGTCTAGGATGCTCCTCTTGGTAGGTATCCCTCAGCCTGGTCACACCAATGCTCGACTTCTTGCTTGAGTTCTTGCCCAAGGTCATCATCCCTCACAAGGCCAACAAGACGAACCCGGTCCAGTAGTACGCCGGCCTCTCGAGCGCGGCGAAACTGCTTTTCCTCGGTCCATTCCCCAAGATTCATTGGAAACGCGAGTGCCTTCAAGGGAAGGCTCGAGAAAGAGACGACATCCACCCATAGGTCGACCGACAGAGCCTTGTCATCCACGTCCTGGCCAATACCGCACTGGCAGAGCACTATTGCCTGGTGGGCACGACCGTCGTTGAAGGAGTGCCAAGCCGCGACGTCCACCCCCTGGTCCTTCGCAAGGCGTGACGCAGAGTACTGGTTGCCAATCCTCTCGCCCATCATCGTCGCGAGCCTGCTTGACGCCTCCGCAAAGTCGCCTTCGAGACCGCTTTCGCGGTATGGCCAACCGAATCGCGTGCCGTTGCCAAGAAGGTTTCTCAGGGCAACGGCAACTACTCGCTCGAAGAGAATGGCCGGCCTTTTGGCTGGAAGTTGCGCTCCGATGCCGTAGTGCAAGCGAGCCGCCAGAAGGGTCAAGAAGCGGTGAACAGTTTTAGTGCCGGCATTCTGGGTCTCCACACAGTCTCCCGACACGGTGTACGGGCTGTGCCCTTGCATGGCTCGCTCTCGCTCTTCCAGCTCCATGATTGCGTCACTGATAGCTGTGTCGGCAATCGACACACTCTCAGCGTCGTCGTCGTGGAGTTGGAATCGAATCCCTGCTTCTGCAGCCTGACTTGCGTAATCTAGGTCGAAATCGTCGAAAACGTCCGGCGGTTCCTCGACCAGCGGATCCGAACCTATAGCTCTGGTCAGGTCGGAGCGCGTAACCGAGCCAGCTTCATCAACGATTAGGTGCAACTCCATCCAATCTGCCAACTGACGACCGGATGGGGGAATGGCGATAAGGTCGATCAAGGGGACTCATCCTCTGCCGACGCCACCTCTTTGACGATCCTTTCGACAAGATCAGAAACAGACTGAGCAACGCTAATCACTTCCTCATCTCCCTTGTACTCGAAGGCGCGACCATTGGCGACATACAGCTGTTCCCTTGCCGCCCGAAGAGCTACGAGGATCTGCTGCTTGCCGCCCTTAGAGACTGCTAGGGCATCCGAGAGACTGCGTGTTTCACGGAGCACGGCTGTGGCATCTGGCTCGTCCATTATCAGTGCCAAATCGCCGATTTGGCGAGAGTCTGAGATGACCCGGCGTTTCCCTTCCGCCGTGCCGAACAACCAGCCGAGGCACTCTTCCAACTGCGCCAACGCCTTGGCTGGTACCGGGTGGGCAGAAGAGCCTGCTTCGTCGTTGATGCTAAGGAAGCGACGGAACTGAGGCCGGGAAACTGCGGTGTAGAACAGGCCAAACCATCGTTCTGCAGGGTCCGTGTGCATATCGGCGGCCTTGGCTTGGCGCAAGATTCGATACGCCTCAACCTGGCGGCGCACTGCGGGCGTTGTGCTGCCTATCCGCTTAGCCGCCGCAGCAAAATCTAGCTCCTCGCTCTCAATCAACTGAGTTAGGTAACGCGCCTTGGCTTCGGCGGTCCACTTCAAAACACCGGACACATGGCGAAATCCGAGATGGTCGAGGAACTTCTCACGTGAATCGCGCACCACGACCGGCAGCTGGCTCACATCGTGGGGGCTCCTTCGCAAACGCTCGGCCAATTCGTCCCACAGCCCTCGCCTTTGGGGCTTCTCGATCTTTTCCCTTAGCCGCAAGTCGGTGAGAAACTGCAGAGCCGCCAAGCGGCGGTTCCCTTCAACCACTGTGTACTGACCATTAGTCGGCACGACCCACAGGAGCTCCGCGGGGTCGTAGCCACGCTCGACGATCGACTCTGCGATCTCCTCGAGGCGGTACGCAGTTTCCATGTAAAGCGCGATCGCGTGTTGTGACGTTGTGTCGACGACTGTGGCGTCAGGAGGGAGTCGCGGGTTCTCGGGATCGAGCAGCAGGTCCTTCAGGAGCAATGTCGTGCGGCGCGCAGTTTCGGCAGACATCTCTTCCCCATTTCGACATCAGGGGTCCTGCGCCGGTCGCGGCGGGTGGAGTCCATCTTATCGCTATGGCTTCGGAATGCAGTCTGTCGGAAGGCGGACACGCTTGGCGGGACAGCCACAACCGCACGGCCGAGCGGTTCGCCTTCTCGCGGCAGACGCTCTGGCGCTTGCTTGAGCGTGACCAAGCTGGCCGTAGGCCGCCCCGCGCGGTACTCGACAGCGTGGGCGGCAGCGTCGACGCGCTGGAGGCGACGACGCGAGCGCTGATCGCGGAGCCGCGCCGGCGGAGCCGAGGCCCGTCAACACGCTCGCTCAACAACGAGCTCCATGACGCGTTGCTCCACCTCTGCGAAGCGCCGTTCACGACCGCCGGCGAACTGGGCTGTCTCCGACGCGTGCTGGACTCCACGCTGCGTGACCAGCCGGTCAGGCTGAGCCGGCGTGGGCTGGTCGATTCCGAGCCGCACCGGCTCGACGCGCTGGGACCGCGCCCCTATCGCCGAAATCTCCCCACCCCAGTCGGCATCCGGGCCGTGGGCGTCGACGGCGCCGGAATGCTGCCCCCTTTACCGCGTCTCGAAACAGCGATTCCAGCTCCTGGCCGAGCGGGTCGACTCGGTCGCCGCGGCTGCGTTGTTCGGCGCGGGCAGCAATGTCGCAGTCGCGGAGTGGGTGCGCCTGCAGCACGTTGACTGCCTCTTGGTGTTCGGTCTCGCCTGCACACCCGATTGATGACTTGGGGTTCGCCATGTGCTGGGTGTCGCATAGGACGCATTGCCGGATGTCGAACCCGACGCCCGCGCCATGGTCAACCGGCTGAACGGGAGGCACACTAGAACTGACGTGCGTCCGTGATGGAGGTTTGATACGCCGTGCAGCACCCGCCGTCGGCCGAGCAGATTGAAGCGATCCGCGAGTACCTGCGCACTCTCGCGTGGCGGCGAGGCGTGCAGCGCACCGCCGACTGTTTCGGCGTGTCGCGGTCCACGCTCTGGCGGTTCCTGTGGACGGAGCACATCAGCCCGAAGCTGGTCGCCGCCGTGACCGCCGAGGTCGGCGCATCTACCTGGGAGTTGCGTCAGGCGGACGAGCGCTTGCGCCCGCAGTGCGGGGTGGCTGGGGCTCACGGACCGCGCCCGAGGCTGACGTCTGCGGACAAGCAGACCATCGAGGCGCTCTGCCACACGCCCTTGGTCACGATCGACGAGATGGCGGCGTTGATCCGGCTGCCGGCCAACACGCTGCGGGAGCGGCTCGCTCGGCTGGCGCGGAAGGGGCTCGCCGACTCGCGCCCGCACCGCTTGCAGTTGCTGGGCGCGCGCCCGCAGCGGCGGTTCTTCCCGACGCGGGATGGCATCGTCGCCCTGGCCGGCGGCGGCCAGGCTGGGATCGAGCGGCTGATGCGGCTCTACCCGGTCTCGCGGCAGTGGTTCCGAGTCCTGGCCGAGCGTCTGGACGCCGTGGCGGCGCTGTACCGCGCCGCGTCCACCATTGCGACGTTGGACGCGAACGAAGCCCCGGTCGTCGTCACCCACTGCCGGACGGGACCCTTCGACCTCTTGCTGCGTTTACCCAGCGGAGGGACGGTGGGCCTGGTTCGACAGGGACCGATGTTGACCAACGCGAGCCTGCGCTACCGCATCCGCACCATCGAGCGGATGAACGCTGCCGAGCGTGCATCGCTCACGCTGATCCTGACTGACTCGGAGCAGGACATGCGCCGCGT
>JAPPBN010000024.1:0-20928 GCA_026705025.1 Chloroflexota bacterium | reverse complement strand
CCAAGTCGATGTGAAGATCAACCCGCTCAGCCAACTGCTCGGGATTGTCCCGTTTTGCGACCGCCACTGCGAACATCGCATCCTGTAGCACTTTGTCGATTGTGGCCCGCGAAGGGTCGTCTTGAGGAGCCAAGGCTCGCTGTGCACTGCCCAGGAAATCGCGATAGCGGTCGGCTTCTTCCTGATCAAACTCCAGAGAACCCTGTCCTTCGCGCCACCAAATGGCGCCCAGATGCTCATCACTCAGATTGTCATCAGTTGACAGCCCTTCCGCGAAGGCACTGAGAAAACGCCTGAACTCAGGCCAGAATGGATTCTCCGAGGGAGGTGACAACTCGTGCTCCTTGGGATATTCATGAGAGAGGACAGTGAGCAATTTGCCGCCACGATGCTGGCTCGGCAAGGGCGATGTGTTCCAGCTTGTCGTCTGTTGACGCTGACCGGGTTCCGGTTGAGGGAACACGATACCAAGACCGTGCAGATGACGCTGAGGAGAGTGACATCGAGTTCTTCGTCGTGGACGTTGAGCCATCAGACGAACTACCTGGCTTGGATTTGCGCTTGACTACCGTCGGACGAAGATAGCGCCGGAGCAGGTGGATGGAAACGCCGTCCGCCCTCAGTGCCTCGCCGCGCGCTCCAGATTGAGGGCTAGTAGCCCCTCCAAGATATCTCCGTCTTTGACGTTTGCGGGCCAGCCGTAGGCGGCGAAGACGGCGGCGGCGAGGGTTCGGTGGAGGTTGTCGAGCCAGGTCGGGCGCTGGTTGTAGAGATTGGTCAGGGTGCGCTTCTTCAGTTGCTCGGCGGCTTCGTCGTCGACGGGCAGGAGGATGTTGGGGAGCGTGGGGATCACGTCGGGCTCCTTGCGGACCCACTCGGGCGGGTTGAGCCAGAGGCGGCGCTTGTCGTCCAGCTCCTTGGCGGCTGCGCCGATGGCGTCGCGGTGCTCGCGCTGCTCGGGCGTCAGCACGTCATCGGGGGTGTTGAGCGGCCAGGGGAAGGGGAAGGTTTCGAAGGTCGTGGTCGGCGTGTAGCGCGGACGATCCTCAAGGCTGGTGCCCATGCGCAGCGACCAGAGTTCGTGGGCTCGGGAGTGGAGGACGCCGAAGGCGTAGTCGTCGTCTCGGGCGATCACGACGAGTTGGTGATCGGGAAGGGTTGGTGGGTCAAGCCATACGAATAGGCGGTGCTTCGACACGGTAGGCGTCACCACAAACCGTGCTAGCGGTGCCACCGCAGATCGCATTGAAGGCCTTGTTCGTGCGTGCAACCACCATTTGTCTCTATACGAAGCCAACCTGTTCTTGGCCCGAACGGGCCTGACATGTTTAGTCACGTATTCGAACGGAACCTCGTACTCAGCAGCGACTGACTCAGGAGTGTCGCTACCAAAGTCGATGACAAACGAACCTCGTGGACGGCGCGTGATGTCCATTCCATTCACTCGTGGAACGACGACATCACTGTTAGTTCGACCGTTCACATTAGTCGGGGCCTCCAACATCTCTCGGGCCAGATCGCCGGACACATCGAATGGACCTGTCTTGAGAACGCCTAGGAATGCGGAGCCTTGGTTCTCACCTAACACCTTCGACAGGGTCAAATCAACGTCACTAGTGAGGTCAGCGTTGATGGAGCCGACAGATCTCCCGTTGAGTTCTCTCTCATGTTCGGAACCGTCATCCTGGCCGACGATAGAAACTCGAACCGATGCTCCTTCGACTATCCACGGTTCGTCAGACCACGCTAAGAAAATGTCCCCAGACTCTTTGACATTGTCGAGAATCTGCCGGTTTGCTCCTCCGCGGATGCTGTTTGTCGCCAGTAGGCCCGCCCGCGCCGATACCCCGGATTCGATCTGTTGCCTCGTAGTTTCGTGCCAGTAGCAAACAAGGTCTGCCCCACCTGGCACCACGTCCATCCAAGCTTCTCTAAGGGCAGAGTGATACGTCGGTCCCAGCGACAGCCGCATCAGCTTGTCACCAATGAATGGCGGATTGCCGACGATGAACTCGGCCCCTGGCCAGGTGGCGGGGATGGGGTTGCCGTCTTCGTCGTAGGCGAGGATGGCGTCTCGGAGTTCGATGTTGTCGAGTGGTTGGAGGACGGGGTCTCGGGGGAAGCCGTAGCCGTGGTCGAGCATCCACTGGATGTGGCCAATCCAGATAGCGACGCCGGCGAGCTCCTTCGCGTAGGGGTTGATCTCGATGCCGAGCACGTTGTGCGGGGCGACGCGGGGGAACTCGCCGGTAATGCGCAACCGCTCGGCGCCCCAGCGGATGGCCTCCTGTTCGAGGTCCTTGAGCAGGCGCAGGGTGACGTAGAGGAAGTTGCCGGAGCCGCAGGCGGGGTCGAGCACGCGCACATCGCGCAGGCGCTTGAGGTAGTCGCGCCACTCGGCCTCGGCGTCTCGCTCCCATTTGGGCAGGTTGGCGCGGCGCTTGCCGTCGCGGGTGAGCGGGCTGGGCTGGCGGTCCTTCATCAGCCCGGCGACTCGCTCCTGCATGGCGCCGAACTCGCGTCGCAGCGGCGTCATCACAACGGGCTCGACGACCATCAGAATCTTCTCGCGGTCGGTGTAGTGCGCGCCGAGCTGTCCGCGCTTGTCGGGGTCGAGCCCGCGCTCGAACAGCGTGCCGAGAATGGCGGGCTCGACCTGCGACCAGTCGAGGCTGGATGCGTCTGCGACGGTGCGCAATTCGTCGCGAGTGAATGGCAGCACGGAATCGTCATCGAACAGCCCGCCGTTGAACCACTCGATCCGCTGGGTGCCGAAGAATCGCCCCGAATCGCGGTCCGACATCAGGCGGAAGAGATCGGCGAGTCCGCTAGTGAACGCCTCGGGGTCGTCCTTGCGCGATGCAATCAGGTCGGTCATCAGGCCTCGCGGCAGCAGCCCGACATCCTCGGCGAACAGGCAGAAGAGCACGCGATTGAGGAAGTGGGCGACCGTCTCGGGTTCGTGTCCGCGCTCCTGCATCGAGCGGGCGAGATCGGCGAAGCGCGAAGCGGCAACCTGGGTGACTTCGTCCGACGATTTTGTCGGCTTGAGCGGGTCGGGCTCGATCATCACGGCGCGGAGAATGCGCAGCGCTTCGGCGGTCTGGTCGCCGCCGCCGGCGAGATGGTCGAGCGTGATCTCGTAGACCTGCGGTCGCGTCCCGGTGAAGTTGGTGCGGACCTGGATGCGGTCCATGTCGCTGACGACGAGCGCGGGCGGGTTTTCCAAATCCTCGCGGTAGTCAAGCAGCTGCCGATAAGCGGCGTTCAAATCGGCGTGGTCGCCCTTGTACTCCCACCCGAAATGCCCGCGCTTCCAGACGTCAGCCCAACCTTTGCCACCAAGCGACTTGTCAACATACCTCTCGAAGCAATACCAATCCTGGCTTGGGTCGGCTTCGTTTGGCGTAGGGAGGTCGAGCAGCCGGCAGAGGTCGATGAAGTGTTCCTGGGAGGAGGCGCTCTCGCGGCGGGCGTTCTCTCGCCACTTGGCGGCAAACTCGGCAGCGGAGTGCGTCAACGGCATGGGCGCAGTCTATGTCGCAGTCCGATAGGGAAGAGGTGGCTAGAGGGATCAGGGCAGTCGCTGGATGGTCACGCCGCCCCCGTCGTGGGCGTCGGCGCAGAGTCGGTAGCCTTCCAGCAGCCGCATCCCGCCAGTGGCGTCGTGTCTGCAGCTTCCACGTCGACGGACACGGGTTGGTCGTCCCAGAGCACGACGGCGGAATGGACCGGAAACTGGGCCTCGCTGTCGTCCGCCAGGAGCGCGCGACCCATCATCAGGAACGGCAGCGCCAGTTCGGCGACGATGGCGGGGGTGACGGTCAGAAACCCGCTGAAGCCCGTGTCGACGACTGCTTCAAGCCGTCGCATCTCGCCCCTGCGCCCTTGCAGGTTGACCACGACAATCGCCTCGTAGTCGGCGTTCACCTGACCGGTGATCACCGATCGCTCCGGATGGGGCGCCCGCCGAAGTGGTGCAGCGCGCGGAAGCCGATTCGCACACCCCACACGTCCGTCACCCCGGCGTGTTGCCGGTCGAGCTGCGCCCGCGCCTCCGTCGCCGTCTTGCCGAGTCCCAGCAGCCGCTCTCCACATCGATTGCAATGATCTCGCCGTGGTGCTCGGCCTCGACCTGAGCGCGGATGTCGCGCTCGTAAACTTCGTTGCCGAGCCGGGCGACTTCGTCGGCGCGCCTGGTCAGTGTCATGGCGGCGTCCTCGTCGGTGAGTGTGTCCTCGGTATCAGGACACCGCTCTGAACGCGCCGAACCAGACGCCCGCACCATGGCCATACGGCTGAACGGGGAGGCACACAAGCACTGACGTGCGCCCGAGAGAGAGGTTCGATCCGCCGCGCAGGGACAGCCATCAGCTGAGCAGATTGAGGCGGTGCGAGAGTACCTGCGCACCCGCGCGTGGCGGCGAGGCGCGCAGCGCACCGCCAACCGCTACGGCGTGTCGCGCTGCACGCTGTGACGATTCCTGTGGACGGAGTACGTCAGCCCAAAGCTGGTCGCAGCCGTTACCGCCCATGTCGGCGCGTCGGCATGGGAGTTGCGCCGCGCGGCTGAGCGCTTGCATCCGCTGAGCGGGGCAGCTGGAGCGAACCGACTACGCCCGCGGCTCACGACTGCAGAAAGGCAGACCATCGAGCTGATCTGTCACACGCCGCTGGCCACGGTCGACGAGCTGGCGGCGTTGATCCGGCTGCCGGCCAACACGCTGCGGGAACGGCTCGCGCGCCTCGCGCGCACGGGACTCGCCACTCGCGCCCGCACCGCCTGCAGCTGCTGGGCGCGCGGCCGTGGCGGCGCTGTACCGCGCCGCCTCCATCATCGCGACGCTGGACGCAAGCGACGCGCCGGTCGTCGTCACGCATTGCCGCACGGGACCCTACGACCTCCTGGTGCGTCTGCCGAGCGGAGGGACGATGGGCCTGGTTCGCCAGGGCCCGACGCTGACCAACGCCAGCCTGCGCTACCGCATCCGCACGATCGAGCGCATGGCTGCAACCGAGCGTCCACTGCTCACGCTCGTCCTGACTGAGTCGGAGTAGGACATGCACCGCGTCCTGCGCGCCATCGGCGACCCGTCCACGCACAGTGAGACGCTCGTCGCGGTCACGGGCGATGTGAACGCCGACCAGGGAGAGGGCCGGGGTGAGCCCCGGGTCTGGCAGCAGGGCGGCTACGGGTTCGCCGCGACGCCGACGCTGGAACCGGACACCTCGTTGTCCACCATCATCGCCCACGCGCACCGACTCGCGGATGCCTATCCCCATCTCAGCCGTTCACCGATGGGGCGACCGGTCAACGCGTCGCGCAGCAACCTGCCCGACCCCGCTGAGCAGCTCGACCAAGCCCTCTCGCTCAGGCTCAGCCTCGCCGAGAAAGGCGCGCTCGACCGGCTGGCCGTTCTGCTCGCCCGCGCAGCTGGCCGGACTGATGGACGGAGTCTCAGAGCGCCGCGCCAACCAGGTGCTCCACGCCTTGCGCGAGCAGGGGCTGATCCAGCGCGAGGAGCTGGGCTACCTGCTCTCAGACGCCGGGCTGACTGCCCTCGCCCGCCGCGACCGCGCTGCCGTCGGCCCCACCCTCGACCGCTGGACGCCCGTGCGCGACGAGCAGGGTTACATCGGCTCGTTGGTGCAGACCGCGGCGAACCAGCACCGGTACCAGGCCGGCGTCACCGAGTTCTGCGCCCGCCTCAGCGCCGAAGCCGCCCGTTCCCCCGACCACGAACTGCTCGACCTGCTGCCCACCCAGCGCTCGCAGATCAGCTACGAACTCCAGTGGACCCGCTACCAGCTCTACCCCGACGCCTCATTCCAGCGGAGTTACCAGGGGGACTGGCATTGGTGCCTCGTCGACTTCGAGCGCCGCGCCGTCACACCTAGGCTCGTCCCGGAGCGGCTGCGGGCCTACCGACGCTACTTCGGGAGCGACTACGTGCGGCCCGACCACGGAGGGCAGCTGCCGCTCGTGCTCTTCGTGTTCGAGACCGAGCGGGCCGAAGCCACCTTCTTCGACACCGCCGAGCAGGTCAGCCACGTCCCGTTCGTCAGCAGCAACCAGCCGACCCTGACGAAGGAGGGGGTGCTGGGTCCGTCCTGGCGTCTACCGCCTCCCCACCCCGCCGACCGCGTGCCGCTCCACGCCGTCCCCACTATCCAGCGGCATGTCCAGACCTCCCATCGACCCGGCCCGAGCGGTTCCTGTAGGGGGCATCCCCGCCCTGCCCCGCGCCGACACCGGTCCAGCCCGGGGCGGCCGTTCTGCGCTGGACTTCCTGCGTACACCGGACCGGCATGTCGCGTGTTTGTCCCACGTCCCTTCCCCTCAGCGCCTTTGAGCGCGGCCGTGGGCAAGCTGTTGCAGAACTCACGCCTATGGCTTCGGGCCGATGAGTTCTCTCCACCACAAAGAGGCGACCATCTCGCCAGCCACCGAGTTGCGGCGACCAGCGTTGTTCAGCACCCGGCGTACCGGCCGCAAGACGCTGACGCCCTTGCGGGTAGTGGCCCGCGGAACTTGTCGATGCCCCGCAGGCTCTCTGAGGGGCACGTAGGATTCCACGTTCATTGAAGACGCCGTTCACAACTGCTCCGAGCATCTTGATGTGGCAGTTTGATTCGGCAGGAGGTTGAGCGAAAGGCGGCCAACCGCTGGTCATTCCAAAAGTCTACTCCGTCCTGCCCGAAGTGTACGAACTCGCGAAGCAAGGCGCTTGATTCCCCAAACCGCTTGATGAGAGGCGTAGTGTCAAGTCAGGACTGAGGAGGCAAACCGCGAAAGGAGGAACGCAATGACGTTCCGACAGGCCAACCTCATCCACAAACGCCGCCAGATTCAGAGGAGGCGCATCGTTCCGGGAGTCGCGCTGGCGGCCGCCGCAGTTGTGGCGGTCGTTTTGCTGCTGGTCTCAACTGACAAAGTCCAGGCTGAAGTGCCGCGAGAGGAGGGGCAGGCGCCGACAGTAGTCTGCTCCGGCCTCAGTTCCATCACTCTGACGGCCAGCAGCTCCGCTGTCGTGAGCAGAAGTGACACCACGCCTTCGACTGCCTGCGAGTTCTCACTTGAGCTCAGCCGAGTACCGCCACCAGGCGAAGGAGGCCCAGAGCCAGGATCCGAAGCTTGCGTCGTTACGGCCACGCCAAGTCCGGCAGGACAGCGTGGAGCACGCGTTCACGTCATCCCGACAGGTGCATGCAGTGGGGTCGAGATAAAGTGGCGGGTCCGCCTCGCGCAGGCGGCAGCGACCTCTGTGGCTTCAGAGGGCGGCACCAGTTCACCTCATCTCAACGCTCAAACTGGCACATGGTCAACTGCACACGCATTCTTATTGGGTGAGGATGTCGTCGACATCGACATGTACAAGAATCGATCAGACGTTCGCTGGCGCCACACTTCAGATTCGATCCTCGATTTCGACCACTACCCGTCTTCATGGGGAACAACCCATGCCATCAAGATCTGCCTTGGCTATCCGCCGGCCTGCGTGCAAGTGTATCTGGGTGATGGCTGGACAGTGGAACATGAGGTGCACGGCGTACGATTCACGAGCACCGACCTTGGTAAAGCATGGAACCACGCGAACTTCCACGCCCATCTTCCCGTGCTTCCCGATCCGCGCGCCAAGACGAAGTCCATACTTTGGTTTGGGGCGGGAGGAGGATTCGCCTGCGACTTCAGCAACCAGGTCGCGAACAACTACTGGTTCGGATTGGTATCGGAATGCGCCGCAGGCCGCTCGCCGTCGTGAACGGATGGCGTCTGTCACAAGGGTACCTGCGCCACCCCTCCCCACGCTCAGCGCGGGGAGGGGGTCGCCTACACGACAAGTGGCCAATACCCGCACAGTAGGGACGCGAGGACATGGATCCGTCAGTTCCACCCCAAAAGCGAAGATTGCCTCGCCACAGCGGGGCGCGGTCTCTCGGCGTGACGAGGCCGCGCGTTGGAGCTGTGCTACTTGCCATCGGGCTCACACTATGCGCCCTCGGGCTCATCACGGTCGTCACGATCGGTTCTGGTTTGATGCTGCTCTCGCTGTTCTTCACCGGGCCCGCCCTCTCGATTCACTACACCAAACGTCGAGCGCTGCTGGCGCTGCCCGGATTCGCATGCGGTATCGGCTCGCTCGTGTGGATTATCGTCCTCAACACCTGACCGAGACGCACTCTGTTCATTCCTCGCAGTTGCACCCAGCGAAAGATGATTCAGAGCCCTCCCCCGATCACCACTTGACAGCCCGCCGTTGGTCAGGGTCACTTGGCGAAGTATCGCAAGCTGCCACTGGCCGGGAGAGCGGCCGGTAGTTGGCCAATTGTCACTACGCGGTTGACACATCAACCACTTCCTTGTGTTTGAACAGCGCTCGGTGGGGCGAAAACCGTCGCCCTCGTGTAAATCGCCAATATCTATGGGCCACTAAATCGCGAGATCGCCAGGGTCTTTAGGCCACTTCGCCAGGCGTTGAGCCATGTTGGTCGCCGGGATGGCGATCATCGCTGCATCCGACAGGAGGAGCAGCGATCGTCGTCTGGCCGGCAGCTGACCTGGTCAAGCGTCTGTCGATCTGGTCATGACCCTGGAGAACTGGTCACGAACTTGGCGATCTGGTCAATAGTTCCTGGCGATTCACAATTGTCGATAGCCAGGGTCTTTTGGCCACTCATCGCCACAGTCATTTGAACAGCTGAGCGGCCGGTGCGGTTCCTGCAGGGAGAGAGGGGCGGCGTCTACGATGTCCCCATCGTGCCGGCGTTCCGCGTTTTCGCCGTCATCCGTTTGGCGTCCTGAGCGCATTGACATAGGATCGATCGTCGAGCGAGCGTCGAAGCCGGCACGACTTGTCCGGAGCGCCGGCTCGCTCGAGCGAGGCGAAAGACATGACCAACGCACCGAGAATGCGCGGCAGAAGCGGCAAAGGCGACAAGGGCGGCAAGAGCGGTGGCGGTCGCCCGGCCAACGCGCCGAGCACGACCGGCAAGCCGTCCGGCGGTGGCCGGGGAAACAACCCACCCAGGCGCTAACCACTCGACCCGCTGACTCCGTCCGGGAGCCCTCCTGGGGCGTGGGCCCAATCAGGTCTCCCCGGCGCATTCGCTCCTTAGCCGTACCCCAGCAATGCGCGCGCCCCGGAGTCCGTCCGTGATCGACGACGAGCGGATCGACCTGATCCGTGCACAGCTGCGAGCACATGCCTGGCGGCAGGGGCACGGAGGCACAGCCGAGCGCTTCGGCGTCTCGCGCCAGACGCTGTGGCGATTCCTTGAGCGCAATCAGGTTGGCCGTGCGCGGCCCCGCACCTTGCTGGATTCGGCCGACGGCAGCCTCGAGGCGCTGGAGGCGGCCACTCGAACGCTGATCGACGAGCCGCCTTCGCGCAGCCGAACCCCGCCAATCCGTTCGCTCAGCGACGAACTCCACGACGCGCTGCTCCGGCTCGGCGAAGCGCTGCTCATAACCGCCCGCGAACTGGCCCGTCTCAGGCGCGTGCCGGTCTCCACGCGGCGTGGCCAGCTGATCAAGCTGACCGAGCGCGGGCTGGTCGACTACCGACCGCATCGGCTCGATGTGCTGGAACCGCGATCCCATCGCCGCTACTTCCCCACCGACGCCGGCATCCTAGGGGTGGGCATGAACCGCGATGGACCGCTGCCGCTCTACCCTGCCTCGAAGCAGTGGTTCAAGCTCCTGGCCGAATGGCTCGACTCGGTGGCAGTGCTCTACCACGCCGCGGCGCAGGTCACCGAGGTCGATCCAGAGCTACAGGCAGTCCGCGTAGACCGCTACCGCCAGGGTCCCTACGACATGCTGATCACGCTCTCCGGCGGGCGATCCGTCGGGTTGCTGCGGCAGGGGCCTATGCTCTCTCCGGCCAAGCTGCGATTCCGCTTGCGCAAGATCGAGCGGCTCGATGGCCGCCTTTGTCCCTCACTCACGCTGGTGCTGGCCGACTCCGAACAGGACTCCCGCCGCGCCGTCAGGGCGCTGGCCGACACCAAACCTGCATGAGACCACGTTGGTCGCCTCCGCGGCCGAGCCGGTCGTGCTGCTCGGCGACAGCGGCACCGTCAAGTTCCACCTGCTAATCGGCCTCGCCTCCTGCCAACGCGGCCTGCGCGTCCGCTACACGACCGCCGCCACCCTGCTCAACGAACTTCCCCGGGGCCGACGACGAGCGCCAGCTCTCGCGCCTCGTCGCCCGCTATGGCCGGCTCGACCTGCTCTGCCTGGACGAGCTCGACTACGTCTGCCTCGACTCGCGCTGCGCCGAACTGCTCTTCCAGACACTGACCGAGCGAGCAGAACGCGCCTCCATCGCCATCGCCTCCAATGCGTCGTTCTCTGAATGGTGCCAGATCCTCGACCATCCGTGGTCTGCCGCCGCCGACCGCTTCACCTTGCGCTTCCACATCTTCGAAACCGGCTCCGACTCTCACTGCGCGCGACCGGAAGTGAACCGCAGCCCTGATTTCGACCGCAAAGTGTGGCCAGCTACGATGATCAAACCAAAACGAAATCACATCATCGTTCTCACCCGAGCGCTTCGAGCTCGCCCTCTCCGCCCACACGCACTCAGACGCGCTCAGACGCGCTGACAGAAGCCGCCTCCGCTTGTTTGCGGTCTCCGGTGCCACCGAGAGCGAAGCGATGGTACCTACCGCGACGCCCAACTGGCCGATAGGCTTGGCGCAGATGGTGGAAGGATCTGGCAGCAGTGCGTAGCACCTCCAAGTCGCGCTTCGTTCCACTCCGGATTAGGCACCACGAAGACGCAGCGGAACCGATCGAACTCCTTGAGAACGTGGCTCCGCACTTGTTCGGACCCCTTGCGCAGTGGTGCCACCGCTCGATATCGCAAGACAGTTGGTGGAAGCCTCGAACACAGGATCAATCCATTGCAGCGATGTGTCTTGACCTCCACATCCAACGTTCGGAGTTTTCCTTCGGCAATGAAATCGAGAGTCTCTGTAGACCGGATCCCGATCTCTTGCTGGATATTGTCGACTGGATTCTGCATCCGGAGAACCGCAGGGCAAAAGGCGCAAGGGGTGCGTTCGCCAGCTTCGCGAAGGCGTGTCTCGAACTCGAAGAGGTTCTCTATCGGGGCGGAAGCGCTTGGCAGGTCGCCGATCCGCCGCATCATTTGATGAGGCGAGTGCCCGCGGAGCTTCTCCTCGAGTATCAGCGGGCGACGAGCCCCAACGACCCCGTCAGTGAGCACCTCCGTGACGCCTGGAACGCCGCCTGGCGCCACGGTGACCCAAGCGTCGTGGTCGCCTACGACGGGGCCGTCAAGGCGATTGAAGGAGCCCTGATTCCTATTGTCATACCGAACGATCCGACGGCCACACTCGGCAAAGTGCTCACCGCTCTGCGCGCCAAGCCAGCCAAGTGGAGCACTCGATTTCGAGGTGAAAGCACAGTCAGTGCGCTGACTGCACTGTTAGACGCACTATGGAAGACACATGCCCGGCACGCTCAAGTGTCGCCGAACAGCCTGGCCCAAGCCCAAGACGCCGTGACTGTTGCGGTCGCGATTGTCGCGTTGGCGCGGCGAGGCTTCATTGCTCCAACTGCCACTCCTCAGCCGCCTAGTGCCCTGAGTCAGGAGCAGGGCAGAGATGTCCGGTAGCAGGGAGGTTACGGCTCGACCCACACGCGCTTCAACTGATCGGGAGCGAGCTGCAAGCTCTTGGCGTAGTAGGTGTCGAGGAGATTGAACACGCTCCCGCGGCGGACGCGGACCCCGTACGGGTTGACCAGCAGGATGCGCCAGACCTCGTCCTGCTCCTTGAGCCGGATCCGTTCCAGCAGTTCGGCTCGGTCGAGCGGAGCGAGCGCCCTCCGCTGCGCAACCGCCCACTCGTCGATCTCCGGGTCGTCGATCCCGGCGCGGTTGAAGCGTCCGGCGGAGTGCATGCTCCCGTAGGCCAGGTCATCAGCGTCGGCGTCGTAGATGTCCAAGTCGGCGGGATCCTGGAAGACCAGATCGACCCCGGGATCGGGCTCGGGAATGAACCACACACCACCTTGGGAGTCGGTGAACTGGGCCCAGACGCGTTCCAGGCGGCGCACGTCCACGGCGCCGAAGAGGTACTGCTCCCACTGCTGGGCGACGAACTCGGCGATCCGGTGAGCGCCGGCGTCATACGGCTGACCGGCCGGATTCAGGGAAGGCGGCATATCGACGCCGAGCACGAGCGGCTCCTCGTCGCTGTAGCCGGCCGCCGATAGCAGCGCCGCCGCCTGATCGGGGTCGTAGCGCTGTGCCTGCCCCAGTTCGTCCTCCTCCCAGGGCCATTCGCGAAGCCCGCCAGACGAATTTCCAGCAGCGGAGAAGAAGGTCCAGTTCTGGGCGGCGTCGAGGGCGGCGAAGCCGTCATAGACCAGCGCCGACAGGTTGCCACGATGCAGCGCCATCGAGAGCGCCGTGCGCACCCGTGTGTCGGCGAACGGTCCCTCGGCGAGCGATTGGAACGTGAAGTGCGGACCGCCGGAGGGAGTCGGCGGGGTGACCTGCAGCTGGGCGTCGGGCTGGGCATCCAGCGCGCGTCGGGCGTCGGCCGGACCGTCCGAAGCAATCGCCTGCGCCGCCCCGCTCTCCCAGGCCGCCCACCTGGCGCCGCCGGGCGGCGGATTGCTGAGCTGGTCGCGGGCGGCGTAGTCCTCGCCTCGCACCTCATCCAGGTAGGGCAGCGCCAGACCGCCGGCATCGCTGCGGTAGTAGGCCGGGTTGCGCGTCACGACCCAGCTGGAGCGCCCGTCGGAGCGGTTCAAGTCGAACGGCCCCGTGCCAATGGACCGTTGCGACAGGTCAACCCGCTGCGAGCCGCTCACGATCTCGGCCGGCAAGACGACGTGCCAGGGCGAGGTCATCTGATTCAGGAGCGGGGCGCTCGGCTCGCGCAAACGGAAGATCACACCGCGGTCGCCGTCGCCGATGTAGGCCTCGATGCGCTCGACCGCCTCGTAGATCGGTGCCTGCCTCGTTCCCGGCTCCATGAGCGCGGCGTAGGACGAGGCCACGTCGACGGCGTCGAGCGGCCGACCGCCGGTCGGCGATTCATCCGGCCAGGAGACACCCGGTCGCAGCGAAAAGCTGAGCGTCGTCGAATTTAGCCACTCCCAGCCAACGGCCAGATCGCCCTGGACCAGCGTCCGATGCGCGTCCGAGCGGTCGGAGACATCGAGTTCGACCAGCCGGCTGTAGACCAGCGGCAGCAGGTGTCCAGACTGAGCCGCCTCGAGCTCGGGCTCCCAGGCCGCAAACGGATCCCAGCTATCCACTGCCGCGCTCTCGACGGTCAGCGTCCCTCCGATCGCCGGTGTACGCGGCGGATCGTGCAGCGCGGCCAGCTCGCGCCAGTGGTATCGCTCCCGCCACTCAAGCGGGTTGACGAGATCCTCCCACGCAGGAACCGCTGATGATTGCTGAGCGGCAGCGTCACGTTGCGATTGACGATCCCCAGGCTGCTGCGGGCCCGTTGGTTCCGCGGACTGAGTCTGTTCACCATCCTCTTGTGTCAAGACCGGGCGGCCCTGACCCTGGCTCGCCTCGTCCTGTCGGGCGTCGCTGGATTGTTGACTCGCGGATTGGGCGCTTGGCGTCGGAGGAGAACCGGCCTCTTCATCCTCGCCGCAGCCGACCAACGCGATGCCGGCCACCCCCACGCCAGCGGCATACGCGGACTGCAGCACGCGCCGCCGCGTGAGTCGATCGTCAAGCCGCGGGCGCAGACTCCCATGCATGTCGATTCACCCTACTAGGCCTCAGCGTCCAGCAGGCACAGGTACAACCCGAGGGTTACGGACAGACGATGTAGACGACGCAGTACCAGCCCCAGTGCGTGAGGGTGCACTCAACGACCGTTTGGCAGGGACCTCCGCTTTCGGGGGAGGAACCGCCCAACTGACCCGTCGGATCGGTACCAACAGTCGTCAACGCCATCGGCGCGTGAAGGATCGTTGACGACTCACAAATGTCTGCTGTTGCCACTGCGGCCCGCGGCTCCCCGCCGAACTCCATCTCCAACTTCGAGGTCCCACCAGCGGATGTCGTCGCGGCTTCGATCGAACCTCCGATGACAGTCATCACTGCGACCGCGACGATCAGGACTGCCATGCCGAGCATCAGCTTGCGGGGGAGGGTCATCAAGAGTCCCTTCCGTATCGCAGGTACACGAGAGGCTATGCCGATGTCTCCATCTACTCAAGCCGGACCACCAAGCCTTCTGGGACTGGAACAGAACATCCGAGGGACTGATGACTCGTCCGTCTACGAAGATTACTGGTCGATCGGTGCACCCCTCACCGGCCGTATTCATGCCTTGTGTGATTCTCGCTTCCCGTGATCATCCCCTCTCGCATCGTTCGATTGACCTGTCGGGTGTCGGCAACTTCAGCCACAGTGCGGTCGTCCTCCCTCTGATAGACGATTGAATCAACGACGCCACGAATGTCCCCCAGACGATTGCCTCCTTCGTGCCGCTGGGTATCGCCGACCACAGGTTCACGCAACCAGGCTTTCGCTCTAGCATCGTTCAACCATCCGGAAATCCCAGCGCCAAGTCGCTCCGACATTCGTAGGCCTAGTGTCGTCCCTCCTGCTCGCGACCGCGCCATCGCTCAGGCCAGACCACATCCGCCGGAGCGGGGTCAGCCGAGAGACGCCGACCAGGCGCAGCGCCAGTTTGAGCCGTCGTCGCTCCACTCGCAGCCGGCCTAAGATTCACGGCGCCGACCCGCACACCGACCTGGCGATGGTCGAGCGCGACGTGAGGGTCCCGGCGACGGTGGGTGCCGGCGGCAAGCTGCACTGCCTCGGCCGGGCCCGCACCAAGCTGTGGTTCGAACTGACCGCCGCCTACAACCTCACCCGCCTGGCTGACCTCGAGGCGGCCCCCGCGCAGCCGAACCGCCCGAGTCCGGCCTCAGACGCCGGAGCCAGAGAGCCGCAGCTCCCTCTCCCCGATCGGTTTCTGTCGCGGCAGCTTCAACGAGTTCAGCCAGCCGTCAACATCCACAAGATCTGGCTCTCTGTATCGGTGATTCAGCAGTTGGTTAGGGCTGGCCAGGATCGATACTCCGTCCGGTCCAGTAGATTGGGCATCGGGAACGCGAGTAGCGCCGCATCTCGGGGCAACGGCACTAGCTCCGCGGCGAGCACGATCAACACTTCCCGCCTCTCAGCGCACCCGATGCCGCGGTCGTCTCGGCGCAGTAGTGGAGGTCCGCCGGTCGCGGGTGAAACCACAGGACGGGTCGGCGCCGAAGCGGGAGCAACCCCAGAAGGGACCATAGGGACCGTGTCGCTCGACGAGCACCCCGAAGTAGCACCTCGGGCAGTGCTCGGGCATCGAACGACAGGCGATATTGGTGCAGCGGACCCTGGAGTCCGGCCCGGCCAGGATGTGCCCCGCGCCGCAAGAACAGAGCGGGGCGAGGTAGTCGCAGTGCGGCCAGAGGCTGCAGCGCAGAAACTGGCCGCGCCGCGCCTGGATCAGCTGGCCGCCCGCACAGCGCGGGCAACGCGGCAGCTCCTGCGGGGTCGCGGCGGCATCGCCGACAATTCGTATCTCTGCTCCCGGTTGTTCGAGCAGTTCGGTGACAAAGGGCGAGGGGCGCAGCGGGTCCGCGAGCAGGTAGACCCCGTGGCGGGCGCGGGTCAGCGCGACGTAGAAGCAGCGGCGTTCCTCGGCGAACTCGAACGGCTCCGCCGGCGGCGCGACCAGGTCGAGCAGCGGGTCGTCCTCGATCTGCGAGGGGAACCCGCGGTGCTCGTCCTTGAGGTCGAGCACGATCACGTAGTCCGCCTCGCGGCCCTTGGCGGCGTGGACCGTGCTCTGCGCAAGCGTTCGGCCGTTCAACTGAACGCTGGACAGGCGCTGCCGGTAGCGGCTGAGCACGAGGACCGAGGCCTGGCGGTTCACGCCCAGGCGATCGAGGTCGGCCGTGGCCTGGTTGAGTCCGATGTTCGCCTCGCTCGTCCAGATCACGGCGACGCCGTGGTCCGGTGACCGCTGGGCCGGGAGCAACCGGCGCGTGGTCTGGGCGGGATTGCGCTGGACGAAGCCGCTCGATGGGGCGAGGATGCCGCCGGCGAAGCGGAAGGTCCGGCTCAGCGTCTGTTCCTCCACCGGCCCCAGCCAGCGCTCGCAGTCACGCAACAGGCCCACGTCGCTGCCGGCGAAGCGGTAGATCGACTGCCAGTCGTCTCCGACGAGGAAGTAGGCGGTTCGCGGCCGCTTCAGTGCGGCCAAGAGGTTCATCCGGCCGCGCGAGATGTCCTGGAACTCGTCGACCAGGACGTAGTCGTAGGGCGAGTCCCAGCCGCCCTCGCCGATGGCCTGCGCCGCCCGGTTGATCAGGTCGTCAAAGTCGCACTCGCCACCCAGCGCCGTCCGGTAGGCGGCGTAGACCGCCCGGAAGAGGTCGAGGAAGGCGTGCGCCCGTTCCGGATCGGCGGCCTCCGAGGCGCGCCGCCTGAGTTCTGTCTCCTCGTGATCGCCGGAGGTCACGTGGCGGAGGAAGGCGGCGAGCAACCGGCTCAGCTGCGAACTGCGCATCAGCCGCCTGAGCCGTTCGACGAGTTCCTGCGACGGGCGCGGCTGCAGCGCGACCCCCCAGGCCTCGAATTGATCCCGCAGGTCGCGCTGCCAACTGCCGGTCCGGTGCTGCCAGCTGTAGGTCTCCAGCAGCAGCGTGCCGTGCTCGGCGTGAATCGCCCGCTTCCATTCGATCCCCCGTCGGTACTCCTCGCGTTCGGCTTCGGGCCAGTGCGGCAGCGGTTCACCGCGTCGATCGACGCCGAAGTGCTCGATGTAGAGTTCGTGCTCGGGCAGGTAGAAGTCGGGTTGATACTGGCGCTGCGCCGTCGTCGCGGTCGGCACCGGGTAGGCGGCCTCGTAGCGGTAGCGGACGCCGTGCAGGGCGAGGAAGTTGGCGATCTTGAGCTCCTCCAGGCTCTTGACCCGCTCGCCCCCGAGCGTGCGCAGCTCGACCCGCTGCAGGTACTCGAAGTAATCTCCGGGCCGGTGGAAGTCGTGCGCGGCGCGGTACTCGCCCTGGTGGTAGAGGATGAACTGGCGCAGCGCCGAGCCCTGCTCGGGGTCGCGCAGCAGCGACTCGAGGGTCTGGTCGAGCAACCGGCGCAACTGCATCTCGTCCTCGGCCAGCGGCGAGATCGAGGGCGCCAGCTGGCGTTGGGCGACGACGCGCCGGGCGAAGGCGTGGAAGGTGGCGACGTCGACGCCGGCGTGGCCGGCCTCAAGGCGTTCGCGCAACTCGGCGGCGGCCTGGCGGTTGAAGGCCAGCGCCAGGATCCGCTCCGGCGCGACCCCGCGGTTTGCGATCAGATGCGCGACCTTGCCCGTGATCACCGCCGTCTTGCCGGTACCCGCGCCGGCCAGGACCAGCGTCACGTCCTCGTCCGTCGCCGCCGCTTCCGCCTGTTCAGGGGTCGGCCGAAATCCGCTCGCTTCTGCCATCGCCTCAGCGGCGAGCTGCGATTCCCGCCAGACGTATCTGGCGTTGGTCCTCCGCCGGGCCTGCTCAAACCCATCCTCCGCTGTCAGTTCCTGTAATCGAGAGAACGCCTCCCGGCTCTCGGGCGACAGGTGCCGCCGGGTGAGTTCGCCGGGGGCCGGGAACGTCTCGCCCGTCAGCCGATCCAGCTGCTCGCGAACTGCTTGCGCCTGGGAGGCGCGCAGGTAGTCGGCGCCCGCGAACCACTGATCGAGCTGCGCAGCGATGGCCTGGCCCTGCCTGTCCAGGGCGCGGGCCAGAGCCTGAGCCCGCTGCTCGACCGCTTCAACAACCAGGACGACGTCTGCGGAGGACAACCCGCCGACCATGAACCGGCGGCCGCCGCTGGTCGTGATCCAACAGCGGGCGCCGAGTCCCCCGCGCTGCCAGCCAACGGCGTCGATCGCCGCGATCGGAACGCGCTCGCGGCCGTCCGTGGCTGAACGGACCAGATCGACGAAGACCTCGCCCACGTCGATCGAGCGGTAGCGCCAGAGGTTCGAGAGGCGGCCCCAGACGCCCGAGGCCGACGCACCGACGACCGCGGACCCGCTCGGTCCCGATTCAGGAGCCATAACTGCAAACTCTAGCCTGAGATCGCCAGACCGGCTCGAGGTCGAAGCAGCCAGTGGCCGTCAACATGGCCCAAAGGCTCTGACAACCGCTGTCCGAGGTCTTGTCGCATGACAGCCGCCGCCGAGCCCAGCTGTGTGCCCGCGCTGGCATAGTCTGCGTAGAGGCGCCCAGGCTGCGAAGATTGGCTCGCGAAGTCCTGCGCTGCCGAACATGTCTCAGGCCGCGCGCCTCGACCGAAGGGAGCATCAACCATGGCCGCTAAGTTGCCGGACAGCTGCACGCCGAACTGGCCGTCATCCAGGCCGAGCTGGAGCGGCTCGAGGCCAGACGCCGCCTGGTTGAGGAACTGCTGGAGTTGGAATCGAATGCCGCCGCCTCACCAACGCCGGTGCCAGCCCGCACGGCCGCCCCGCGACGGGCTGGAACGGCCAAGCGCCGCCGCCTGCAGCGCATGCAAGAGGCGGGCGAGATCGAGAATGTCGGGCGCAATCGCTGGCGGCTGCGCGAGGCGGCGGGCCGCGCCGGATCTGCTGCTCCGCCGGCGCCCAGCCGCACGCCGCCCGTCGTCAGCTCGACCACGATCCTCGGTTCCCGACCTTCGGCCAGGGGGTAGTCCGCGCAAGCACCCGGGCACGGCTTGTCGGGAACGCCGGGGCCGGGGCTTTGCTTGTCGCCGCGCGCTCGGCGCGAGTGAGCGCGACCGAGTGCACCGCGGCGGCAATCCGACCCTCCCGGCCGGAACTCGACGGCGACTGGCCTGCGCACCCACCCGCCATGCAGGCCCGGCTCGCCTGGAGGGTTGAGACCTCGGTGATCGCGAGGCCGTGCTGGAGCACGTCACAGCGTTGGGCGATGCTTCAGGGCTGTGCTGCCTGTTCTGGTGCGAGAACTGCCACGTCTCCCGGCAAGTCATGCTCCAGCGGCCCTCAGTACGATCGGGAACAGAGCCATGGGCAAGACGGATTGCGGCCGGCTCGTTGATCAGGCAAGAGAGAACAGCGCGCTGCGAGGGTGAGCCCACGGCGCTGAGCCGTTGAACGTCTCGGGCTCGCTCGATCGCTTGGTTCAGCGAGGCCGGAGAGAGTGTGCAGCATGGTCAACCAAGAACACCCAGTAGCGGCGACCGGGCGGGCGGTGGTCCGCCGCCGTCAGTAGCCCAGGCGTCCGCGACGGCCGTCGGCTAGCGAGCGCATCTCGCAAGGTTGGGCTGGACCGGCGTCGCGAAGATCTCTGCCAGCTCAAAGCGGGCGGTGTGACGCCGGTTGGGATTGCCCCGCTCGCGCGCCTCAACGACCAGCGCGCCTCCGGTCTGGGCCGCCCAGGCCAGCTCGGCGACCAGCCCGGCGGCGTCCTCTGGGCCCGTCCACTTGTACTCGACATCAGCCCAGCGAGCCCAACCGGCGGTCCACACTTCGCGCTGCGGCGGGCCGCCGGCGATCTGGTAGACAACGGTCCGAGCGAGGTCCTCGTCGACAGCCCAGTAGACGTCGAACCCCAGCTCGCCCTGTTGGCATTCCAGTTGCAGCCGCACCTCGCGGTCAGTACCGGAGATCGCCGTCTCGCTGACCACGTACGTTCTGGGTGGTTCGTCATCTACGGCGACGCCCCACCAGAGGTCTGCGCCGAAGCGCCCCCAATCGACGATTGGCGCGTTCGAATCTCGCGCCGGGCGTTCGGCGCCGCAGCGGACAAGGGCGGACTGCACCGTGGTGCTGAACAGGCCGCGCAGCTCAAAGCTGGCGCGGTGCACACGCCGACTCTGTGCGAACTGCACATGCAGAGCGCCCGCGATAGCCGCTCGCCAGTTGAGTGCCTGTAGGAACGAGGCTGCGTCGAGCGCCTGATGCCCGGCCCATTCGTCTCCACTCCATGTATTCCCACTGAACGTCCGCCAGTGCCCACTCTGCCAGGAACTGTCGCCGATGCGGCACGAGAGTTTGGGCGATTCATTTCAGGATCAGTATCTCTAGCGCTGTTGCCAATACCTGATCGCCGCAAACAACGCGACGGCGATGCCCGTCCCGCCCGCAATCCAGATCACAGCCGGCGAGGTTATCCAGGACGCCACGAGAAATATCGTGAGAAATGCCAGCAGCCACTTTGTGCCTCTCGACATCGCTGACCTCCGTTCGTCGAAGGGACTGTGGTGCCACGGTAGCCGTCGCACCACAGTGGCGCACTCACTCAACATCGCACTCCGTGTCGTGGTTGAAACCGATCGGCTTATTCGTCCACTTGATGCTGAATTTGCAGGAGAAGGCGCCGCTAGGTTTGGCAATGAGGGTGGCCTTGGTATCGGCCCGGGTGTTCTGAATGGCTTTGAACTTGACGCGGTTGTAGCCCTGGTAGCTCGTCGTGCCCTGCTTGGTGAGACTGGAGTATCGGGAAGTGACGCTCCAAACGACGCTCGACCAGACCCAATCCGAGGGATAGTGGCTAGCACTGTTCACAGTAGTCGCCGTGTAGCCCCAAGAGACTTGCGACTTGTTGCCGAACATATCCACCAAGTCCCCGGCATCCTGACCGATGAGTTCCGCATAGGCTGCGGCGTAGCCGCTCGACGACGCCTGAACTGACGGCCCAACGTTGCTTGTGAGCCTGATTTCGGCGCCGTTGCAGTCACCGTTCGCACTCACCAGAACGCCAACACCGGTTGCCCCGAGCGAGCGCGGCGTCGCGGTGACGACGCAGGGATTCGCGTTGTCGTGGGTCGAAGGCAGTTGTCCGAGCGAGATGCTGTAATCGCAGTCGGTGGCTGTAGATGTCTGCTGAACCGCGTCGCCAGATGATGCCGTGAGGCTGACAGTGGCGAGGCC
>JAPPBN010000044.1:0-21612 GCA_026705025.1 Chloroflexota bacterium | reverse complement strand
ACCGCGCACTGAGCCAGACGGCGCTGCTCGAGGCGCAGGTCACGCTCGTGTCCGGCACGCTCACCGTCTCGGTGGGCGGGCACGAGACCACGGCTGTGTTCGTCCCCGATGGCGAGACCCGGTTCACCATGGCGCTGCCGGCCGAAAGCGGGATCCAGGCCGTCGAGATCGCAGCCGCGCTGAGCGCAGACCTGCGCATCCCGCTGCCGCCGGTGGTCCAGCTGACGCATCACCCGCGCCGGGTCGAGCAGCGCACCGAGACCGTCACCCTGACCCGGCCGGGTACGAGCCAGACCGTCTCTGAGACGGTCACGCTGACCGACTCGGAAGGCAACACCAGCTCGCACACGATCTCCGCCTACCTGTCGATCCCCTCTGCCCAGGTGCAGAAGCAGGTGACCCTCGAGATCGTGCACAACGAGCACGTGAGGGCCGAACTAGTCCAGCGTCCCGATTTCACGAAGATCCGCACAGAGTCCCTGGCCCTGGGCTCGGCGATCGCCTCGGACGACGCCTACCGCGCCCTGCTCGTGCCCGAGCGCGAACCGGAGCGGCCGGCCTCGGTCCAGACCCGGCTCTCGCAGGCGGAGTTGGACGAGCTGTTCCAGATCCTGGGATGGGGGCCGTGATGTTGCGCCGACTCACCGCGATCATCTCGCTGGGCGCGGCGGCGCTGGTCACCACCGCCGCCGATCCGGATGTGGAGGCGGCCGAGCAGGCGATGCTCGACGCCTTCGACGCGGCCTTGACCGCCGTCGCCTACGCCGCCTCCGGCCTGGCCCTGTTCGGCCTGGTCTGGGCCGGCTTCCTCCTGATGGCGGACGGAGCGGAGGGACGCGGCACACGGGCCCGCTCGGCCGTCTTCCTCACGATCGCCGGATTGGGCGTGGCGCTCTCGGCCAAGGGCCTGGCGGCGCTGATCTCGGCCGGCGTGATCCCGATCCCGATTCCCTGAACCAAGGAGATTCCGATATGAGACGACTGTTTCCCCGACCGAATCCCACAGCGGCGTCCCCGGGGGAGGACGCCGCTCTCGCTACCGATCCGCCCGCCGAGGATGCTGCCGACGGTCCTGATTCGCCGGCCGAGCCGGATCTACCGCCGAAACCGTTCCCCGAGCTGCCGCTCTGCTTCTCGCTCTCGCATGTCGAGCCCGACGGACCCGTGCGACTCGATGGGGCCAAGCTCGCGCTGACCGAACTGATGGGCCTCGAGCTGGATGCGCCCAAGTTGGGCGCCTTCGCGGGATTGCTCAACGCCTGCGACTTCCCGCTCCAGCTGCTGGTCCGCCAGCACCCGCCCGACCTGGAACGGATGCGGGGCGAGCTGGAAGGGGCCCAGCCCGGCGACCTGCCAGACCAGACCCGCGAAGCGGCTCGTTCGCAGCGGCGCCTGCTGACCGAGCTGGAGTCGCGCGAGGGCATCCTCGACCGGCGGTTCTACGCGGTCTGCGAGGAGGAGCACGCGCAGGAGTTGCGCGGTCTTCTGGCCCGCTCGGGCCTCTCTATCCATCCACTGGAGGATAGACCGCTCCAGCGCCTCGTGATCGCTGCGGCCCTGGGCGGCTCGCCCGCCCGCACCAGCCGGGCCGAACCTATCGAGGTCCGGCTCAACCAGCGCAGCATCAAACTCGGCGGGCGACTGGCCCGCTCGCTACATCTGGCCAAATGGCCGCGCTCGCTCGCGCCCGGCTTCCTCCAGCAACTGATGGCGACCGGCGCGCCGATGGACATCGCGCTGCACCTGGGGCCGATCCCCTCCGAGCAGGCCGCTCGCCAGCTGGAGTGGCAGAAGGTGCGCTTCGAGTCGGCCCGTTCGCTCTCGCTCCGTCGTGGCAAGACGATGTCGCCCGAGGCTGAGATCGCGCTTGAGGACGTGAGCCGACTCAGGGACGAAGTGCAGCGCGGGCGCGAGCGGCTGTTCCACGCTTCCTTGTCCCTGACCCTGCACGCCGAGGACCCCGACACCCTGGACGAACTGACCCAGCGCGCCTCGGCCCACTTCGCGGCCGCCCTGGGCCAGCTCGATCCCCTGCCCTTCCGCCAGCGCGAGGGACTGCTCTCTACGCAACCGCTGTCGCTTAACGCGGTCGCCGCCTGGCGCACGCTGGACACCTCCTCGGTCGCCCGCTGCTTCCCCTTCTCGCCGCCCGACCTCGACACCCGTTCGGGCGCGCTCTACGGGATCGACATGCGCGCCTGCGCGCCCATTGTCTACGACCCTTGGGACGGGACGCACCTGAACGCCAACACAGCCGTGCTGGCCCGCTCCGGCTCGGGCAAGTCGTTCGCGACCAAGCTGGGCGTGCTGCGCGGTCTCTGCCGCGGCGTGGTCGCCTACGTGATTGATCCCGAGGGCGAATACGCCGACATGGCCCGCTCGGCCGGCGGGCGGGTGCTCTCGCCCGGGGTGGCCGGGCAGGGCATGAACCCGTTCGTGCTCGACCGCTCAGACCCAGAGGAGCTGCTCCAGCGGATCGGCTCGCTCCGCCGCCTGATCGAGGTGATGGTGGGCGAGCGCTTGAGCGCCGAACGCCGGGCCGCGCTCGACCACGCCCTGGCCGCCTACTACGCGCGGCCCTCAGGTCGCACCGGCTTCCGAGACTTCTACCGCTTCCTGGAAGGGGACGACCCGGAGGGGCTGGCCAAGCTCCTGCGGCCGTTCGCCTCGGGCAGCCTCAGACACCTGCTCTCGGACGAGGGCGACGACCTCTTGCACAACGAGGCGCTGGTCACAGTGTTCGACCTGAGGCTGCTGGAGCCGGAGCTGCGGCCGGCGGCGGCGATGGTCTGCACCGAGACGGTCTGGGCGGCGGCCGCCCGCGATCCGCGTCCGCGCCTGCTCGTAGTCGACGAGGTCTGGTCGATCATGCAGCACCCCGAAGGCGCGGCGTTCATGGTCTCGATGGCCAAGCGCGCGCGCAAGCACCGGCTGGGCCTGCAGTTCATTACCCAGGACGTGCAGGATCTCCTCTCCGAAAACCACTCGCGCACGATCACCGGGCACTCGGGACGTGCCCTGCTCCAGAACGCGGCGTTCAAGCTCCTGCTCCAGCAGGACGCGGCCGCC
The DNA here is from genome assembly GCA_026705025.1 of Chloroflexota bacterium. Classification (GTDB taxonomy): domain Bacteria; phylum Chloroflexota; class Dehalococcoidia; order Bin125; family Bin125; genus Bin125. The sequence continues at coordinate 18,543 of JAPPBN010000044.1, read as the reverse complement.
ATCTCGACAGTGGCCGACGCGTTCGACCTGCCCGAGGACCTGCAGCGCTGGCTGGTCTCCTGCCCCAGAGGCGACGGGCTGCTCCTGGCCAAGGGCGAGCGCTTCCCGATCCGGATCGAGGCGACGCCGGAGGAGACCGAGCTGATCGAGTGGCGGCCGGGCCGGCACTGAGCCGCCCGCTGCGCCGTGCTCACACATCTACATAACGAAAGGACCTTCAGATGAGATTCAACCCACTCAGATGGTTCAGCCGCTCGGCCAAACCGTCCGGGCCGGCGCTGCTGGCGATCACGCCGCCGCGCACCGGCCAGCGCACGCTGCTGGGCGTCGAGAACCTGCTTGGCTCGATCGCGGCGCCTGAGCCGTTCGCGCTGGAACTGGCAGCAGACGAGCGCTCGATCGGCCTCTTCGTCCGCTGCGCGGGCGACCAGATCGTGCGCGGCCAGGTCGGCGTCCACTACCCCCAGGCCCGCATCCGTGACGTGCCCGCCGAGCGCGATTACATGCGCCTGGGCGAGGATGAGCAGGCCTGGTCGCTGGTGCTGCGCGCCTCGGGCCCCGAGTACGCGCCCCTACGCGTGTTCCGCGACCAGGACCTGGTCGACCCCGGCTCAGACCCCTTGCTCGCGCCTCTGGGCGCGCTCACCGGGCTCAAGGAAGGCGAGCGGCTGGTCTCGCGCCTGCTGTTGCGCTCGCTCGGCCCCCAGTGGTCGCGCCACTACCAGGAGAAGGCACAGCCGGTGCAGATCCAGAGCCAACCCAGGCCGGCCCCTGGCCAACCGGTGTCGTCTGGACCTGATCCGTTGGCGTTGGCCGTGCTTATCCCGGCTGGTTTCGGGTTCTACCAGGGCTATACATGGCTGCAAGCCGGCGAGATCTGGAACCTGGCCGCGCTCTGCGCCGGGGCGGCCGTCCTCCTGATCGGCGGCGGCTGGGCCTGGCGCAAGTGGAAGAAGTCGCGCGACTGCTACTTCGATCCGCAGCTGGTCAAGGAGAAGATCTCGCGCGGCGCGTTCGAGGCCGAGCTGGAGCTGGTCGCGGTGCTGCCGGAGGGCTCGCAGGAAGAGCGGGCCGAGGAGCTGCTGGAGCGGCTGGCCGCGGCCTACCGCCACTACGACCATCCTTCCGGGGCGCAGTTCGAGTCGGGCAAGGTCGGGCCGCTCGAACCTGGGCCGCCGCGCCTGCATCCCCGTCCTCCGGGCATGTTCCGCCGGCGCAGCGTCCTGGGCGTGCGCGAGGCGGCGGCGCTCTGGCATCCGCCCTCGGCGGCGGACGAATCGCCGCTCGTGGCCCGCGCCGGCGCCCGGGCGCTGCCGCCTGCGGTCGGCGAACTGGCCGGCGGGGCCGAGGTCGGGACGACCAGCGAGGCCGACCGCGAACCGGTCCACTTCCCCGACGACCTGCTCGGCCGCCACCACCTCTACGTGGCCCGCACCCGTATGGGCAAGTCCACCCTGATGCGCCACATCGTGGGGCACAAGCTCCGCCGCAAGGCCGAGGGCCTGGACCGCGACGCGATCGTCGTGGTCGACCCGCACGCCGACCTGGTCCAGGCGATCTTGGAGGAGACGCCGGAGGAGCTGGTCGACCAGGTCCGGCTGATCGACCTGGCCGACCCCTCGGGCGCGCCGGGGATCAACCTGCTCGACGCGCGGGTGTTCGCGGACCGCGACCGGACCGCCGACTCGGTCGTCCGGGTGGCGCGCGGGCTTTGGGAGCAGTGGGGCCCAAGGATGCAGTCGATCCTCGAACACACCGTGAAGACGTTGCACGAGGCCAACAGCCATCCCCTGACCGAGCCCGATCGCCAGCACACGATCCTGGACGGGCTCCGGTTGCTCACGGACGACGAGTTCCGGGCCGAGGTGCTGACCCGGGTCTCCGACCCCTACCTCCTCGAGTGGTGGGCGCGCGACTTCGGCGGTTGGCGGCGCGAGTACCGGGCCGAGGCGCTGGCCCCGGTCCAGACCCGGCTGAGCTACTACGCCTCCTCGCGCCGCGCCCGCGCCATCCTCGGTCAGCCCAAGTCCACAATCGACCTGCGCAAGACGATCCTCGAAGGCGGCATCCTGCTGGTCTCGACCGCCCAGGGGACGGTCGGCCGCGACGTGGCCGCCCTGGTCGGCGCCTCGCTGCTCAACCTGGTCGACTCGGTCATCCGCGAGCAGGAGCGCCTGCCCCTGGCCCAACGCCGCGGCGCCCTGGTCGTGGTCGACGAGATGCAGACCATCCCCGGGGTCGAGTTCGAGTCGATGCTGGCCGAACTGGGCAAGTACGGCGCCTCGTTCGTGCTCGCCACCCAGAGCCTGGCCAAGCTGCAGGACCTCTCGCCCACGATGCGTCACACGCTGATGGCCAATGTCGGCTGTCTCTGCGTCTTCCAGGTCTCGGGCGAGGACGCGCGCGACCTGCTCTGGGACCTGGGCCGCGAGCGGGTCTCGGAAGAAGACGTCGTCTCCCAGCCCGTGCATCACTGCTACGTCCGGGCCACGGTCGGCACCCAGCGGATGCCGGTCTTTTCGATGACCGTGCGCAAACCCGAGCCCGGCGATCCGTTGCGTGCCGCCCGCATCCGCGAGGCCGCTTCGGCCTACGTCACCTCGGCCCACGAGCTGGAGCGGCAGCAGACCGAGCGCCAGCGGGCGGTGACCGAGTTCCGCGAGCGGATGGAGGCCCGGCGCGAAGCGGACAAGGCGCCTCAGAAGAAGCCCAAGCCCAAGACCGCCCGGCCCGAGCCGAAGACGCGTGAGCGGGAGCATCCGTCTGACTCCACGGCGGCCGAACGGGACGGAGCAGAGCAATGAGGCTCTACCCCGGAGACGTCGAGCTGCTCGGGACGCTGGCCCGGATGCCGTTCCTCGACCGGCTGGAACTGGCCGCGCTCTCGGGCCGCTCGCGCGCCGCGGTCTACCAGCGGATCGAACGCTTCCTCGAGGCCGGTCTAGTCGAATCAGTCGGCCAGGCTTCGGAACTGGTCACGCCGACCCGCCGGTTCTGTCTCACCGGTCGTGGCGTGCGTCGGCTGGCATCGGAGGAAGAAGTGCCCGTTGCTCAGCTCTTGCGCACCCGACCGGTCTCCGAGCAGTGGCGCCGGCTGCTGCTCGAACGCCTGGACGCGGCCGCCATGATCTACCGGCTGGCCGAGCAGGCCGCACAGTTCACCTTCCCCTTGGGTGTGCGCTGGCAGAGAGCCGCGCCGATGGACGCCCTGCTGGAGCTGCCGGGAGACCTGCGCACGGCGGTCGTGCGCCAGGGCCGGACGGCCGACCGGACCGGGTTCGCCAAGCGCATCCGCCGGCTCAAACAGACCCCCGGCCACGGCGCGGTGCTCGTGATCTGCCCCGATGAGACCCGCCTGCGCCACGCGCGGCGGTTGGTCGCGGGGCCGCCCGCGATCACCTTCCTCGCGCTCGAACGCGACGTCGCCCTGGCCGGCGCCGAGGCCGCCGTCTGGCGCGGGCCCACAGGCGCGGCGCGATTGACCCTGCGCGAGGCGCTCGCTTACGCGCTGCCGACTTCAGCGGAACGACCAGAGCGGCCCCTGGTCCGAGTCTCGCTGCCTGAACCACTCGGTCCGGAATGCGACGACGCCTCATGGATGCTGCCCGCCGTGATCACGACGGCGGAGAAGCGCGTGCTCGATCTCGTCGGCGATTGGCCCTGGCTCAGGCCCGGTCACCTGGCGGCATTGCTCGGCGTCGGCCGGCGCCGGCTGACACAGCTGCTCGCACGGCTGGACGAACCGGGCCTGATCACGAGGATCGTGCGGGCGGGTGCACCGCGGCTCGCGCTCTCCGACCGCGGCCTCGCCTATCTCGCTCGCCGCGACCGGACCTCGGTCGGCATCGCGCGCAAGCGCTGGAGTCCGGAACCGCGCTGGCCGGACGACCCGTTCGACTGGCGCAACGTCTCAGGGATTCGCTCGCGCCAGCTCCTGCGCAATCTGGAGCACACCGAGTCGGTGCACTGGTTCAACACGCTGTTGGCCGGCCAGGCGCGCGATCAGGGCAGCCGCCTCGTCCAGCTCGACCCACCCCATCGCACCTCGCGCTACTTCCGCTCGCATGAGCGGATGCGTTCGATCCAGCCCGATGCCTACGCGCTTGTGGAGACGCCCTCGGGCGAGCAGGCGTTGTTCCTCGAATTGGAGCGGCGCGCCGTGCGTCCGGCCACGATGGCGGCCCGGCTCGCGCCCTACCTGCGCTACTACGCCACCGGACGCCCGCTTGAGGACCACGGACTCCTGCCCCGGGTGCTGGTCGTGTTCGAGGACGAACTGGCCGCCGACCATTTCCTGCGCATCGCCGCAGACGCCGTCGCTCGGGCCGAGGTGCCCTTGCCGCTGCTGGTCTCCGACCGCCTGAGGCTCGAACACCACGGTCCCGTGGGCCGCGCCTGGCGCTCGATTGAGCGTTCGGCGCCGCGCGGCCTCGACTGAGCGTCAGGTCGAGCCGGTCCGGCTGCTAGGCCGCCCGCTTCTTCTCCTGGGTTTCCTCGCTCGCCGCGCCGCCGCCGCACAACCCCGCCCAGACATCCTCGCCAAACAGCCGCGCCTGGCGTTCGTCCGCCTCCCCTCATCCGCTCCGCTCAGCAAGCAGTTCAACAGCTCCCGCTCCGTGGCGAATTCCACGATCGCCAGCATGTGCGCCGCGTCCGGCCGGGTCCCGGCCCGCCAGCGGTAGAGCGAGCGCACGCCCACGCCCAGTTCTCGCGCCAGCCGCCGCCAGGTCAGACCCGACGCCGCCCGCAGGCGCTCCAGGCGCTGCGGGAAGTCGTCGGGAAACTCAGTCCCTCGGGACCGGTAACCGGATTGCTGGATGGGGATCATCGCCGGCGCTCCTCCCGCCGGGCCGCGCAGGGATCGTGGCCCAGGAGTTCGTTCAGCCCGTCCGGCAGCTGCGCCGCCAACCGAATCAGCGAGAGCATCGAGCGCCCGTTGGGGCAGGCGCCGCGCCGCCAGCGTTGCAGCTGGCGGTCGTCCACGCCCAGCGCTTCGGCCATCTCTTCCCATGTCAGGCCAGTGCGCCGCTTGAGCCGGGCCAGCCGCTCGCCGAAATCGCCGGGCAGCTGGGCCTCACCCGGCGCGAACTCCAGTCGTCTCCTCACCCTTCTGCCGCTCATCGCTCGATCGCTCCCTGGGCGCTGCCGCCTGGGTCGGCGCTCGCGCTCTCCGGCTCAGCCTGCGCTGCCGCGGCTTCGGCCGCTTGGCGGGCCAGGTGGCGCCGCGCGATCATCCGCGCCACGATCCGCAACCCGGCCCGCAGGGTTTGGTGCTCGTCCTCCGTCATCTCCCGCATACGCATCACGTCCGTCTCTCATGTCAACGGGAATCTCGATTAGATCGGAGGCCGGCAGGGTCATGACGCACATCTCTTCTGCGGTACAAGTGTTCTGTGTTAGGTCGAAGGTATCGCTGTTCTACAAGTGTTGTCAATGTCTGTTGGAATGCATCATTGATGCTGTGGACAACCTATCCGCGCGCTGTGCGCACTGGGATGCAGGCCGCGCGCGTATCCGGTCAACGGCCAGCTCAAGCCTCGACGGATTGTGCAATCGATCGCGATGATCAAGGGCCAATACAGCTGCGTACGGAGCGAGGAGGGGCCGGCGCGGGGTGTTGTTTGCTACCAGGGAACCCGCGACTAGTTAGCTCTGGGTCTGCGGTTGGACTCCTCTGGAGCGCAGCGGGATTCGGCACCAGGCGATTGCTTCACTCGTCGCCGTCCCCGGCCAGCAGCGGCCGGATCTCGCGGGTGCGCATGTCGAGGAAGGCGTAGTCCTTGAGCAGGTCCACGTCCGGCACCAGCACCTCGCCTCGGAACCGCGCCCCCGGCCGGTCGCCCCACTGGACCACCTGCTCCCTGGCCAGTTCGGCCAGTCCGACCGACACGCCGGAGCGGGACATCGTCGTCAGCCGCGCGATGTCCGTCTGGCGCACGGCGATCCGGCGATCGACGCCGAAGTCGCGGTCCTCCAGCGCCAGCCGTGACACGAGCGCCGCCGCCACCCGCGAGCCGGGCGCGCCGCTGGTCGCGAGCGAGACCCAGTAGTAGCGGGCCAGCCGGCGCATCACCAGCTCATGCATCCGCTCGCGTACGGACGGCAGTTCGTCCACTACCCGCGCCATCACCACCTTCGGAATCCGGACGACGACCGCCTCCGTGATCGCTGAGTAGCTGGCGACCCAGCGCTCCGCGTCCATCAGAAACTCGTGCACCCCGATCAGAAACGGCGCGTCAAGTTCCGAGTGCGGGGATTGCCAGGGCACGGCCGTCCCGTGCTGGACGAAGACCAGATCTGCGAACGACGCGCCGGAGCGGATAAAGGGCGAGTCGGCGGAGGGTTCGATGTAGTCCATCTCCAGCGTCTCGGCTGCGCCTATGAGCACGCGATCCAGTTCCTCGACCGAGACCGGCGCGAAGTCGAGGCATCGGACGAGGCCCTTGGCGAATCCAGAGACGCGAACGGACATCGCCGGCTCCTAATCTGGCTTGCTCACGCGTACGGTATTCGATCCAATGAGTCACAAGGTGAGTTCCCCCATGCTGTGCCATGTGTGTGCGCAGTCAAAGGAGATGGGGTTGTGCTGGAAGCCCGTACCACCGTCTGTCAGCTTCTCGAACAGCGCCTGTCAGACAGAATTCCGCAGCGCCATCCCGCCGGAGCACCTCACTGTCGGAGCGAGGAACCGGAAGTCAAGGGAAGGCTCGCCGCGCACACTCACCCAGTCAACGAGACCATCCTCTGCAGCATCTTCGATCCGCAGACCCACGCCCCACCTTCGTGATACCGTTTTACCTGAACTACTGTCCGACAAAATGGCTGTGGCCTTTGCCAATCGCAACACTCCACCTGACTCCGCGAGATCGACATGACCTCCAGCATCTACTTGTTCCCCGACTCGAATGTCTTCTTGCAATGCAAGGCGCTGCAAGAGATCAATTGGCGTAGCTGCGAGGCGCTAGCGGAGTTTGAAGAGATTCATCTGCTGGTCTCGCTCCCCGTCATGAACGAAATCGACAAACTGAAGAGCCGCGGCAACGATCGCCTTGGCCGCCGCGCCCGCAAAGCCAACGGCATCATTCGAGACCTCGTGCTGAGCGACAGTCCACAGCGCATTGTCAGGCCAACTGACCCGACCGTGACTCTCGCCGAGGTGACCTCCATTCGGCCCACTCCCGGCTTTCTCGACTATGAGATTGCGGACAATCGAATACTTGGCTGCGTGGATGCCTACCGCTCCGCGCACGACGATCGTGACGTCCGCTTCCTCACCCATGACACCGGACCAATGGCGACCGCAAGGAATCAAGGTGTCCCCCTCGTTCCCGTGCCCGACGGTTGGCTGTCGGATCCAGAGCCCTCGGTAGCCGAGCGACGAGCTGCGCAGCTGGAAGCGGAAGTCAAGCGCCTGGAACAGAAGCAACCTCGATTCGACATCCAGTTTCTTGGGACCCATGACAACAAGCTCAGGGGACAGTGTCCTACTGCACGTTCGCTCACTGATAGCGAGATCTCCCACCTGCTTGGCCAACTGCGTAGTCGCTTTCCTGGGTCTAAGGATTCAGAGTGGCTAAAGGATTGCGAGGAAATGCTGGCCAATCTTCACACCTCGCTTCAGCATCTATCCGAGCGGCCATTGGTGGAGATCGCCGTCGAAAATCATGGCACGGTACCAGCGAAAGACGCGCTGATCGAGATAGTCGGGCTCGGGCCGATCTTGTTGTGCGTTCCGCTCGATGATGACGATTCCTATCGGGCGTATCGTCGGGAGCGGATTCGACTACCGTCGCCGCCGTCACTTTTCGACAGACGGATGTTTGGATCATCCATTCACTTGCCCATGGACTACTCCAAGCTGCCGCCTCGCGATCCGAACACCTTCTACTACAAGCCGAATCGCCCAATGGAACCTGTTGAGACCATCACCTTGGAGTGCCAACAGTGGCGGCACGAGACGGAGACTGAGTACTTTGTCGCCGAGATCTACCTAGAATCGGAGCGTCCTACGATTGAAGGCACGATCGAATGTCGCATTCACGCTGAGAATCTTCCCAACCCCGCCATATCGCATGTCACAGTGCAGATCGCCGGTCAGCCTGTCGACGTCGTGGAGCATGCAGCGAGGATGGTCGCCCAAGTAACGCCTCGGCCGCACGGTCGGTCGAACGATTTCTCGATTTCGCCGTTCTAAGGTCGGTGGTTCCCTGCTGATGGATCTTGGCCGGCCTCCGCGGAACTCTCGTGAAAGACGCACGGACGCACCGCCGTCCGCTTGAACTAGACCTTGTCGATGGAGAGCCCCACTATTGCCCACTCATGTGCAGAACAAGTCCCGGTCCCGTGACTTCGCAGTGGATCCGCCTGCGCTCGGCTCAGGCCGCAGCCGCGTCCAGTCCGCGAACGACGTCGATCAACTCCCTGGCCGAATCCTCGTTGAACTCAGGGGCGTGGTAACCATGGATCATCGCATTTCTCAGATCCCAGAGGCGCGTCAATTTGTCCCGTTCTTCCGCCGAGATCACGCCTAGATATGACGCCTGCTCCGACATCTGTCGGAAGCTGAAGAGTCGGCTATCCGCTTTTTCGGCGCCCCCGAGCAGCAGTCTGATCTTCGCCTCGTATGCCATACAAGCCAGTATGAACGCCGACTCAGCGTGCCCCTCGTCAAGTAGCTGCTCAGCCTCATCGAGCCGCAGATGGACGTGCTCGCGGTCGATAGGATCCGCCCCGCGTGGCGGCTCTGGTGTTTCCGTTTCGGCTGCCAGCACCAACTCGAAACTCCAGCCGGGTTGTGCCTCTATGGCCCGAGCCAGATGGTCTAACACACCTGCATTGACCAGCGCCGAACGGCTCTTGATCTCGATCACCCGCACCTGATCGCCCTTGCGCGCCAGCAGATCGGCCCGAAAGCCGGGCATGAAGTCGAGCTCCTGATCGATTGCGACCTCATAGCCCTGATCCCGGTAGGCGTCCGCGGTCTCTTGTTTGAGTTGGTATTCGGCTGCGGTGGGATTCGCCATCAGAACGTCACCTCCCGGTTGCTGGCCTGAGCGACGGATACGTGCACCACCCGCCGTGAACGGCGCAGGCGTCCCAGCAAGTAGGGCGACGGATTGCGAACCACAACATCCTCCCTCAGGTCCCTCTTGCGGCAGGCCAAGTCGATGACCTGATCGTCATCGGCGTAGACGAGGCCCTTGAGCGCGTCGAGGATCGGTTTGGGAATGTTGTCGACATCGGGCGAGCCTGCATCGAAAAAGTAGGTGATCGTCAGGGCGACCAAACCATCGGTTGGCGCGGCCCCTCGCCAACGCTGGCGAGCCGCATTCCGAACCTCCTCTTGCCATGCTACCCGCAACTCAGTGCGTCGGGCTTGCTGCGATACGGGGCTTCGCGGCAGCGCAAGTTCGAACGGAAGCGGCATGCTCCCCGCCTGCGCGCCGCCGCCTTCATTGATCTCACTCACACTCGAACGGTACCAGCACGTCCTGTCTTCGAGAGGCACTGTGCGCCGGGACACGAGGGAAGGTCCTGGCACGCAGGAACACCGACTTATGGCCGTTGCCGAGACGAGCAATCGCTTCGATCCGTCAGAGCGCAATCGAACGAACACCGGAGTTCGAAGCCGTCCCCGTAACCCCGCGGCACCCCTCTCCGATGGGCTGACGTTCATTCGCCAGGAGCGTCGCAGGCAACTAGGCCCTCTGCGGATCTGCTGCTGTCCCGCCGGTGCGAGAGCCGAACTCTACTTCGTCGCTCATGGAAGGCCATCCCTGGTCGCGAAGGTCTGGGTCCTGGCATGTAGCCGGTTGCTCACTCTCTCGACGACTGTGGAGGCGGCTAACGTGTCGGAAGGCGACGAATCCTACGACGCCGTGTCAGATGCGGAACCCCCACGTGACCGAACTCCGTCAGGCCGTCAAGCAGTACCTCGACGCCATCTCGTCTGTCAGCCGCGTCGGGACGCCTGAGCTTTCCCACTACACCGCGTTGGACAATCTCTTCGACGCCATCGGCAACGAACTGAAGCCCAAGGTCCGCGCCGTTGTCCACTACAGCGAAACCGCCTCCGGCCAGCCAGACCTCGGCTTCTTCTCCGGCGAGCACACCGACCCGGATCGCGGCGTGGTCGAGGTTAAGGGCGCCGACGCCGATCTCGATGTGCTGATCGCCTCCGGACAAGTAGATGCCTACTGGCAGACGCGCAAGCTCGTCCTCGTGACCAACCTGCGCGAGTTTGCGCTGGTCGGATAGGACAACGACGGCGCGAAAGCGACCCTCGAGCGTTACTCGCTGGCCAACTCCGCCCCAGCTTTCGATGACCTGCTGGAGCACACGACTCGCGCCGCCAACCGGCATGGCGTCTCGCTGGCGGAGTACCTGCTGCGCACAATGTCGCACCGTTCGACGATTTCCGAGCCGCGCGACCTCGCCCGGCTACTCGCTTCCTACGCCCGCGACGCGCTGCAGCGGGTCGAAGAGGCGGCAGAGGAAGAGGACTCGCTGGCGACGATCCGCGAGGCCATCGAGCAGGCGCTGGGCATGTCGTTCGAGAGCGAGGACGGTGGCCGGTTCTTCCGCTCGACCCTAGTGCAGACGCTGTTCTACGGCGTCTTCGCCGCCTGGGTGCTCCGGGCTCGGGCGGGCAAGCCGGGACGCTTTCGCTGGAGAGAGGCGGTTGACGAGATCCAAGCTCCAGTCTTGGGTTTGCTGTTCCACGAACTCACCGAGCGAGGACGCCTCAGGCGACTGGGACTTCTCGAAGTGCTCGACTGGACCGAGGCCGCGCTGGACCGCGTCGACCGTGAGGCGCTTCTAAAGCGTTTCTCGGAGGGCGAGGCAGTGCAGTACGTCTATGAGCCGTTCCTCGAAGCCTTCGACCCCGACCTGCGCAAGCAGCTTGGCGTCTGGTACACGCCGCGCGAGATCGTGCGCTACATGGTCGCCCGCGTCGACCGGGCGCTGCGCGACGACCTCGGCATCGACAAGGGACTGGCCGACGAGCGGGTCTACGTGCTCGATCCCTGCTGCGGGACGGGCGCCTTCCTGGTCGAGACGCTGCGCCGGATCGCCGAGACCGAGCAGGCCTCGGGCGGCGCGACCTGGGCAGAGTCGGTCCGCCAGGCCGCCGCGACCCGCGTCTTCGGCTTCGAGATCATGCCCGCCCCGCTGGTCGTCTCGCACCTCGAAATCGGCCTCGCGCTGGAGCGCCTGGGCGCGGGACTCTCGCCCGACCAGCGCGCAGGCGTCTTCCTGACCAACGCCCTGACCGGCTGGGAGCCGCACACGACCAAGCCGCTGCCCTTTCCCGAACTGGAACAGGAACGCCGTAGCGCCACACGAGTCAAGCAGCAGCGCCCGATCCTCGTGGTGCTTGGCAACCCGCCCTACAACGGCTTCCCCGGCGTACCCGACGCGGAAGAGGAGCGGAAGCTGTCGGACGCCTACCGCCAGGTCTCCGGACCCGACGTGCCCAAACCGCAGGGGCAGGGACTCAACGACCTCTACGTGCGCTTCTTTCGCATGGCCGAGCGGCGCATTGCCGAGAAGACCGGCAAGGGCGTCGTCTGCTTCATCTCCAACTACTCCTGGCTCGACGGCCTCTCCTTCCCCGGCATGAGGCAGCGCTACATCGACGCCTTCGACATCATCCGCATCGACAACCTCAACGGAGACAAGTATCGCACCGGCAAGCTCACGCCCGACGGCGACCCGGATCCCAGCGTGTTTTCGACGAAGGACGATCCGGTCGGAATCCAGGTCGGCACGGCAATCGCAACGCTGGTGCGACACGAGACGCACAGTCCTGCCGAGCAGGTCGATTGGCGAGAGCTGTGGGGAACAAGCAAGCTCCGGGAACTGGAGAATTCAGCAGAGTTGGAGCCGTCTTCACTAGGTCGGTCGGTGAAGCCGATCCCACTGCTTGGATTTTCATTCAGGCCTGATGAGGTCGAAGGTGGCTGGACTGAATGGCCTGCGCTGATCGACTTGTTTCCGAAGCGACTACATGGCGTACTGACAAACAGAGATGCGTTTCTGGTTGACATTGATCCGCACCAGTTGCGCACTCGGATTGCTGAGTATTTCGACGCAAGCATTAGCCACGAGGACATTGGGCGTCGCAATCCGATGGCCATGAAATCGACCCGGAGAACCAAAGCGCGACCAGTGCGAGAGGCTCTGTTGGTCAGGGGCGAACCGGATGACGATGCCTTTGTCCGATTTTCGTACAGACCCTTCGATGCCCGCTGGTTGTACTGGGAACAAGAGACCAAGCTGCTCGACGAAAAGCGCCCGGAGTATCGACAGCATGTGTTCGGTGGCAACCTCTGGTTGTCGGCTGCGCAGCAGCTCCGCAAAGGCATAACGGAACCACAAGCCTTCTTCACGACGCTGCCGGGGTCGCACCACCTCATCGAACGCGGGGCTAACATGTTCCCCCTCTACCTCCGAGACGACCAGTTCGGCGAGGAGGTAAATGGCGTCAAACGGTCCGCCAACCTGAGCGAGCTGGCGCGGGCCTACGTCGAGTCGATGGACGCTGCACCCGAGGACCTGTTCCACCACGTTCTCGCCATGCTGCACGACTCCGCCTACCGAGAGGCCAACGCCGGCGGTCTGCGCATGGGCTGGCCCCGCATCCCCCTGCCCGACGACCCCGCCGACCTCGCCCAGTCCGCCGCCTCGCCCGCCTGCTCGACACCGAGTCCGACGTCGCCGACCTCCTCGCCGACTACACCCACATCGGCGTCCCCACTACAATCGACGGCCAACCGATGCAACCCGCCGACTTCCACCTCACCGCCGGCTGGGGTCACTTCGGCGCCAATCAAGCCGTCATGCCCGGGCAGGGCAAGATCAATCGTCGTGGAGACATGGTGGACGTGTATCTGAATGATCGGGCGTGCTGGCGAGACGTGCCGACTGAGGTGTGGGAGTATCGGCTGGGAGGCTACCAGGTACTCAAGAAGTGGCTCAGCTACCGAGAGTCGAAGGTGCTGGGTCGGGGGCTGGAAGTGGGAGAGGTCGGCTGGTTCTCGGCGGTGGCTCGGAGGATTGCGGGTATTCTCAAGTTCTCTCGCTGAGTGTGGTCCTGAAGAGAGGCCTTGGCAGATGCGCGTGGACGAGTTTGAGGACCTCGGCTTCTTCTGGCTTCCCGACGACCCGAAGGCCAAGGAGCGAGTCCCTGGAGTTCTTCGAGCCTCGGCACAGGGAGCCATCACACTGGAGACATTCGGCCTCGCCGAAGGAGAACCGCACTCGCTCGCTTCCGATCTCACGCTTCGCGATGGAGAGGCAACCAGAAGGATTCTGGGCGTCACGAGAGAACGCGGGTTTGTCACACTGGATGGGTGTTTGCGAACAGACAGCAGCGTCGAGGCACGCTCGCATGGCTTAATCTTCAATGGCGCCACGTTTCTCGCGACGTGGCTGTTCGTCGGCATAGCCTACGATTCACAGGAGTGCGTGCGCTTCTCCAGAGTGAAGTTCGACGTTGAGGGACTAGATGAATGGCTCGCGCTGTCAGGAATCCAGGTCGATGCCGATGTAATGCAAGGCCGAGCGACGATCACCTTTCAGCGTCCTGACTCTCTTGGTCTTCCAGGGCTGCTCGACGGCGAGCACGGAAAGATCAGGTTCGGCTATTCGATTCCGTCAGCCTGGGAGGAGACGAAGAGCGCGGGAGTTTCCCAGCGCGCATACGTGGAGCTATCCACAGATGGTTGGTGGACAGCAGATGAGGCGACGCGTCGGGTCATGTGGTTCCGGGACCTCTTGCGACTGGCTGCTGATCAGAGTGTGTCAGTGATCGGGCTCACCGGGTACTCCCGCGAGGTGACTGAGCCTGCTCAAGGCGGTGGTGAACGCGAGAGCGAGATAGAAATCATCTACGAGGAGCGCAATCAGGGCGTAGCTGACCGCAACCTGCTCGGGCCGCTGATGTTGTTTCAGCGCCGTGATCTGAAAGACGATCTGCACGTATGTATCGGACGATGGTTCGCCATGTACTCCGAGCATCATCAGCCCTTACGTCTCTATTTCTCAGCGGTAGATTCGAGCAGGGATCCGACCTTGGATGAGAGGTTCCGACAGTTGACTGAGGCGCTTGAGACTCTCGACAAGGCCCTCCATGGCAATGCACGGAAGGACTTCAGTCAGAGAATACAGAGATTGGCCGAACCGTTTGCTGATCTCTTGGAACTCGAGGACTCCTGCGAGCAGTTTGGTCTAACGGTTGCCCATACGAGGAATGTCCAAGTTCATCATCTTCCGATAGGAGGAAACGATGTTGCAGTTGGTCGGGATTTGCTCAGGCTCACATATCGCTGCGAGTTGCTATTGATCTGTCACTTTGTGGCCGTGATAACGGGCAGCTACGCTTTGGCCATCGAAATGATCGAGGACAAGGAAGCCACTACGAAACGACAGCAGGTGATCGGCGACAGATAGCCAGCTCGCGACCTCGTCACAAGAACAGGCTACGGGCCGGGTCCATCCATCTTGCAGGGATGGGCGACTCTCCATGCGTGTTGTAGGCAGATCCAGATGCCGGAGGTGATGCCAAAGACTTGCTCGGTTCGCGTGGCTGGGGGCAGTGGCGCTTGGCCCCTCACAGCACAAGGCCAGACCTGTCGCCACAACTCGAAGATAGGACCATCTAAGGGTCCAGATCGTTGTTCAACGCGTATCTGGAGACGGAAGTTCCTGCAGCGCTGCTGCGCATTCCACTCCCTGGCCGAAGCGACCGAGATCGTCCGAGTGCCCGGCGGTCATCTGGGCGCGCTGCTCAGTGCACCGGCAACACCTTGCTCTGAGTTGTACGGCTGCCGAGTGGACTTAATCGTCCACGGAGAATCGGTAGCTGACGGGCGAAGAACCCATGGGGCAGAACGACAGAGGCAGTGTTCCCTGTGCTTCAGCCACAGGACCTGACGACGGCTACCAGTAGCAGGACCAACACCTTCGCAGGGAGCATCCACAACGTCGCGGGCGAGGCTCCACGCTGGGTCCAGTGTCTTTGTCTCGCTGTCTCAAAGCGCTTCCGGTACATGCCGCGGACAGTCGGCGAGGCGCGGGTGCGTCGAGTCTCGGCGGCGAATTCCTCTTGTTCGATCGGTGGATCGGGGATCGATTCGTCCGCCGGCAACAACCGCCAGTAGCGGTCGCGGAACTCCTCGTCGGTCTGGATTCCCTTCCGCAGGTTGCAGGCCGTGCACAGCAGCTGTAGGTTCGTCCCCTCGTTGCCGCCGTTGCGGCTCACGGGCCACTTGTGGTCGATTTCGAGTTGGCGGTTGCTCATGCGGCGGCCGCAATAGCGGCAGCGGCCTCGCTGCTCGATGAACAGCGCATTCCGCACTCGCGCAGGAAAGACGACTCGCCCGCGGGCCGGTAGTCCACCGCTCTCATCGACTTCCATCCGGCAGAGGCTAGCGCGCTGGTCGTCGGCGAGCAGCTATTCGGTGGATGCGTGATCGCCAGGAACGATTGACAGCCTTGCCGAAGTGTTGACCACTGCGCAAGGATTGAGACCGAATCGCCAGATGCTTGACCAGGCACATGCCCGCCAAGCGGCGATCGCTGCATCTGAAGGCAGCAGCGATGATCGCCGTTCCTGCGATCACAGTGGTCCGGCCCCTGAAGAAGTGGCGCAAAGACCCTGGAGATCTTGCCCAAGAGTGGTTCATAGATCTTGGCGATTTGCACCAAAGCCTCGTTAATCTCGTGAATCAGTGGCCATAGATTTCAGCTGCATTCATTGCCCGTTTGGGTTGCGTCACCCCTGTCCATCAACCGTCCAGCCGGGAACTCTTGTCTCGCGCCAAGGTCTCCGCGTCGTTCGGATAGTCGTGTTCGGTGGGTATCCCACGTCCCGTTCCTGTCAGGCCCTCGGGGCGCTACCGTGCGATGGTTGCCGCGAACCGGCGGCATCCACTGACCGCCTGCGTCTCTTCAGCAGAAGGAACCGACGCCGACCGATATGACTAAGAACGCGCTCTGTTGCGGGCAAGCGATTCACCCTCGGAGCTAGTGGTTCCTAGACGCCGCGAGCACCTGGGTCATCCTCCTCGGTCCGAGCCGGAGAGTGCGATGTGTGCCAACTCTGGTGCGACCCCGTCGCCGCGGCGATAGGCAAGGACTCAGCCGGATTCACTTGCCTACGCCTTCTCCGTCATCACGAGTTGCTCATGCGCGGCCCCACCATAAGCAGTACGCCGATGCTGAACCGAGGGACCCAAAGTGATCCGGATACGATGTGAGCGAGGAGTCCGCGATGCGCACAGCACAACTCGACCGGATCACGTTCGACACCGAGGTCATGGGCGGCAAGGCCTGTATCCGCGGCCTGCGCGTCACCGTCGGGACGGTCGTGGCACTGTTGGCAGCCGGCCAGTCGTCTGCCAGCATCCTGCGTGCGTATCCCTACCTCGAATCTGAGGACATTGACCAGGCGCTCGCCTATGCCGCCTGGCGGCTAGAGGAGCGCGAGGTTCCGTTGGCGGTCCAATGAGACCGAGGGTGCTGATCGACATGAACCTCTCGCCCGAGTGGGTCGATTCTCTGTCGAAGGAAGGCTGGGAAGCGGTGCATTGGTCCGAGGTCGGAGACCCACGGGCTACTGACCGAGAGATCATGGATTGGGCGCTCGCCAACGCATACATCGTGTTCACGCACGACCTAGACTTTGGCACGATGCTCGCACTCACGCATGACCGCGGTCCTAGCGTTCTGCAAGCACGAGCCGAGAACGTTCTGCCGCTCCAACTCGGCCCAACAGTCATCGCAGCACTCGAACAGCATCGATCAGACCTGTTGGCGGGCGCATTGGTCGTTGTCGACGAGCGTCGCAGCCGGGTGCGCGTCCTGCCAATCTGAGCTTGGTGCGAAGCGATCCGGTCGAAGCTCCCTTCGTGGCACCCACAGCCTCTCTCTTCAGCCCCTTCTTGGACGCATTCTTGCACAACTGGGCAACATCCGTTAGGAGGCTGCCCGAGCGACATTTCCGTGCACTTGGCTGCATTCTTGACTTTTCTGGCCGACGCATGTCCAATCGAAGTTACTCTGCTCAAACTCGGATGGCGGAAGAGCGGACGGGAGTCGTGGTGCCAACGGTCAACTCGCACCAAGAAGGTAGAGTGTCAATCTGGGGACTTGGTGCTCGTACGTGCGGGCCTCATCTTCAGGCGTTGTTCTGGGAGAACCCGCACGATGACACACTCCTTGCGTACGAGTTTCGGATAGTGCTGCCGAGCGGCGTGGTCTCGCCATGGCACTCGATTGCAGCGGCCAAGCTGCCATGCCGAGACTGGAAAACCCACTCTGTTCTCATCTACCACGATCTCGATGACCCTTGGGATCTGATAGTGGAGCTCCGCGGCGTAACCGGCGTTCATCACGGAGATCCTCCAGTCTCCATCCACCTGGCGGCACTCTACGAGGTTCAGTACACGGAGCCGATGTGGAGGAGTCAAGATCCTCAAGGCCTCGGCCCACGCCTTGCCATCGGACTTGGAGATGCGGAAGACCAAACGACCGGGCCGATGCGAGATGTGTCCGAAGGAGTACTGAGTCTCACAATGAGGGAGGATCAGTCGCTGGAGGAAGCTCAGTCCAAGGCTGCTAGCCGAGGGGCGCGGTATCGGCGACAGGACAGCGATTGGATCGAGCCATCTGCGGCCGCGAGGAGAACGTCATTCAACCACCTGCGTCCAACGCAGATTCCGTCCACGAGTTATGCGCCGGAGGACGTGCTTGGTGACGTGCTCGAACGCCGCGACTGGGACTTGCACGTGTACATAGATGACACAGGCACGGTGTGGTTCACTGTCCGGGAGCATCTTGCCTGGGACAGAGGATATGAGCTGAGTCTCTTGAGATAACGCGCAATACCGAGAGCTCCTGTCCCTCACCAGGCCGCCCCTTGAGGTCCGATGCAGAAGGGCAGCCCGTAGCGCCCTAATCCTCCGCACCCCTGTCGGGATGTGGGCGGATGGCACGAGATGCATCGCCGGATTTTACTTGGCCGCAGATCGGATATCCTTGTTTCGAACACGTAGCACGGTGTATCACTGCGCGCGACTCGAGAGGCGTTTGCCATGCATAACCAATCCGTTCGTATCCCAGCCGCCCTCTATGCCCGCGTCTCCTCCGACCGACAAGACGTCGACCTCTCCGTCGCCGCCCAGTTGCGCGCGTTGCGTGACTTCGCCGAGCGCAACGGCTTTGTCATCGCCCGCGAGTACATCGACGAGGCCGAATCGGGACGCGTCGCTGATCGGCCGCAGTTCCGCAAGATGCTGGATGAAGCGGCGCAGCCGAACGCGCCGTTTCAGGAGATCCTGGTCTGGAAGTTCTCGCGGTTCACCCGCAAGCGCGAACACGCTGTGGCCTTCAAGTCGATGCTCAGGCGGCGCGGCATCCGCGTCACCTCGATCACCGAGCACGCCGACGACACCCCGACCGGCAAGCTGATGGAGGCGATCATCGAGTCGGTCGACGAGTTCTACTCGGAGAACCTGGCTCAGGAGGTCACGCGCGGGA
>JAPPBN010000039.1:0-21613 GCA_026705025.1 Chloroflexota bacterium | reverse complement strand
AGACTTCAATCTCGTCCGAGACGGGCACGTAGTACGGCTCCTCTTCGGCGCGGAATTCCTCGACAGCCCAGCTGCGGTATTCGGTGATCGCTTCGGTGGCAGTAGTCATCAAACGCTCTCCCGCTCTGCCGCATCGTCAGCGGCGAGTGTGTGCACAAGTGGTGATGGTGGTGTCTGGTTCCAGCCTATTGCTCGACGTTATCGGGACTGCATTCCGGCCCAGGCGCGGGCGACGCGCTCCGCGGCGACGTCCATGCTGCAGTCGTTGGAGATCATCACGTCGGCGTGTTTGAGCCGCTCGTCGTTGGTGATCTGAGAGTCGATTCGTTTGTCCGCTTCCTCGGCGGAGAAGTTGTTGCGGGCCATAAGGCGCTCGCGGGCCGTGTCGCGGCTAACCGCGACGACCCAGACCTCATCAACGAGGTCCTGCCAGCCTGCCTCGATCATGACGGCGGCCTCAAGCACAGCGACGGAGGTGCCGTTCGCGGCCAGACGATCCAACTCTGCCTCCGCAAGCGCGCGGATTCCCGGCCAGACGATATCGGTCAGACGCTTCATGCCGTCGGGATGGCCAAAGACTCTTGGTCCGAGTTTGCTTCGGTCAATCGTTCCGTCTTCAGCAACCAGGTCCTCGCCGAACGCTTCAACGACCTGCTTGAAGGTCTCGGTACCGGGCTCATAGGTCTGGTGGCCGAGAAGATCGGCATCGATGGTGGCCGCACCGAGCTCCTGGAGCTGTTTGACGACGGTTGACTTGCCCGAGGCAATCCCGCCGGTGAGTCCGATCGAGCGCATATCGGAGTCGCGTCCTCACGGTGTCGCGTCGTCCAACCGCCTCTAACCAACTGTCCCGATCCGACCCTCGTCGATGTCGAGGTCGGGCGCCAGAACAATCGGCCACGCGGACGCACGCTGAGAGATCAGGCTATTGGCGGTGCCGGAAGTGGTCAACCGACGCTCCAGAGCGGCATGTGGGCCCCGTTGCGCAGGTCGAATGCGAACTGTGTCACAGTCAGCAGGGCGGCTCTGACCAGATTGCTAGGGTTAACAGTCAGTTGACGATTTTGCGGATGCGGCCTCAAGTTCCTGGCGCGCCTTCGCGATGACGATACGGGGAGATGTCGAGGCCTCGCCTGCGGCGTCTTCCGCAACCACCGCGCACTCCGAACATTACAGTTCAACGCGCCTGCGAGGAGCCCCGATGGTTGTTGCCAAGGCCAAGTCTGACACAACCGATTGCACGGATGGTCGCAGTTGTCTGCTCGAAGCGGTCGATGGCTTGCCACCGGAGTCGTTTGACATCCCCGATGTGATCGGTGACTGGAGTGTCAGAGACTGCCTGGCGCATCTGGTTGGTTGGGACGCCTGGGCCGTGAATGCGCTGGAACGATCCGCCGCCGGAATGCCGCTGGGTCCGTTCCCGACCGAGCGAGAGATCAACGACGCTGCGCCCAACGATTGGTCCGGTCGGCCAATTGACGAGTTGCTGACCATGTTGCGCAACATCCGCGACACGCTGTCCGATCGTGTCAGTCAGCTGACTGACGACGAGCGCGATGAGAAGTCGATGGCGGTCGAAGACGTGAGCCTGTCAGTGAACGAACTGGTTGACGGCCTGATCGAACACGACATGGAGCACGCCGGCCAAATCCGCACCTGGCGCAAGACTCAGGGCGTGTAAAGCCGTTCTTGCAGACGGATCCCTCTGACTCCACTCTTGCCGCGCGTGCCAAACAGGCCGCGCGGTCGACTCACTCTGAGCCGGAGCGCTCCTCTTAGTCGAGCGCCTGGGCGAAGGCGACTTCGAGAGCGGGCAGGACCTTCTTGTAGTCGTCGACGATGCCGAAGCGGGAGAAGCTGAAGATCGGCGCGTCAGGATCCTTGTTGATCGCGACGATGTTCTTGGAGCCTCCGCAGCCGGCCATGTGCTGGCTGGCGCCAGAGATGGCGATGGCGACGTAGAGCGTCGGCGAGACGACCGTGCCGGTCAGGCCGACCTGTTGGGAGGGCGGGTACCAGCCCAGGTCGCAGGCGGCGCGGGAGGAGCCGACGGCGGCGGTGAGCACGCCGGCGAGGCTCTCGAGATCGGCAAAGGCTTCAGGTCCCCCGAGTCCGCGGCCACCGGAAACGACAACCTCAGCGTCTTCGAGGCGGATGCCTTCGGCTTCGGCCTGCTCCTTGCCTGTCGTTCTGGCGCGGAGGTTGGGCTCAGCCACGTCAACTGCGACTACTTCAGCTGATCGCGAAGCATCCGCCTCGAGCGGATCTTGCGACTTGGGTCGGACGGTGATCACTTGCGGGTCGGTCTGGACGGTGACGACCTGGCGGGCGTTGCCGCCGTAGCAGCTCCGGGTGGCCTTGACGCGATCACCGTCGATTTCGAGTCCGAGCGAGTCCATGATTGCTGCCGTGCCGAGTCGAGTGGCGAGACGCGGCGCGAGGTCGCGGCCCATGCTCGACTGTGACATCAGGACGACAGCAGGGGAGTCCTGCTCGACGATTCCCTGGGCGACGGGCAAGTAGCTGTCGGTCTGGTACGACGCCAGCGATTCCGCGTCGGCGGTGTACACAACATCGGCGCCAGCTGGCCCGGCCGAAGCGGCGGCGTCCGAGAGACCTGAGCCGAGCAGGGCGAGCGCGACTCCACCGCCGAGTTCACCGCTGAGGCGCGAGGCTGCGCCGAGCATCTCGAGCGTCGGGGCGCTGAGTCCCGCTTCATCTGTTTCGCCAAAGACGAGGATGGAGGCCATATTGAGAGTCCTTACCGTTTGCACCGGGATTCCCGCCTGTGCGGGAGTGCGGGAGTGCGGGAGTTGAGCAGGGAATGACGGGTGGGTTAGAGGATTTTCGCCTCGCGCAGGGCGTTGACCAGGCCGGCGGCCTTCTCTTCGGGTGTGTCACCCTCGATGATTTCGACCTCAACGTCGCTTGTCGGCTGGAACAGAGCGTGCATCTGCACGCGTGAGCCGGCGGCGCCGACATCGGAGGCGTCAAGGCCCAGGTCGGCCGCGGCCAGCTCGGTGACCTGCTTGCGGGCGGCCTGCATGATCTGGCGGAGCTGCGGGTAACGCGGGTCGCCAAACTCGTTGGAGATGGTCAAGGCGCAGGGAGTCGGCAGCTCGATGTTCTCGAAGCCATCGGCGACGACGCGCGAGACGGTGATGCTTTCTCCGTTGAGCTCTACCGCGCGGAGGACGGTCGCGGAGGGCAGGTCGAGCAGTTCAGCGACGATGCTGCCTACGGTGCCCTGGTCCCAGTCGGCGGCTTGGCGGCCGAAGATCAGGACATCGGGTACCCCCAGGTGCTGGATCGCCCTGGATAGCGCCAGTGCCGTGGTCCAGGCGTCGCCGCCCTCGAAGGCCTCATCCTTAAGGTGGTAGCCCTCGTCGGCGCCCATCGCCAGCGAATGCTTGATCGCGTCGCGGGCCGAGTCCGGGCCGAGCGAGATGATGTTGACCGTGCCATCGCCGGAAGCGTCCTTGATGCGCAGTGCGGCCTCGACGGCCTGGGCGTCGAACGGGGAGATGACGGGCGAGATGCCCTGGGCGGGCAATACCTGCATGGCCGCCTCATCGACCTTGAAGGCGGCGGCGGGCGTTTCGGGATCGGGAATCTGCTTCACGCAGACGATGACATCCATCGGTTCCTCACTGACTGGAAGAAAGAGCTCGAAACTGAGTCGAGCGGACGGGAATCAGGTCACGCGTCCAATTCCGCATTGTGTCGCGCCCAAGGTCGCTGGGCAGTCAGATGGGATACAGATTGACGCCTTCGAGCCCGTCCAACGCCTAGCTGCTCGGGGATTGACCGTTGTCAGTTCTGTTGAGTAGCCGGTCAAGTTTGGCGTCCATGTCGCCGAGCCGGTCGATCACGTGCTCTCCCAAGCGATCAATCTTGGCATCGAGTCCGTCGATGCGCCCGTTCAGCCGTTGCTCTACGCCGTCGATGTGCTCGCTCAAGCGTTGCTCGACCCCACCTATGCGGCGATGGAGGGAGTGGAGTTCAGGAGCGAGGGCGTCAACCAGTGCATCTGAAATGCGCCGCTCGCTACCGGTCTGCGAACTGGGCAAGCGCGAGCGGGTTCGTTGCGCAATCTCGCGCGCGGTGGGATCGGGTTCAGGTGCTGCCATTCAGAGTTCCAGTCTCCATGCTAGACACCATGTTGCCTGTCGGAAACGGCCGCCGCTTGCAGCAGTTCAGCGACGTCGAGGACTTTGAGCTTGTCGTCGTCCTCAACATCGAGTTGCACGGTTCCGATGCCGGAATCGAACATCTGGATGCAGAAGGGACAGGCGGTGCAGGCGGAGTCGGCGCCGGTGGCGACGGCTTCCTCGACCCGGACCTCGTTGACCCGGCTCTTGCCTTGCTCTTCCATCCACATGTTGCCGCCGCCAGCGCCGCAGCAGAGGCCCTGCTCTCGGTTGCGGGGCATCTCGATCAGGGTGACGTTCGGCACCTGCTCGAGGATCCGGCGCGGGGCCTCAAAGATGTCATTGTGGCGTCCGAGGTAGCAGCTGTCGTGGTAGGTGATGGTTTGCTCGGGGACCTCCGCGTTGGGCACCAAGCGGCCTTCATTGACGAGTTGCTCCAGTAGCTGGGTGTGGTGGATCACCTGGAACTTGGCGCCCATGTCCGGATACTCGTTGAGGAACGTGTTGAAGCAGTGCGGGCAGTGCGTGATGACCGTTTTCTGCTCATCATTGACGCCGGTTTCATTGAACAACTCGATCAGGCCCTCGGCGAGGATCTGGTAGAGGTACTCGTGGCCCAGCCGGCGGGCCGGGTCGCCGTTGCAGGATTCCAATCCCTTGATCACGCCGAAGGAGACATCAGCCTCGCGCAGCAGTGAGACGACGGAGCGGGTGATCTCCTGCGCGCGGTCGACGAAGGCGCCGGTGCAGCCGACGAAGTAGAGATAGTCCTGCTCGCCGGTCCACTCTGGGATCTGATCCTCGATGCCTTCCATCCAGGAGTCGCGAGTGTACGGCGTGCCGCGCCAGGGGTGGCCCTGACGTTCGAGCGTCTCCAGTGTGCCCTGGACGGTGTCGGGCATGCGGGCCTCTTCCATGACCAGGGAGCGGCGCATGTCGACGATCGTTGGCACGTGCTCAATGAAGACGGGGCAGGCCTCGACGCAGGCGCCGCAGGTGCGGCAGGCCCAGAGCGACTCATCGCGAATGACGCCGCCAACCATGGGAGTCTCGTCGTCGAGGCCGAAGTTGAGATCATTGCCCTGGACGAGGTTGGCGACCTTTTGCTCGCCGACGGCGGTGGCATACGACTTGAGATCCTGGATGATGTGCATGGGCGAGAGCGGCTGGCCGGCGATGTCGGCAGGGCAGTTGTCGGTACAGCGGCCACAGCGCACGCAGACATCGAGCTCGAAGATCTGCTTCATCGTGAAGTGCTCGAGTTGGGAGACGCCGAAGTGCTCCTGTTCCTCGATGTTCACGATCATGTCGAGCTTGCCCGGCGCGGACGTGCGCTTGAGGAACGCGTTGGCCGGCGCCAGGACGAGGTGGTTGAGCTTGGAGTAGCCGAGCAGGGTGATCCAGGAGAGCGCGCCGACCATGTGGATCCACCAGAAGGTCGTGTGGATGTCGAGCGCGGCGGAGATCTTCACGCCAGAGAACATCAGGGCGACGACGTAGCCGACCGGCGACCAGTAGGACCATTCGGGGTTGACGTTGATTTCGGAAGTGTGGATGCGCAGGCCCTCGACGATGAAGCCGGTGACCAGGAGCATCCCGAGGCCGCCGAGGATGAGCCAGTCTTCCCAGGTCGGCAGCCATGCGGTGCGCGGCCGCACCCAGCGGTGGGCTACGGCCATCGCGACGCCAATGATGCCGACGAGGCCGAAGAGGTCGGCCACGAGCGAGTACCCGAGGTACCGCGGTCCAACGAGGATGTCGACGGGGATGTAGTCGTCGATGGCCAACAGCGCCGTGACGAGGAACAGGACGATCATCGAGGTCATGATGCAGAGGTGCATGACGCCCGAGTAGGGGTCGCGGAGGACGCGCTCGGTGCCGCCGCCGCCCTTGATCAGCCGTCCGAGACGGACTGGCAGGTTGTCGAAGTTGCCCTTGAGCAGTGACGTGGGCTTGCCCAGTCGCCAGACGCGGGAGCGTCGGACCAGTCCGTAGATGATGATCCCGATCACGAACGGGAGCAGCATGTAGAGCACCCAGAAGTGATCGATGTTGAAAAAGAGTTCGCGGTGCGCGCCGGTCACGCGGACGGTTTCGGCGCCAGAGACAAGCAGGATGCCGCCCAGCGGCAACCAGGCGGGAATGGCTAGTGCCGAGACTCGCTTACCCGTCGATGTCGCGCTGGTCTTGCGCTTGGTGGTATCAGATTTGACAGCCGATTTGGTCACCGCAGCACCCCCAACCGACAAGCCATTCTTCAAGCTGTGCGTTGGGGCATTATCGCATGTGGCCCGCGCGGGACTGTCAGTTGCCGCAGTAGGAGAAGTTCACAAGGATCTCGTCGGGTATCAGGTTCTCAATGCCGAAGGTCAGATCCTGGCCGCCGATTCTGATCCACAGCATGCGAATGCCTTCCTGTTCGTCCAACGTGTGGAGGAAGGGGCACCAGACGTTTGACTCGACGAGATCGTCGCCGGCGGTCCACCGATCGGTGCTCAACGGGCCCTCGTCGAAGCGCCAATAGATGCGGGTTGGCCCCTCGGGCAACGACAGTCCCATGATGTAGGTGCGCCGCACGCCGTCGACGCAAGCCTCTACCAGCCGGAGAGACGCGTCGGTGAGCGATGTCGCGATCACGGCACTATTGACGACCCCGTGCTCATGGTCATGAACAGTGCCGTAGACGATGCCGTCCCCGGTGATTGCCGGTGCAATCTCCACGGGCTCGAACGACGGTTCGGTCTCTTCCAGCAGTTCAGTGGCAACGACTTCCACGGGGACGGCCAGCTCGTGACCGACGTACAGCAGATCGGGCGAGTCAAGCTCGTTGGCCGCGATCAGATCGTGGAGCTCGATCCCCAACGTTTCAGCAATGTCGGCGAGGGTGTCGCCGGTCTCGACGACGTAAGTCTCGAGGTCCAACACAACGGTCGTCTCGGGCTTTGGCGCCGGCTCGATCTGGGGTCGAGGCACATCGAGCGCTGCGATCAGAACATCGACCGGCTCCCGGACAGGCTCAAGCGGCTCTGTCGGCTCGGCGTCTTCGTCCTCTTGCGACTCCTGCGCAGCGTCTTCGCCAGCAGAGTCCTCGTCTGCCAGTTCCTGATCGGCTTCTTCTTCTGGACCCGGCTCAGGTTGATCCTGTGACTCCTCCGACTGCGATTGCTCATCGTCCCGTGGCAGATGTTCGGCGAACGGCAACGGTTGGGGATCCGTCCGAGCGTCGATTGCCAGCCAGGCCGACGCAGCGACGATGACGGCGACAAACAGAACTCCAAGCAGAGGTAGTCGCGGCATGAGGCCACGCTAGGGAGGCCTGAGATGCGCAGTCGTTAAACCGGTGGATTCAGTTGTGGATAGTGTGGGCAGGACTCAATGAGCACACCGACGAAGGCGAATCGGTCGATGTGCCCATTGAGCAGTCGGCTAGCCGTTCTTGGCTTCGCCGTGGGTTTTGCGCAGGTCGTTCTTGAGGACCTTGCCCATGTGGTTTCGAGGAAGGGTGTCGACCACGGCGAGATAGGTGGGAGCCTTGTAGCTGGCCAGTTGACTCTTGGTGTGGGCGACCGCGTCGTCCAGGGAGAGTGCCTCGCCTTCGTGGAGGATGACCACGGCCTTGACAACTTCGCCCCACTCGAGGTCGGGCGCGCCAATCACCGCCGCCTCGGCGACGGAGGGATGAGCCTCAAGCACCTGCTCGATCTCGCCGGGCGCGATGTTCTCGCCGCCGCGGATGATCAGGTCTTTGGTCCGGCCGGTGATGAAGAGGTAACCCTCGTCGTCGAGATAGCCGACGTCGCCGGTGTGCAGGATGCCGTCGCGGATGGCCGAGGCGGTTTCTTCTTCCTGCTTGTAGTAGCCGGCCATAATCCGATCGCCGCGCACGCAGATTTCGCCCTCTTCGCCGGTACCGACGACCTGGTCGGTCGGGTCCATGATCAGGACTTCGATGTCGGGCATGACTTTGCCGACCGAACGCAGCCGGTGTTCCTTGACCGCGATCTCTTCGGCCGAGCCATCGAGACGGTGGTCGTCGGGGCCGAGGAAGGAGATCGAGCTGGTCGATTCCGTCTGGCCGTAGGCGTTCATAAATCCGACGTTGGCCGGGAAGACATCGACGGCAGCGCGGATCACGTCGTAGGGCATCGGCGCGGCGCCATAGGTCAGGAGCTGGAGGGTCTCGCCATTGAAGTTGGAGAAGTGCGGATCCTCCATCGTGCGCTTGAGCATGGTCGGAACGACCATCGAGTGGGTGATGCCGTGGCCATCGACCGCGTCGATCCAGGTGTGCGGCGAGAACTGCGGCAGGATGACCAGGGTGCGGCCACCCCAGACCGAGGACACCATGGTGGTCGCGCCGGCGATGTGGAAGAGCGGCACCGAGAGCAGTGTCTTTTCGTGCGGCATGTCGGGGTCCGCGGGTGACATCGTGTTGGTCACGTAGACGGTGAGGTCCTGGTATGTCACCTGGACGCCCTTGGGCATGGCCGTGGTGCCCGAGGTGTAGATGATGACGGTCGGGTCCTTGTCGTCGACCTCCGCCCAGAGGAAATCGTCGGAACCGGATGCCATCAGGTCGCGGTAGTGTT
This sequence comes from Chloroflexota bacterium, assembly GCA_026705025.1. Classification (GTDB taxonomy): domain Bacteria; phylum Chloroflexota; class Dehalococcoidia; order Bin125; family Bin125; genus Bin125. Next base: position 12,873 of record JAPPBN010000039.1, on the reverse strand, counting down.
GCTGACCCAGCGGAACATCGTGCTCAAGCGCGATGTAGTTCTGGACGGTCGGGCAGTCGTCCTTGATCGCGCGGACGAGGTCCTGGTAGCGGTCGGAGATGAAGATCGCCTTGGCTTCGACCGTGTTGATCATGTAGGTCAGCTCTTCGCGCTTCGCCCGGTAGTTGAGCGGGACGAAGGTGACGCCGATCTTGGCGCAGGCGTAGTAGATGATCACATACTCGGCCGAGTTGACCGACATGACGCCGACGTGGTCGCCACGGGTCAGGCCCAGACCCTGCAGGGCATTGCCGAGGCGGGTGACCTCGGCCTGCAGATCGGCGTAGGTCTTGACCGTGTCTTCACAGATCAGGGCTGCGCGGTCGGGGACGACGGCGGCGGACAGTTCGAGGAAATCGGCGGTATTCACGACTCAGTCTCCCTGGCCCGGCCGGTTGCATAGCTCGGGCCGAATGCGGATGTGAAGGGGTTAACGATCAGACAGTCTATTGGCCAAACGCCGTGCGGTCTGCGTGTCCTGTCGAATCGCAGCAGACATAGGCAGATCGAGCCCGCGCCGGATGCTGCGTTTTAGCGCTGCCGCGACGGCCGGATCGGCGGCGGCGAGCCGCTCAGCGACGGCGAGGACAGTCTCATCCAACTCCTCCGCCGCGACAACACGGTGAATGATCCCCCAGCGCAGGGCCTGATCGGCATCAATCGGATCGCCGCTCAGAATCAGGCCGCTGGCCGCGCCGGGCGGTGCGATGCGAGGCATCATCTGGGTGCCGCCCGCGGAGGGTATATAGCCCAGCGTGACCTCGGGCAGTCCGATCTGCGTGTTCTCCGTAGCGATCCGTAGGTCGCAATAGAGGGGCAGTTCTATACCGGCGCCAAAGCAGAAGCCGTGCAGTGCCGCGATCGTTGGAATCGGCAGATCTTCCAGGAGCGCCCAGAGATCGCGCTGTCGACGCGCCTCGCGTGATTCGTGCAGGGAGGGAGCGCTGCCGAATTCCGAGATGTCGGCGCCGGCGGAAAAGGCGCGCGGACCTTCGCCGCGGAAGATCAGGACCCGGACATCGGGATCAAGCCGAGCGGCCTGAATGTATGTCCAGAGGTCGTCGCGCATCGCCATGTTGATCGCGTTGAGCGCCTCGGGGCGATTGAGGCTGATGCGGGCGACGCCATCAAGGGGTTTGTCGTATTCGACGAACGGTTGGGTCATTAGCGCCAGTCGGGTTTGCGGATCTCGCTCTTGCGCCGGACTTCCCAGAGTCGCTCGATGTCGGCGTTGATCTTTTCGTGGAGTGCGTCCATCTCCTCGCGGCCGGGTCGCATCTCGCCGGACTTCCAGCGGCGGATGGCCGCGCGATCAGACTTGTCAATCTCCACCTCCTCGAGCATGTGATTGACCACCTGGCTGAAGATCGCCCAGGCCTCTTCGATGTCGAGTTCTACCTTGACCATGATCGTCTTCCCCTCTGTCCTCGCGGAATGCGGACGGCTAGCGGACCGTTCTGTAGTAGTCGCGGCGACGAATCTGGCGAGTCAGCTCTTCGTCGATCGTGTTGCCCAGGGCCTCGTTGACGCCGTTGGCCACAGCCTCCATCGCCGCGTTGCCCTCGACGACGCCGGCGCGCCAGTCGCGGATTGCCTGGGCCCCCTCTTCGGAGAGTTCAACCTGATCGAGCACCTGGGCGGTGATCAGGGTCATCAACGACCAGGTTTCTTCCTCATCAAGAATCAGTCGCATCTCATGTGTCTTCCCTGCGCGTACGGGATCACGTACCGCTGAATTCTGGCGCTCGTTTGTTCACGAAGGCGTCAACGCCTTCGGCTCTGTCGTTCGTGTCCTGAAGCAGAATGGTGAGCTCGGTCTCGTAGTGCAACGCCTGGGCCAGCGGCATGTCGAGTCCGTGCCGGATCGCGTCCTTGGCGTAGCGAGTTGCGATCGGTCCTCGGGAAGCGATCGAGACGGCCACTTGCCAGGCGGCCTCAAAGGCGTTGTCGGCCACGAGATTGACCAATCCCCAATCAAGGGCGGTGGCCGAATCGATCTGATCTTCCAGGAGCATCAGCTGAGTTGCTCGAGAACGGCCGACTGCGCGGGTCAAGCGCTGTAGGCCGCCGGCCCGCGGGAAACCAACCGTCAACGCCTCGAGACCGATCTGACAGTCCGATGCCGCGACACAGATGTCGGCCGCCAGCGCCAGTTCCAGACCTCCGCCCAGGGTTGGTCCGTCGAGTACGGCGATCGTCGGCTGCGCGATTTCTGCGAATCCGGCGAACAGATCGCCAGCCTCAGTCACTCCATCGAATCCCGACCACACACCTGCGTCGGGATGCAGAACGACCACTCGCACGTCATCGGCCACGACCGCGCTCAAGTCGGACAGTTGGCTGATGAAATCGCCGGAGAGCGTGTCGCCGCCGCTGATCACGGCGATGTCGTCGTGGCGCTCGAGGCTCAGCTGGGACAAGGCGGACATCCAGTCGGTCGTCGTTGTGCGTCTAAGTCAGTCAGTGTACCGAAGCCCTGGGAACAAGCTGCAAGCGCTGCGTCCGGCTGGTTGCAGAGGCCTTCGATGCCGAACCGATCTGCTCACGGTCACGGAGTAGCGGCAAGTACCGGTCCTTGAGCCAGGCATCGGTGAGCGGTCCGTTGGCGTGCAGCGGATCGTGGATCTGTTCCCCGGCGAGGGCAAACTGAGCCTGTGGTGGATCGCTCATTTCGACGATTAGCCTCAGCGCCGGGATCGCCGTTGAGGACTCGAAATGGCGCAGGCCGAGCACGCCGGACTGTGAAATGGTGTCGGCCTCGCCGCCATAAGCAAACGGGCCCGGGGAGAGCAAGGAACCGATCACCGGAGCATCGGAGAGACTGTGCTTGAGGATCAGGTGGCGACAGCGACCCCAGGTCCAGGTGGTGCGGTCCGATCCGAACCGCCGCCGCAACACATCGACTGCGCGGGTGTGAGCTTCTGCCAGACGTTCCCCTGCCGCCTCCGGATTGGCGGCGATTCGCTTGAGCGCCCACGACGTGGCATGAGCGGCGAAAATGTCCAGGGTGGGAATAGCCAGCAATGGCGAGAGGAGATCTCGGCCGGACGCTCCCAACAAGTCGGTCAATTCGATCCGCCGATATTCAATCAACGTCGCCGCGACGATGGCAGCGGTGACTGAACTGGCGTTCATTTCCCCGTCCCATTCGGTGATCGAGTTATCGGGAAGATGGCGAGCGAACTCCCGCAGCGGCAACGAGGTCTTGTCGGACTGGATGGCCGCGAAGGTCTCCGGGGTGTGCGGGCCCGTCTCATCAAGCAGCTCGCGAATGCGAGCCGCCCGGGCAGGATCGAGATACTCCGCGCCGAAACAGCTTTCGTCGAATGGGGAGAGCGGAGCATTGGCGCTGACCACGACGCCGCCGGGTGGATCGACGATATGCGGCAGCTCGTCGCCGCTGATTGCTCTGGTGGGCGCACCGCCGAGATCGATTGGGGCCCAGCCGACAGCCGGGAATCTCAGCGTCGCCATGTCGCCTGCGGGAACGTCGGCGCTGACCCGCAGCCCGACGCGTTGCCGGTCGGCGTAGGCATAGCAGAGGTTGAAGTCGGCCATGTCGCCGGTCGCTGCGCTGAACTCATCCCAGTCGCGAGCAGAGAGCATGTCGGCGATTCCGCCGCCGCCGTGACGCGGCGCGAGGATTCGCGAATGCAATGAGATGGCACGGCTCCCGTTCCAGCGTCGATTGATGTCCGAGGACAGAATGTCGCTGACGATGGGGCCGTTCACGGATTCGCGCAGCATGATCTGCTCGTCCGGGTGCCCGCGAACGTGGATCGTCTCATTGTGCTGAGTGATGTCAACCCATCCGTCAGGGGTCAGTGACTTGCTTCCGTCGTCCGAGAGTTGTTCGACGACGGCGACATTCATCGACATCATGGCGGCCGTCGGTCCCCAGGCAATGTGATCGTTGAAGCCCCAGACGATGCCGGGCAGGCCGGGGACGCTGGCGCCGGCGGCATTGAACTGGGGACAGTGCAGATGGACGAAGTACGTGTGCGGCGGCGTCACCGGGTTGAGATGCGGGTCGCAGGCGAAGAGCGGCACGCCACTCGCGGTGTGGCGTCCATCGACGGCCCAGTTGTTGGAGGCGCCGCGTTGCAATCCCAACAGCTCGGACACTGCCCTGGCGCCTGCGATCAGCGGATCGGCGAGCTCGCCGTACTGAGCGTCGGGAGGGACGGCGGACGCCGTATCCGGGGATAGCGGCGGATCAATCTCCTGCAGGGCATCGATTCCCGCTACCTCGACAATGCGCGCGCGAATCAGTTGTTGCTCCCAGGCGGGAGAGAGCAGAATCGACAGCAGTTTTCCCCAGGCGACGCTGTCGACCGGTGACCACGGCCCGATTCGGTCGCCCAGCATTTGCGCTTCGAATGGTCTTGGTGCGCGTGCTATCGCGGCATTGATGCCGGCGATGAAGGGGAAGAGCTGGTCTCGTCCTTGCGTAGGAGTCTCGTCCCAGGCCCGCTCGGAGGCGCGCCCGATTCCCAGGGTCCGACAGAATCGGTCGACGGGCAGTGCGGCCGGACCGGCGATCTCGGCGAGGCGGCCCATCGCGGCGCGACGGCTCCACTGCATTTGCCAGAGTCGATCCTGGGCCTGCACATAGCCGAGCGCGAAGAGCGCGTCAGCGGCCGATTCCGCAAAGCAATGCGGGATATCGAACCGATCGCGAATGATCTCGACCGGGGCGTCAAGGCCAGCGACGGCCGTCCTGCCGCGCCGCTTGTGGGTTTGCGGCATCTGCAGGGCGTTGGCGAGGGTTGTGCCGGCGAGGGTGCGCAGCAGCGACCCACCCTGGCGCAGGGAGAGGGATAACGCGCGCCAATCGACGCCCAGCATTTGATCGAAGCCGGATGCGCTCATGCCCTGAGCGTACGCGGTCATAGAATGAATGCCGAAGACCTCGCTGCGAACTGGTCAGTTCAGGGGTGGAGGCGGGCATGGATCTTGGGCTCGAGGGCAAACGAGCGTTGATTACGGGCGCTTCCGAAGGCATCGGCCTGTATTGCGCGCTATCGCTGGCGACCGAGGGGGCCGACATATCGATCTGCTCGCGCCGGGCCGAGGCGCTCGAACAGGCGGCGGCACGGATTGAAGCAGCCGGCAACGGGCGAGCGCACTGGACCGCGGCCGACCTGGGCGATCCCGATGCCGCAGACCACGCGGTCGCGGGCGCCGTCGAGACGCTGGGCGGCCTCGACATCCTGATCAACAACATGGGCGTCTCGCTACGCGGAGAGGGCGACGAGGTCTGGCAGGACATGTTCGACCTGAATCTGATGGCGGCAGTGCGCACGACCCGGGCGGCACTGCCGCATCTGGCGGCGGCCGCGTCAGGCGAAGACGCCGACAGCTCGTCGATCATTCACATCGGCTCGATCTTCGGACGCGAGGCGGGCGGCTCGGCTCAATACAACGCGATGAAGGCGGCCATGCACAGTCATGCCAAGTCGCTGGCGCTCGAGCTGGCTCCGCAAAACGTTCGCGCCAACGCGGTTGCGCCTGGCTCAATAGCGTGGCCGAACTCTCGCTGGCAGACGCGTTACGAGTCCGACCCGGAGGGCATCCAGCGCAGCGTGCTCGACACGATTGCGTTCAATCGCTTCGGACGGCCGGAGGAGGTGGCTGACGTCGTCGCCTTCCTGGCATCGCCGAGGGCGAGCTGGGTGACCGGGGCCTGTCTCAATGTCGACGGCGGTCAGACCCGCTCCAACATCTAGACTGAGGCAGGGAGCGCGTCATGGCCGAACATCGCTACGAGCACAGCCGGACTCGCCTCGGTTCACTGCCCTCGCGCGCCTGGGACAAGATGGGTCCGAGGATGCTGCGGCCGCTGATCGGCGGGGCCGTCGGTGCAGCGATCGTGGTGCTCTTCCTCGCGATCCGCGGTGGCACGGCGGTTGAGTTGAATGAGCTGACCGGCACGGCCTGGGGCGGCTGGAGCCGCCACGCCGACGTGCATTTGTTGATCGTGGTCAACGTGGCGGTCGCGGTCGCGATTGCGGTCAACTTTGCCGCCGAGTGGATCCACAATTGGATTTACATTTCCCTGGCGTTGGTCAGCGCCGGAGTCATGATCGCGCTGCGCCAACTCGCCGGGATCGATGGCGCGGGCGGCAACATCCTGCTCGGTCTGATCGCATTCTTCCTGTTGCTCGGAGTTGCAATCGCCGCCTGGGACGTACGCGCAATCGGCCGTCGCAGCGGCTACTAGGCCGCGCTCAGACCCGGCATTCATACGAGCCCGTCGGTCAGTCTTCCGTGACCTCGGTCACCGAGTCGCGGCGAGTGATCGCGAGGTGGGACATGGGCGAGCCAGTGTCGGCAGCACCGTGGAAGTGATCCTCGCCGGCCGGGATGATGGCGAAATCGCCGACGGAGATGGTGTGCTCTTCGTCGGCGGTGCCGACCTTGCCGATCCCGGAGACCACATAGAGCATCTGCTCGGACGTGTGCGTGTGCATCTTGGTCCGAGCGCCCGCGCCGAACTGGACGATCGCCAGGTTGAAGTCTGCGTCGTCGGCCGCGTTCTGGCCGCCGATGGAACCGGCCAGCGCTCGGACCCAGACATTGCCGCCAGTGAAGATTGGGGCGTTGGCCTGGTTGGTGTCGCCGTCGGATGATTTTGTGACTCGCATTCGATTCCGCCTTTCTGGTCTTCTTCGTGATTGGGATTGCTAGCTATTGACTGCGATGAACGCCTGGATGCGCTGCCAGGCGTCGTTGCAGGCGTCGACGTGTTCGTCGTAGGTGCGGTCGAAGAAGCTGTGTGGGGCGCCTTCGTACGTGATGATCTCTCGCGTTATGCCGCCGGCCTGGAGCGCGGCGTCCCACTCGGCGACGGCTTCGGCCGGGATGCTCTCGTCCGCTCCGCCCATCAGGCCGAGGATGGGGCACTCGATCTCGGAGACTGTGGCCGACGGCGCAGGCGCGCCGTTGAGGCCTTCGGCGGTCGGACGTCCGTAGAAGCCGATCGCTCCGGCGAGTCCGTGTCCGGATGAGGCCTGTAACCAGCTGTTGCTGCCGCCGAAGCAGAAGCCGACAGTGAAGACGGCCCGGTCGGGGTCGTTGGCCCGCAGCACTGCGACGGCGGCCGCAGTGTCGGCGACGATGCCCTCGGCCGTCGTACTGCGCACGTGCGGCCAGAAGTCGAACTCGGCGTCGCGCTTGGAGTTTCCGGCGGTGCGGCCGAAGTAGTCGATCGCGACGGAGTCGACGCCGATCTCGGCGAAGCGGATGGCGAGTTCCTCGTAGAAGCGGAACAGGCCGCGCACGTCGGGCAGGATGACCATTCCCGGTCCGGTCGGTGATTCCGCGCGAGCGTGGAAGGCGGCGAACTCGGTTCCGTCGGCGGCGGTCAGGGTCAGGTCTTCAACGTCGACGGCTGCTCCGGCGATCGGCGTGATGGCGGGCAGCGCTTCGTATCGGTGGCACATCTTGGGTGTCCTCTCTGGCTGTCTGGTTCAGCGATGCGAGGATAACCGCCCGCAGGCGCCGGCAAGTGAAGGAGCGCGATCAAATCACTCCGGATTCGCGCAGTTCGGCCCGTGCTGCTTCGTCAATGCCCAACAGATCGCCATAGATCTCGTCGTCGTGCTCACCACGGTTGGGAATCGGGGCGGTCAGTGCGGCCTGGGTTCGGGCCATCTTCCAGGGGGTGCCGGTGTACAGCGCGCCGCCACGGAGCGGTTCGGCGGCATCGGCGCTGAGGTCGAGGTTGGCGTTGGACAGGGCGGCGTAGTCGTCATCGATCAACAGCGCTGTCGGATCCATCATCGGGAAGGCGGGCACGCCGGCGCCCTGCAACCGGATGCTCAGTTCCATCGCGTCGTGGTTGCGAGTCCAGTTCGAGACGGCGGCGTCGAGCGTGTCCTGGTCGTTGAGGCGGCCACGCATGGTCGACCATTCCGGTCGATCCAGATGCGGTGCGAGGCCACAGAGCGCCGACCACTCATCGTCTGAACGGACCACGATGGCCAGCCATGAGTCCTCGTCCTGTGCCGGATAGACGCCGTGCGGCGCCATCGCCGAAGCTCGATTGCCCTGCGGGCCGGCGTCGCGTCGGTTGAGCAGCCAATCCATCAGCGGTCGCGCCGCCCGCTGCAGCGTCGCCTCGCCCTGGGCGAGGTCGATGAACTGACCTCGTCCTGTGCGCTCGCGATACTCGAGCGCCGCCAGCACGGCGATGAAGGCATGCCCGGCGGCGGTCGGGTCAAGGTCGGCGGTGTCTTCGCGCGGCTGCGGGTCTTCGGGATAGCCGAGCAACGATTTGAGCCCGTAGAGGGCGGCCAGCGACGGCCCGTAGGTGACCAGGTTGCGCCAGGGTCCCTCGGTCGCGCCCGAGGCCGAGAGTGCGACCATGATGATCCGCGGATTGACCTCGGCGAGCACGTCGTAGGAGAGGCCCAGCGAGGGCATCACTCGGGGTGAGAAGTTCTCCAGGACGATGTCCGATTGCTCGACGAGTTTGACGTAGAGGTCGCGGCCGCGAGGGTCGCCGAGGTGGATGGCAATCGACTTCTTGCCCCGGTCAAGGCCGTGGAACGCACGTGGATCGTCGGCGGACGTGGAGCCGCGGTCGCCACCGATCGAACCGACCGGAGCCCGCTGGCCGCCAATCGAGACGCCTGACAGCCGGTGGGGGGCACCGACTTTGATCACTTCAGCCCCAAGGTCGGCAAGGAACATGCCCAGCAAGGGCCCCGCCCAGACGTGGCCATGGTCGAGGACTCGGAGTCCAGTCAGGGGCGGCATGGTTTGGGAGTCTAGGTTGTGTTCGCCGTTCGTGTTGGCCGGTTGGCGCTTGCCGCTTTCAGGTTTCGGCAAGAACTTTTTTTTTCGGGGCAAAACAGCGCCGATGCCGCATAAAACACTGGAGATCGTGCGTTTGGGCTTTCAGGTTCTTTCAGCCTTTTCTGTTCAGATTTGTTCGATGTTGGACGATTCTGTTCCGATGTGGACGGCTCTGGACGGCCTTGTGCGCGTGTAGGCGGGACGGTTCGGGTGTGGTCGGAGCGGTTGGAAGGGTCATCGTCAAGGTCCTTCGTTGGGAACGAGAATCGGTCTGAAACGATCGTATGAGCACATGCGTTCTCGTGGGCAAGATCGGAAGTGTGAAGCTGCTAACAGACAACGGACTGTGCAGTTGGGGCGAGGTTCCCGCCATCGCAGGAATGACCGATTTGGGTGCGGGAGGAACGGCGGCGATAACTCCTGATTGTCGGAGCGTGTGAGGGGCTAGCCTGCAGCGAGGAGTCTGAGACATGCGCATTACGTTCTGTGGGTCGGGGGCGGGAGCGGCGGTTAATCCTCGGCGGGGGGCTGCTTCGATTCATCTGGCTCATGGGGATGCTCGGATGTTGTTGGATGCGGGGCCGGGGTTTATGGAGCGGATGGCGGAGTCGGACCTTGATCCGGACGCCGTTTCCGGCGTGGTCCTCTCTCATCTCCATTTCGACCATGCGATGGGGGTCGTCGAGCTGTTTACGCGGTTGATCTTCCGTCGCGGCGATCCGGTGACGGTCTTTGGACCTCGCGACACCGACACCTACATCGAGGCGGCGCTGGCCTTCGCTCGGGTCAACACGATCAGCAATCGGGCGCTCGAGTGGCTGGACGGGGTCTCGGTCGAGCTGACCAGTCCTGGCGATGATCGCGAACTGGGTGCGATGCAGGTGCGCACGGTCGAGGTACCGCATGTGCCGTATCTGGAGTGCCTCGCGCGCCGGTTCGAGGCGGGCGGGCGGACACTGGTGTATTCGGGCGACACGACGTACGCGCCCGACGCGCTGGTCCCGCTGGCTGACGGCGCCGACGTGCTCGTACACGAGGGGTTCAGCGAGGCGGCCCTGGAGCGAATGGCCGAGTCGATGCCGGAATCAGCAAGAGCAGGCCTGTACGCCGGCATGAAGGCGTCACACTGCGAGGCGCAGAATGCCGGCCGAATCGCGCACGAAGCCGGAGTGCAGACTCTGGTTCTGACGCATCTGTTGCCCGAGGAGCGCGACGATGATCTGGTCGCTGATGTGCGGAGGGCGTTCGACGGCACGATCGTGATCGCATCGGACGGTCTGTCCCTGGAGATCTGAGGTCGGCGGTGCACGTACGCGAACTGACGCTGATGGTCGGCACGGACCAGATTGAGGCGATGACCCGGTTCTATGGCGCGACCCTGGGGCTTGAACGGGTCGCGAGGTATCGCGACCCGGTGTTCGAGGCGGCCGGCGGGTTCATCCGGCTGCTCGACCACTCGGAGATCTCGGGGCCGACGCAGGAGCCGGCGCGAATGCAAATCAATCTGTTTGTCGACGATGTGTCCAGCGAGTTTCGTCGGGTGATTTCGGCGGATCCGGATGTCGGAGTGCAGCGAGAGCCTGAGCGCGAATCCTGGGGCGGTGAAGTCGCTACTCTGCTCGATCCGGACGGCAACTTTGTCCAGTTGCTCGAACTGCTGTAGGGCTGGCATCTGTCGGCCACCCTGGACAGCGGGCACGCCGGGGAGGACGGAGGGCCACGTGGAAGCGATCATCATCGTCGTGGCTGTTGTCGCGGTCATTGCGATCGCCCGCTTCCCGTTCTCCGGCAGCGACAAGGACGCAGAGAGGCGGAGCGAGGAGCGGGCGCAGCGGCAGGTGGACGATGACATCGTTCCGTTGGTTGGCCTGGGCATCATGGGCGTCGAGCTGTTTGAGGAGGACTTACCGTTCGGTCCGGACGAAGACCTCACCGCGTTTGCCGATGACTGGGATGAAAGCGACGACCTGTTCGCGTAGGCCGCCGATCTGTCGGATGAGGGACCGGGCGCGTTGAAGACGAGCGCTGGGAGCAATCGCATGGCTCGAACGATTTCAGCCAGCGAGACGATTGATCGGCCGGCCGATGAGGTATGGGCCGTCCTTACGGACTGGCCCAACGCGGTCCATTGGATGAACGGGATCGAGTCGATGTCGATCGACGGCGAAACGGTCGAGGGCGCACGGGTCCAGTTCTCCGCAAGGGGGCAGGACCGCGAGTCCGTCATCGCGCAATGTGAGCCCGGGAGGTCGGTGACACTTCAATCTCGGCAGGGTGGGGTGACGGCGGACTACCGGTATTCGATTGAACCGGTGGGGGAATCGAGCTGCCTGGTCAGTCTTGAAGCGGATTGCCAGTTCAGCGGGTTGCCGTTTCGCTTGCTGGGGCCCCTGATTGGCTTTGCAATCCGCCGGACGGACGGTGGTCAGATTGCTGCGCTGAAGCGGGTGATCGAAGGCGAGTAGTGGTGGCCTTGCGGGACGGGGCTGGTCCCGCTCGCGGGCGGACACAGGCAGCCCCCCGCTGCGCGGGGGAGAACGAGAAGGTAAGGGAGGGCGTGCTAGCGGATGAAGGCGGGGGCGTCGTCGTTGTCGGCAGCGATGATGGCCATGTCTTCGGCGTCGAGATCGTCGAGTTCGCCCTTCCGGTAGGCGTCGTAGAGGTTGAAGAGCTCCGACTTGTGCGGACGCTTGCGGCCGATCGGGCAGTCTGCCCAGGCCTCGTAGTCCTCGTCGCAGTAGCCCAGCCGGCGCTCGCCGCACTTCGGTTGCAGCTGGCGTCCCAACTCCGGCGCGACCTTGACCACCTCGGCCCGCATCAGCGAGACGACCTTGCGGAACTCCCACTGGGCCCGGGTGCAGAGACGCAGGTCGGAGATGTGCAGCAGCGAGGCGAAGTTGACGGTGATCTTGAAGTTGGTGTTGGTCGCGTTGGGCAGCAGGAAGCGGGCATCCTCGGCTGGGACGCCGGCCTCGACCATTTTCTCGTAGAGCGCACCCGCCTGGGCAAAGAGCGCGGTCATATCGTCGCCGAGACCAGCACGCTCGACCGTCTTCGGCACCGTATAGGGGAAGGCGCCTCCCTTGTAGGTGACGTAGCGCTGGCTCTGTTGCTCGAAGCTGATCCCGATGCGGTGGCGCACGAACTGGTGTGAGAAGGCGCGCGAGACGCCCGAGATGCCGAACTCGAAGTGGACCTGCTCGAGCGGCGACATGTGGCCGGTCATCAGGCGTGCTTCGACGAATTCGAGCATTTTTTCCTGGGAGATGCGCTCGTCATCAATGCGATCGAGGACTTGCTGGGGCGTCAAGGCTGAGTAGCAGACGCGATACGCCATGTAGAGGGCGCGAATCGGGTCCTTGGTGTGGTCGATCAGTTTGACGGCGATTGCCACGTCTACTCGTTTTCCGGCTACCCCAGATTTTGGGTGAATATGTCAACTGAATATAGCGGAGGGGGATCCGAGGCGGACATCAGCCCGCTCAGATATATCGAGCCGTGCTCCACGGCTGCCAGCCACTTTTGCGCCAGATGCGTAGGGCGTAGCGGGCGTTGTAGAGCGGTCGCATGGCCAGTACCGGATCTAGGCACTCGCCGATCTCATCTTCGCCGAAGTACTTCCACCAGGCATTGATCTGGAAGAGTCCGTAGCTGCCGCCGGACGGATCGTCCTTGTTGACCGCGCGAGGGTTCCAGCGACTTTCGTGATAGGCGATCGTGAGTGCGTTCTCCAGTTCGTCCCGCGGCCAGCCGGCGGCGCGCAGGATTTCACGGACGCGTGGTTCAGCAATGGTCATCGTTGGAAGTCCGCGTCGGAGTCGGGCGAGCGGTCAGGCGAACGTCGTCTCGACCGAAGAAGAGGCGTCGAAGAAGTCCTGCAGGGTCTGGTTGAAGCGATAGAAGAGGTCGCGGCGGTTGTAGTCCTCGCCCTTGGCCAACTCCTCCGGACTTTCAAGGTCAATGGTGTTCAAGGTGTGGTGCAGGTCAGCGTGGCCGTTGTTGCGGATGTTCTCGATCATCTCGCGCCAGCGG
>JAPPBN010000053.1:0-22540 GCA_026705025.1 Chloroflexota bacterium | reverse complement strand
ACCATACGAAAGTTCGCAGTTCGGTAGCGTTACGCCCACCAAACTGGACAAAATCAAGAACCTTCGAATTGAGATTCCAGTTGGATATGTAGCTCCCCGGCGGGTTCCCTGCAAGCGGAGCATTTGCTTTGCTCCTGTCTATCTGAAGGGCGGCTGTATGCCGCGAGTCGACACGCTTCAGCGACCGCCGTCTTCGGGATCAGACCCTTGGGCCCCAACTCGGCGGCCCCGTGCCCGACGTCATCAACGCGACGACGCCCAATCCGGTGGCCACCGGCGGCGAGCGTATTGACAACTTCGTCGCGACGATTGAGAAGGAAGGCCCCGACACCGTCGCTGCCGGGATCGCCGAGCCGGTCTGGGACTGCGGTGGCATCTACTCTCCGCCAGCGCCGACCAGTTCCTCTCCGGCCTCCGGCGCCTCCCCTAGAATCCGCACATCGGCAAGGTTCGGTGGCTCTGCTTCATGTGCGGCATCGACATCCTCCAGGATCCCGAGACTGACGAGCCCTTCCCCGCAGGGGACGCCGTGGGCTCCAAACCGCTCAAGGCCTGCTAGCGCCGAGGCCTGATCAGCCGAGTCCGCAGCCACGGCTATCGCTCGCCACCTCCCGCATCGCTCACCCTGACGGACAGTTCGTCCGGACGGAATGTGGCTCGATCGAATCTGTGGCGACCGAAACCAGCCCATATGAGTCCCGATCAACATCTCGAGGCTGATCGGCTGGATTAACCAGGCAATCACGAACGCCGCCAGAAATGGACCGAATCTGTTCTCGGACGGTTTCAGCGCGTAACCGGCTACGAGCAGCACGTGAGCCAATAGTCCGAGCTAGACGATGCTGAAGTTCCAGGCCACGGTCACTCCAATGTGCGCGCCGGACATCAGCTAGACGTCGCCAACGCTCGCACGCGTGAACTGCCGACGCCACCGGTCCTGCATTTGCTGGAACTCGATCGAGCCTGCCGCGCCTAGCTCAACCGCTCCGATCCTGCGATGATGCCCCAACCAGACACCCGCGGGAAAGGACCGGAGAGATGCCAAGCTCGTCCAAGGGCCAAGACGTTATCTGGTTCCCGCGCTAATGGGACTGGCGTTCTCCATCCCGCCTCAATTGCGAGGAAGGGACGACCACAGGCTCGACGCATGGGGGCGTGCGACTGAGCCGATTCGATATTGGACGGGCCCACTTGGAGTCGGGGTCTTCGCTCTGCCTGGGTTGTTCGATCCAGATTCAAGCCTTCATTGGTTGGCGTACATGGCGATCCCGATTTGCTCATCGGTCGCTGTCGACTTTCTCATTCGGCTATGGCTGTCCGAGCAGCGACTTGCATTCTTAGAGAGTCACAAATTGGACCTGTTGTGTATTGCGTTTCCGATGATTAAGTCCTTGAGGGATCCGGAATACGAGCTCAATTCGTGGTGGGAGAGGGTTTACGGCTCGTCGCTCATGCGCAGAGGCGGTCCTGTCCAAGTGTCATTGGCTGCGGTCCTCTTGGTCTACGCCATTCCTTCCTCCATAGCCAAAATCGAAGCGGATGCTGGAGGGTCGATCGATTCCTTTTGGACTGCTGCTTGGTGGGCAATCGGAACCGTCACGACAATCGGCTACGGGGACGTCGTTCCAGTTACCACGGCTGGCCGTGTCGCAGCCGTCGTCTTGATGATGTTGGGGATCGGAATGTTCGGAATCCTGCTAATCAGACTGAGTAGGTGGTACTTCCACCAAGGAGGCGATCCGTACACAGAGCACCTTGAGGACATCCAAAAGGAACTGAGGATTCTCCGCCATGAGGTCCATCAAGAACGGCTCGCGCAGCACCGGCGATGGGTGAAACATGGAGCCGAAGAAGTGCTCGAAGAGCGGTACGACGATGGCACCATCAGAAGATCGGAATCAAGCTACCCCGACAAGCCTCATGACGATGAAGGCGATGACGATCGCAGGCCACATCCGTAGCGCACTCACGCGAGGATTGCCGGGCTTTCCTCCACTGCGTGCAAGTCCCGCAGATAGAAAGATGTTCATTATCTGTGACGCGTTTTGGAAACTACCAGAGGGCATAGATTGAAACGGTCAACTCGCTACGCCGCTAGCAGGCTGCTGAACTATGGATGGCTCGAGCTGGACTGGGCGGTTATCGACGGCTGGGGGCAGGCGTTGAAGCGGCGGCAGTCAGCGAGAGCCACCAATCTTCCCAAGAGCAAGAACCTTTGAGTTGACCTTTCCATTGGACCTGTGAAGTCGGGGCCGCAGATGCTGTGCCCATAAGGCCGAGCAGGTGGCGTATCTCGCCCACGCAGGCAAGGACCTTCCATACTCCCAGTTGTAGATCGTCCAGGCGGCTAGGGACCTGAACATCGACCGGCAATCCAAGCGCAGCCTGAATGGACAGACCTGAGCGCACCTTCAGCCTTCAGGGAGGCAAGCGCCTGAGTGAACGGCACCAATCCTGATATTGAAGTCGACCTACCACGCTCATCCTGCTGGAAGGCCGTCGCCACGGTTATCGTAGGTGTCGGCTGGCCCTCCTTTCCAGTCGAACGCCATTGATGCACTGAGATCGGGCTACCAGTGACATTGCACGGACCCTCCCAAGCAGGCCTCTACTTCTCGGACACCGGGGGCGACGGGTCGCCGGTGGTGTTTCTTCATGGCGTGCTCATGAACGGGACGCTCTGGCGGGACGTCATTGACAGGCTTCCCGATCGATTTCGCTACATCGTCCCCGAACTGCCCTTTGGAGCCCATCGGACACCGTTTCCAGACGATGCCGACCTCTCACTCGCTTCGGTAGTCAGAATGGTCGCCGAGTTCCTGGTGGAGTTTGACCTAGAAGACGTGACATTGGTTTGCAACGACTGGGGTGGGGCGCAACTGGTGGTCAGCCCGGGTGGCAGTAGTCGTGTCGCCAATCTCGTCCTAGTCTCGTGCGAGGCGTTCGACAACTACCCACCTGGGCTTCCCGGCCGGTTGCTGTGCCTCAATGCGTCGTTGCCAGGAGGCACCTTCCTGACCGCGCAGTTGCTGCGACCACCTTTGATCCGGCACTTGCCGATCACGTTCGGAGGCCTGTCAAAGAAACGCGTGCCCGAGGATCAGTTCATGGATTGGCTCGAGCCATTGCGAACGGATCGGAGGATCCGGCGTGATCTCGACAAGTACCTGCGAAGCGTGCCCAAGAGGAGTCAGCTTCTCGATTGGGCGGAACAGCAGCGTTCGTTCCAGGGAGACGTGCTTGTTGTCTGGGCGAGGGAGGACAAGTTGATGCCACCGGCACACGCGGAGCGGCTCGCCGCCCACTTTGAAAATGCGGAACTCGTCTGGGTAGAAGACAGTCGGACGTTGATTCCGATTGACCAGCCGGAAGAGTTGGCAGAACATCTCGGGCGATTTCTCGAGCGGCAGCCATAGGCAGCCGGTCGCTCGGATGCAGTCGCGGAACTCAGAGGTCGCACTCGTTGCCCCCGCACTCGACGCATAGCCCATGGCGGCCAGCATCGCTCGCGAGTTGAACTCTCAACCGTCCTGCCATGCAAACGCCAGAGACCCGACCAATCAGTCTCTTCAGATCGATCGGCTGATCGGAGTCGTGTGGATCGTAAGCTCTACAGGCTCCGGCGCTGCCGGCAGTCCTGAACACTTCCCGACGATCCGACGTTGAGGGATTGTCGGACACCAGGTATCCATGTGGGGCAAGAGGGGTAAATCTGGGTAATGCAGGCCGTCATCCCTTTGATGTTCGAGTCGGCGAGGATCTGCATCGTGTTGGACGGCTCCGAGTGCGACGCCCTTGAATCAAAGAGCCACGCGCGCGGCCGCTTCTAAGTAGGTGTCTTCGAACGCTCCGCCAAACTGGACAGAGTTGCGACCCCTCACCATGAGTCCCAGCCTGGACGCCTAGGTGAGTGATCAACGGTGGAGTCGAGTCATCGACGGTTTGTCAGGAGCAGTCTGTTGCGCTCACGGTTCTATGGGTGCTCCCTGAGACTTGGTCACGCGGGTCGAGCGGAGGTCATAGCGCGAGAGGCGCCGCTTCTCAGAGAATCATGCCTGAAAGGGCTGTTAGACCTTGTGATGAACGGCAGTCGTGGAACGAGCTCGCGCACGCTATCTCGTCACTAGCAGTTCCTGGCTCGGCAATGCGCGAGCGAGACGCGTCAGCAGTTCGACAAGTGACCTCCGCGCGGCGGGTGTGGGGACCCGCACTACGGCTAGTCGATCGATCATCGAGAAACTAAGCAGAGCAAAGCGTCGGAAGCGACCGCCCCCAAACTGATGGATATGCTGCGGCGCGCGGGATGGACTCGTGACGCAAGTTGGGCCGGGTATGCCATCCAAGCCCGAAGCAAAGTAGAGTCGAGGCGCTGTCCGAGAGAATTGGAAGGCAGATGCCGATCTCCCAGGCAAGAGTGACTGACTGGGTTTGTGATGTCTGCGGCGGGATATCGCCGCGCCTCACGTGGCTTGCGGTTGACGCCGTAGAACGGCCTGAGCTACTGGCGAACTTCCAAGATCTCGTAGAAATGGAGTGCCAAGCATGCGGTCATGCGGTCCCCCGCTCGATCTCGCTGCTGGTTTTGCGAGCCGCCAAGACGGCCCCCTTGCTTGTCGGATGCGCGAACGATGATGAACAGAATCCGTTCGACGACTTGGCGGAAGTCGTAGCCGAGATCCACTCGGCGCTGGGTGACGCGGATCGAGTCGTGTCAGGCCCTGCCATTCCTATTTCCTTTGAACAGCTCAGGGTCGCTCTTTTGGAAGACATCGACGCCGATGTTCAACTGCCATCCGAGGCAAGACACCGGCCAGGAGCCGCAACTGCCGAATATCAGGAGGTGTTGGACCGAGTCAAGATGGTCCAGTCCTTCCACCGAATTCAAGCGGGCCTCGATCAGTTGGTGAGGGTCGCTAACAAGGACCAGCTCGACGACGTGATCCAGCAGTACCCGGAACTGGCCACGGAAGAAGCCCAACAAGCGATCGAACTCATGCTCTCTGGGGACACGAGTCAGGGGATCCGGACTGCAGTTGCACCAATCCGAGAGGTGATCCGTCTGATCCGTCAGGGCGACACACAAGCAGCGTGGCTGACGTGGGAATCGAATCTTCGTCAGATCTGGGACGCGGAGATCGCACCCCGACTCGAGATGTTTCAAGCCGGAGATCGTAGTCAAGATCCGAAGTCGCTTGCCGAGGCTGGATTGCAGTTGTTGGGCTCAATGCCACCCAATCACAGTCCAGAGCAAGAGGCTCTCATCGGGGCCCGCACTGTCGCGGCGCTGTTAGCGGACGAGGGTCCTGACCGGCCGCAGAGCATAGAACGCGCCATCGATCTAGCGCATCGAGTTATCGCTGTATTGGACACCCATCCGGAGATTGACCGCCCCGACAATCGCGGCATCCTCCTGATGAACCTGGGGATGGCACACTCGGAACGACCAAAGGGAGATCCGACCGAGAACCTCACGGTCGCTATCGACTTGCTCAGCGAGTCGCTCAGATACCTTCAAGCGACGCAAGACCGAGACAGTTGGGCGATGACCCTCACCAACCTTGCGACTCTCCTGCTTGAGCAGGGCGACCCATCGGACGTGGATGAAGCTCGGGCTCACTTAGAGCTTGCATTGACACACCGCAGCCGCAGGCGAAATGCGCGAGATTGGGCCTTCACCCAGATTTCCCTCGGCGTCGTCCATTCCCACAGCCATTCAGGTCACCAACCGACCAACCTCAGAAGGGCGATTCGTCACACCGTTCGGGGACGATACGCGGCCCGGAAGGCCAGCGACCTTCGCCTGCTAGCACAAGCCGAATTCAATCTGGGTGTGCAGCAACTCAACCTCGTGCGGACCCTTGGAGCCGAGTCCGAAGACCTGGATGATCTGCTTCGGCGGGCGGAGGAGAGCGCGAAGGAGTCTGCTCGACTCTGTCCGATTGAGTCATCGCCACTTCAGTTCGGCAGAGCGTGGTTTCTTGCGGCGGAGATTCGCTTGGCTAATGGCAATCGGCAAGGAGCGATTGCAGCATTGCGCACGGCCTTGACCGGCCTGGCATCGGATGTCGCGCCATCCGACGCACGCGCGTCTGCCCGTATGTTGCTTCGCCTCGCGGAGGACGAAGGAGAGTTGGATATCGCAGCTGACGCTGCAGAGCGGCTGGCGGAAGCGACTTCTAGGGCGATTTTCAAGCGCTCCATGTTTCAGGATCGACAACTTGAGCAGCGCGAACAGGAAAGCACAGATTTCCGATTCGCCGCAGCAGCCTTGGTCAGAGCGGATCGGCTCGAAGCGGCCGTTCTCGCCCTAGAAGCTGGAAGAGGGAGAGAGCTTGGCTTGCTCACTCTCGGCGACTATCTGGACCTTGACACGCTCTCACATGTCGACCCCGACCTGAGCAGGCGCGTGAACGAGCTAGCGTTCGGCTATCGCTCCGACATTCTGGGTCTAGACCAGCAAGCCGCCCTAGGAATCTCCGAGCGATTGACCGACTTCTCTGAGTCGTTGACTCGACTGCAAAGTGTAGAGACTGCGCACGAGCCGATGTCTCTTGAGGAGCTAGGCCTCGCTGCCCAACCGGGCCAACCACTTGTTTACGTCGGCGCGGCGCCGATCGGTGGCTATGCAGTCGTCTTGACAAAGGGTCGCGACGGGAAGATCGACCTAGAAGCGATCTACGCGGAGAGTTGCGACTCAGCATCAATAGCTCGGCTAATGTTCGGCGTCGAGTCCGAGGGGAAGATCCAGGTTCCAGACCCCGATGTACTCGAGCAGGGCTGGCCTCACAATCAGGTTGACGCTTCGCTCCAGGCGATGTCATCGCTGCTCGGTGAGCACTTGCTACAGCCTCTAGGGGCCTTGCTGGAACGTGGCGATGCGAATGGCGCGACTCTGATTCCAGCCGGTCCCATAGGACTGCTCCCGCTTCACGCGATGTCCTGGAACACCGGGGATGGTGCAACACGCTGTCTGATCGACAGGTTCGAAGTGACCCTCGCCGTCTCGGCGCGAGTCCACAGAACTTGCATGCTGCGCGCATCGCGGAGAGCAAGTGGCCAGGTTCGCTTGTTCGGTGTTGCGAATCCGCAGCCGTTATCTGATCCGCTTCCCGACTCAGAGCTTGAGATCAAGCTTGCCCGTCGATCCTTGAGCGATGGCGAGGTCACCGTGGTTGAGGGGCAAACGGCAACCAAGCAGCGAGTTTTGAATGAGTTGCCGTCGGCTACTCACGTGCATTTCGCTTGTCATGCGCACTCGCAGTTCTACGATCGGTTGCTTTCTGCCGCTTTCGCTCTGGCTGACGGGCAAGCACTCTCAGCGTTGGAGATTGCCCGGCTCAGCGTGCCTGCGAGGCTAGTGGTCGCCTCTGCCTGCGAAACTGGGGTACCGCAAGGATATGAGGAGGTTGACGAGTCGCTGGGTTTGGCAACGGCATTCATCGCTGCAGGCGCAGCCGGCGTGGTTTCCACGCTCTGGTCGATCGATGATTGTGCAGCAGCGCTGATCATCTCCAAGTTCTACGAAGGTCTCTTCGAAGAGGGCCTACCCCCGGCGGCTGCCTTGCGGCAAGCTCAACTCTGGATCAGACTCGCCCATGAGGCAGACGTCGAAGAGTACGTGTCGGAACGCGGGACCTTGAGAGCCTTGTGGCAGAGACGGACACGGAGCGATCAAGCCGGCGGCGACAAGCCCTTTTCGGCCCCGTCGATATGGGCGCCGTTTGTATTCACTGGCGCTTGAGTTCAGGGCATTGGATTGGTTGAGTTACTACAGTCCCTTCAGGGCTCCGCGCCACCCAAGATGCCGCACAGGAATAGCCTCGCTAGGGGGCGGCACGGGCCACATACTAGAACCATGCCGATGTGGGCCGCTAGGTCGCTACATTCTCTTGCCCCTACTTCATATGAGTTCCGCCCAAGGGCCTTGACTGGTTTCTCGGGGTCACACGGCGGCACTCGAGTTCAAGGCATTGCCGCGAGGAATCTCAGCGGATCGGGCTGTTGACTGAATAGAGACCAAAAGCGTCCAGCGCGATCCAGATTGGTCCGCTCGACCGACGGCCCAATTGCAGCTTCATCTGGTAGAGCCCCGAGAGGCTTCTTGACGGAACGTCGCACCCAGCCTGGAGCCATCCGCGTCTACGCAGTAAGTAGCGGTTCGAACGCGCCGGTGGGAAGCATTGGCAGCCCTACGAGACAGTGAACAGCCAGTTGTTCATGGACCATTGAGAGTTGAGATTACTCTGTGATCCGTCGGAGTCGTCACGTACGTGACTGACACTCGCGCAGAGGATGCTGTCAGTGCAGTGAATGGCCCGGTGACCGAGGTAAGCTCGAAGTCGACCCAGAGCTGTCAGCGAGAGCGATTCCAGTGACCTCCGGTGATTCGAACAACCCGACAACGGCTCAGCACATGCTGTCGTGCGGTTGGGAGGAGGTGTTGCGTGGACTCGCCAATCAGAGTTATGCGGCGATGGAGAAAGGGTTCAGAGACGCGGCGGACCTCGCGTCTGAGCAGGATCGGACCACCGACGAACGTGCGCTTCGCCTGCTGGCAGGGCTGTGCTCGATGATGCTCTCCTTGTCTGATTCCAAAGTCCCGTTCGGTCCCGAGTGGGTGTTCGAGGGCGGACGATCCATGATGCCGGAGGACTTGCCTCCGGCAGAGGTAGCTGTTCTTTCCGAGTTCGTCTCGAGTGTCGAGCACCCATGGCTTAAGGGGCGTCTGGCTCACGTCGTATGGCTCGTGAGTCAGCCACGAGACGTTCGATTCGCATTGACGACGCTTGATTGTTATCGGGCGTTGCCGCTGACCATCTCTGCGTGGCTTCACGGCGCGCACGCCGCATGGGCTCAGGCGATCATGCTGTGCAAGAGTCTGCGAGACGCAGTTGGCAACCGCTTACAAGAGATTGAGCGTGATCTGGTTGAAACAGCCGTGTCCGCCGACCTCGGGCAGGAGGTTCCGATGCTGCCGATTGCTCGACTTCTCCGGGAACACGGATTAGGAGAGTCAGCGGCTGGGAGCATCGCGTCCCACCTCGCCAGATGTGCAATGGACGTTGCCGCAGATGGCGAACACACCAACGCGGCTGCCTACTTCGAGCATGCGAGCGAGTGGTACCGCGTCGCCGGCGACAGGAATGGGCAACTCGAGATGGTGGCCGCTGAGGCTGAATCGTACGTCGTCGAGGGACAAGATCGTCTCCAGTCAGAGCCGCCCTCGGCATTGGCCGCTGCATCATGGTTCAACGACGCGGTTCAGGCCTATCGCAAGGTTCCCAGTACCGAGCGATCGCGACTTGGCATCAATGAGCGAATTCATGAACTTCGCGAGTTGTTGTCGGAGACGAGGCGTGAATCCATGAAGGAATTCCAGGCTGTTGAGACCAGCACCGATGTCTCAGAAGCAGTAGCGCGAATACAAGACGAGCTGCGAGGCCACGAACTCCCACAGTTGCTCAAGCGCTTCGCTGCTCTCGTCGCTCCGCCGTCGCATCAACAGATGGTCGAAGAAGCACAGGCAATTGCCGAACAGACCATCTTCAGGAAGCTGTTTGGTGTCAGTCACATGAGTGCCGACGGCCGGGTGGTTGGACACCGAGACCCTTCCCGGCCTGATAATGCAGAGCCAGAGGACAAGGGTCTTGAAGACGATACGTTCCGTCACTACCAGCAGGCATTCGGCTTCATCGGCGCCTGTGTCGTCGAGCCGGCGCGACGTGTGATCTCTGAACAGCATCAGCCAGTAGAGCGGTACTTTGTCGAGCTCGCTGCGGTGTCACCACTCGTGCCCTCGGGTCGTGAGAACCAGTTTGCCAAGGGCCTGCACGCCGGATTTCTGGGCGATTTCGTCACTGCCGCGCATCTGTTGATTCCGCAGCTCGAGCATTTCATTCGTTGCGCAATCGCGGACACCGGAGGTTCGACCACGAATCTCTACCCCAGCGGGGTCGAGAGGCATAAGGCTCTCGATACGCTCCTGGCACTCCCTGAAGCGGAAGCCACACTCGGGAAGGATTTGTTCGAGACCCTGAAGGCCATCCTCTGCGACTCAAACGGCGAGGGATTCCGAGACCAAGTTGCGCACGGCCTGATTGACGATGTCGATTTTCCGTGGGGCCCCGCAGCATTTCTGTGGGGGCTCGCACTGTCGCTCGTTGTCCGGGCACTGGTCGCCGGAGGGGAATCGATTCCGGATCTGCGAGAGTCGGAGGAGTCCCCCACGTGAATGGCAGACGCGAAGCGCTTACGCACCGTTTCCTTGCCCCCTAGCCGGACGATGTCTCCTCTGAGAAGTCTTCTTCGGTTCCCAAGTACCGCCCCCCAACTGGGCTGCGCGTCGTAAGCCGAAACGCGAATCCACGAAGCCGCCGCCATGTCGAACGTGTTGGGGATCCGCTTTGTCACTGAGTCCACCAAACTGGACAAAATCGACAACCTTCGAGCTGCGGTTCTCGCTTGACCTGCAAGGATGGTCTGCGGTACCGATGTTGAAGTGAGCCTGGGCGTACCTGGAAATCTGACGCGAGTGTACGCGTAGCATGCCTGAGTGGAGTTCGGATTCAGGGCTAGGCCACCAATCGGCCCTGCAACAGGCTTGAACTCTTTGCTCAGAAATGAAACTGGCTAGACCGTCACGCCAATGCTCTCCCCGTTGCCCATCGAACAGGGTGGTACCGGTCTTGCTTTGGATCGCTGTCGCGGTCGCGGCAATGCTGGTCGCTTGGGCATTCGCTTCTCCTGCGGAGGCGGACGGCCAGCTTGAGATTTGGCTGGAGCCAGGATGGAACCTGGTTGGATGGTTACAGCAGTCTGGTGAGGTCGCGGCGCTGTACGACCAGCTGCCTGGCCTCGAGGCGATTCTCTCACCGACCCGGCAGGCCCACCCCTGGATCGGCGATCAATGGCAGGTGGTCAGCCCGGGCTCGACAGCGCGCGTAGGGCCGGGCGACCCGCTTTGGCTCAGAATGGCTGAAGGGCAGACCGGCACCTGGCGACAGCAGCCTCTCGCCCTGGTCCCGTCGCGTGCGCTCCAGACCGGGTGGCAGACGGTGGTCTGGAGCTGGGATGCGGACACCTGGAGAGGGGTGGAACGGGTCCGCGCCATCAGTGATCGCTGGGGTGAGTCGTTCAGCTTCGGCCCGTGGGAGGCGGCCGCCTCTGTCGTCGGGGCTGGCCTGCAAGAGGTCCGACGTTGGGACGCTGAGTCGCAGCGCTTTGAGGCACTCGGTCGGCGAGGTGAGGGGTCCGACGAACTCTACATGGGGCCGCCAATCAGACACGGCGACGCGCTGCTGGTGCGGCTCGCGGCGCCGGCTCAGTGGCGCAACCCTGTGGGCGTTGAACCGGTGCTCGGTACCCGATGGATGGATGTCGGCGCAGAGCAGCGGCTGCGTGAGGCGCTCGCTGACGCGCGCTCCAGCTTCCGGGATGTGGTGGGATTGGCGCCGCCCGAGCTAGTGGTCGTCGTCGAGAGGTTCCCGTTCCCTTGCTTGAGCGGAGGCGGCACGAGGATGGTCCGGCTGTATCTGCCTTGCGGCTCAATCGAGAAGCTCGTCGACAACGCGATCATCGGGAACTATGCCGACACCCTGGTCAGGGAACTGGAGAGCGGACCCTCGCGATCCGAACCGATCTGGCTCACGGGTGGTCTCGCGCACTACAGCGCCCTGCGGTCTCGGTCCGGACTGGGCGAGCCCGCCTACCGGGAGGCCAAGGACGTCATGGTCGGGCTCGCGCGCTCGACGCCACTGGCGTTGACCTCCGAACAGTTCGCGCGCGACGCATGGTCTCCGGGCCCATTGTGGTACTCGAACCGTGAGCAGCTGCGGACGGCGCTGTGGACCTTGGCGGTCGACTGGCTGGCGCGAGGCTATGGGGAGGCAGCACTCAGCCGCTACGTCGAACAGCGACGGACCGTGCCCTGGCGCGAAGCCTTCCGCTCAGCGTTCGGCCAGCCGGTCGAGCAATTCCTGGCGCGCTTCGGGCGATACCGCGACAGCTTAAGCGCGGACGGTCGCCACTGGGCTTCTCGGCCGTACCACCAGATTATGTTCCCCGGCGCGATGACTGAGGAGCGTTGGGAGCTCTTCGAGACGGTCGAGGGGATCGTCGATTTCTTCGCTCGGCGATACGGCCTCACGGCCTCGACCGTCACGTTCATGCTTGACTTGCCGGACACAACCTACAGTCGGGAGGAAAACGCGATCACACCGCAATCCTGCGGGCGCGTAAACGGGGCGGTGGTAATCGTCTCGTCGATTTGCAACTTCGTTTTCATCTTTGCTCACGAGTACGTCCATGTTCTACAGGAAGAGCAGCGCTGGGGAGGGCGTCACTCTCCCCAGCCGAGATGGTCGTTCGAGGGCGCAGCGGATTACTTCGCCCTGATTCACTATCACCACTTCCAGAGTGACGAGGCGGGTACTGGGTTCAGCGATCGCGAGACGGAGGCGGCTAGGTTAGTCCGCCGATACGGCGATGCGCTCTCCGATCTGGATCTGGCGGAGCGAGCGCTCGATGATCGACCGTATCTGGTAGGCGCGTTGGCATCGCGCCATCTGGTCGCTTGGCGCGGATCGGATGCGCTCTGGGCAACGTTCGGGCGGTCGTCGACGAGCGACTTCGCCGATCACTTCGCGGCCGCGACGGGGATCGGACTCGGGCGGTTCCTGGAGGACTTTGGCTTCTGGTTGCGCGAGCTCGCCGAGTCAGAGTCAACCAGTAAGTGATCCGACTCGTGAGAGAATCTCGTTTCTGGTTCCTGGAGAGTATGGCGCATTCCGGACGTGGACCGGCGAACTCCGTTGGCTCCGCCCGACATTTGAACGCGTTGTGGTCCACCAAACTTCGCAAAAGCAAGAACCTTCGAGTTAACCTTCCCGTTGGACCTGTGACCCGGGACCAAGACGCCTACCGTGTGCGCGGGAGCTCGTTCGAGGTCGAACTCTCAGAGCACGACGCGTCGCGACCGTTTTCGCCTCCCAAGGATGCCGCGTCGAGCCAACGACGGGGTGCATCCGGAAGAAGCTGGCTGAGTTGTTGATGTAGCGCTTTCAACGCCCGTTGAATCCACCATCGCTCTGGGTCTCAGGCACCGCCAGTCCATACGAATACTCCGGGTGTTGGGGGAACAGTTGACCGCAAGCGCAGCATGTCTCCGCACGTTGCGCTGGTCTCCAGGGAGCATCTTTCGGTACCCGGTGGAGCCGCACATTCGGCCTCCTAGTGAGGTGCAACCTGGCCTCGACTTCAATCCAATTGCAACACAGGGCGACCTCCAACAAGTGCCCTGCACAGTCAGGGCAACGCTGCCTTCGTTGGTGCCCACCGGGAGGTGGTCTCTCTCGGCGGAGATCGAGTCCGACCAAGTTGTGCGTGCGCAACGTCCGCCCTCGCGGCCGAGTCTCTTCTGTCGGCCAATCCCGAGGTGAACAGCTGAAGGTGCCGCAGATGTCTCGCGAGCGACTGACATTCGCCACCTGTCCTACTAATCTGTCCACCTGCGTTAGCCCTTGACCACAAATGAAGGGCCGAGACTTGGCTTTTCTGGGACTGTTCGTCGGCGTCGATCGCTGCGCCTCGACCGAGATCAACTGGCTCAGCTCAGCGGTACGAGATGCTAGCGCCTTGTATGCCCTGTTCGGGGACACGTTTGGCGCCGAACAGTCAAGGCTCTTGACAGACCAGACCGCCACCCGAATAGCCATTCAACAGGAGTTTGAGCGCCTCGCTCGTTGCGACGCGGATGACGTCGTCATCATCACATTCTCTGGCCACGGCACGCCGAGCCACGAGTTGGTCGGCTACGACGCTGACCTCGGCGATCTGCGAGGATCATGCATCTCCTTGGACACCCTGACGGAGTGGTTCTCACTGATTCCCGCCCGACGCTTGATCTGTGTGCTCGACTGTTGCTTCTCAGGAGGCGCAGGTGCCAAGGTTCTGATGCCGGCGATGATCCCACGCTCGACTGCAAGCGTCGCCGATGCGCTAGATCAGCTCTCGGGTCAGGGTCGTGTCATCATTACCGCGTCCGGCGCAAGCGAGGAGGCGTTCGAGGATCCTCAGCTCGGACACGGTCTGTTGACATTTCACCTGCTAGAGGCGCTCCGAGGAGCGCCTGAGGTGGTGGAAGACGGACGCATTCCGGTCTATCGGCTGCTTCAGCACGTGACCAGCCGCGTCGCCGACAGTTCATCGGCACAGGGACAGCATCAGCAGCCAACCCTTCGAGGCCAGATCGACGGCGCATTCGAATGGCCAGTGCTGGAGCCCGGTTCCTTGTTCAGCGAGTCTTTCCCTGACCATGTCCCGGCGCCTGTGACTCAAGAGGTGTCGAGTCTGCAGTCGGTCGGCTTTCCTCAAGGACTGGTGGAGGCATGGGCGAACTCGATTGGCAGTCTCAACGAGCTTCAGGTGCAAGCGATCAACGACTACGGAGTGTTACAGGGCCAACATCTGGTCGTCGTAGCGCCGACGTCATCTGGCAAGACGATGATCGGTGAACTGGTTGCTTCGAAGGCAGCGCTGGAACGTCGTAGGGCAATCTTCCTGCTGCCCTTGCGAGCACTGGTCGCCGACAAGTTTCGGGAGTTCGTGGAGCGCTATGGCGAATACGGCCTCACCGTGATCCGGGCGACCGGGGAGATTGCGGACGACATCCCAGCCCTCATGCGTGGCCAATATGACCTGTGCCTAATGACCTACGAGAAGTTCACCGCGTTGATCGTCGGCAGCCCGCAAATTCTCAAGCAGGTGGGCGTCGTTGTCGTCGATGAGCTTCAGATGATTGCCGACCCAGGACGCGGCGCCAACTTCGAGTTCATGCTGACGCTGCTCCGGATCCGTCGCCAGCATGGGATTGGCCCTCAAATGATCGCGCTATCGGGCGTCATCGGTGCCACGAACGGCATCGAGCACTGGATTGGCGCGCGACTGTTGCGCAATGATCGGCGGCCAGTTCCGCTCAACGAAGGAATCTTGCGCCCATGGGGCGACTACCACTTCATCGCACCAGACGGCTCCGAAGAACACGTCTCAGGACTTGTCCGACCACAGTCTGCTTCCTCCGCACACCGCGGACTTCTCGCGCCGCTCATTCGCCGAATCGTGGCTGAAGGCAAACAAGCATTGGTGTTCCGCGAGACTCGTGGAGAGGCCAGAAACGTAGCAAAGTATCTCGCGCGAGACCTCGAACTGCCTCCTGCCTCCGAAGCCCTGTCTGCGCTGCCGACCGGCGATCTCTCACGAGCAGGAGAGCAGCTTCGTGATTCGCTAGAAGGTGGCGTAGCCTTTCATATCTCGGACCTCGATCGAATCGAACGCCAGGTCGTGGAGGAGCACTTCCGCAGGCCAAACTCGCCAATACGCGTGATTGTCGCGACCACCACCCTGGCGATGGGAGTCAACACACCTGCTGACGCAGTCGTGATTGTTGGACTCGATCACCCCGGCCCAAATGGTGGTCCGTACGCCGTGGCTGAGTACAAGAACATGGTCGGTCGCGCCGGTCGCCTTGGATTCGCCGACGAGGGTCACTCTTATCTGCTGGCAACAAGTGGTCACGAGGAGGAGCGCTTGTGGCGCTCCTACGTATGCCGTCCTCCCGAGGACATCGAATCGCGGTTCCTCGCCTCTCATGACGATCCACGTTCTCTGATCGTTCGAGTGCTCGCCGCAACCCCAAGCGCAGATGGCGCAAGCCTCGACGCTTCTGAGATCGTCGCTTTCGTCAACGAGAGCTTTGGAGCCTTTCGGGCCGTCAAGCTAGGTAGAGAACCCATCTCTGTGGATGTGATCGAACAAGCGCTCGATGCTCTCGTAAGCGGAGGATTGGTCGAGATGGACCCGGCAGAGTCCTGCACTCTGACCCCCCTGGGCCGGCTGGCGGGGGAATCAGGCTTACACGTGGATTCGATCCTGAGAGCCGTCGATGCGTTCCGCGAGTGCCAACCATCGGAGGTTTCCGACCCGACGCTGCTGGCAATGACTCAGGCGACAGTCGAACTTGATGACGTTCATTTCCCTCTGAACCGACGTAGCAAGAAGAAAGAGCCAGCCGCCTGGAACGGCGAACTGGCGAGACAAGGAGTT
This sequence comes from Chloroflexota bacterium, assembly GCA_026705025.1. Taxonomy (GTDB): domain Bacteria; phylum Chloroflexota; class Dehalococcoidia; order Bin125; family Bin125; genus Bin125. The sequence continues at coordinate 6,442 of JAPPBN010000053.1, read as the reverse complement.
GCCACGGGCGTCCGCCGCGCCCTCGGGCTTGGGGCTGTAGGTGGCTTTGTCCCAATCTTGCGTGCGAAGAAGGCGGCGAGTTGCCTCTACTGGGTAGGCGGCACACCGCTTATCGAGATTGAGCAGGCAATGACCCAGTTTGGCGGCAGGCCAGGAGGTAACGCAGCTGGAGAGATCCGGAGCGTGGCGAGGCGTACGGCCGACATTCTCCCTGCTGTGGCGCGAGTTGCGGAGTTGCTCCATCCCAACCTAGACCTCTCTCAGCGGGTTGAATCGCTGCTCACGCGGCTAGAGCTAGGCATCCCCGGATCGGCTGTCGAACTCGCCGCAGCCGGGCAGGACCGCCTCTCTCGGGCCGCGCTGCTCCGACTAGTGGAAGCAGATTTGGAGACCACGGAAGAAGTCCTCGCCGCACCCCATAAGAGGTTGGTCGACGCTGTCGGCGGGGACAATGAGCTTGCAGAGGTTGTGAGAGCAGCCGCCGAACTGGCGCTAGCGGTACGGGGTCGCCGCGACCCGACCGCCAGAGCTCCTGACTACGAGAGTTAGAGCAGGTCCAACGTCTGCCCCGAGGCGAGCGGAGAGCCTTGACCATCTCACCGCTCGGCCGCTAGCTCAGTCCACCAAACTGGACCGAGTGGAGAACCATTGAGTCGATCTTCTCGCTGGCGGTTTGATCAATCAGCGGGAGTGACGGCTGCCGCCAACCCCAGTGCTCCTCACAGTGCTCGCACTCTCGACTGCGACCTCGTACCGATCTGGCCGCTGACCTGCCCGAACGCTGCCCAGACTCTCTCAAAGCGACCGTCTCAAATCCGCAAGTCTGCACGGAGCGTCAGGGAGGCCGAGGGGGGGTGTTGCCATTGGCTGTAGCCGAGTTCGCAGTCCAGTGGGACCCCGCCATCGCCCGTCTCATACGTCGATCGCGTCTCCTCGATGTCAAGACTCCGCCGGAGTTCCGCTGGGACGCGCCAAGCGGGATGAGCGAGCGTAACTGCCGCGAGGCATCGGAGGCGCACGGCAAGGCAAACCCAGGGCTATGGACGAAACGGGAATCCCTTGCCTCCCTGCTGTCGCCAGTGTCGACAGTCCCGGCTAGTGTCCGATTGTCGCAGCGAGCGAGTCGATCAGGCTGCTGTATCGGTGTAGCTCCACGGATCGATAGTCCGATGGAGATCACGTCTCCTCGCAATGCGCCGCCCTGTGTTGGCCGATCCAATACCTGAGCTATCGTGGTCTGGCACGCCGCAGAACGAGTCTGCAACGTTAGTCCTGCGCAAGGGCGAAGAATGTACAAGCCTCATTCGGCATTCCTTACCCCACCACCCGATGCAGTCCTCTGGCGCTACATGGACTTCGTGAAGTTCGTATCGCTCTTGGAGCGGGGGGCTCTGTTCTTTTCGAAGGCGAGTCGGTTGGGCGATCCCTTCAAGGGTTCCATATCCCGCTACACCGCCGCCGAGATTCAAGGTATGAATCTTGCGAATCCTGAAGATCTACATGATGAGCTACTCCGTTACCGCGACCGCCATTTGATCAGTTGTTGGCATGAGGGCCCATATGAGTCTGCCGCTATGTGGCGTCTTTACGGAGAGCAGATCGCCATCCGCACAGATTCGGGTCGCTTGTGCAACAGCCTGGCCAGCGGCAACGATGTCTATGTGGGCAGGGTGTCCTACGTTGACTATGACACCGCGCAGATTAGCCTCGACAATCTGTTCAACCTCTATCTTCATAAGCGGCGCAGCTTTGAACACGAGCATGAAGTCAGAGCCATTACCGTCGCCAAGGACGGCGATACTGCGCCGTGGGGAGGAGAGTACGTTGAGGTTGACATCGGCACTCTTATCGAGAAAGTAGTCGTCGCCCCCTATGCCGACACGTGGTTCATCGAGCTTGTCGAGGCCGTCTCTAAGCGATATGATGTTCGAGTTTCGGTCGACAAGTCTGCCCTAGATATTGCTCCAACCTTCTAAGGTGGCCCGTTCCCGAGCTTTGGTGTCGGCTATGTGAAGCTCCGCAGCCGGCGGCCGAGACGGGCCCTTTGCGCTGAAGGAGGGGTGACGCTGAACACAAGGACAGATCACGACGAGACGGTGAGGTGGACGCTCGCTCTGTATCGAGAGCTGGTCGAGCCAGCACAGACGCGGACACCGGGGCTGGTGTCAAATGAATCTGCAGCGGCCCTCCTGGATTTGACGGAAGAGAACGAGCGGGCTAGACGCCCATTTGGGGGTGAGGCGCGTCAACTCAAGCACGCATCTTCGAGTCTGTCTCGGCAGCTCGGCCTGCCGGTTGATGGGGACAGTGTCGACCCGCTGGCGGCGCACGACCAGGGAACCATCGGACGCATCGACGAGCAGGAGGTTTGAGCGCTGCTGCGCTCGCTCGGCCTCCTCTGTTTTGTGCTGTTGGACGGCCACCAGCACGTTGCCCTTGTCCTGGCGCAGCACGTTTACCCTGATCTCATTGTCGCGTTGGTTCGCCCTGCCGGTGCAGGTAACCGCTTCCGTGTGCAGACCGACGGCTAATGTGCCGAGCTGCGCCGCCACGAACGGAAATCTGGCCATCAAACACTGCTGACAGCGAACGCCCGCCCAGATCCGTAGCGCCCGGATGTGAACGGGAGCGGGGAGCAAGTGGCTCTCCCGACAGACCTCACGGGCCACTTGTTCGGCGCGACAGCGGACCAATCGATCCCATTGCTCTGGTTCATTGGACCGCTTCGAGCGATCGGCTCGCCGTCATCGCCTTCTCCATATTCCAATCTGCGGTGCGCAAGGCCAGACGGCGGGGTGCTCACCCCCTGCGCGTTCTCGGCCCGGTTCTTCCTCGGCGGCGCGCTGCTCAACCACAGGGGGTGCCTTGGCCGGTGGCGTGAACGACAATCCCATCGCTCGTAAACGCCTCTACCGTGACCGTGTAGGTGGTACCGGCTTGAAGCCCGCTGAGGCGCAGCGAGGTCGTACCCCGCGCCCGCCCAATTGTCTCGAAGAATCCGTCGGGCGTGGCTCTGACCCGGTAGTGGAAGGTGTCGCCCAGCGGATCCCAGGAGATGTCGAGGGCGCGGGGATCACCCGGAACGGCGCTGATCACCAGACCTGAGCCGGTCGACTCCTCAGGCTCGTCGACGGTCGGCGGGTCGTCGTCGTCGCGGACCGTGACCGTGACCGCATCGACCGCGACGCCGTCGTAGCCGCCGCCCGAGGCCGCATGGCTGATGGTCGCGGTGCGCCGGTCGCCGGCGTTGTGCGCGTCGTCGTCCACGCCGGTCACGATGAGGATCCGTGGCGTGTTCCAATTGCCGGTCGTGAAGGTCAGCGATGAGGCGCTCACTATCGCTGCGCCCGTGTCCGAGCTGCTCACTGAGATCGTCACCGTGCCGCTGGGTCGCGAATTCAGCGATACCACATAGGGGGCAGTGCCGCCGGCCTCGTCCACGGTCAGCTCCGACGGAGCAACGCTCACCGCAGGGCCCTCACCTGGCGTCCCGCTGCCGGACACGCTTGGCGTGTACCGCGCCGAGCGCCAATTCTTGTCTCCCTTGCCGAAGACGCTGCGGACCTGGACGAGGTAGTGGAGCGCGGGGTTGAAGTCGGGGATCTGGAACTCGCAGCCCTTCTTGTCGCAGTCGCGCTCCTCAATCCAGGCTCTCCCGTAGCCGGGGGCATTCTTGTTGTCCGCGCTCTCTGGCGGGCTCTCTCCGCTCACCCAGCGGAGCAGGTAGAGCTGGCCGCGAGTCCGCTTCTTGCCTCGCTCCCAGGTGACCGTTCCATCCCCTGATACGGACAGAGGGTCAACCACAACCGGTTCCGGGGCGTCGTTGTCGATCAGCTTCAGCACCTGGGTGTCCGTGTAGGTTTCGCCGGCAATGGTGGCGCTGGCGGTGACCGTTAGGTACTTCTCCGGTTCCTCAATGTCATCGTCGCGTGGGGTGGCCGTGACGATGATCCCGGCCGACGTGGTTCTCGCCGTAATGCCGAAGGCTTGGACATGGAAGGACTCAAAGTCGTCTGCCGTCTCTCCCAGGTCGTAGGAGACATTGACCTGCACGCGCTCGGTCTGCGGCTGGGCCAGGTCCACTCGCATCGAGAACTGCTGCCGCCCGCGCTCCTCGTAGATACAGCACTGGGTGAACAGCGACAGGTCGAGGAAGGGGCGCAGCGAACCGTCGCCGTCGCCGCTCGGGGGGCTGCTGCGTGCGGCCTCCTCGACGGTGATGGAGAAGCTCAAGCTGGCCTTGTCCCCGTCGGCGTCCGTGGCTCGATAGGTGTAGACGGTGGCAGCCTGGGGCCCCGTCGGAATCCCGGTGATCTTGCGCGAGCTTGAACTAAACCGCAGTCCGGGGGGCAGCCTCCCCTCCAGCGAGTAGCTCAGCGCGCCGTCGCCGCCCGTTGCGGTCGGCAACGTGTCGTCGACCACCTGGTTCTGGGTGTAGGTCTTGTCCGCGATCACCTGCCCCCCCGAATGAGGGCATCAGGTCGGGCGCAGCCGTCATTCGGTAGGCGAAGATCTTGTCGTTGCCCGGATCCGTGGCCCACAGCGTGGCGCCGTCGGACCAGATCCCGGCGAACTGCGTCTGGCCCGAACTGGAGTCATCCAGGTCGATGTCCTTGCTTGAGCTGCGGCTGCGGGTTGCCAGGTCGTAGGCGTACAGCTTCTTGTCCTCACCATCGAGGACCCACATCGTGGCTTTGTCGGACCAGATCTCGAGGGCATCGCCATTGGCGGTCGCCAGCACGATGTCCTTGGTGTTGTCGCGGGCAGTTCCCACTCCCCGGTAGGCAAACAGTTTGTTCTGGCCGCTGAAGCTCACCCACAGCGTGGTCCCGTCCGACCAAATGCCTCGGGGAACATGTGACAGGTTGCCGAGTCCTAGGACGGTCTTGGTGTAGTCGTAGGCTCCGCTGGCCAGTGTGTATGCGTAGAGCTTGTTGTCGGAGGAGTTGGCCACCCAGATCGTGGTCCCGTCGGACCAGAGGCTCGTCGGCGAGCCGTTTTGAGTGTGAAGCGCGATGTCCTTGGCGCTGTCCCGATTCCTGGTGGCGAGCGCGTAGGCGTAGAGCTTGGTGTCCGTGGCATCGAGGACCCACATCGTGGTCTTGTTCGACCAGACGCCGGTGGGGTTCTCGTTCCCGGCGGCCTTGAGCGTGCCGAAATCCTTGCCGCTGTCGTGCGATCCTCGCGCCTGAGACAAGGCTTGATCAAGCGGGACGACGGCCAGCAGGGCAATGGCGATGCCCAGGACGACAACCATCCACGTGTGCGCCTGGGGCGAGCGAGGTTGCGTTGACATCGGTGCGCGACGGTTAATCGTCATCGCTGACGATGACGGTCACTAACTCCGAACCGCCTCCGCCCGACACCGTATTGGTGATCACGACGACCCTGCCGTATCCATTGTCGATGTCGTCGTCGACTGCCCGCACGTTCACCGTCTGCTGCCGGTCCCAGTTGTCGGGCGTGAACGTCAGCGAGGATACGTCCACCCTGACCGCGCCGGTGTTCAAGCTGGATACCGAGACCGTCACCGTCCCCGAGGGGCGCGAGTCCAGGGTCACGTAGTAGGAACCGCCGCCGCCGTTCTCGGAGATCGCCAAGGCATACTTGGACAGTGTGATCCCCGGAACGCCGCCGCTGCTTCCGCCGCCAACGTCGCCAATGCCGCCGCCGTTGTCACCACCACCGCCATCGTTGCCGCCTCCGCCACCAGTGCTGTCGTCGTCGCGGATCGTGACCGTGACCGAGTCCACCAACACGCGGCCGTAGCCGCCGCCCGAAGCGGAATGCCCGATGATCGCGGTGCGCTGGTCATTGGGGTTGTCGATGTCGTCGTCCACGCCGGTCACGGTCACCGTCTGGGGCGTGCGCCAGTTGTGGGTACCGAAGGTCAGCGACGAAGGGCTCGCCGTCGCGGCGCCCGCGTTGGAACTGTTCACCGAGATGGTCACCGACCCGCTGGGCCGCTGGTTCAGCGAGACCGAATAGGAGGCAGCGCCGCCGGCCTCGTCCACGGTCAGGACCGCGGGACTCACGCTCACGCTCGGAGTCGGTTCGTCGTCGCGGACGGTGATCGGTATGGTCGCCGAGCCGACGCCCGGTCCCGTATGAGTGATCACGGCGACCCTGGCATTGCCCGGGTTGTCGATGGCGTCGTCGACGGCCCGCACCCTGACGATCTGGCGCTGATTCCAGTTGTCGGTCGTGAACTGCAACTGGGCCGGACTCACGGTGACCGCGCCCGTGTTCGAACTCGAGACCGAGACCGTCACCGTCTCATCGGGTCGCGAGGCCAGGTTCACGTAGTAGGAGCCGCCGCCCCCGTCCTCGGAGATGGAGAGGGCGTTCGTAGACAGCGTGATCCCCGGAACGCCGCTGCTGTCGTCGTCGCGGACCGTCACCGTCACCGAATCGACCGCCACGCCGTCGTAGCCGCCGCCCG
>JAPPBN010000029.1:0-22562 GCA_026705025.1 Chloroflexota bacterium | reverse complement strand
GGAGATCGCCCAGGCGCTGGTAGACCGCGCGCTCCGACCAATCCGAGGGTGCGGCCAGCTCGAGCCGGTCGGCGAACGGCAACTCGGCCACCAACCGAAGCAGGTCCCGTTCGATCTCGCGCATCCTCAGGGTTCCGCTCTCATCCGAGAACTGTGTCTCGCGACGCCCTGCATCCTATCCGAACGGGCATGCTAAGTAGACGACACTGGCCACTGCCGGATCGCAACTGTCCAGCCCGCACCACGTGACCCGTGAACAGGAAATGGGAGCAGCTGGACAGTGGACACGGGGTCCCGGCACCCAGTGTTCTACCGGACGAGCGCTGTTCCTGGACAGCAATCGGGCTGAGAGATTCTGCGCGGGCTGGTCGCACGGGGTTTGGCCAACGGCAGTAGAGCGGCAGCATCTGCCGGACAGAGATGGAGGCGAGTATGAATGGCAATGGGCCGGTTGAGGAGGGGCCAGGCCCGGGCCCGGTGACGGGGGAGGGGCAGCTCTGGGCGCTGCTACAGGACCTGGTGGAGCGGGAGGGCCGGGACGCGGCGGCGGTGCGGCTGGGTCTGAGTGAACGCACCATCCGCCGGACCCTGGCGGACCGGCACCTGAGTCGCAAGATGACCGAGGCGCTGCTGTACGAACGCGACCGACGGCGTGCGGAACAGCCAGAGCAACCGGCTGAGCCTGACGGACAAGAGTCCCCCGCCCCTCAGGAGGAAACGCGGGGCGGCACTGTGGAGCAACTGGAGCGCCGGGTCATCACGCTGGAGCGGGAGCTCAAGTAGTGGATTGAATGCACCGACAACGACCTGATGCGGGCCGACGACGAGCTGCGCAACCTGGAGCGCTACGTGGGACTCAGGCGAGGCTCTGGCGGGGAGGACGGGGGCGATCCCCAATCCCCGCCGCGAGCTCATCCAGCGCTGGTCACGGTCGAGCCCTGGCCCGACGACGGCGAGGTCTTCGGCGAGGCGCTGCCCGTGGTGGCCGAGTGGCGGCGGGACCAGCGCGCGCTGAAGAAGCCGCCCCACACCCTGGCCTGGCTGGGGGCGACCGAGCGATTGCTGCGCTTGGAGATCCAACTGATTGACGACCGTCGGCTTACCCTGCCGCCGGACACGGCCCCCTGGGACGACGTGCATCGGGCGAACGAGCTGCAGCTGCGTGAACACCGGCTGGGGGGAGCTGCACCGCGAGCGACTGTGGGCCAGTCCGCTGCACTGGGCTGCTCGCGTCGCGACCCTGGGCCGCTTCGGCAGGGAGGAGGAGCTAGGTCGGCAGCGCGGCGCATCGGACGAGCGGCGCAGTGCAGGGCGGCCCTGCCGGGCGCGTTCAAGTTCGATCTACGAACCGACGTCGGCTGAGCGCATGGCTCAGGCGCTACGCTGCGGTTGCGAGGCTAGGAGCCGGACCGGCGCAGCCGTTCCTCCAGCTCCCGCACCCGGGCTTCGGCCGCCGTTCGGGCCTGCCGTTCCGCCTCCGCCCGCGCATCGGCGGCCTCTGCGTGCGCCTCGGCGTTGTCGGCGCGCGATTCGGCGTTGTCGGCGCGCGCTTCGGCGCTCTCGGCTCGGGCTTCGGCGCTCTCGGCTCGGGCTCGTTCGTTCTCGAACGTTGCGATGTGCCGACCGCTGATCGGGTCGTGCCAGCCGAGTCTTCCCTCCTGCCAGCGCAGGGTGAGGTCGAGCGCTTCGCTATAGCCCTCGATCCCGCCATCGGAAAGCGCGTCGATCACAATCGGCTCGTAGCGCCCTCCCACCAGGCGGTCGCCAGCCAGCCGCGCGCCGTGAAACTCGCCGGTTTCGTCGAAGCGCCAGTACTCGCGGATGGCGAAGGCCTCATAGTCGTCGCGCTTCTCTCTGGTGTCGACCGATCCGGTGCTGGCCGAGGCGATCTCTAGGACAAAATCGGGCGGCTTGCCCTGCTCGGCGACCAAGTAGCCGTTGCTAGCCCGGTAGCGCTCGGGATCGACATCGAAGGCGACCAACAGGTCGGGATAACGGGCGCGCTCGCGGAAACTCGACAGGTCCTGGACGATCCAGCGGTCGGCCGTGACCAGCAGCGTCTCGGGGTCGGCGCCCTGGTCGATCAGGTGCTGGGCCAGGTGATGCGCATTGCCGAGCTGATGCAGGTGGTCGTAGGCGGTCACTTCGTCAGGCTCCCGCCTGGGAATATCGGGCAGTCGCAAATGCCTGCGGCGTTCGGTCTGCTTGGCGGTCGTCATCGGCGTCCTTTTCCGAGCATAGTATCGCAGTCGGCACATGAGACTCGGGTGCTTGGAGGACCCAGTCAAGGATGCCTCGCAATGTCGTGTTCTGATCGAGGCCGAGTGATAGAAGCAGGGGAGCGCCGAAACTGACTCGGCGCTGCCGGTCGGAGGAACCGCCAATGGGTGCGGCCAGCCGAGCGAGCCAGCGATTGCGCCAGACTACTGTTCGCAGCTGCGTGACCACTTGGAAGCCGTGCTGCACAAATGGCACCGCCAACTCTGTGGAACACGCAACGCTGACCAAAGCTATGGGAGTGCGCTTACACAGAAGCACTAGGAGCAAGGCGACGTGAATCATGTGTCAAGAGTAGCCTTTTGCTCCCTCTAAACTATAGGCTATCGTGAGCAACAGACACGCGCGCAATGGGAGGCGCTGCGTGGCTCTGTGTTGGAACAGGGACGAAAGGTGGGAGCGATGCTCGATCTTGAACGACTCCTTGTCGGTTGTGCGGACACCGGCTTCGATGACGGCATCCGCATTGAAGCTGAGCTCCTACCGATCTCAGGGCCCGGCGGCCCGGTCAAGCCTGCCGTCTACGAAGGCGGGAGCTATCAGCTGGACCGACGCTGGGATGCTCCCAGCGACCAGGAGCCAGTTCAGGTTGTTGTCGTTGACAACGTTCCGTCACAGGCAAACCGCCTGGAGCATGCCCTCTGGAGTGATCGCCAACTGAACGGGATACCCGAGTTCATTTTAGACCTCTCCGAACTAAGTGGGATGCCCGCACACCTGCCGCGGTCTATCTCTAGCCTCAAGTTCCCGCATCGGAATGCAGATGCCTACCTCCGGGACGCGACGGTCGACGGTCAGCCATTCTTCGCAACCGACCTTGGACAGGCAATCTTTGCTGCAACCGCACAGGAATGCGGTCCGCTCATGTCGTGGTTCCCGCAGGCACTGTTGTTTGGGTTCTGGCAGTCGCATCTCGGAAGGAAGCGTCACAACACCAAGCATGCGCGCGCGTGGGTGTCCGAGATCATCGGCTGGCAGCCAGCATCAATAGAGACACGTGGTCTTGGCCTCAAGGGCGATCCCCTGAACCTGAACACCGATGATCTCGTCACGTCGAATCCAGAGGATCGGACAAAGTGGGGCATTGGCAAGGCCGGACGGATCGAAGGGGGTAGGCGCGACAGGCTCTCTGAGATGGGGCACGGCCAGGTACCGTTCATGGGCGAAGACGCCGCCGCCGCGGCCGTGTCGTTTCGTCGGGTGACGCAGAGAGCGACCGTTTCATTCGCGCAACTCCGGCGTGTCAGCCTTGGTCGCGAAGCGTCGGAAGAGGCTGACGCGGCTGCACGGGCGCTACTGGTCGCACTCGGGCTCCATGCTCATCAGCTTGCGTTCGGGCGCGCATTCGCGCTCCGCTCCGCCGCAGACTTGCGGCCCAGCGCCAGGACCGTGACTTGGCTCGGCGGTTCGGATGATCAAGAGTGCGATCTTGGAGGTGCGGACGCGACCCGCGCGCTGCTCGCAGATTGCCGAGAGCATGCGGCATTGGTTGGGGTGCCCCTCGAGGGCTGGAATCAACCCGCGATCATCCTGCATCCAGGCGACGCCCTCGCTAAGGCGATCCGCCTGACCTGGCCTGAACTGGACAACTGATGCTGGCGATCACCATCGAATTCCTGCACGGGACGTTTCGCGGCGATCCGAACGGCACGGCGAACACCGGCCGCTTGGACAAAGGTGAGTGGCCACCGTCACCGGCGCGTCTGTTCGCCGCGTTGGTGGCCGCCGACGGCACCGGCGAGGCGTGTCGCGTCACTGACGGTTCCGAGCTCGAATGGTTCGAGCAACTGCCACCGCCGCTGATCTATGCCGACGCAGCTCCGCCGCACCAGGCGTTGACACCTCGGTTCGTCGTCCGACAGGGCGGTGCCACAGCAAAGAGAAGCCACCAAGAGTATGTAGGTCGAGGAACCGCGATCAATCGCGCAGGGGTGCGCATCGCGCCCAACACCCCGTGCGTTGTGTATGCGTGGGACGACGAGACTCCGCCGGATGCCATTCTTGACGCGCTTCGCCGTCGCGCTGCCCGAGTCGGTTACCTCGGTTCCTCGGATTCGGCCGTTCGCCTGCGCGTCCGCACCGACTTGCCTGCGTCAGCCGAACCGACCAAGTCGTTTAATCCCGATCCTGACGGCGACACATCGATCAACGTAAGTCAAACTGGGGACCTCGGACAATGGGATCGCCGACATAGGGAATGGACAGAGCGCGGTGCCTCGGCGAGCCGTTCACAGTACCCGGCGCTCATGCATTCGGCGCGCTACCGGTCGCCATGTTCCGCGAGATCCGAAGAACTGGGAGAGGTGGTCGCTTGGCTGCGGCTCTCCGACGCTATCTCCGGGCGTCGTATCGGTGCGCTCACAGCGCGGTTCAAGGATGCAGTCCTGAGCCAGCATCAGCGCATTCACGGCACGCCCCCGGCGGTGCTGCATGGACACGGCTACACAGGCACGGGCTACGACATCGCTCGCTACCTGGCGCTACCCGATGTCGGCTACATCAGGTCGCGAGGACGCATCCACGGCTTGGCCCTCTGGCTGCCGCCTAGTACGGACCCGATGGCGCGCCAGACTGCGAGGGATGCAGCTCGCTCAATACGAACGCTCTCAGGCGCAGGACGCAACGTGGCCCTCGCCCCACACGACGGTGAGGCACGTCCGTTGGCTGCTCACCCGGATCGTTGGCTGCAATCATCTCGTGCCTGGTCCACGGCGGTGCCGGCCATCCACGAGCGGCGGCGACCCCTTGACCTTGAGGAGGTATCGCGATGGTGTCGGCACGCTGGGTTGCCCGACCCTGTCGCATTTCGATCGACCCGTGCGCCGCTGGTCCCGGGTGCACTCGACCTCGCGCCGATCGAGGTCAATCGTCCCGACCGACCACCCCTTCCATACTCTCACGTTGAGCTACGGTTCGAGCGTCCGGTCTTCGGGCCCGTTGTGATCGGCTCGGGGCGCCAACGTGGATTCGGCCTGTGCGTGCCGATTGATGGCTGAAGCGGGCGTTCCGGATCACATGGGGAAGCAATGAAGGCGCTCAAGACGACATTCTGCGAATTCTATCGCGCGATCCACGACCGCTCCCCTTTTCCTTGGCAAGAACGGCTAGCCGAACAAATTGCACGAACCAACGAGTGGCCATCCGAGATCGGTGTTCCTACTGGACTGGGCAAGACGGCCTGCCTGGACATCGCGATTTGGTGGCTCGCCTCTCAGGCACACCACAAGCCGGAGGAACGGACCGCGCCGACCCGCATTTGGTGGGTGGTCAATCGGCGACTCTTAGTCGATTCGACGGCAGAGCACGCTGAGCGGCTCGCTCAGGCGTTTGCAGGCCCTGCCTCGTTGGGACTGGCGAGTGAGAGGCGGGAGGTGGTCGAGGATGTGTCCGAGCGCCTTCGTGCGCTCTCCGCCATTCCCGACGCCTCACCGCTTGACGTGATCCGATTGCGCGGCGGCATGGCGTCGCGGACTCCAGCCGACCCGTCTCGCCCAACGGTGATTCTCTGCACCCTGCCGATGTTTGGTTCGCGGCTGCTCTTTCGCGGGTATGGATCCAGGTTGCGGCCAATCGAGGCGGCCATGGCCGGGACCGACAGTCTCGTGCTTCTCGACGAGGCGCATCTGGCTCCTCATCTCAGGTCACTGGTAGCTGCGCTGCCTGACTGTTCGCCTGGCGCTGAGGCGATACTGGGCGCGGAACGTTCGAGCGTCAGAATGACCTCGCTGACGGCGACGGGCGACTCGGCAGGCAAGCGATTCGAACTGGACGAAATGGACGAAGCGAATCCGACCGTGCGCGAGCGGCTCGACTCCGTCAAGCCCCTCGAGCTCAGGCGATTCGAAACGGGAGAAGTCGCCAAGCGACTTTCCGATGCCGCCCTCGAACTGCTGTTTGAAGCGCAGTCGCCGTCGGCTTGCCTAGTCTTCGCCAACACGCCCAAGACAGCGCGGGCGGTGTTTGAGCACTTGCAGCACCAGTTGCCGGAAGTGGAAGCTGAGCTGCTGTTGTTGACCGGTCTCGCGCGCGAGCGAGAGGCGAAAGAGATCAGAGCGCGCATCCTCGATCCGACTGACGGAATGCCGGCCAATCGCCCAGGAGACCCGGCACGAGAGCGACATCTCGTCATGGTCGCGACGCAGACCCTTGAGGTCGGTGCCGACCTTGACGCTGAGTACCTCGTCACCGAGTCGTGCGGCGTTCGTGCACTGACCCAGCGGTTGGGCAGATTGAATCGGTTCGGCCGTCACCGTCATGCACGGGCAGTGCTCGTCCACCTCCCACCGCCGAAGCGGCGCGGCGCGATGGACTCCTTGGAATGGCCCGTTTATCGCGGGGAGCCGGCAGTGGTCTTGCAGCGACTTGAAGAAATCTGTACCCGGAAGGACGAGCAAGTTGTAGACATGTCGCCACGGCGGATCGCGGAGGCCCTCGGTCCTCCGGGCGATGATCCGGGACGCGCGCCTGAAGTTCTGCCGGGCATCCTCTGGGAGTGGGTCAAGACGACGACACCACCCGATGGCGAGGCACCAGTGGAGCCGTACTTCAGCGGTGTCGCCGGCGCCGACTACACCGTATCGCTCTGTTGGCGCGTCTATGTCCCTGCCGAGGGCGAGCGTCTCTGGCCTCGCGTGAGCGATCGTGAAGTCGTTGATATCCCGATTGTCGAAGTCCGAGAGGCATTGCAGGAGGATGACGCCGTCTGTCGGCTGGCCGCGGACGGGGACACGGTGGAATTGACACAGGCCGAGCATCTTCGGCCAGGTGATCAGGTTGTGATTCCAACCGACCGGGGCCTTCTGGACTGCTTCGGCTGGACTCCAAATGCCACGGGGCGTGTCGTGGACGCGTCCCTTGCAGGTCACGGTCTGCCGCTCGATGCCACGGCGATCCGGCGATTGTGCGGCTTGGAGCTTGGTTCGCTGGTCAGCACCACCCTGCAGGTGGACGAGGACGGGGAGCCTGAGCAGGACGGACGACAAGAAGCTGTCGCGACGATTCTGGAGGCACTTCGAGGTGCCGATACACCGACTGGCTGGACAGAGGACGAGTGGCTTGACTTCACCCGTGCGCTTGCTCCGGTCGTTGAGCAGCCGCGCTTTGAAGTGCCTCGCTTGCCGATCCTGACCGGAGAAGCTGCACGGTACAGCAACGACCTCGGCAGCGACTTCGACGAACTGTCCCTCAATGCCGCGTTGATAGTGCTCGAGGAGCACGGGCAGGCGGTCGGCTCGCTGGCCCGGCAGATCGCCGAGCGCATCGGCCTTTCCGAGACTCTGTCCGAGGTTGTGGAATGTGCAGGCACGTTGCATGACATCGGCAAGGCCGACGAGCGCTTCCAGCGCTGGCTAGATCCCGAAGCCCGGCACGAGGGACTCTTGGCCAAGTCGGACACGCCGCGCCATCGCTGGGAGGCGACCCGCGCCGCCGCCGGATGGCCGCGCGGAGGTAGACACGAGGATCTGTCGGGGCGTCTGGTCCGGGCGTGGCTGGAACAGAACAGCGCGTGGAGCGATCAGGTGCATCGCGATCTGCTCGTGCATCTTGTGGTCAGCCACCACGGCAAAGGACGGCCGTTGGTGCCGTCGGCGGCCGACGGGAGCGCCAGACTGGTTTCCACAGAAGTGAACGGGACCCTCGTCGAAGCGCCTGCAGATCTCGCCGTCATCGACTGGAGTCAACCTCGTCGCTTCAGGCGGCTGAACGATCAGTTCGGTCCCTGGGGTTTAGCGCTACTGGAATCGATAGTGCGAATGGCCGATCACGCAGTTTCGGCCGGTGCAGACGTGTCGCAGGGGGTTGCTCGATGAGCGCGATCACCTGTTCTGGCTGGCCCGCGTCATGGGTCAATGCCTGGCTCGCGGCGGTCGGGGCAACGGCGCTCGACGAACGAATCATGCTGTCTTGGACAGAGGACGCCGAGCCCACAGCCGTGCTCTTCTCGGATGCGATCGACCCGCTCGAAGCGTTATCGGAGTCATGGCCGGCCGCGGAGTCTCTGTCGAATCTGCCCATTGCAGAAATCTGGCAAGGCGAGGGCAGACTACGACGGAAGGTTCCCGTGGAAGAGTTTGCAAGGCGCGCCTCAACGGCGCGAAGCCATAGACAATCGTGGACGCTCTCGTCAACGCTCACGGACCTCATCGTTGACCGGCACGGCGAGGCACTGCACGCACCGTTCGATCCCGCGGGACCAGGAACCATCAAGTGGCTTCATCACCGGCTGCTGAAGGTCCACACCTACGTGACGTGTCCGTCGGAGAGCATCCAAGATTCACTCGCAGGTCAGGCCGAACGGGTGAAAGACAACGGATTAGGCTTCGATCAGACTAGGCTCGGCTCCCTCGAAGATGCGACGGACCCGTGGGTCGATCCAATCATTGAAGTGCTCGCGTTCTTCGGTCTGTCTATATTGCCTGCGCGTGGTCGAGGCGTGGACGGGCGACTAGACCGCTCCGCCAACTTGCGGGTGCGGCAGAAAGGGTGGAGGAACTTGCCCGGTAGGGACGAGCCATTGAGTTTCTGCTGGCCAGCTTGGGGCCAACCGCTCGATCGCGACGCTATCGACGCATTGCTCGATACATGGCACCCTGAGCGCCGGAGAGCTTGGCCGCAGCTTGGCGTCCACGCTGCGTGGTGCACAGTCCCGTTTCAGCGGAGAAGCGACGCGGACGCTACTCGGGGTTACGGATCTGAGCGAATATGAACGTGGAGCCAGTCGTCCAGATTTCAGCGATTGAGCACTTCGTCTACTGCCCGCGGCAGTGCGCCATCATCCACTGCGACGGCGTCTGGAGCGATAACGCCCACACTGTGAGGGGGACGCGCGCGCACCGTCGAGTGGATAGCGGCGAACATCGACGCGAGCGCGGCCGTGAGGTGCTGCGCAGTATCCCGCTCTGGTCTGAGGAGCTCGGCCTGTCAGGTCGATCCGATGCGGTGGAGATGCAAGACGGGATGGTATGGCCGGTGGAGTACAAGTCTGGGGTTCGCCACGGCAGCGCGGCTGATCTCCAACTCTGCGCTCAGGCTCTGTGTCTTGAAGAAATGCTCGGTGTCGAGATAGCTCACGGATACGTGTGGTACGGCGGACCGAGACGGAGGATGCAGGTCGACTTCACCGAAATCCTCCGCGAGGAGGTGCGCGATGTCATCGAGGCCATCAGGAAGCAACTCCTCGCGTCTGAGTTGCCGGCTGCTCCGAATGATCAGCGCTGTCGGGAGTGTCAGCTGTTGCACCACTGCCTGCCGGACCTGACCAGTGCTCCGAGCCGGGTGGACCGCTACATCGAGAACGTCATTTTCAAATGCGATACCTGAACACCGTCTATGTCCGGAATCATCGTGCTCAGATTCGACATCGACGCGGCTCGCTGGTCGTGTCGTCACCAGCCGGTAGCCAAAGGGTTCCTTTGGAAGCAGTTGATGGTTTAGTTTTGCTCGGAGGCGCCCAGATCACAACACAGGCCCTCGACGCTTGCGCGCGCCGCGGCGTCAGAGTCGCAGCGCTCCAAATGAGCGGCGCCCTTCGATTCGTGGTCAACGGCCCCACCAGCGGAAACGTGCATCTGCGGACGGCCCAGTTCGAAACCGTGATGGACGAGATGCGGTCGCTAGCGGTGGCCAAGTCAATCGTGGCGGCAAAGCTACAGAACAGTAGGCGCGTCCTAGGGCGCTGGGCACGGGACGAGAAGGGCGCAGAAATGGCTGAGCAGCTAGCCTCTCGATCTACGCAGATTGCGGCGCGCATCGCTCGCCTACCCGAGGCCCAATCGGCGAACAGCGTTCGCGGGATCGAAGGCGATGCGGCACGAATCTACTTTCGCGCAATGCGGCTGGCGTTGGCTTCGAGCGAGCTTGAATTCTCCGGTCGCACGCGTCGACCTCCGCGAGACCCGGTCAATGCACTGCTGGGTTTCTGTTACGGCATGCTGGTGACCGAGTGCATCGGCGCAGCAGAGAGCGTTGGACTAGACCATCAGATGGGCTGCTTTCACCGGCCGCGTGCGGGCCGACCGTCGCTCGCGCTCGACCTGGCCGAGGAGTTCCGGGCGATTTCCGACCGATTCGTCGTGTCACTTGTTCGCCGCCGCCAGATTGGTCCTGAGGACTTCGATCGCTCACCGGGAGGGGCTGTCTATCTCAGCGATCACGGCAGAACTCGACTACTCCCAGCCTGGGAAAAGCACAAGGAATCCGAGGTGCAGCACCAGCTGTTGAGGCGTCCAGTGGAACGCTGGGCCCTGCCGTCGGTCCAGGCTACGCTCCTCGCCCGGCATTTCCGCGGCGACTTACCTGCGTATCCTCCCTTCGTCTTGCCTTAACCTCGTGGATGTCCTCGTCACATACGACATCGCCGATACGGAGGGCGCAGGTCAGAGCCGACTGAGGCGCGTCTCTGGCATCTGCGAGAAGTACGGTCAAAGAGTTCAGTTCTCAGTGTTTGAGTGCCGCCTCTCCAACACGAAGCTAGCTCACATGATCGGGGAGATAGAAGAGGTGATTGATCGACGGAGAGACTCAGTCATCGTGTACCGCTTCCCAGGCGCCGCTGAGGACGCCAAAATCAAGCTTGGCAGGAAGGAATCGCGAAAGCTCGGGGAGCCTTGGGTATTCTAGCCCCGGCTGCGAACCTCCAGTAATTCACCTCCTCGAGGGATCAAATCACCCGGTTGTGGCGACGTTGGATCGTCGTTTCTCGTCCAGCGGCAGGCGAGCGGCGAAAACGGCGGTCAATCCGCCTAACCTTCACAACAGAATTCGCGTTAGCAGTGTCGCCGGGGATCAACCCCCGACCTTCGTTGAGCGGTTAACGCTGGAATGCTCGCCGAAGCTGACTTGTTGCGTGTCGCCGGGGATCAACCCCCGACCTTCGTTGAGCGGGCTACATGACGGCCGGCCAGGGGCCAGACGTGACGGTGTCGCCGGGGATCAACCCCCGACCTTCGTTGAGCGATCCAACGCAGGCTCGAACTCTCCCAGGACCGCACCGTGTCGCCGGGGATCAACCCCCGACCTTCGTTGAGCGGTTAACGCTGGAATGCTCGCCGAAGCTGACTTGTTGCGTGTCGCCGGGGATCAACCCCCGACCTTCGTTGAGCGGGCTACATGACGGCCGGCCAGGGGCCAGACGTGACGGTGTCGCCGGGGATCAACCCCCGACCTTCGTTGAGCGATCCAACGCAGGCTCGAACTCTCCCAGGACCGCACCGTGTCGCCGGGGATCAACCCCCGACCTTCGTTGAGCGTGCGTCGACCAGGTGGGGTTCCGGGCCGCGTGGCTCGCGTGTCGCCGGGGATCAACTCCCGGCCTTCGTTGAGCGACCTACCACTTGGGCGAGATTGGCCAGGCGATGATGGTGTCGCCGGGGATCAACTCCCGGCCTTCGTTGAGCGTTTCAGACCTGCGAGGGCGTCTGCTCGAACTGCGGGTGTCGCCGGGGATCAACTCCCGGCCTTCGTTGAGCGCAGTACGACATGGACGCGGTGGAGGCGGCTGCCCGCGAGTGTCGCCGGGGATCAACTCCCGGCCTTCGTTGAGCGTCCAAGATGCGCGACCGCGGCGCCCTCTCGCGCGAGTGTCGCCGGGGATCAACTCCCGGCCTTCGTTGAGCGTCGCACGGATTCAAGCTGGATCGGCGCCAGAAGCGCAGGTGTCGCCGGGGATCAACCCCCGGCCTTCGTTGAGCGCTCCGCCCTGGTTACCAGCGGCACCGGATGGTCACGTGTCGCCGGGGATCAACCCCCGGCCTTCGTTGAGCGTTGGTCGGTGACTGGTACGAGGTCGAAAACTCCAAGTGTCGCCGGGGATCAACCCCCGGCCTTCGTTGAGCGACGGCCCAGGGGCAGTTCACGGCCGAGCAGCGGAAGATGGTGTCGCCGGGGATCAACCCCCGGCCTTCGTTGAGCGCTCACGCGAGGCTGAATTCCTGAGCGTCCGACGGATGTGTCGCCGGGGATCAACCCCCGGCCTTCGTTGAGCGCTACACGTTGACTCCTGCACTCCCGACCGGATTGATGTGTCGCCGGGGATCAAGCCCCGGCCTTCGTTGAGCGGCGAACGGGATCGCCCACTGGAGGGCCTGGCTGATCGTGTCGCCGGGGATCAACCCCCGGCCTTCGTTGAGCGGTCAGCCTCAAAGCGATGGCCGACAGCTACGGGTTGTGTCGCCGGGGATCAACCCCCGGCCTTCGTTGAGCGCACTCCCACGCACGAGCAGGAGGAAAGCGTTGGACGTGTCGCCGGGGATCAACCCCCGGCCTTCGTTGAGCGTCGCCGTCATGCCAGCCGGCCCCGCCCATGGGAATGAGTGTCGCCGGGGATCAACCCCCCGGCCTTCGTTGAGCGCATCTGCGAACTCATAACGCTCCGGACAGGGAGGGGTGTCGCCGGGGATCAACCCCCGGCCTTCGTCGAGCCCGCTTGCATTCTGATACTGTGTAGGGCCACATGGACAGGTAATGTCGCCGGGTTGGAACTCGGCCTTGGTTGAGCGAGCTTTGAGGGGCCAGCTGGCCATCACGCCTCGCAGCTGTCGTCGGGACTTGAGCCCCGGCCTTTGTTGAGCGGAGCGATTGTCGGCACCGCGGTCAGTCATATGCTTGTGTGACCAGCGTTTCGGCCTCGGCCGTCGTCAAGTGCGCGTGCTGCCGACAGCTATGTTCGGAGGCGACGCGCTCTCACACCACAAACTTGCTCCCACGAGTTTCCAACCGACTTGAGTGTGGTCGGTAAATCTCGCGCCCGTTGCATTCATCGCTTAGAAGCTGATCCAGTCACTGTTGTAGAGCAGCGACTTTGTCAGTCCAACTGAGCAGCGATTCTGTCAGTGTCCCGCCGTTCCTGTAAGGATGGAGCAGCACGGATTCGGCGTCCAGGCAGCCGGTTGGCGCGGACGTAGTTGCTCACGGTCGTGCGCGAGATCCCGAGCAGTCGAGCGGTCGCCCGGATCGAGAGGCCTTTGTATTGATCGCTCTAAAACTCGGCCAGTGATTGTTGTAGAGCAGCGATTTTGTCAGTCCAACTGAGCAGCGATTCTGTCAGGTGGGTCGCGCTGTTCCGGTAAGGATGGAGCAGCGCGGGTTCGGCGTCCAGGCACTCCGTTGGCGTGGACGTAGTTGCTCACCGTGACCCGCGAGATCCCGAGGAGCCGAGCGGTCGCCCGCATCGACAGGCCTTGCAGTTGGGCCTGCCGGATCGCCTTCCAGCGGGCGAGTTGGCGAGGCGTCGGCGGCAACAGCGGGCGTCCCTTTACTGCGGGATCTGGGGCGGCTCCGTTGCTCGGCGGCTGGACCGAAGCGCCGTTCGGGCTGGGAGTCTCGGCAGACCGGGGTAACACGCCGCCGGAGCCGCGGCCTGAGGCGATGCGCTCGTAGTCGGGACGGCTGGCCAGTTCGGCGCGGGCGGTGCGCAGCGTACCGGCCGGCGGCGGGGCCGGGCGTGTGGCGATCGGCTGTCCGTGGTGACGGACCGAGAGCGAGCCGTCCGCTCGTTCGACCACCTCGACCCGGGAGCGGGCGTAGCTGGTCCGCTCGGGCCCCGGCAGGAGCTGCAGCGTGCGCCAGCGGTACTTGACCGTGTTGTCTCGGGCGACCGTGCGGGGGTGGCGGAAGGCGAGGACGGCGCCCAGGTCGAGCGACGGCTCGAGCGGACGATAGGCCGGCTCAGACTGTCTCGGCTGGACCCGGAAGCGTGCGTTGAAGCGCGGCAGGAAGCCGTCGAGCACTTCCTGGGCCTCGGCGATCGTCGCAGCGCCAGCGTGACGCAACTCGGTCACGAGCCGGTCCTGGAGCGTGCCGGCGAAGCGTTCCACGCGCCCTTTGGCCTGCGGCGAGCGGGCGAAGACCTGGGTAATCCCCAGTTCCCGGAGCGCCCGTGCGAACTGGGTTGGCGGACGTCGTCCCGTTCGTCCTATGGGGGCCTGGAAGACGCCGTGGCGGTCCGAGTAGAGCGCGAGCGGCAGGCCGCGGCGCAGAACGACTTGCTCCAAGAGCGAGAAGTAGCCGCGGGCGTCCTCGGCCGGGCGGAACAGTGCGGAGGGCACATCGCCGGTCGCGTCGTCGACGGCGAGCAGCAGGGTGAACCGCGGCCCGCGTCCTTCCAGCCAGGCGTGATGACTGCCGTCGACCTGCAGCAGCATCCCCTCGCGCGGCATCCGCTCGCGCCGCACGCGGTGCTCGGGCGGCCGTCGTCGGCGCGGGCTGGACATGCCGGCCGCCTCGAGGATGCGGCGGACCGTGAAGCGGCTCAGGGCGAGCCCCTCGTGCTCCCAGAGCAACTCGCTGAGGTGCGTGTGGTTGGCGCCCGGGTAGCGATCGCGGGCGAGGCGGACCACGGTGGCGGCCACTGGGTCCGGCACGACGTTGTGCGGCCGTCGGCCGCGGTTGCCGTGGGCCAGGGCCGGCGCGCCCCGCGCGCGGTAGGCCGCCAGCAACCGCCAGACATGGCGCTCGCTCACGCCCAGCACCTCAGCCGCCTGCGCTGCTTGCAGGTCGCCCGCGTCCGCACTCTCCAGCACCAGGCGTCGAGCCTCTTCCGACTGCGTCACTGTCGGTCTCCTCCCACTTTCGTGTTCAGGACTGACAGAGTCGCTGCTCGCTTAGCTACTGACCGAATCGCTGCTCGTCGACAAGTGATCGCTCTAAAACTCGTCCACTTGGGGGCCAAGTCCCAACCTGTGATCGGCGCAAGCCGACGCCGGTTGGGAGAGAGGGATGCTCGGCGTGATGGATATCTACGCGCTGCGGCGCAAGGTGCTGATCGAGGGACAGAGTCAACGCCGCGTTGCCCGCGAGATGGGGGTCGCGCGGGACACAGTGCGCCGCTACCTGGCGACGCCAGCGCCCGAGCGGCAGCGGCGGCGGCACTCCAGCCCGGTGCTGGACCGGGCTCGGCCGCGGCTAGAGCAGTTGCTGGAGGAGTGGTCGCATAGGACCACGGCCAAGCAGCGGATCACGGGCCGCCGACTGCACCGGCAGTTGCGTGAGGAGGGTTACGAGGTCGGCCTGACCCTGGTGCTGGCCGAGTTGCGCGAGTGGCGCCGGCGGCGGGCCGAGGTCTACGTGCCGCTGGTCCACCGCCCGGCCGCGAGCGCGCAGGTCGACTTCTTCGAGGTCAGGGTCGACCTGGCCGGCGAGCGGCGTCGGGTGTGGCTACTCCTGTTCCGGCTGATGCACTCGGGCCGCGACTACGTCCGGCTCTATGAGCGCCAGGACCAACTCGCCTTCCTGGACGGGCACGTGCGCGCCTTCGCCCACTTCGGCGGCGTGCCCCGGCGGATGGTCTACGACAACCTCTCGGCGGCGGTGCGACGGGTGCAGTTCCCGCGCCGCCGGCTGACCGAGCGCTTCGCCGCGCTGGCCAGTCACTACGCCTTCGAGCCCAGCTTCGCCCGTCCCCGCCAGGGACACGACAAGGACGGCGTCGAGGGCCGCGGCCGGGGCCTGCGCTGGCAGGTGCTGACGCCGCTGCCGCGCGGCGACTCGCTGCAGCAGATCTCGGACGAGATGCAAGCGGAGGTCGACCGGCTCGCGCCTGAACGGGTCTGGGAGCGCTTCGCCACGGAGGGGCCGCTGCTGCGCCCACTGCCCGCGGTCGCGTTCGAACCGCGGCGGATGCAGCCGGTCTCGGTCAACCGCAGCGCCATGATCCGCCTCGAAGGAGCCTGCGCGTTAGACGCGCTTTCGCGCTGGGTACTCGGTCCCCGAGCGCTGGGCGGGCCTCAGGGTGACGGCCTGGGTCGGCGTCTCCGAGGTCGCCTTCCAGCGTGGAGCGGCGCAGGTCAGCCATCCCCGCCAGCGCTTCGGCGGCCGGCGGGTGCGTTACCGCCACTACCTCGGCCAGCTCTCGCGCAAGCCGCAGGCCTTGCGCCAGGTGGCGCCGGAGCTGATCGACGAACTGGGCGGGCCCTATGACCGGCTGTGGACGCTGCTGGAAGAGGAACGCGGCGGTCACGAGGCGGCCCGCGCCCTGGCGCGGCTGTTGCAGGCGGCCGCCGAACACGGCGAGGAGCGGGTGCGGGCGGCGCTGGAAGCAGGTCTCGCCGAGGGCGGCTTCGACGAGTTGGCCATCCGGCGTTCGCTGGCCGCGGCCCAGGCTCCGAACGAGGTGACCGTGCCGGAACGCCTGCGCGGCTATCGCGTCGAGCGCGCCTCGGTCGCTGACTACGACCGTCTACTGGAACGAGGGGCATCGTGAGCGACGCCGCGCGGCGAGCCGTGCTCGAGACCCATTGCCGCGAACTCAAGCTGCCCACCGTGCGCCGCCAGTACCCCGTGCTGGTCCGTCAGGCCGCGCACGACGGCTGGGATTACGAGGCGTTCCTGTTGCAGCTGCTCGAAGCCGAGGTCCTGGTCCGCCGCGACGGCGCCGTCGCCCGCCTCCTGCGCCCAAATGCTGTTGTGCCCGCTTCCCCGACCTCAAGACCCTGGACCAGCTCGACTGGGACGCGCTGCGCGGGATCGAGCGGCCGCGGCTCGCCCAGCTCGCCACCTGCGACTACATCGAGCGCGGCGAGGATGTCGTGATCGCCGGACCGATCGGGACCGGCAAGACCTACCTCGCGATCGCGCTCGGGGTCGAGGCCGTCCAGCGTCGCCAGCGGGTCGCCTTCATCCGCGCCGCCGACCTCGTTCGCGAACTGGTCGAGGCGCGCGATGAACTCACGCTGACCCGCCTGCATCAGCGATACCTGCGGGTCGCCCTGCTGATCGTCGACGAACTCGGCTTCGTGCCCTTCGACCGCGCCGGCGGCGAACTGCTCTTCAACCTGCTCGCCGACCGCTACGAGCGGCGCTCCACGATCGTCACCACCAACCTCTCGTTCTCCGAATGGGTCCAGGTCTTCGGCGACGAGAAGCTGACCACGGCGCTGCTCGACCGCCTCGGCCACCACGCGCACATCCTCACCACTAAAGGCCAGTCCTACCGGACTCGTCGTCGGACTACAGACTGAACCGGAGGTGAAGCCACCCCAAACCCGACCGCTTCCACCACCCCAAGTGGATCACTTCTTTAGCGATGAGGTTTGTCGCCAAGCAGCAACTCTATCAATCCTGAACACGTAAGTGGGAGGAGACGGACAGTGACGCAGTCGCAAGAGGCTCGACGCCTGGTGCTGGAGTGTGTGGACGCCAGCGACTTGCGAACAGTGCAGGCGGTCGAGGTGTTGGGTGTGAGCGAGCGCCATGTCTAGCGCCTGCCAGGGGACTACCGCGCCCGGTGCGCGTCAACTCTGGCCCACGCCAACCGCGACGCGATCCACTCGTACTGCGCATCCGTCAATCTCATCTGGTCACAATGGCCGCGCCACCGCGCCCCTCACTCTGCCAGATCTATGCGCTACTGTGAACAGGCCCTAAACCGAGGCAGGTGCGATCAGCATACTGCTCTGCCGACTCTTCAGCCTCCCACCGGGAAGATGGTCAGCGAGCTGAAGAACTTGCCGTACTGCACACGGATCGAGTACTCGGCCGTTGCGGCATCGTCATCCATCCAGATGTAGTTGGCACCGTCAGAAGATAAGGTAGAACTCGAAGTGGCTCGGTGATAGCGCGTACCGTCGCGATAAAATAGGTAATGAGTCGCCGGGCCCGGGTTGACATTTGCATCCCACGACAGGTTCGGTGCATACCAGCTCGCTCGATAAGGCGGGCTGAACTGCCTGTTGACTTTGAAAATGATCGGATCGACAACCTTGGGCAGCTCGGGCAACCTATAGACGAGCTCGGAACTCTTGCCGACCTGCTCGGCACCGTCGGAGAGGCGGTGGTAGTAGGCGTACACCAGGTAGGAGTACTGGTAACCGGGCACTCGTTGTTCCATGCTCGTGTCGTCGAGCGTGTCGATGTACTCCTGCGCCTTGACCGGATCGAGGGAGAAAAACTTGAGCGAGCCAGCCTGACCCTCGATCCAGCGCCCGAGGGTGTAACCAGCGAGTTGCCAGCCCGACGGCGGCTCGACGTTAGGCTCGAAGGCCCAGGACAGCCTAATCCCCTGTTGGACCAGCGAGACCGACAGCTTCGGCGCGACATACTGCACGACCTCGAGCGGCGTCGCCACGGTCTGCGCCGAGGCGCGTTCGCTGCGCGTCTGCGCAACAACGATCAGCGCCAACACGACCAGGGCGAGCGCGGCCAGCAGGGCGCTTGCCCGGAGGCGGTTGAAGTTCATGGTGGCTCTCATGTTGCGCTCCTTCGGTACGGGTTGGTCGATTATCTCACGTAGCAGTGCCTGGCGGTACTCTTCCTCAGCCGGGCCCACAGGTGGGTCGGAATCGTCTGCCCCTCCGTCACTCTCTTCTGCGTCTTCTTGCGGACCAAATGTAGGACAGCCGTCGAACGTGACCGCGTCCGTGGCACTGCCAAAAGATGCCGTATCTGGCCCGCATCGTGAACGAGTGCTTGGGAGATGGGTTCTGGTGGAAGTAGGGACGATGCGGAAAGTCGCACGCAGCAATCGGCCGGGATCGGACGAAGGAGACGGAGTGGCGACCCAGACAGAGGATCCGCTCGACGCCGAGATCGACGAATTCCTTGGTTCACGCGGCAAGCTCCCGATCTCAGGGGCGAACGCGCCTTGAGCCTCGAACTCACGCTGACCGCGGTGGTCGTCGGCGCAGCGCTCGCCTGCGCGCTGCTAGGTCTGCAGGCGCCGCCCGCCGGTATGTTCGCAGGCTGGCTAGCCGAGCCCGGCCTCATTCAGCAGGCAGAGCCAGCTCTTGTTGTTCCCCAACAACACAAGGAGGCGACCCCAGCAGGACACACGGACAGACACACTGGCCCAAAGTCTCTATCCGTGTATCTGAACCAGCGGCTGATTGACGGCGAGTCCACGCGCATCTGCACGACCGCCCCCGGTTTGCACGCCGTTTTGGTGGAGGCAGATGAGATATGGAACGCTGAGCTCTCCGCACTGACCACGCTGAGCGGTAACCGTCCGCTCATCGCCCATCATTCCCTACGGGGAATCGTAACGTCGGACTGCTCGGATTCCCTCTTCGATATCGACGTCGTCCTGCTCAAAGGCACTTGTCCCGAAGGTGGAGCGGCATGTCACCTACGAGACAGCACACCTGATCCGCCTCGCAAGGAGTTCACCTACGCGACAAGAAGGCTGCGGCTGACTGCGGAGCGCCCGCGTACAAGAGCGCCGCGCATTCATCCATTGCGTGGAAGAGCGACAATCCTGTCTCAATCCCGACACTCCTGCACGAACTCGGCCGCGTCCTCGGTCTCACGGACTACGACACGTATGAGGACCTCCGGCGCGATCCCGATAGGACGACGGGCCTGGAGCAGCCGGGGATGTGGATCCATTGGACGACCACATTTCGCTGATGCGCAACAACCTGAGTGCGAACTGCCGTCATCGCGGCGCGATCACCGGGCGGGACCTGCACGACTTCTACGAGTCGTACCAGGTGGAGCCGATTACGGGCGTGCGCCTGGACGGCAACGCATCGTTGGCCACCGCCAATCCCTCCCCTTCACCCAGTTCTGGGGACTGATTGCGTAACGGAGGCCGCTCACCACGCGTCCCACATCACGGTGCTGCGCAGAAGCCGGCCTTCGGACGTGTGGACACTGGCTATCGTACCGATGAAACTGCGAGACTCTGGCGGCAAGCCTCTGCTGGAGATTGAGGTGACCGGCCGACCCGGAGCGGCCGCGGCCTGCAAGATCGTTGGCTTGACACGGGGCGATGTCGTCGCCTATCGCTCCGACCACGTCCCGGACGCAATCTGCGTGGACCCGACTTGACCGGATTGCCGGCAACCGAGCTGCGAGGCCGATTGGCCGGCGCTCTTGGGCGTTGTCCTGCTGCAGTTCAGTGAAATCATCTGCGAGCGGTGTCACGGCACTGAACCAGAGGACTCCGGCGGCTTCTCGCCGCCCGACGTCCAGACGAAGGGTAGCGGGATCTCGTCCCGCGGCCGGCGCGGACAGCCGTGCTGCTTAAGCCACTCCCCCGAGACCCGCCAGGGCATCGACTCCTCGCCGCCCCGTCCCACCGGACGCCAGGTGAAACCGGCGGCACTGGTCGCAGCGTCTCACGAAGCCGCCGCACGACTCGCAGAACATGGTCGGATCCTGGTCGAGCCCGCCGCTGGCGCGTCCGACTGGTAGTGATTGTCTGATCTGGCCCCGCCTGGGGCCGTTTTGATCGTGAGAAGTGACCACACCTGCGACCGATCCGGTGACTAGGCTCGGGTGATCGTGAGTGATCCGCAGCAAAGGACGAGGAGTTGTCGAAGGTGGAGTTGTGTGAGCGTATCCGACGAGACCGACGAGAAGAGGGCGTGTCGATGCGCGGCCTCTCGCGGCGCCACGGGGTGCTCAGGAGGATGGTGCGCGCCTGCGTGGCCCGCTTGCGGCGCGAGCTGGAGTCCGGCCGGGTGGCCGTGACGGTGCCGCAGCTGCATCCGCCGGGCGCCGAGGCGGAGGTCGACTTCGGCCGGGTCAGCGTCTGGCTCGATGGAGAGCTGACCGAGCTCTCGATGTTCGTGATGCGGCTCTCGCACTCCGGCCGGGCGGTGCATGTCTGCTTCCCGAGCGAGGCCAGGAGACGATCCCGAAAGGCCACATGTCCGCCTTCGGGCGCTTCGGCGGGGTGCCCGGGCGGGTGCGCTACGACAACCTCAAGGCGGCTGTGGTGCGCGTGCTGGCCGGGCGCGAGCGAGTCGAGAGCGACCGCTTCACCGCGCTGCGCTCGCACTTCGGCTTCGACGCGTTCTACCGCGCGCCCGGGACTGGAGGGCGCGAAAGCGCCAGCTCACTTCTCGCTGACCGCGTCCGAGGACGCGACGGGTGAAGACGCCAGAAGCGACGGCGAAGAGTCGATGCTCGACGAGGACTCGAACGGCTTCCAGGATACGGGTACAGGTGGATTCGCTCACTCGGGCGGCGTTTCGGCCGGCCTGATCGGCCTGCTATTCGCCGTCGCCGCAGCGGCCGTCGCCGGGCTCGGCCTACGGAGGGTGCGCCGCCGCGCCTAGCACCAGGTCACGGCGCGACGCACCGTCTCAGAAGGGCGGAACCGTTCAACCTCGCCTTCCCGCTCTCCGCGGACTTTTGGGACAGCCTCACGGGAGAACGCCCCAATCCCGATCTCGCCCGCAAGGCTAGGCCGGCAGCGATGATCGCACCGGAGCCAGATCTGATCAGTACGCCCAAGAACCACGATCCGAAGCTGAGCTGGACGCACTCGCCGGTGTTGCGAGAGGCGGAATCGGGAACGTCCGACCACTAGACGGCGTGCGGTAGCGCATCGGGCTTCGACTCGTCGCGGGCTGGTCGCTGGTCTCTCCGGCCCTCGGCGCGTGCGGAGACGACCTGCCTGCCCCGGTTGCAGCTCAAGCTCAGATGCGGCCAAGCGCCCAGCCTGTGGCGGAGCGTAGGGGGTGCCGCGCGAGTGTCAGCCGAGCGCCAGACGCGGCCCCAGCTTGCGGCGGCATCACATGAACCGCCGCCCCTGATCCCACCCGCCTGGTCGACCCCTAAGCGGCCGTCGCACAGCCGAGTCGACAGCAACCGGCATCGAACGACGGACTCAACACCTCGGGTCACATACCCGTTGCGCGCTGGCTGTCGAACCCGCGTTCAGCTTCGTGCCCGCCGACTGCCGTCGCTGGTTCAGCAGCTGGCAAGGCCACCTGACCATGAGCCTGCGAACCTTGGACAGGACAGCACCAGAGACCGGACAAGAGTCAGGACATCTGAGCGTCGCTTCACGCTCCCGCCGTAGAGCTGACAGATGGACGCCAGAGCGAACTGCGCGAGGTGCCCGCGCGCTGGGGCACGACACGCCCGTGATGCGTGGGAAGCTACGGAACAATGCGCCTGGGCACCAACCGCGACACTTGAGATAAAGCGGGCGAGCCTCTACGCTACCGCAGTACTTCGCATCTGGACATTCCAGTGGTCGGCGTACCTAGAGCGCTTGCAATCGTGGTGACATCCGCTGTGCTGCGCATCACCTGTCATCCTCTCGGGCGGACTGGCACTTCGCGCATTTCCACGATACTCGCTGAGATGTTCTCCTCCGCAGGTGGAAGCGAACCGACGGCGTCCGGGGGTCGCGGATGTGGGACGTACCCGTGTAGGAACGCCCGGACGCGGCGCGTGGCTCGCTACCCAGGCGAGGCACCGGAAGAAGCAGATGCGAGCTAACGGAACGAAATGAAAGCGAGACTCATGAACGCAATTGTCAGCGCACCCAACCGATTCAGGCGCTACGTGGCGGGGCTGGGACTGGCCGCGCTCGCCGTCACCCTGCTGGCGGTGGC
>JAPPBN010000027.1:0-2097 GCA_026705025.1 Chloroflexota bacterium | reverse complement strand
GGAGATCGCCCAGGCGCTGGTAGACCGCGCGCTCCGACCAATCCGAGGGTGCGGCAAGCTCGAGCCGGTCGGCGAACGGCAACTCGGCCACCAACTGAAGCAGGTCCCGCTCGATCTCGCGCATCCTCAGGGCTCCGCTCTCATCCGAGAACTGTGTCTCACGACGCCCTGCATCCTATCCGAACACGTATGCTAAGTAGACGGCACTGGCCACTGCCGGATCGCAACTGTCCAACCCGCACCACGTGACCCGTGAACAGGAAAAGGGAGCAGTTGGACAGTGGACACGGGGTCCCGGCACCCAGTGTTCTACCGGGCGAGCGCTCTCCGTGGACAGCAATCGGACTGAGAGATTCTGCGCGGGCTGGTCGCACGGGGTTTGGCCAGCGGCAGTAGGACGGCAGGTTCTGCCGGACAGAGATGGAGACAGTGATGAACGGCAATGAGTCGGTTGAAGAGGGGGCGGGGTCGGGCCCGGTGACGGGGGAGGGGCAGCTCTGGGCGCTCCTACAGGACCTGGTGGAGCGGGAGGGCCGGGACGCCGCGGCGCTGCGGCTGGGCCTGAGTGAGCGCACCATCCGCCGCACCCTGGCCGACCGGCACCTGAGCCGCAAGATGACCGAGGCGCTGCTGTACGAACGCGACAGACAGAGTGCTGGACAGCCAACTGAGCCCGAGCATGGACCACGGAATGCACCTCGGGAGACCGCGCACGACATCGTCGAGGACTTGGAGCGGCGCCTCGACACGCTGGAGCGAGAGTTCAAGGAGTGGACCGAGTTCACTGACGCCGACTTGGGAAAGGCGGAGGAGGACATCCGCAACCTGGAGCGACGGCTGGGGTTCCGGCGGGGTTCGGGTGGGAAGTTGGTGAACGACTCCCACACTCCTCCCCGCACCCATCCGGCACTGGTTACGGTCGAACCTCTGCCTGATGACGGCGACGTCTTCGGCGAGGCGCTGCCCGTGCTGGCGGAGTGGCGGCGAGCCTTGCGTGCTCTGGATGGTCCGCCGCACACACTGGCCTGGCTCGGGGCGACGGAGCGGCTGCTGCGGCTGGAGATCCAGTTGATCGACGACCGTCGGCTGACCCTGCCACCCGATGAGTCCCCCTGGGACGACGTGCGGCGGGACACCGAGCTGCAGTTGCGGCAGCACCGGCTGCGGGAGCTGCGCCGCCAGCGGTTGTGGACCGAGCCCTTGCATTGGGCTGCGCGCGTTGTGACTCTGGGGCGCTTTGGCGGGGAGGAGGAACTGGGGCGCCAGATGCAGCGCGAGTTCGAGGAACGACGGGCTGAACTGCTGTCGCCGAGCGGAGAGCGTCGGATTGGGCGCAGTCGGAACGTGGGCACGTCGAGCGAAGAGTGACCCGATGTCGGCTGAGGCTCGGGGTGGGGAGGAGGGCATCCTCGAGGAGCCTCGGCACGGCTGTCGTCGCGAGTTCGAGGCTCTGCGGCATGAGGTGGGGTTGTTGCGCGAACGGGTGGAGGCGGTCGAGCGTGGTGTCTTACAGGGATAGGGATGCAGGGATGACGCGTCGATGCTGCGGGTCTGGAGGATTCAGATGCTGGCTACAGTGAGCAGCAGTGATCGGTCGACTCGCCCCGTGCAACCTCCCAGAGGAAATCACGGAGCAAAAGGACAAGGAGCGAGTCTACAGCGCGGTGGCGACACTGGTACCCGATCAGCAACGGGCCAGAGAGCCATATGGGCCGGCTCGCTACATCTCCGACTGCCGGCGGCTGGACTTGGAGCTGAGGTTGGTCGTTCGGGCGATCCGCAGGACCGGCTGCAGGAGCATCTTGTAAGGCGTAGAGTCGGAAGTGGACAGAGGAGGTTCGCCAATCGAAAGGAGGGACATCATGCAGTCCCGATTCGAACGCCTCATCCACAAGCACGATGGTCAACGAGATAGGCGCTTCATCCCCGGAGCGTTCATGGCGACCGCCGCAATCGTGGCGGTTGCTCTGTTTCTTCTGATCCCCAGCTCCACACAAGCGTCGCCGCCGAGGGAGGAAGTTGGATCCGCCCTGGACTGTTCGGGCCTCGCCACTGTCAGCCTCACGGCATCATCTGGCGACGCGGTTCAGCAGACAT
>JAPPBN010000048.1:0-25116 GCA_026705025.1 Chloroflexota bacterium | reverse complement strand
TGCCGTACTGGTAGCCGGAGCAGCCGCCGCCGACCACGAAGACGCGCAGCGCGCCCTCGGCAAAGCCCTTGTCTTCGAGCAGGGACTTGGCCTTCTCCGCAGCCAGGTCCGAAACGTCCAGCATTTCAGTCATCTGAAAGACCATGAAGCTGTCCTCTCAACGAGATGAGTTCACGTCTGAGCATAGCGCATCCGGGGCGTCACCACTCCGCTCCCGCCGGGCGGAACGCCGTGCAAATGCAGCAGCGGATTCAGATTCACAGAGGATCCATTGGCACTCGGAGGCGGTCAGTCGGATTAGATTACAGTGTATCGGTACAGTCGTGTCATGGAGTGCGGCATGACGACAGGCGAAGAGTCGAGGCCGGCGACATTGTCGGAGTTGCAGCTGGTCCGGGATCAACTCAACGGCCGCATCGATGACCTGCAGAAGGTGATGTCGTGGGGGTTTGGCCTCCTTGCAGCGCTCCTGATCGCGCTGATGGGCCTGGTGCTCAGCGGTGCGGGCTAGGCTCAACCGGCCTTGCCAGGATTATGGTTCGAGCCTGGACATCTCTGGATTTCCCGGGAATCGTTCCGCCGGTTCACGGACGAATGCAGACAGGTCTGGAACAATCTGGACAAATCTGGACAAATCTGGACACACCAATGGACGATCCCTCGTCCAGCACACGAGATCTGGCCAGTGCAGCCAGATTCTCCTCGCGTACGACCCCACCAGCTTCTGAGCGGCCCGAAGCGGGAACTGGAGTGCGGCGTTACCCTGACCCTATGGAACGCGCATACTTCGATCATGCGGCGACGACTCCTCTGGATCCGCGGGTGCTTGAGGCGATGATCCCGGCACTCCAGTACGGCTGGGGGAACCCGTCAGGAATCTATCGCGAGGCGCAGTATGCGGCGGGACTTCTCGATCGGGCCCGGGATGACATCGCCGGGGTTCTGCAGTGCTCACCGTCGGAAGTGGTGCTGACTTCTGGGGGAACGGAGTCCGACAACCTGGCGATCCGAGGCGCGGCGCTGGCCCGCGCAGAGGCGGGCCTGCACCTGATCACTCAGGCAACCGAACACCATGCGGTCCTGCACACGATGGAACAGCTGGAGCACGAGGGCTTTGAACTGACGGTGTTGAACGTGGACGGCGAGGGATTTGTCGATCCCGAGGACGTCGCTTCGGCAGTCCGTGACGACACAACAGTGGTCAGCATCATGTTGGCAAACAACGAGGTGGGAACCGTGCAGCCGGTCGCGGACATCTCGCGTGCGGTGAAGGCGAGAAATCGACGAACGATTGTGCATTCTGATGCGGTGCAGGCTGCCGGCGCGGTAGATATCCGTCCCGAAGTGTTGGGCGTCGACCTGATGTCGCTGACAGCGCACAAAATTTACGGCCCCAAGGGAGCGGGAGCGCTCTACGTGCGCCGCCGGACGCCGCTGCAGCCGCTGCAACTGGGCGGCGGACAGGAAGAAGAGCGCCGGGCCGGGACGGAGTCGGTGGCGCAGGCGGTTGGTCTGGCCAAGGCGCTGCAGCTCGCTGAAGAGGAGCGCACGCAGCGGACGGGTCACGCCTCGGAGCTGCGCAACCGGTTGTGGCGCGAACTGAATGAGCGCGTCCATCCGATCCGTTTGAACGGGCCGTCGGACTGGTCCCGCCGCCTGGCGAACAACCTGAACGTCAGCCTTCCCGGCGTCGAAGGCGAGAGCATCTTGCTGCAGCTCGATCTGGAAGGGTTCGCGGCGTCATCCGGCAGCGCGTGCTCGACCGGCAGCACCGAGCCCAGCCACGTGCTTTCGGCGATGGGGCTCGATCCCGACACCGCACACAGCACGCTGCGTCTGAGCCTGGGCCAAACGAACACCGAGGAACAGATCGAGAGCATCGCAGGAACGATCGAGGACATCACGGCGCGTCTGAGGGCACTCTCGCCCGTATAGGGTCCGCTGCAATCACGCGGAAGTCTCGAGTTCCAGAGACCAGTTGATCTCGGTTTCGAGGAATCGTCCCAATTCCGAGAACTCGGCCTCGAGTTGGGCCTGAGCGTCGTCGGTCAGTTCCTCGAAGCAAGTGACCCTGACGGTCAGTCCGCGGGCCCGACGGCGGCGATCCCAGGTAGCAACGAGACGACCATCGATGAGGACGCATGGGCGCAGCATGCCGCCACCGGCGTTCACTCGCTTGAGAAGATGGTCGGGGACCTCGAGGTCTCGCCTGGCGTATCCAACGATGTACGGATCGAACGGTCCCAGCGTTCTCAGGACGTCCTGCCGACCGTCCAGCACTTCACCAATCCGGTCCGCCCCGTCCTGTGACATCCACATTGGCTGGCCGTCGACGTCCACTTCTGTCAGGTCATCCAGGGCGGCCTGCAGGAATCGGCGAGCGTCGGCTGCGGGCAGACCGGACCACCAGCGGAAGTCCGACTGAGTCGCGGGGCCGTAGGCACTGAAGTAGCGTCGGGCGAGTTCGGCGGCGGGGTCTGGTGGTGGGTCGGCCTGGGGCAGCCAGTCTTCGATCAGGACGTGGGTCGTGTCGCCGTTACGTTCGGGACCGAAGCAGCTGACGCCCAGCAACGACGTGCTGCGTAACAGGTGCGGGGTCGCCTGACCGTCCGACGGCAAGCCCGCCGAACGAAAGGCGTCGCCGATCTCGGCTCGGGTCATCGGTCCTTTCAACGCGAGTTCCTCGCGCAGAAACCTGAGCGCCTTGCCGTGGTCGTCTTCGGAGATGCCGAGATCGGCGCGGCGCTTGAGCGCTTTGGCGTCCATGGCTTCTCCCAGAAGGCCGAGCATCCAGCGGAGATCCTCGGATGGGACAAGATGCAGGGTGCCGCGCATCAGCCAGTTGCGGACGACTGAACGCTCAACCTGACGCGCATGGTCAACCTGGGCTGCGGTCAACCCCGCCGCTCGGACGCCGACGCCGAGTTGTTCTCCGAGCCGGTCCTGAGCCTGAATGGCGGCTGCCGCTCGGACTGTTCCCGCGACGCTATCGCCGCGCCGGGCGCCCAACTGCTGGGCGTGGAGTCGCAGGCGATGAGCGTCGCGGCGGGTGAGTGTTAGTTCGGCGGGCATGGGCATCAGCCTAGGTGGGCTGAATTGCTAGGCTCACGGTCGTGACCACTTCCGGACGCGACGAATGGCAGCCCGACCAGTACGCCCGCTTCACAGCGGAGCGCGAGCAGCCGTTCTACGACCTGCTGGAGCTGGTAGAGCCGGTACCCGGCGGACGCGTCTTTGACCTGGGCTGCGGGACCGGAGTGTTGACCAGGGTGCTGCACGAACGGATGCAGGCAGCGGAGACGATCGGCATCGATCGATCCGAGGCGATGCTGGAGCAGAGCGCGCAGCACGCGGGCGGCGGAGTGCGATTCCAACGCGGCGACATCACCGATTTCACCGGGCTGGATAGCGGCGGACTGGACGTGGTGTTTGCGAACGCGTCGATTCAGTGGGTCCCGGACCACGCCTCGCTGTTTCCTCGCCTGGCGTCGACGCTGAAGCCGGGTGGACAGTTGGCAGTGCAGATGCCTGCGAACGAGGACCATCCGTCGCACGCGGTGGCTCGCGAAGTGGCAAAGCAGTCGCCGCACGCCGAAGCGCTGGGCGGATTCGTCTATCGGCACTCGATTGAGTCGGCGGAATGGTACGCCGAGCAGCTGGCGCGGCTTGGCTTCGCCGAACAACATGTGCGCATGCAGGTCTACCTGCATCGCCTGCCGGGGCCGGAAGATGTGATCGAGTGGGTCAAAGGCTCGCTGTTGACAGGCTACCGAGACCGGATGGCAGTAGAGGACTACGAAGCGTTCCTGTCGGACTATCGGCAACGGTTGCTGTCAGAACTGCCGGACGAGTGCCCGTTCCTCTACCCGTTCAAGCGGCTGCTGTTGTGGGGTCGGAGGGAGTAACGTTCCTCGAGCCTTTGTCGGGCGATCGGATCTTGCGGTGTGTGACAGTGGACCAACGGCGGGCTAGCGTCGCCAATAGGGGCCAGTCACGCTCCTCGTGGGAGGAGTGCGCCCATGACTGCCAGGACCGACGCGAACCCCAGTGCAATTCCCCACATCAGGAGACGAAATCGGGCATCCATATCTGCGCGGAGATCGCCAATTCGTTCGTTGACATCGTTGATTCGGCCGTTGACGTCGTTGATTCGCCCGTTGATGTCGTCAAACCGACGATTGAGCTGGGCAAATGCGTCCCGCAAACCGAATTGTTCTTCTCGACCACCTGATTGGTCGCTCGTGACCATGACGTCCTCCGCACGTGAACGCCATAGTAGTTGATTCATACCGATATCTCCAAGACAACCGAGCTCAACTTGCGGTGCTTGGCCTCCGTAGGCGTGTGGTACGCCGGGAGGGACGAGAGATGGAAAGGCGAGAGGGCAACAACGACCCTCGTGTATCCTGACTCGGATGGGTGAATGGAGTTGGGATGGTTTCTCCGACGATTGACACTGGGGGGGCTCCGATCCCCTTGCTTGACCCGGTGACGGATGTTGAGGACGAGCTTCGCTCTCAACTCCTCGTCTCAACAGTGGACAAGGTCTTTGGCTGGGCCCGGCGGTCATCACTGTGGCCGGCGATGTTCGGATTGGCCTGCTGCGCGATTGAGATGATCGCAACCGCCAACGCCCGATACGACCTGGCCCGCTTCGGCGCCGAGGTCTTTCGCGCGTCCCCACGGCAGGCCGACCTGATGATCGTGGCCGGCACGGTGACTTGGAAGATGGCGCCTCCGGTTCGGCGCATCTACCTACAGATGGCCGAGCCCAAGTGGGTGATCTCGATGGGTTCCTGCTCGAACATCGGCGGACCGTTCGCGCACGGCTACTCGACGCTGCCGGGCGTCAACAACATCGTTCCGGTCGACGTGTACGTGCCTGGTTGCCCGCCTCGCCCGGAGTCGCTGCTCGCCGGTCTCATGCTGCTGCAGCAGGTGATTGATGAAGAGCACGCGAACGGCCATCGCAAGCGGCGCCCGGAGCCGACAGGCGACTTCTCGCGGATGCTGCCGGAGGGTGACCCGATTCGGCAGGAGCTGGAATCGCTGTTCCCGCCGTACCTGACCGCCGACGGTCAGCCGCGCGACAAGTGGACCGGCGCGCTGCCGCACGACGAGAACTTCTTCACCAGCCGCTAGCCTGCCACGGCAGGGGAGCGCTAGAAGGAACTGGCACATGGTCTTCGGTAAGGGCATCGCCAAGGGACTGATGACCGTGGTCAAGCACGTGCGCAAGGAACCGGTCACGGTTGAGTTCCCCGAGCAGGAGCGCGACATCCCGCCGCGCGCGCGGACCAACCTCGTCTGGTTCGTTGAGCGCTGCACCGGCTGCTCGACCTGCGCCCAGAGCTGTCCCGACGGCTGCATCCTGGTCGACACCGAGCCTCGCGAGGATGGCTCATTCCTGGTCAATCGCTACGAAATCGACTTCCGCCTCTGCATGTACTGCGGACTCTGCGCCGAGGCCTGCCCCTATGAGGCGATCCAGGTCGGCGGCTCGTACACAAATGTGGTGACGAATCCGAATCGTCTGTACAAGGACAAGGACGACCTGATCGAGCTGGCCAACGAGTACCTCGAGCAGCACGACTGGGTATATCCGAATGGCCAGCAGGCGGTCCAGCAGACGGTCCATCCCGAGGAGCGCCGGCAGCACCACTAACCATTGGTGCGAAGGCCGATTCGACTGTGTGAATCGGGCCGGCCGTGGTCATTGCTCAGTGTCCCTGAGACTGTCCCCTCAGCAGCCGCCCCGCGGCAGCCGGAGGTTCAACTCGGCAGCAGCCAGCTCGCGCGCATTGAACTGGAGACCGGCGCTTGGACCGTGGACGAGAGCCGCGCCGTCATAGAAGTAGTCGCATTCCCCATATCTGATGCGAAGCGCGTACGCCCCGTCGTCGGGAAACCGGATGGCGAACTTGCCGTCTTCCGAGGGTTGAGTTTGCGACCTGCCCGACTCACCTTCCACCGAGATGTCGTAGGCGTCTACTGCTCTGCCATTGGCGTCACGGAGCACGCCCGACGCGGCGATGGTGCAGAACGGTTCGACGAGCTGAATGTCCAGGCTGACATCCTGATCGCTAACGGAGAATCGACCGGAGGAAAGGTCGTCGGGAGCTCGCGGAGCGCTGGCGCTTGTGACCTGGCAACCGTCGATGGAAAGCGCCAGGGAGTACTCGTGCGGTTCCACAAAGAGGCTGTAGCCGCCGTCCGGCCATGACAAAGACAATCTGGCGGCGCGAGCGCCGGATGTCTGGCGCAACCAGACCAATGCGCCAGGTAGCGGTTGGCCGAGATGATCGATGATCTGACCGCTTACCACGTGATTTCGCGTTGCGCCTTGCGCCGGCGATTGCGCTGAGTGGCAGGTGGAATCGACCTGGAAGTCGCCGAGGGTGTCGGTGATCAGCTTCGCGATGGGCGGGCTGTGCTCCTCCAGATGGAGACGGTTCTTGAAGGGCATATCGAATGACTGGCCGGTGCCGATCCATGCGCCGACCGCTTCGGCCCAGAATTCGGCCGTGTTCGTCGCGCCATACGAGCCATCCCAGAGGCCGGAGTCCATTCCCGATCGGTAGGCGCGGCCGAGCGAACTGCTGAAGTTGCCGCTTGAGGTTCCGCGACTCAGGGCGTAGTCGATTGCGTGGGCGTATTCGTGGATCACGATGTCGTAACCCCAGGACCTACCGCTAAGGCAGAGCACGTTTTCCTCGGGTACCAAGGCCGGCGTGAACTGGTTCGGCCCGAGCCCGCGAGGACCTCCTGGCCCGTGGGGTTCGAGCTTGACGATGTCCTGATACTGCCGGTACGGCGTCAGGTCGAAGGTCTGTTCCTCGCGACCGACAACTACAACGTGGACCCGGTGACGGATGAGGGTCTCGCGGATGTCGGGCCGGTTGACCAACATGTCGTCGAGGATGGCGGCGGCGCGGAAGAGCGCTTCGTCGGCGACGTTGTCGGTGGCGATGACCGCGATGCCGTCGGCGTCGAGGTACTTGTCGAACGAGGCGTACCAACGGACGTGGTCAGGCGGCGGACCGAGCAGATGGAGCGCGCGATCGCCGCTTGGCTGCAGCCAGTTTGTCTCTGTCGTGCTGAACACCCAGAGAGCGTCGCCTCGTCGCAACTGATGCGAATGGCCAACGCTTGCCTTCGAATCCGGCTGATGCTTCCGCAATTCCCCGCTCTCCGGCGTGGAGTAGAGGGCGTGCGTGAATGAATCGCCGACGGACCGGAGCGCCAGATCGATCGGGGTTCCGCTGGGTCCGGTCCAGGCGACGAGGTTCGGCCCGGACTTCAATCCGACCCACTCACCATCGGCGACAGTCGGCTGAAGCCACTCCACCGGAGCGTCGCCGGCGATGCGAACGATCAGACCCATCCCGGGCTCCAGCACGGGCAGCGTTGCGTCAAAGCCGCGAGCGGCAAATCGGTACTGGGAAGACTCCGCGTCCCAGGAGTAAATCAGTTCCGCCGCAGGAATCTGATCGAACACATGCTGCGTCGACGCAGGAAACCCAACCCAGCCAACGAGATTGTCCCCCGGCTGCAGTGTTCGCAGGTTCTTCGGCGGCTCCGGTTCGGCGAGCACGCTCTGGCTCAGCAGCAGCGAGCCGAGCAAGGCCGAGCAGATGATCGTGAGCCGCAAGAGCCGATGTTGGCCTATCACAGCGGCTCCATTTGCCAGTCTCGAGTCGGTCGGTCCGTGCCGCGCCCCAGTGAGACGCGGCCGATGCGAATTCTACTTACCACGACTCTGAGCCCAGGCCCTTCGCGCCCTTCCCGCTCACGCAGTCATGCCTCCGGCAAGCTTGCCTCGCTCTGTACTGGAGCGGAACCGGGATACGATCAGAACATTCGAGCGTTCGGAGTCCGAGCTCAACCGTCTGCTCCGACAACATCCTGCCCGGAATCTGCAGAGTCATGGAATGGAGTGGATTCCCCTGGACGAACGCTGACGAAACCGAGCCAGATCTGGACAAATCTGGACAAATCCGGACACTGCAACGCACGATCCTCAGCCTGAGACGGGAGATCCTGCCGCGATCCCCGAATTTTCCCTCCGAAAGGCCGAATTGTCTGCAGCGTCTATTGCACGCTTCGCAGGGGTTCGGTGGAAGATGAACAAGCGATCGTCGCGATGCCGCTAACCCGGTTGTCGGGAACGAGCGGGGCAGGTCGCCAGACGAGGTGCTGGTAGACTGAGCCGCGGTGCCGCGTGCTTGCGGCAGGCTGCATCTGGGGAGGCCCTATGGCGACGATCACGATCAATGGACGGGCGGTCGAGGCTGAGGTTGGCGCTCCACTGGTCGAAGTGATCAAGAACGCCGGCTTCCCGATTTCCAACCTGTGCTACCTGGACGGGCTGCCCCCCTACGCCGGCTGCCGTACGTGTGCAGTCGAGGTCGAGGGCATGCGCGGTTTGCCGCTGTCCTGCACTACGACGGTGATGGACGGCATGGTCGTACGCACCGACACCCCGGAAGTGACCGAGATGCGCCAGGAGGTCCTGGCGGTCATCCTGGCAAACCATTCGGACCGCTGTCTGACCTGTCACCGAATCGAGCACTGCCGCACCGGGGAAATCTGCCTGCGCGACAACGAGGTCACACACCGTTGCGTGACCTGTTCGAAGAACTACCGCTGCGAGCTGCAGACCACCTGCGACGCAGCCGACGTCGGTCGCGCCAACGTTGAGCCATACATCGACGAGGCACGCACCTATTACCGTCACCAGCAGCCCGAACCCGACCGCGCGAACCCGTTCTTCGAGTTCGACCCGCAAATGTGCATTATCTGCACGCGCTGCGTCCGCGCCTGTGACGATTTGCGTCACACGACCGCGATCACGCTGGCCGGCCGAGGCTTCTCGACCATGATCGCGTTTGGCGCGGGAGGACGCATTGACGAGTCGAACTGCGACTTTTGCGGTTCGTGCGTCGACGTATGCCCGACGGCGACGCTGATGGAAGCGCCGAACAAGTGGGTCGCCCGGCCTGACAAGTGGGTGACGACCACCTGCACCGAGTGCTCGATGGGCTGCACGATTCAGATGGGCGTGCGCGACGGCCGCGGCGTGCAGGTTCGGCCGGGCAACGGCAACGACGTGTCGCGTACGCAGATCTGCGTACGCGGACGATTCGGCTACGACCAGACCCGAGACAAGGATCGACTGCGCGCCGCCTCGATCGGTCGCGGTGAGGATGCGTTCGAACAGGACGGGGATGCGGTGGCGGAGCACGCGGCGGCGGCGATCTCGGCGATCCTCGCTGAGCACGGCCCGTCTGCGGTGGGAATCCTCGGTTCGGGGCAAATGACGCTTGAGGAGCTGTACGCGCTTCGTACCCTGGCGACACGCGTTAGGATCACTAATCTCGATTCCTCACTGGGACCTGTTACCGCCGCAATCGGCGCGGCGCTCACCGATGCGTTTGGCTCGGAGCATTTGCCCTCGCGTCTGACATCGGTTGAATCAGCGGACCTGATCGTTGCAATCGGTGACGACATTTCTGCCTCGAACAACGTGCTCGGCGTGCGGATCAAGGACGCGGTGGCCAACAACGGCGCGTCGTTGGTCAGCATTTCGTCGCGTCGCAATCCCTTGGCCGACTACGCGGTCGACGAGGCGCACGCGATCCATCCCGCCGACGGCGACCTTGCGAGCGTCGCCCAGGCGATTGCCACAAACGTAGTCAAGGATCTCGATGTCCGGACGGGACTGTCCGACGTTGACGGCCTGTCGGATGTGAGTGGCTCCGCCGATGGCGTCGAGGCGTCGGCGGCGACCGCGCTGCGCCGGCGCGGAGGCGCGGTTGCGATCGTGGTCGCTCCCTCACGCACCAACGCCGCCCAGGCAGGCGCACAGGTGCGGGCAGCGGCAAATCTGGCGATCGCGCTGGCGGGTCCGGCCGACGCGCCGGCCTCGCTGCACGTGCTGCCGCCGGAATCGAATTCCGTAGGACTCCGAGACCTCGGTATCGTCCCAGGCGAGGCAGGACTCGATGTCTCCTCGATGTTGAAGGCGGCGCAAGAGGGCACAGTGAAGGCCCTAATCGTGGCGCGGGACAACCCGGTGATGTTGCATCCCGACCACGCGGCGACGATTGCCGCGCTGGAGAATCTCGACGTTCTCGTCGTGATTGATGAAGTCGCAACGCAGACCGTGCAACTGGCCACGCATGTCTTGCCCGATGTTTCGGCATTCGGCAAGGACGGTCACATCACCAATGCCGACCGGCAGATTCTTCGCCTGCGAACCGCGACGATTGACCAACGCAACGCGCGTCCGCTGGGACTCTGGCTGGCGGCTCTGGCGGCACATCTTCCAGCGGTCGATACACCAAAGACCAACGAAGACGGCGAACCGGGCAGTCCGATTCCGGCGCCGGCGCAGCCTCAGAATGTGGGCGAGGCTCGAACGGCACTGGCCAGGGTGGACAGCCGATACTCGGCACTCCTCGAGGCAGGAGCCAGCCAGTCTCGAATGGCGATCAACGGTGCGGCAACGCAACGTTTCCTCAGCGTCGAGGCCACTGGAGCTGCAAGCGGCGACGGATCGCTCACGCTGCTGTCAGGACGCGATCTCTACAGCGATCGGCTCTCGGCTGCGCGCGGCGAGGTCAATGCGGACCTGTTGCAACGCTCGGACACGGTTCAGATCAATCCGGGCGACGCAGCGTCACTGGGGATCGAAGATGGTGCAGTCGTGATCCTGACCCGCAACGACAGCCGGATCAGCCTGGCGGCGGAGATTACCGAGGACGTGCCCAGCGGCGCAGTCTGGGTCTCGGCCCTCCACGAACACGGAGCCGTGCAAGAACTGCAGTCCGCGGGCGCCAATCGACTCGCCTCGGTGCAGATTGAGGTTGCTGGATAGCAGACACGGTCAATCATCTATCGCGACTTTTGGCGCGAATCGACGAGGCTATCGGTGTTGTCGATAGCAAACGTGCTTGGTTCTTTTTTCCCTTCGATTGCCCGCAGAACTCGATAAGCTAAGTGTTACCGATTCGGATAGCTCGACGAGTGTTGCCAACCGCGTTTCGAATATCGACTTCAACGGCCGACGGCCGCAGGATTTCATTGACATGACATTGCATCATTCCGACCCCGAAATGGGACCGCCTCGGGGTCACTACGTCTTCGTGGATGGTCCTTCAATCGATGGCACCCTGGGACGGGTAATCGGCCAGCCTCCGGGACCTGATACCCGCCCCGACTGGCGTCGTCTCGAAGCGTTTGTGAAGCAACATGGTGGTCCGGCGCCGTACTCGGCTACGTTCGTCTTCTGGGCGCCCGGCCAGCAGGGATTCATGCACTTCCTGCGCACGTCGGGGTTCATGATCGCGCTGGGAGACCGGTTCACGCCCGGACAAAGTTGCGCCGACCTGATTCGAGAACGGATCGAGCGGCTCAACTCGACCGCGGACGACGAACAGTCGTGGCAGGTGATCGTCGGAACCCACAATTCAGAACTGATCTCCGAGCTCCCGGAACTTGCCAGTCGGGCGGAGCGGATCACCGTGTTCGGCTTCACTGAGTTCTTGCCCGACGCGCCGGAACTTGAAGATCTGATCGACTTCTACGACATCGAGGATGATGCGCAGCTGTTCCGTACCGCATTGCCTCGAGTGGAGTTCGACGACGAGGTTGATGAACCCGCTGTCTTCGACCCCGACGTGGCGTATCAACCGGCATTAGTCCGGCCGCCGGCCGCCGAACGACACGTTGTTCCCCGAACGTTTGCACCCAGACCGCAAGGTGAGGAACGTGACTTCTATCTGATTGTCGACGGACGCAGCATCGAGAAGGAGCTGGGTGAGATTCTCGGCGAAAAGCCGAACCCAGGAACGCGGCCAGACTGGGGGACCGTGCTCGATTTTGCCAGAAGTCAGACAAACTCGGCCGACGGTGAGGTCAAGGCGCTGTTCGTCCATATCGCACCCGGCCACGCAGGATTTCGCCGTGCCTTGAAGGATCTGGGCTATACCTCCAGCCCGGTGCGACTTGATGACACGCAACCGATGCGCCCGGTTGTCGAGGAGTTCATTTGCGGCTTGCTGGGAGCGCGCGTGTTTCGCGGCGAGTCAGGCGCGGATCCGGCGCCGGACATCATGGTGATCGGCCACGGCCAGGCGATGTTTGATGCGTTGAGCGACATTCCCAACCGCGGACAACGCCTGTGCGCGCTCGGGTTCCCTGAGCGAATGCCACTGGTGGAGTCCTATCCCCGGATAGAGCAACTGGATCTGGAACGGGATGCGCAGGCCTTCGGCGCCGAACTGCCCAGGGAATTCGGGGTCGATGTCGACAACTTCGATCCCGACGAGGAACTGTCGAAGCTGTTCTAGTCGCGAGGCAGCGCTAGAGGTCGAATGGCAGTGCGCTGCCAATGGCAAATGTGATTGCGGCGAAGAGCACTCCGACTAGGACGGATCGTCCGGCTGCATAGAGCGGACTGCGACTCGTCACGAGTGATGTAAACAGACCCGCGACGGCCAGCGTGACCACGCTGGCCAGCACGCCGACAATCAGCGCCCAGTAGTTAACTGTCCAGTCGGCCGCGTGCCAGACCAGGAAGGGGAGCAGTGGAATAAGCGCGCCGAATGAGAACGACAGGAACGAACTCGCCGCAGCCTTCCAGGGGTTGCCCAGGCCGTCCGGATCGAG
The DNA here is from genome assembly GCA_026705025.1 of Chloroflexota bacterium. GTDB lineage: Bacteria > Chloroflexota > Dehalococcoidia > Bin125 > Bin125 > Bin125. Next base: position 12,444 of record JAPPBN010000048.1, on the reverse strand, counting down.
GCCGAGCTCTTCACGGACCATCGTGTCGACCAGGGCATCGGGCTGTTCAGAAAGCTCGGCGGCGACCTGTTCGGCCAGCTCTTGCGATAGTCCCTTGGACCGGTAGATGCTGATCAACTCGCGCCGCTCTTCACCCGGATCGAGCAGCACTTCGTCCCGTTCCATGGCGATCTGTCGTTGAAGGACTTCTGACTGGCTACGAACGGAGATGTACTCTCCGCCGGCCATAGAGAAGGCCCCGGCAAGCCAACCGCCGATTCCGGCGACGAGCACCGCTTCGGATCCAATGGCGACGCCGGCGACGCCGGCGATCAAGGCGAGGTTGGAAACGATGCCGTCGTTCAGGCCGAAGAGGGCCGCGCGAAACGTTGAGGCTCCCTGGGCGCCAACCCCGGCGTGACCTTCTCCGATCGCTCCTTCGGCGCCGAATTGCGGCGCCAGCTCCGCCAACGTCGCGCGATGCTCCCGCTCTTCTTCGGCCAGGCCGCCGGAGTCGGGGTCGGAAACGTAGCGCTGGATGTCGAACAGCTCTTCTCGCCTGAGTTGGGAGATGATGTAGCCGAGACCAAAGACTCGAGCCTCGAAGGCCATCAGCCGGACTCGGAGCGACGGACGATGCAGGTCGAGGTAGGCTTGCGGCTCGTGGTCGCCCAGCAGCGCGATCCAATGCGCGGCGTGCTCGCGTTCTGATTCTGCCATGTTGCGCAGCACCTCGGCCGGTTGGTGGTGAGCCGGCTGCCGGTCGCTCATCCCAGCCAGCCGGTCGTACAGCCAGGCGGCATCGAGCTCGTCGCCGATCATCTCTTGGAGACGTTCGATTCGCTCGTCGGTGAGCGGCACGTGGGCCTGGGGCGGATCCATTGTCGCCATGCGCCCAGTGTATCCCGCGACACCGGCGATCCCTACTGATGCGCGATGATCGACACAGACAGAGCGACAGCATGCAGCAATAGTCCGGAGCCGGCGTCATGCTCAAGTTGGGGCTACCCAAAGGATCACTCGAAGTTCCCACTTTTGACCTGTTTCGACGTGCCGGGTTCCATGTGTCGGTCAACTCACGGTCGTACTTTCCCGAGATCGACGACGAGGGCATCAGTTGCACGATGTTTCGGGCCCAGGAGATGGCTCGATACGTTGAAGATGGAGTCGTCGATGTCGGGATTACCGGTCACGATTGGGTCGTCGAGACTGGTGCAGATGTGGTCGAGGTCGCCGAAATGACCTACAGCAAGGCGACCAGCAGACCCGCTCGCTGGGTGCTTGCAGTGCCCGCCGAGTCGCGCGTGACGGAAATAGAGCAGCTCGAAGGCGGAGTCATCGCCACCGAACTGGTCCGCACGACGCGCCAGTACTTCGAGCAGAGAGGCATTGACGTTCGGGTGGAGTTCAGCTGGGGCGCGACGGAGGTCAAGGCAAGAATCATCGACGCCATCGTCGATGTGACGGAAACCGGGTCGTCGCTGAGAGCGAACAACCTGCGCGTCATCGCCGAAGTGCTGGAGAGCACTGCGCGGCTGGTCGCCAACAAAGACGCCTGGAACGATCCTGCGCGGCGGGAGAAGATCGAGTCGATCAATACCTTGCTGCAGGGCGCGATCACGGCGACGACCAAGGTTGGACTCAAGCTCAACACGCCTCGCTCAAGCCTGGAGGACGTGCTCGCCGTGATTGGCAAATTCGGCGAGCACGCCCCCACGATTAGCCCGCTGATCGACGACTCATGGGTTGCGCTGGAGATTATTCTCGATGAGCGCCAGGAGCGAGAGATGATCCCCGAACTGCGCCGCGCCGGCGCCAGCGGCCTGGTCTCCTACCCGCTGAACAAAGTCATCTCCTGACGGGGCTGCAACACGCTCCAATCTTCTGCTTGCCAACCAGGCGTCGATTGGTGCATTCGCGGGAACGACCCAGCGAGAAGTCGAATCCATACTGAGACCCACCGGAACGTAAGTCGCCTGGACAAGCCCGTTGCTCAGCCGGCGAGCATGGATCCTGCCGAGCTCCTGATCGTTGTAGGCAATCGGCCCGGTCCTCAACCAGCGGTCCGCTGTGACTTCGACCGGGAGTTGACGCTGCGAGGGCAGGGCCCGCTCGCCGTTTGAGAGGTCGGCGGCAAACTCGACTTGGCCGTCGGCAAGCACGCGAGCCAGCAATCGGGACACGGTGACGACCGGTGCGGCCGCTGGTTCCTCGGACACCTCTGGCTGCGGGATCGCGGGATTTGCGTCGAGTCCAAGCCCGGTGAGCAACAGGTCGTGGTCAGTGCCGGCCGTCGCGGCACCGCAGAAGGCGCGATCCAGCATGAGATCGTAGATCGTCGACTGCGCTCGCAAGGCTTCGTCGCCAAGGTCGAGCGCGCTGTCATCAGCGCGGCAATCGATTCCCTCTCCGAATTCCTCCAACCCGGCCTCGACCTCAGGACCGCTCCAGCCACCCTCAGCCTCCCGCTTCATGAGCACGAGCTCTGCGGCGGCGACCAGGTGGCTGTCGATACCCTGAGCAGCGGCGAGTTCAGCGTGAACCCGCAACGCTTCCTCGGGTGTGATTGCGCGTTGCTCCGCCGCCGTCTGTGCCCATGCCCGGACGAAACCATCGATCCGCGCGGCGGCAGCGCGGCCTGCGAGCACTACGATCTCCTCGGCGGCATCGGCGCTCTGGAACTGCTGCGGATCGAAATCGGCATTGTTAAGCGTTTCGCGATGCGCGGTGGCCAGCAACTGGACCAGTGCGTCCATGGTCGGCGCCGCGGGGTCATCCAGCTCAGACAGCGGCAAGCCGCCCCGACCCACGCGAGAGAACAGCGACTGCGCTCGGGCATTCAACGACTCCAGCACGGCGCTGAAATCGGCAAGGACCTGAGTCCGTACGCCGGCTGCGTAGATGGCTCTGGCTTCGATCTCCGGATCGAGACCTTCTGCATCGACCGGGCTGTCGTCGTTCGATGCATCCGCGGTCTGTTCGTCAGCTTCGGCCGCCTCGCCTGTGGGTTCCTCGGCCGGCGTGACCTCGGTTGTGACTTCGCCATCTTCGGCGGCGATTGCCGACACCCGGTACTCCGCGCCGTCAACGCTGACGTTGACCGGGTCGAACTCGAGGCCAGTGAGCACCATGATCGGTCGAGTCAGGAAGTGGAACGCGAGAGTCTCGAAGTCGTCGTTGATGACCGCGACCATCAGCATCACGTCGGTCGGGCCCGTGCGCCATCTGAACAACCCCTCAAATGGATGCAGCTGGGACAGGGGCTGGCTTCCGAATTCCTCAACAGTCTCATCAGAGTGATAGGAGGCGCCGACGGGCAACAGCTCTGTTTCTCCGTCCAGGACGTCAATCCAGGGCGTTCGCCAGTCGTCAATATACGGCCAGCGCACTTGCACACGAAGTCGCGCCTCGGGGTCAAGCGCCGACAGTGGCTCGTCGCCCAGGTTGCCTACTCGGTAGTTGATCTGGAAGGGCAAACCCAGAACCACGCGGTCGGGCGCATCGATCTCCTCCAGTTTGACGATCGGTCCGTCTTCAGCCGACGTCACAGTGAGCTCGAACTGGGCGGCAACCAACCCCTTGAGATCGCGGTCGCCCCAGTTGGTCGCCTCGATCATGTACGTGCCGGCGCCAAGAAATCGCTCGATCCGCGAGTTGTACCCGATCCCGCTATCATCGTCGGCCTCGAGCAGATCACCGCCTTCGTCGAGGAGATAGACGTACGGGTCGGCCAGTTCCGATGTCAGATCGATTCGAATGCGACGGGTGTCGGTCACTTCAAACCGATAACGTTGCGCGGCGCGATCGGCTCGGTAGTCGGATTCGCATCCGAAGTGCGACCACTGACCGGTGGCGCTGAGCGTGTCGACCAGGACTCCCAGGTCGACGACATCGAGACAGCCTTTGATCACGTGGATGGTCAGATCGAACGCGCCGGCCTCTCGTCCCGACCAGCCGAGGGCGCTGGCCTCAATGCGGTGGATCCCTGCGGTGAGCGCGCGCTCGATGCGAGCATTATTGCCGCTGCCGGTATCGTCATCGGCTTCAATCAACCTGCCATCCTCGGCGAGCAGATACAGCAGCGTGTCTCTCTCGGGGGAGCTCAGATCAATGCGCACTTCCTGAGGCTCGGCCAGCGAGAACTCAAACATCAGACCGTGGCGCCGCGCCAGGAATTGTGACGCGTCGCACTCAGCGGAAGACCAGGTACCGCTGGCGCTCAGGACCTCAATCAGCTCGCCTAACTGGGTGGGCGGCGGACAATCTCCGGAGTTGTCCTGCGCCTGGATCGATTGCAAGGACGCGAGCGTTGCCAAGAGTGCGACGGTCGCGATCAGCATGATCGATTTTCTCATTGGAGCAATCCAATCAAAGCGGAATATTGTCCGTGAGACAGCCTAACTGCGATACACAGTTGTAGCGGTCAATGGCTCTGGGCAGCGACGGTCAAAGAACAGGAAGCCGCGAATCGCGCCAGGTATTGGCGGCCAATCGCGAACAGGGGCCAGTATGTTCAGTCCTGAATCGGCGTAATGAGCATGAGAGGATGGGCTACGGAACCGGATCCGGCCCGGGGTCATCCTCTTCCACGTCAGGCTCGGGCGCTTCCGGCATCGGCAGTGGGCGGAATCGCTCGGGCACGTCGTGACGAGGATCGCCCCGGCGGAAGTCGCTCCAACAATCAATGTGCCCTGCAGTGGTGATGGCACAGGCGGCTTGATCGCCGAACAGGTGGGTGTAGGTATTGGCCTCCGTAGCGTCGCGATCGGGTCCGCCTTCGAACAGGAACGTGAACGGAATGGACCAGTACTGGAAGCGGATAAGATCGGGCGGGCAGTAGTCGAGGTCAGCGGGAATCAACTCAAGACACCAATGATGGGTCTGTCGGCACTGGAGCGCGCCGTCTTCTGAGATGGTGCATCCTTGCGATCCGAGCAGATGGACGTTGCGAAACAGCTGGATGTAGGGCTCCGGCGGACCGGGAGCAGTGCGCGAACGGGCAGTCAGACAGCGAACTTCGCCGTCGGCAGTGAAGCCGCACAGCCCGTTGCCGCTGGCTGCGATGCGGACGAAGGGGCCGGCATCGGAGATGAATCGCTCGATACCCAGGTTTCCCCAGCATGTCGTCTGCCCCTCGGAATCGAGCGCGCAAAACTCCCGGCCCGTGCTTATCAGCTGAGTGAAGTTGCCTCCCGCCGGGGCGTTCTGGCCCGCCTGAGGCCGGCCCCAGCAAACGATCTCACCCTCGATCGTGAGAGCACAGGCATAGTGCCTCCACGGGTGCACCACAATCTCGACGAAGTCGTCCCGATCGGGAGGAAGGAGCTGCGCAAGCTCAACACGGTCAAGATCGGTGCCAGGGTTGCGTTCAAGAATGCCGTCGATCGTGTCGTTGATGTAGCCGTAACCGGTGCCCCAGCAAACGGCCGCTCCTTCGTCGTTGATCGCGCAGGCGTCGCCGGGTCCGAGACTGAGGCTGGTGAAGACACCTTCAGGAACGTCGTGGACGAGCGGAGTGTCGAAGCCCCAGCAGACAATCTCACCGGCTTCAGTCAACGCGCAGACGGTAGTGGGGCTGATGACGATCCGGACCGGGGTTTCGGCGCGAGTCGCGGCGGGGTTGAGCAAGATGACCACTGCTGCCAGCAGCAAGGCGGCGAGGGGGGCGAGGCGACGTATATCTGGAGCCGACAGCATCGTGTGCGCGTTCGCTGTGATGTTGCGGGCAGGCTAGCGGAATGCGCACGCGACGATGGCGACACGGGCGACGGCAGTCGTGGGCTAGGATCGCATGGACTTCGTACCGCGATTGGAGCGTGCCGTGGCCCTGCGAACTGCTGCCGAATATGTCGAATCCCTGCGGGACGGTCGGGAGATCTGGTACCGCGGTGAACGCGTTGATGATGTCACGACCCACCCGACGATCAGCAAGGCCGTCAAGCACGCCTGCATCGACTACGAGATGGCCGAATCGGATGAGTACCGGGATCTGGCCACCTATGAAGAAGATGGCGAGAGTCACTCGGCCTACTACCGCATTCCACGCTCGACGCAGGACCTCCTCGATCGCTCGAGGTTGATCGAGGCCGCCACGGCCGAGGGCGACACCCTGGTCGTACTAATCAAGGAGATCGGCACCGACGCGCTATTCGCGCTGCTCTCGGTCACTGCTGAGTTCGAGGATCAGACGTTCTACGAGCGTGCGAAGGCATACTACGAGTACTGCCGCGCCAATGACCTGTCGCTGGCCGTCGCCCAGACCGACGTCAAGGGCGATCGAATCAAGCGCCCCTCGCAGCAGGCCGATCCGGACATGTACCTGCGCGTTGTCGAGCGGCGACCGGATGGAGTCGTGGTGCGGGGGGCCAAGGCGCACACCTCGGTTGTGACCAACACCAATGAAGTGATTGTGCTACCGACCCGCGCGATGGGTCCCGAGGAGCAGGACTGGGCGATCGCCTTCGCCTTACCGGTCGATACGCCGAATCTGCGCTTCATCGCTTCACCGTTTGGTGACAACGCCAGCCACGCGGGCGAGCGACCCATTTCCGCCGTGCGCAAGATGATGGAAACGATCACGATCTTCGACGACGTCTTCGTCCCCAACGATCGCATCTTCATCGACGGCGACACGGAGGCGGCCGGCAACCTGGCGCTGACGTTTGTCGAGTACCACCGCTTCACGGCGGTCTCGTACAAGCTGCCGCTGATTGATGCGCTGGGCGGGTGCGCGGCGCTGGCGGCCGACTACAACGGGATTATTGGCGTGTCGCACGTCCGCGAAAAGTTCGTGGACCTGATCGCTTACGCCGAGACGACCCGGGCATTGATTGAGAAATCGGCAGAGCGCTGTATCGCCAAACCAAACGGACAGGTCGCGCCCGATCCGATGACGGTCAATCTGGCCAAGTCGCACTTCGCCCACGGTTACCACGAGGCGGTGCAGCACGTGCAGGAGATCGCGGGCGGCATTCTGGTCACCGGTCCCGGCGACGAGGACTGGGAATCGGAAGAGCTGAGGCCGTTCCTGCAAAAGTACCTGGCCGGTCGAGAGGGAGTTGGCGGCGAGCAACGGATGAAGCTGCTCAACTTCGTCCGCGATCTGACCTCCTCGGACTACGGTGCCTACCAGGAAGTGCTGGCCATTCATGCCGAAGGATCGTTGCAGGCCGAACGACTACAGGTCTTCCGGGCATTCAACGAGAACGGCGGCGCGCGTCGAGTGATGAGGCTCGCGGGTAGAATGGCTGGCGTCAGATAGCGGTCGACTGACCGGTTCGGAAAGCGAGGACATGCCGGAATTACCGCTGTTTCCGCTTCAGATCGTCGTGTTTCCCGGCGAGTCGGTCCCGTTGCACATTTTCGAGCCGCGCTATCGCCAACTGGTCAAAGACACGTTGCAGACCGGTGATCCGTTCGGAATCGTGCTGACCCGTCGGAGTCGCCAGCAGCCGACATCGGGAGAACGTGAACCGACCCACGAAGTCGGTTGCACCGTGCGGATGGAGTCGAACGAGGCCTTCCCGGACGGGCGGTTCAACATTGCCTGCATCGGCGAACGCCGGTTCCGGATCATCGAGAAGCTGGGTGAGCGGCCGTACTGGGTGGCCAACGTCGAGTACCTGGACGATCCGCCTGACTCAGAGTCGACGGAGGCGTACACCGCCTGTGACGCGACAGCGGTCCTGTATCGCGAACACCTGGGCCTGGCGCTGGCGCTACAGAATTCCTGGCAGCGATCGTATCGATTGCCCGGCCGTCCCAACGCGCTGGTCAATCACGTGGCGTCCAGCATCGAGGCGCCGGCGTCAGTCAAGCAGGAAGTGCTCAAATCCGAGTCGGCCGTGGAGCAGCTCAATCTGCTCAGCCGGATTCTGAGGGCATCAAACCGCCAACTCAGCGACCGTGTACACCTGCATCACAAGCAGCGATATGAGGGTCTCGGAGTGGGGAACTGAGCCGCCGTTCTACTCGGTCAACGGCGCCAGCAATTCGACTAGTTCCGCGACGCTCTCGATGTCTGCAGCAATCGCCTCTGCATTGAGAAACCGTCGGCGGCGATAGTAGTTGCCGTGGAGATCGTTGGCGGTCGCTCGCAGCGAACGGATTTGGTCGTTGCCCGTTAGCTGCCACGCGTTGTTCAGGACGTGACTGAAGTCGCGGTGCTTGTCGTATTCCCAACCCTGTGCTGCCGCCACCGCTTTAGCCATGTGAGCAGCCGCACCCCACGCCTTCTCGGAGGCCTGGTGCAAATCTCCGGCCGTCACATATTCCCGCGCACGGTCGAGAAACTGCAGCGATTGCTGAGCATAATCTTCCACCTCCGCGCGATCCGCTGTCGTCAAGGTCGACTCCAATCTGCCACAGGGACAATACTACCTAAAGCGATTCTACCCCGTTCTGGCGGATGTGCCGCGCGACTGTCAGCCGCAACAGTTCGGTCGGACCCTCGGCAATCCTCATGGAACGGCTGGTTCGGTAGAGGCGTTCCAACGCGTGACCTCGAAGCAATGCCTGGGCTCCGTGGAGTTGGATTGCCCGATCGACGGTCCGATGCAGGCATTCCGACGCCAGCCACTTGGCTGCCGCCACCTGCGTGCCCGCGGTGGGTTGGTCTGTCTCTCGAGCCTCGGCTGCCTGATAGAGGGACGTTCTCGCTGCGTAGGTATCCGCGACCATGTCGGCAAAGATTGCTTGGACCTGTTGCTGTTCCGCGAGCGGTTGGCCGCTGCGGTGGGGTCCTTCGATGCGCTCGAGCGTCGCGCGTGTAACCCAGCGGGCCCAGCCGACGCAGTCGGCGGCGACTCCCAGGCGCATCCGATCGATGTTCTGCATCGCCCGGGGTAATCCGTCGCCAACCTGTCCGAGCAGCCGGGATTCGGGTACAGGGACGGAATCGAAGTAAAACGGCGAATGGGTGCTGCCGTCCATTGACGCACCCAGATCACCCTGGCTGACGCCGTCGGCGTCGCGGTCAACGACGAGGAGCGCGGTCCCTTCGTCGGGCACGTTTGCGACGACCACCAGCCAGTCGGAGGATGCGCCGCCGGTGACGAACCCCTTGGCTCCGCTGACGAGGAACCCATCGGCGCCGTTGCCCAAGCCGGCGCGCACTGCTTGAGTCGGTTCCCGACTGCCGTCAGTGCGCAACGCTTCGGTAAAGGCAAACGCGGCTGTCTTCTCGCCCCGCAACACAGGCTCGTACAGGGTGGCCCGCTGTTCTTCGTTGTCGGCGAGCCGCATGATCCCGGGACCGGATCCCAGCACCAGCGAGGCCAACGGATTGCCGCTGAGAGCCAGGGCTTCGCGGGCTGCCGTGATCACGCGAGGGCCGCCGCCCAATCCACCATCCGACTCGGGCACCACGAGCTGGTAGTAGCCGGCGCGATCGGACCGGCCGGCAATATCTCTGCGCAGTTGGGCCGGGGGCGACTCCGGATCGACGCCGACAGTGATTGGATCGATCTCGTTGGCCACGAAACTCAGCAGTCGCGACTGCAGATCGGCCAGGTCGGGTTCGAGTTCAAAGTGCATCGGCAGGGCTCCAGAATCTGTTGTGCGTCAGGGACTTTTGTCGAAGCCGCTAATCAGTCATTTGCGCCAGTTCGAAGTCGCGGAGGTCGGGCTCTTGCGCCCTGGTCAGCGCCACACCGATCAGTCGCGTGTGCGCAAGGAGAAGCTGTGCGTCAACGAGCTGCTGCTCCGATGCATCGGCGCGTGCCATGAGAATCGCGCCCGACGATGAACGGGCCACGACGGTCGCCGACATATCGGGGAGCGGGTCCGTCAACACCAGCACGTATGCATTGGGGCGCACCGCGGCGGAGGCGCTACGGAGGATCAGTTCCCAGCGTTCAACCGAAGCCCAGGGAGCTCCGGTCAGCCAGGTTGGCGGCGAGTCATAGGTGATCTCAAAGGCCGGCCGCCGGGCATCGAGCCAGATAACCGACCGACCGCGAGCGGCAAGTGTTCGAGCCGTCTGAATCAAGGTCGCGGTGATGCCCGATTCCTCGTCCAGCGGAATGAGCGCAACGATGCCGGAAAGCGGATTGATCGCATTCGCGAGCATCACGGCGTCGTCGTCCGCGGCGCCGCGCTCCTGTGTAGCGCCGATCGCCGCTCCCGATTCGTGCGCGCCATCCTGGCCGGCAGCGTGCTCGGCGTCGGGCGAGATCACGGCTATCGGACGCAGCCCAATCCGACCGAGGCGGCCAAGCGTCGTCCCAGGGCTCCCGGCGCGCGTCGCAAACAGCCAGGCCAATCCGAGCCCGCCGAGCAGACCTAGCGCCGAGGACCAGGCCGCCGTCCACTCGGTGTGGGGCGAGACTTTGCGCGCGCCTGGCCTGACCAGACCAAGCATCTCCAGGCCGGCATCATCTCCAAAGCGATGCACGGCCTCGCTGACAGCCGCGTGGGCCAGCGAAACGGCCAGGGCCTCGGCGTCGGCTTGTCCTGAGGAGCGGACCGTTACTCGGATCAGTGTGTCTGTCAACTCGACAGACACGCCGCCAATCACCGGAAGACCATCCTCGGTCGCCATCATGCTGCTCGCCGCGGATTCCTGAACGTTGGTATCCAGCACGAGCTGCGCATACTCCGAGGCAGACGGACCGTCCCTCGCCCAGAGATGCACATCAGCATCCCAGGCGGCCACCGACATCTGCGAGACGATGACTCCAACCAACGCGGCCATCAAGGCCGTGATGATCGGCAGCCACCAGGGAAATCCGTCTTTGAGGGCGAAGAAGCCGGTCACAGAAACGAGTTTATCCGTACGCGTGGCACCGACGAGACAATCCGAAACTTGGGCCGCACCAGCTGATGACCGTTCGTTTCGGGCGAATATCGTCAACTCTCTGCCTCGTATTGCCAGAGACGATCCCGAGCGTCCAAACCGACGGTGCATCTCATCTAATCTCGTGCAATGCGTCGAGCGTTTTTGTTCCTTGCGTTGGCAATTGCCGTCGCTGCGTCCTTGTTCGGCACCGGCATCCCGACGGCAACCGCGGCTGAGCGACTGCACGTTGACGTGCGCTTCGATCACGTGGATTCCGGGATCGAAGCACGATTGGTTGAGGCGGGATTCGAGATACAGCTCGCGGTGCCCGAGTTCGGGCGCTGGCAGGGCTGGCAACCACGGGACCGACTGGACGAACTGCGAGCGGTCACCGGCGTCATATCAGTCAGCACACCTCTCTACGCAACGCTCTCGGCGGGCGACGTGTTGACTGAAGGCGACGAGCTGCTCAACGCGGCTTCCGCGCGGAACCGTTTCGATGTCGACGGCAGCGGCGTTCGTGTAGCCGTCATCTCCGACGGAATCATTGGCCTGGACGAAGCGATCCAGGCGGACGAGGCTCCGCGTCTGCAGGAAGCGAAGCCGTTCGGAGACGGCAGGATTGATCGCGGCGAGGAAGGGACCGCAATGATCGAGATCGTCCATGATCTCGCACCGGGCGCTGAGATTTCGTTCGGCGCGGTCTATACGGACCTGGATCACATTGCAGCCGTCAAATACTTCGCCCAGCGAGTCGACATCATCGTGGACGACGTGTCGTTCGCCTATCCCGCGAATCAGCGCAGCGATGTGTCGATCAACACGACGAGTGCGCTGCGACATCCCGACTGGCCGATCAGGCTGTATGTCACCGCGGCCGGCAACTGGGCCGAGTCTCACTGGTCGGGAACCTGGCAAGCGGGGCCAGATGGAACCCAGGTTGGACTGTCCTCACCCGGCGCCGTACACCAGTTCAACCTGGCGGGCGATGCCGGCCTCTTCTTCGGTGCCGGGAACGGCTTTAACGTGGAGCAGGACGACGAAATCCGCCTGGCGCTGTTCTGGGACGACCCATGGGGTCGCTCAACCAACGACTACAACCTCTACCTCGTCTCAGGAGTCGGAGAGGTCCTGGCGTCGAGCGTGATAACGCAGGGGGTCGGGGTCGGGCACGACCAGCCACGCGAACATCTCACCTACACCCACACAGGCGAGGCGACAGTGCTGTTCGCGGTCATCCAGAATCACAACAACGACGCTTCGCCCGTCAACTTCGATCTGTTCGTGTTCCAGACGGGCCGCCGACAGCTTCGTCTGTCGCATCAGTCACCCGAGGGGAGTTTGCTGGCGCAGTCAGATGCCGCCGATGCACTCACGGTGGGCGCCGTCAATGCAGGCCGTCAGGTGGTCGCGGAGTATTCAAGCCGAGGTCCGACCGTCAATGGGATCGCGAAACCCGAGATCAGCGCCGTTGACCGGGTGTCGGTATCGCCGTCGACCATCTTCGGACCGCACTTCTCCGGATCGTCGGCGGCTGCCCCACATGTGGCCGGCGTCGCCGCACTGCTGCTCGAGGCCCATAGCGCGCTACTCGCGGCAGACGGCGGCAGCCCGTTGCTGGAACGACGCTTGATCAGGGACATCCTGACAGACACCGCGCAGGACATCCTGCCAATCGGGCCCGATCC
>JAPPBN010000045.1:0-291599 GCA_026705025.1 Chloroflexota bacterium | reverse complement strand
AGCGCTGCGTTGACATCGCAGAGGTCACTGGTTCAAGTCCAGTATCGCCCACCACCTACACGATTCGGTCAGCCCGGCATGATCCGCCAGTGATCGCTGCGGGCCGAGCCCAGATGGCAGGCGGATGGCTGAAGACGAGTTCGATGCCGGGGTCGCGCTTGATGACGGCGAACCCAGCGGCATTGCATCCCCGAACGAGGTTGACGAGGCGGAATGGCTGCACCGAATGCGGCATTCGGCCGCGCACGTCCTCGCTCAGGTCGTCCTGCAAATGTTCCCCGAGGGTAAGATCGGCATCGGACCGCCGATCGACTCTGGCTTCTACTACGATTTCGATCTGCCGCGGCCGCTGACTCCTGAGGATTTGTCTGAGATTCAGAAGCGGATGCGCAAGGAGATGCGCCGCAATCACCGCTTCATCTGGGAAGAGATTTCGGTTGATGAAGCGCGCGAGCGATTTCGCGACCAACCATTCAAGCAGGAGCTGATTGAGCAGTTTTCGGACGACTCGGCTGAGTTGGGCATTTGCACTCATGCCGAGTTCACCGACCTCTGCCGCGGCGGACACGTCGAATCGACCAAACAGATCGGCCCGTTCCGATTGACCAACGTGGCCGGCGCATACTGGCGCGGCGACGAGGAACGGCCCCAGCTGCAGCGGGTCTACGGCGCACTGTTCGCCACTCGTGAGGAGCTGGATGCCCATTTCGCCCGGATCGAGGAGGCGCAGCGCCGCGATCATCGCCGCCTGGGCCGCGACCTCGAGCTGTTCGCGTTCTCGGAGCTGGTTGGAGCGGGCGTTCCCTTGCTGCTGCCGGACGGGGCAATCGTCAGGCAGGAGATGGAGCGGCTGATTCGCGAACTCCAGGAGGCGCGCGGATACCAGGAGGTCTGGACGGGACACGTTGCTCGGGGAGAGCTGTTCCGGCGATCGGGCCACCTGGAGAACTACTCCGACGTCATGTATCCGGCCATGCACGAGCACAATGAAGACGGCGGCGATGGGGACGCGTATTTCCTGAAGCCAATGAACTGTCCCGTCCACATGACGCTCTACAACAACACGCTGCACTCCTATCGCGAGTTGCCCCTGCGATACGCCGAGTACACCACGCTGTACCGATTCGAGAAGTCCGGGCAGCTATCTGGGCTGACCAGAGTCAGGTCACTGACGCAAGACGACTGCCACATTTTCATCACGCCGGAGCAGATCTCCGAAGAAGTCTCGAGGGTGCTGGAACTGGTCCAGACATTGTTTGAGACCTACGGCATGCCCAACTTCCGCTACGAGCTTTCGCTACCCGGCGAGGGCGGCAAGTTCGTTGACGATCCGGACGCCTGGTCCTTCGCCGTTCGCGCCTTGCGTGACGCCCTGGACCGGGCCGGCATCGACTACGTGGAGCAGGAAGGCGAGGCCGCCTTCTATGGACCCAAGGCTGACCTGTTCGTCTCCGATGTCATGGGACGCGAATGGCAGCTCTCAACCATCCAGCTCGATCTGATTCAGCCGGCCCGGCTGGGCTGTGTTTATGTCGCCGACGATGGAGAACGACGGACTCCCGTCGTGATTCATCGCGCGATCCATGGGTCGTTCGAGCGCTTTCTCGGCATCCTGATTGAGCACTACGCAGGCGCGTTTCCGCTCTGGCTGGCCCCGATCCAGGCGCGCTGCATTCCGATTGCCGATCGACATCTGGACTGGGCGCACGAAGTAGCCGCCGACATGCGTACGGCCGGATTACGGGTCGACGTGGACGACGGTAACGAGCGGATGCAGGCCAAAATTCGCAACGGCCAGCGCCGCAAGATTCCCTATCTGTTGGTCATCGGCGATCGCGAGGTAGAAGCGCGCTCGGCCGCTGTGCGCGTCCGCGGCGGCGACGATCTGGGCGCGATGCCGGTGGAAGAGATTCGGCAGATGTTGACTGAACTCAAGGACTCACGCGCGATCAAGCCGGCCTGAACAGCGTCGATGTTCCGATACTCTCCAACGTTGTCGACGGCTATGATTCTTACGGCCGGCAACTGCACGGACAGTCCCCTCGCCGAGTCAGTTCCAGGAAGTCGTGGATGACCGATTCTGAACGGCCATTTGACAAGCTTCTCATCGCCAATCGCGGTGAAATCGCCGTTCGCGTCATTCGCGGCGCTCGCGACCTGGGCGTCAGCACCGTTGCCGTCTTCTCCGATGCGGACCGGACCTCGCGGCATGTCCGCATGGCCGACGAGGCCGTGCGGATCGGCGGTTCGGCGCCGGCGGAGAGCTATCTGTCGATTGACGCGGTGCTCTCGGCCGCGCGGGAGACCGGAGCCGACGCCGTCCACCCCGGCTACGGATTCCTGTCCGAGAACGCGAACTTTGCCCGCGCTTGCAGAGAGAACGGGATCATCTTCGTGGGCCCGTCGCCTGAAGCGATTGAGCTGATGGGCGACAAGATCGAATCGCGCCGGACAATGAAACAGGCAGGCGTGCCAATCATCCCCGGGGCCATCGATCCGTTGCTCGACCCGGACGAAGCGAAACGGACTGCGGACGAGATCGGCTATCCGGTCGTGATCAAGGCGGCCGCGGGAGGCGGTGGTCGAGGCATTCGCATTGTCGACTCCGCCGACGATCTGGAGCGCGCTGTTCAGCAGGCGCAGGAAGAAGCGATCACTGCATTCGGCGACGGCGCCGTGTTCGTCGAAAAGCTGCTTCGGCCGGCCCGCCACATTGAGATCCAGGTCGTCGCCGACACGAGGGGCAACATCGTCTGCCTAGGCGAACGCGATTGCTCGGCGCAACGTCGCCGACAGAAGTTGGTCGAAGAGTCACCGGCGCCGGGCATGTCGCCCCAGCTCAGAGCTCGGATGGAAGAAGCCGCAACCAACGCAGCCCGGGCCTGCAACTACACCTCAACCGGTACGGTCGAGTTTCTGGTCTGGAATGATCCCGGCGCGCCCGATGGCCAGAACTTCGCCTTCCTCGAAATGAATACGCGCCTGCAGGTCGAGCATCCCGTCACCGAACTGGTCCGCGGCGTTGATCTGGTCCAGGACCAGCTCCGCATCGCCGGTGGCCTGCCGCTGGGCTACACGGCGGCCGAGCGTCCAATCCGCGGCTGGGCGATGGAATGCCGGATCACGGCAGAAGATCCATACCTCGATTTCGCCCCCTCGGTCGGGCCAATCGCCTGGTACCGCGAAGCGGACGGTCCCGGCGTGCGGCTCGACTCAATGCTCGCTCGGGGCGTCGGGATCAGCCCCTACTATGACTCGTTGATCAGCAAGCTCATCACCTGGGGAGAGACCAGGGAGCAGTGCATCCGCCGAATGAAGCGGGCCCTTGGCGAGTACCTGGTGATCGGTGTCAGCACGTCCATCCCATTCCACCAGGCTCTGATGGACGATGAACGCTTCCGTGATGGCGACATTCATACGCTGTATGTCGAGGAGAATGAGATTCTCGATTCAACAGACCGACCGGCAAGCGGCGCCGAAGCTGCCCTGGCGGCGGCGCTGTTCTTCCATACCCAGGGCGAGCGGGCGGAATCCGAGCGTGGCGGCACGCAACCCCGCGGGCGTGCATGGGCCCAGTCCGCGCGCGGACGGCGATTTCCTGTGGAGCAGGGATGGCGAAGAACTACCGGCTAATCGTCCAGGGTGGACTCCAGGAAGTCTCCATCGACGAGAACGGCGATGGCCAGTATCGCGCCGAATTCGACGGTAAGAGTTATGACGTCGAGTTGGAATCGGTCGACGACAGCACGCTGTTTCGGCTCTGGGTTGACGGCGAACGCATTCCTATTGCCATTCGCCGCGAGGGAATGTCGCTCGACGTGTTTATCGGTCCGGACCGGTACTCGGCGGAGATCGAGCGCAGCGCCGGCGCGCTGACTCAGACCGGACCGGCGATTGAAGGCGAAGTCCGACTCACCGCTCCAATGACCGGACAGGTGACCGAGGTGCTTGTCGCCGATGGCGATCAGGTCCAGGAGGGCGATCCGTTGCTCGTCATGGTCGCGATGAAGATGAACAACGAGATTCGCTCACCCGCTGATGGCCGGATCGTCGACGTGTCCGTCAATGCCGGGGATGCAGTCGACCAGGGCGACTTGATGCTGACGATCGACACGGAAAGTGAATAGCTGGTCCCACGATTGCGGCGCGAGAGTTTGAAACCGCGCGTTGGCGCGCCTAGTATCGGCGCTAACGGAACAGCAGCAATGCTGAAGACACAACGAAGGAGCGTTCCTCTGGCCGTCAAGGATCAACGAGAACAACGAGAACAACGCGTCAACGAAGCGATTCGCATCCGCGAAGTCCGCGTGATTGGCGCCGAAGGCGAACAGCTCGGCATTATGCCGACATTCCAGGCGCTCGACCTGGCGCGGGCCCAGGGTCTGGATCTGGTTGAGGTCGCGCCCAATGCTCGGCCGCCAGTGGCGAAGATGCTCGACTACGGGCGCTTCAAGTACGAGCAGTCCAAGCGGGAGCGCGAAGGAAGGCGCCGGCAAAAGGGCGCATCCCTGCACCAGGTCAAGATGCGGCCGAACATCGGCAAACACGACATGGAGGCCAAGGCCCGAACCGCAGCGCGCCTGCTGCGCAATGGCGACAAGGTCAAAATCTCAATCATGTTCCGCGGTCGTGAAATCACGCACCGAGACATTGGCCAGGAACGGATCTACGAGATGCTCGAGACGCTCGAGCAGAACGAGGTTCCGACCGTGATCGAGAAGCCGATTTCCACCGAGGGCCGCTTCATGTCGGTCATCGTGGCCGAGGACAAGGCCAAAGCGAAAGCTATGGCCGATGCCAGGGCTGCGGCGTCGACGGAAGCAAGCGAAGCCGCCGGTTAACGCTGCCTCATCCGTCACGGCCCGGCTCCGAATCTGTATCGGGGCCGATTGGACACTCCGTGGTTAGCTCCTAAGCTGGAGAAACGCGTCAGTGGCTCGTCGCTGCGCGGTTGTCTTGGAGACACTCAGCGATGCCGAAGATGAAGACCCATAAGGGCGCGGCCAAGCGATTCCGCATCACCAGAACAGGCAAGGTCCTGCGGATGAAGGGCTATCGCGGCCACAACAAACAGAAGAAGAACAAGCGCACGCTGCGAGCTCAGGGCCGAATGCATGAGGTCAAGAACGTCGGCAACCAGAAGCGCGTCAAGAAACTGCTGCCGTACGGCTCCCCCTAACCGGGACCAGAACAGGAACCTGAACCATGCCACGAGTCAAGGGCGGCCCGCGCGAACGTCGCCGGCACAAGAAAGTCCTCAAGCAGACCAAGGGGCACCACGGCGTACGCAATCGCCTCTACCGCCGCGCCTCTGAATCGCGTCTGCACGCCCTGTCGTACGCCTACGCCCACCGTCGCGAGCGTAAGGGTGACATGCGGCGACTTTGGATCCAGCGGATCAATGCAGCGGCACGATTGAACGGCACAACGTATAGCCGGCTGATTCACGACCTCAAGCAGGCCGGCATCGAGATTGACCGCAAGGTCCTGGCCGAAATGGCCCTGCACGACCCGGCCGGGTTCAGCTCGGTCGTTGACCAAGCCCAGGCAAAAGCCGCCTGACCAGACCCTGGTTCACCAGACACAACAACGCCCGGCTTCGCTCGTTGTCGAGCATGCCGGGCGTTGCACTTTGCGAAAACGGTTCGACGTTCAGGCCTCGGAAGCCAGGGCGGGAGCGCCGCTGGCGTCGGCGATGATCTCCGAGTCGTTACCTTCGGGCACGTGTTGAAGCAACCAGTCTGCGGCGTCGCGGTCGCGAAGCCAGGGCAGAATCTCGGTTAGCGCCGAGAACTCACGCAGATGCAGCGCGTTCTTGATCACGTCGAACTCAATCTCGCGATTGCGCTCGGCCCAGCCGTCCGGCAAATCGATATGCGCGTCGACGAATGCGCGCGCGGCGATCCGAGCTTCCTCAACATCGAGCCGCAAGTAGGCGCGAAGTCGTCGAGCGATGAGTTCATGGGCCCAATCTACTGACGCTGCCCCTTCGCGACGAGCCAGCGCGCGCAGCACGCGGCGCAGCTCGATCGGAGGCAGCGCGGTAGCGTCGTACAGCGCTGCACCGAGCTCCACATGGTCGCCGGCATCATTCAGCCGGTGCGTCAGATCTCCCAGATCGAAGGCGCTCCCGTAGTGCTCGGAGAGGTTCGGATGCACGTAGGTCATGTTCGGTCCTTCCGTGACATTCTTCCTTGCACCCAATTCTGGCACTCTCATGGAAAGAGTGCCAACCCATCAGATCGACGTAAGCGCCGAAATCAGACAACCAGTCAACACTGTCGAGATCTGGAACTAGGAGTCGCGAAGGACGGCGCTGAACTGGGACTCCAGCCGCCGCACAATCCCCCGCCGCGCCTTCTCGACATCGCGGTCGGTCAGCGTCCGATCCGGAGAGCGGTAGTACACCCGAAAGGCAAGCGACTTCGATCCGACGGGAATCTGATCACCGCTGTAAATGTCAAACAGCTCCACCGCTTCCACGAGCCCGTTGCCTGCGATTGCCGAGGCAAGATCGCCTGCAGGAGTCGACGAGTCGACGATCAACGCCAAATCCTCAACTGCAGCGGGATAAACCGAGGGCGACGACACCGTCACCTCTTCGCGCATCAGCGCCGCCAGACTTCCAATCGACAGTTCCAATGCAAAGATGTCTCCCTCGACATCGAATCGTGCGGCGACGTTTGGGCTAACCATGCCCAGCACCCCCACCCGCTTGCCGTTGACATTGACGGTCGCCGACTGGCCGGTGACCAGCGCGGCGTCCTGCGCATCGGCGCTCAACTGGAATTCCACTCCGAGTCCGGCGCCAAGTTGCTCGAGGATGCCCTTGGCGTCGAAGAAATCCAGTTCGCGTTCCGTCCCGCCATGCACTGTGCTGGCTGTCTCGCCGCCAAGCAGAGCAAGCGCTACACGTTCTTCGAGCGGCAGTCGTCCTGACCTGGGGCTGAATGTCTTGCCGACTTCATAGAGACCCAGACCGCCCCGCGCCTCACGCTGGTTCAGTGCGAATGTCCGCAGTCCCCACGGTCTCAGACTGCTGCGCATCCGTTCGCGGGCCGCGTTCATCGGGTTTTGCAGTCGTATCGACTCAGGCGCGCTTCCAGATTCGGCCGCTGTTGCGGTGATTTCGTCCTCGCCCACTGTGACGTAGGTGATGATTTCGCGCAGCCCCAGGCTGGTCAGGACATCGCGGATACGTTCTCCAAGCACCCGTTCGGGATCGATGTCCGGATCCGGCACGCCGCCAGGGAGTGGGTCCGACGGGAGATTGTCGTAGCCGATGATCCGGCCGATTTCCTCGACGACATCATCAGCCACAGCGATGTCGGAGCGCCAGGGGGGACAACTCACTGCGTAGCGATCCGGCGGCAGCCAACGATTGGAGATCCCCAATGCTGACAGCAAACCGCGAACTGCTTCAACGCTGGGTTGAATCCCAAGAATCTGTTCGATCCGGCGTTGCGTCACGACCACTTGCGGCTGGTGCGTCCTGCCCGGATACGTATCGACGATCCCGCGGCAGGCGCTCCCGCCGGCAGTTTCAACGATGAGAGCCGCCGCGCGTCGAGCGGCCAGTTCCGCCAGCTCGGGATTCAGTGACTTCTCGAACCGACGACTGGCCTCGGTACCGCTTTCGGTGTGTCGGGAGCTGCTGCGGCGGATTGACGCTTCCTGGAAGTTGGCCGTCTCCAGCAGGATCGTCGTCGTCCTGTCGGAGATTTCCGACTCTGCCCCACCCATGATCCCGGCCAGTGCCACCGCCCGCTCGGCGTCGGCAATGACGAGGTCGTCCGGCTCCAGCTTGAGCTCCGAGCCATCCAGCAACTGCAGGTGCTCATCGGGGTGAGCGCGACGGACCACAATTCGGTGCTCGCGCAAGATCTCGTAGTCGAACGCGTGCAACGGCTGTCCCCACTCGAGCATCACGTAGTTGGTGACATCGACGATGTTGTTGATCGGCCGCATGCCAGCGGATGTGAGGGCGTCCTGCATCCATTGCGGCGACGGTCCAACCGTGACGCCGTCAATCACGATGGCCGTGTACCGCGGGCATCCTTCCGCGTCTTCGATCTCGACGCTCGTTCGTTGATTGGCAGTGGTCTCGGATTCTGCGTAGCTCGCCGATGGTTCACGCACCGTGCCGTTGGTCAACGCGGCGATTTCCCTGGCAATGCCGAGGATCGAGAAGTGATCGGGTCGATTGGGCGTCGGCTTGATGTCCAGGACGACATCGCCCAGCACATCGGCGAGCGGCGTGCCGAGCTCCGCCTCAGTGTCCAATTCGAGGATGCCCTCGTGTTCATCCGAGAGTCCGAGTTCCCGTTCCGAGCACACCATGCCCAGCGAGGTCACGCCCCGAATCTTGCCCTTGCGTAGCTTCCGCAACTCGCGCGTTTTGGGGTCGAGGAGTTGCGCGCCGACCTGGGCGAAAGCGACTGTCTGCCCCGGAGCGAGATTGGGTGCGCCGCAAACGACCTGGAGCGGCTCGTCCGAGCCGAAGTCGACGGTGGCGAGTCGCAGCCGATCCGCATTGGGATGTTGCTCGACCGCTGCCACCCGAGCCACGACAACCTGATCCCAATCTGCGCCGCTGCGGCGAATCGATTCGACCTCCGCTCCGGCCATACTCAGGCGATGAGCCAGTTCCTCGACCGACAGGTTCCAGTCGACGTAGCGGGCAAGCCACTTGAGCGGGACATCCATCAGGAGGTTCCCCGAAATTGGTCGAACTCACGCAGGAAGCGCACGTCGTTGCGGTAGAAGTGACGGATATCGCGGACGCCGTATCGGAGCATGGCGACCCGTTCGACGCCCATGCCAAATGCGAAGCCGGTGAATCGATCAGGGTCGAGTCCGGCGTCGGCGATGATCTCCGGATGGACCATGCCGCAGCCGAGCACTTCCAACCAATCACCCTGCCAGCGAACACCAAGTTCCGCGCCGGGCTCGACGAAGGGGAAGTAATCGCAGCGGAAGCGCGTCTCAATGTCAGGACCGAAGACGCGGCGGACAAACGCTTCCAGGGTGCCCTTGAGGTGGGCAAAGGACAGGTCTTCGTCAATCACCAGCCCTTCGATCTGGGTCAGCATCCATTCATGCGTGGCGTCGGTTGCCTCGTAGCGGTAACAGGTACCGGGAACGATCACGCGGATCGGCGGCTGGCGACGCTCGAGGTAGCGAATCTGCATCGGAGAGGTGTGCGTCCTCAGGAGCTGCCGAGGTCCGCCGCTGCCGTCATCAGCGACCCAGATTGTGTCCCACATATCTCGAGCCGGATGCCCGGCCGGGATCCGCAGGCGGTCGAAGTTGTATTCCTCCAGCTCGACGTCAGGACCCTCGACCACGTCGAATCCCATGTCGCGAAAGGTCCGCTCCATCATTCGTCTGGTCAGAGTGATCGGGTGCAGCGAACCGAGTGGTGGTCGACGCCCGGGCAAGGAGACATCCAACGCAGGTCCGTCGGAGACAGCTGCCAAGAGCTCAAGTTGTCGCGCGGTGACCGCCTCTTCCAGGACACTCTTCAGTCGATTCGCTCCGGCGCCAACCGCCGGACGCTCATCGGCTGGGAGATCCCTCACGCCCCGGAGAACGCTTGTCAGGCGGCCCCTCCGCCCAAGCCAGTCGATTCGCCAGGATTCCAGACCCGCTTCGTCGCCGGCCTCGGCGAGCGACTCGCGCGCTTCCGCCTCCAGCGCCGCCAGATCAACCACGACCGCGTTCCATTGCTACATCTTCGGGCATACAACACGTATCGTACCCGTCGCCCGACAATTCCAGAACTGGCGCAATCGCGTGGATAGTAAACTTGGCCCAGCGCCGTTGGCGCGACGCCTTGCGCCCATTCCTGGAGTTCAGACATGGCAGTGAAGAGCTACATCCTGATTGAGACAGAAGTTGGCACTGCCAAGCAGGTGGCGCTTTCGCTTGGAGAAATCACCCACAGCGACGGTGAAATCAAGACCGTCGAACTTGTCACCGGGCCATTTGACGTGATCTGCCTGGTCGAAGCTGAGAACCTCGAACAACTCGGCAGCTGCATCACCGATTCGATCCAGACCGTTGCCGGAGTCAAGCGCACGACAACCTGCCTGACCATTCAGGTCTGAGCCTGGACGGGACTGTTCCCATGTCCTCCCACCAAACGCCGGTCACACGCTCGACCGAACCACCAGTCGACATGCTCCCCGTTGAGGACGCTGTCGATCGCATCTTGTCCTTTTGCCCGCGCCTGCCGTCAGAAGCTCGCGCGATCGACGACGCGGTCGGCCAGGTCCTCGCGACCGACATCACCGCTCCATTCGACATTCCGCCGCACGACAATACGGCGATGGACGGCTACGCCGTGCAATCGAGGAGCACGGACGGCGCGACGGAATCGAATCCGGTCCACCTGCAAGTGATCGGAGAACTGGCAGCCGGTTATCTCTACAACGGCGAGGTCGGCGCCGGCCAGGCGGTACGGATCATGACCGGCGCGCCGATGCCAGACGGCGCCGACACCATCGTCCCGTTCGAAGAGACCGACGAATACGGCTTGCGCGCCCCTGGTCAGGAACACGAGACAATCAATGACGTCGGCATCCTCAAGGCCGCTGGCCCAGGGAACAATATTCGCCGTCGCGGAGAGGACGTCCGGCACGGACAGCAAGTGCTCGACGCCGGGACGGTGTTGCGCGGACCCGAGGTCGCGGTGCTTGCCTCGCTCGGCGTGGCGAGTGTCGACGTGATTCGGCGCCCGCGCGTGGCCATTCTCTCAACAGGAGACGAACTGCTGTCACCCGGAGATGCACCCGCCCCTGGCAAAATTTACGACTCGAACTCCTACGGCCTGAGCGCCCTGGTGACCCAGTACGGCGGAGTACCGCAGCGATTCGGCATCGCACAGGACACGATTCCCGCGTTGACCGCCAGGATCAACGAGGCCCTGGAGACTTGCGACCTCGTGATCACATCGGCGGGCGTGTCTCGTGGTGATTTCGACGTGGTCAAGGAGGTCCTTGCCCGCGAAGGCGCGATCGACTTCTGGACGGTCAAAATGAAACCGGGGAAACCGCTCGCGTTTGGCGAGTTCGAAGCGCCGCAAGGACGTCGCGTGCCACACATCGGGCTGCCCGGCAATCCTGTCTCTTCCCTACTCGCCTTCGAACTGTTCGGACGCCTCGCGATTTATCAGATGATGGGCCGTCAACCTCAACCTCGCCCGATCCTGCGGGCCATCGCCGACGACGACATCGTCAACACCGATTGGCGGCGCGTCTACGCTCGCGCGACGTTGAACCAGGACAACGACGGCACCTGGCACGCTCGCCTGACTGGTCCCCAGGGCAGCGGCGTGCTGACGTCGATGGCGCTTGCTAACGGATACGCTGTCTGCCCAGAGGACCGCGAACGCATTCGCGCCGGTGAAGAGTGCGATGTGATCATGGTCGACTGGGATCATCCGCTCGACTGAAGCGGGCCGGTCAACAACGAATCGAGCCAAACATGTCACTCGCTACCGCGCTCCGATCGGCAATCGCCCCGCTGTACATCAAGGCCAGGCTGGCTCAGGAGAGGTACCAGTCCGGCGTGGTCTGGTACCCGCTGGATCCGAAGTTCATCGCCAATCCGTACCCGACCTACAAGGAACTGCGCGAACGCGACCCATTCCACCCCAGCCCGCTCACTGGCGCTCTGGTTGTATCCAAGTACGACGATGTTGATGCCGTGTTGCGCAACTACAAAGTGTTTTCCAACAGTCGCGGACCTGTGGGGACGCGAAACCGCCGCAACATCGGCGAACAGATCGAAAACGAACTGCAACCCTCGATGCTCTCGCTCGATCCGCCCGACCACACCCGCCTGCGCGGCCTGGTCAGCCGTGCATTCACGCCGCGCCAGGTCGCCAAGATGGAAGACCATATCCGCGAAACCGCGCACGCATTGCTCGATGAGGTCGACGGCCAGGACGAATTCGACCTGATGGCCAATCTGGCTTCGCTCCTGCCAACTGTTGTGATCGCGGAAATGATCGGCGTGCCCACAGAAGACCGACAGCAGTTCAAGGAGTGGTCCGACAAGTTCGCCCGCGTGTTGGAGCCCAACCTCACGACCGACGAACTGTCCGTCGTCTTCGAAACGGGACAGCTCTTCGACGATTACTTCAGAGGCATCGTCTCCGAACATCGTGAACATCCACAGGACGACCTGGTGTCCCGCCTGATTGAGGCCGAGGAGGAAGGCGACAAGCTGACCGAGGACGAGATGATCGTCACGTTGCGGCTGTTGCTTGTCGCCGGCAACGAGACGACGACCAACCTGATCGGCAATGGCCTCAAGGCGCTGCTGGAGCATCCCGAACAACTCGAGCTGCTGCGTCGGCAACCGGAACTGATTGACAACGCAATCGAGGAGCTGCTGCGCTACGACTCGCCGGTACAGGTGGACGGCAGAACCACGTTGGACGAGTTTGAGATGGACCGCCATCGCCTCAAGCCGGGGAGGGCTATCTCACTGCTGATCGGCGGCGCCAACCGCGACCCCGAGGAGTTCAGCGACCCGGAGATGCTGGACATCACTCGCGAAGATGCGGGCAACATCTCCTTCGGACGCGGCATCCACCATTGTCTCGGCGCCCCGCTGGCCCGACTCGAAGGCAAGATCGCGTTCGAGGCGCTGCTGGAGCGGTTCGGCGACATTCAACTCGGGACGCGGACGCCGGAGTACAAGCCCAACATTGTCCTCCGCGGTCTCAGACACCTTGACATTCGTGTCGAGCGAGCCGGCGCCAAGACCTTCAGCGCGCAGACCGCGGAGGCTGCAGCGGACTGACGGTACCTCCTGCTTGGAGCGTTGAAGCAGCTAGGCGATCGTCACGAATCCGGCAGGCTCTCCGTTCGCAACTCCCCATTCGACCTCCACCTCGCGGATCAGCGCGTGGGCAGGACCAATCTTCAGTTCGTCCAGGAACTCCTCTAGCGAGGCCCTCGGTCCTTCCGCGACCACTACCACGCTCGAACCGTCGGGTAGATTCTGAACAGAACCTGCGATCCCGCCGATTCGGTCAGCCGTCTGCTCGGCGAACATGCGGTAGCCGACCATCTGGACGCGGCCGCGAACGCAGACGGTCATACGGACCATCAGGCGGCGCCGACAACGGCATCAATCGCTTCGCGAACAATCTCGGCTGGAACATCGTCGCGAACGATCGGATTGCCGACGCTCTCCAGCAGTACCCAGCGCTGTTTGCCACCGACCACTTTCTTGTCAAGGGACATGGCCTCGAGGATCTCGGCCCGGCCAAGTCCTGGGGGGCTCTGAGTTGGCAGACCGAAACGCTCAATCAGTCGGCGATGCCGGGCCACCAACGCTTCGTCAATCATCCCCAGCGAGCAACCCATCTCGGCCACCGCGACCATCCCCATGGCTACGGCCTCGCCGTGTAACACGGCCCTGTAGCCGGTCACGGCCTCAATCGCGTGCCCCAGCGTATGCCCGTAGTTGAGAATCGCGCGGATGTCAGATTCGCGCTCGTCGACCGAGACGACAGCCGCCTTGATCGCCTGGTTCCGGGTGATGATCTCGACCAGCAGCTTCCGGCGAGACTCGTCCTCGAGCGCCGCGGTCGGATCGAGAAGCAGATCCGCCGACTCGTCCAGAAGACCGAGCATCGGCTCGTCGCGGATAAATCCGTGCTTAATCACCTCAGCGAAGCCGGAGCGTAGCTCACGCGGAGGCAGCGTCGCGAGCGTTGCGGCGTCGGCCAGTACCGCGCGCGGCTGATAGAAGGCGCCGACCAGGTTCTTGCCTGACGGCAAGTCGATCGCGACCTTGCCGCCGATCGCGGCGTCAACCATCCCGAGCACGGTCGTCGGCGCATGGACAAGCGGCATGCCACGGAGATAGGTGGCGGCGGCGGTGCCGGCCAGGTCGGTGGTCACGCCGCCGCCAAGCGCAAAGATCACGTCTCGACGCTCAGCCCGGTGCGAGGATAACCAGACGTACAGCGCGTCCAGTGAAGACAGCGACTTGCTCACCTCGCCTGAAGGCACGGCGTACGACTCGACAGAGCGCCCGCCGGATCTGAGTGAATCCATGGCGGTGGCGCCGTGCGAATCGATAATCGCCTGGTCGGCGATCAGGAACACGCGGCCGCTCAACCCCAGGCGGTCCAGGACCTCACCGCTGCGCTCCAGCAGTCCCCACGCGCAGTAGACGGGATATCGCGTGGAACCAGCCTCGACCATGCAGCCAACGTCGGAACCGTAGTCAACCGCCGGCGGCGGATCGACCCCCGGGCCGTTCCTCATTTCGTGCAATCGAGCATCCGAGGCCAGCACGCTGCCTGCCCGCCGACGGACCGCGTCGACAATCTCCTCTACGGCCTCACTGATCTCGATTTCGTCTGTGTGCACGGTCAGGTCGGAAAGGCTGTAGAACGGCTGGCGGGCGCCCTTCAGCGTTTCGACCCTGCGGCGCGGATCGTGACCGGCCAGCATCGGCCGGACTTCGGTGGTTCCCTGTTCGGTTTCGGCGTATCGCGCAAGGATCGTGGCCGTTCGAGCCTCAAGGGTGACAACGAATCCGCCGTCGGCGAGCAGAGAGCGGTTGTCGGCGTTCAACCAGACCCCGCCGCCGGTCGCGATCACCACACCATCCTGTCCGGCGGCATCGCGGACCGCCTGCTGCTCGCGTGCCCGAAATCCAGTTTCGCCTTCTTGCTCGAAAATCTGCGGGATTGTCCTTCCGGCCACTCGCTCGATCTCCACGTCGAGATCGACGGCCGCCCAGCCGAGCCGGTGCGCGATGTACGGCGCCAGCACCGACTTGCCCGTCGCGCTGAATCCGATCAGAACGACCCGCTTCAGTCCGGACGGCGCGGTCATCGCCACTCTCCGCGAGGAATGGCGGTCTCGAGGAACGACCGCATGTTTCTTTTCGTTTCCGGGAGTGAATCGCCGCCGAACTTCTCCAGGATGGCATCGGCCAGCACCAGTGCCAGCATGGCCTCGACGATTACACCAGCGGCGGGCACGACGCACACATCGGAGCGTTCGTAGTGCGCTTCGACGCGCTCGCCGGTCGACAAATCAGCAGAAGGAAGAGGGTGAGCGAGGGTCGCAATCGGCTTGACCGCGACTCGGACGATCAAGTCTTCGCCGTTGGAAATGCCGCCCTCGATACCGCCGGCATGATTCGTCTGGCGACGCCACGGTTGCTCCCCCCAGGCGTCCTGGGGAAGGACGACATCGTGGTAGCTGCGTCCGGTCATGGCGGCACCACTGAATCCGTCGCCGATCTCGACCCCCTTGAACGCATTCATCGAGAGAATCGCCTGCCCGATCCGGCCGCTCAACTTGCGATCCCATTGAACGTGAGCGCCCAGTCCCAACGGCACACCCGTCACTCGCGCTTCAAGTGTCCCGCCCAGGGTGTCACCGTCCTCTTTGGCCGCGTTAATCGCGTCGATCATCGTCCGGGCCACATTGGCGTCGGTGCAGCGGACGGGAGATTCCTCAACCGCGTCCCAGTCGACTTCCGTCTCAGCATCGATTGCGACAGAGCCGATCTGGACGACGTGACTGTGGAAACCGCAGCCCAGCTCCTCACAGAGCCGGCGGGCGACGGCGCCCGCGCCGACCCGTGCCGCACTCTCCCGCGCCGAGGCGCGCTCCAGCGAGTCGCGAACATCCTCATAGCCGAATTTGAGCGACGCCGTCAGATCCGCATGCCCTGGACGGACTCGGGTGACCTGAGTCGGAGGTGGATCGACGGAATCGAGAGACATCGTCTCGCGCCAGGGACGCTTGTCAGGCCCGAGGCCCTTGTCAAAGTCACGATTCTCAATCCACAGAGCGACCGGGCTGCCCATCGTCCGGCCCTGCCTGACGCCGCCGCGAATCTGGGCGTAGTCGGTCTCGATCTTCATCCGGCCGCCACGTCCGTAGCCCCGCTGTCGACGAGCCAACTGCTCGCGAATCTGCGCCTCGGACAGCGGTAAGCCTGACGGTACTCCGTCAATGATGACCGTCAGACCAGGACCGTGCGACTCACCGGCTGTGAACCAGCGGAAACTACCCATCCGTCGCACTCCGTTGCTCGCCAGACGCATCGGCTGTTTCGGACACAGTATCGGCGAAGCGATCCTCGGGCAGCACGATCGGACGCGGTTCTCCGCTCGGCGCACGGTCGGCAGTCGTCTCGAACTCTCGGGCCAGCGCTGCCGGTGGCAGGTTCCAGTCGAGACTCATCGCCGAACCGCGATCTGCTTCGACGCAAAGGATCGGGAGCGCCTGTGCCGATCCCTCCGCGTCGCGGAACGTCGTGTACACGTCGACTCTGACATCGTCTGGGCGAAAGTTGGGAATGTCATAGAAAATCATCTCTACCAGGCGCAGCGCGGTCGCATAGGCCGTGTCGAGCGACGAGGCCACCTGTTCTCTCCGTTCGTCGACAAGACCAAACTCCGGATCGGCCGACGTGCTCACTCGAACGTGTTTGGCTGAAGCGCTCACCAGATTGAGACCCTGCACGCCTGCCCAGACGGCGGCGCTGACATCCTTGGGCGGGCGTTGCGTGCGCCAGTGCTCGATCTCCTGGTCAAGGATTCCCTGAATCGCCTGCATGTCGTTCTGCGCCACGAGTTGCCGCCAGAACCGATGCGTTCGTGCCTCCTTGAACAACACCAGACCGATCCCGCCAAAGATCAGCGCGATGATCAGAAATGCGATCGTCACGCCTTCGTTCATGACTCGCTCTCCGACATCGCGGCGGCCGCCTCATCCAGCATGATGGCGACCGGCGCTTCGCGCTCGGTCCAGAGTTCAAACGCCGCTGCGCCCTGGTAAACCAGCATCGGCAGACCCCCGATCGCCTGATGTCCTGATTCGCGTGCCGCCTTGACCAGCGGCGTCTCGGTTGGATTGGCGATCAAGTCGGCGACGAATGTGTGGTCTGACAACCAGGTCGGATCGAACGGCAGGTGTCCGTCCGTCTCGCTTCCGTTGAGTCCAATCGATGTGCATTGCACAACCAGATCTGCGTCTCGCAGAGCCGCTGGCACCGCTTCGTCATCGGCCCCCATCGAGCGAAGCCTTGCTCCGGCGGAGGCGGATGCGAGATCGTGTCGCAGCCTTCCCCCTCGGACTGCCGTTCGATTGATAATCGTGAGCGAATCAACACCGCGCCAGATCAACCCCCAGGCAACTGCTCGCGCAGCGCCGCCGGCGCCCCAGAGCACCGCGTGTTTGCCGGATGGGTCGAATCCCGCTTCAGACAGCGAGCGTTGAAATCCGGTGACGTCTGTGTTGTACCCCTGCAAGTGACCGTCGTTGTTGACAATCGTGTTGATTGCACCCACAAACCGCGCCGTTTCGTGCAGACCATCCATGTGACGCAACGCCGCCTCTTTGTAGGGAATCGTGACGTTGGCGCCCAGGGCATCATCTCGACGCAGACCATCGATGAAATCTTGCAGCTCGCCAGGTTCAAGGTCCCAGGCCTCATATCGGGCATCAAGTCCGGCGGCGTTGAAGCCCGCCTGTTGGAATCGCGGCGAAATGCTGTGCGTTACCGGATGCCCGATCACACCCACTCGAAGGCTCATTGGGAGCCTCCCTGATAGCGCTCGACATTGGCCTGGTGCTCCTCGTAGGTAACGGCGAACGCGTGCGTCCCGTCGCCTCGGGCGACAAAAAACAGATAGGGCACGTTGGCCGGGTTGGCGGCCGCTTCGATTGATGCCAGTCCGGGCGAGGCAATCGGCGTCGGCGGCAACCCCGAAGACAGATAGGTGTTGTACGGCGATGCCAGGCTCAGGTCGTCATCCGACAACTCCGCCTTCCACCACCCGCTCGGCTCGCCGACCGCATACTGGACGGTCGAGTTCATTTGCAACAGCATGCGAGCCTCCAGCCGGTTCCAGATCACGGCCGACACCAGCGAGCGCTCCGATTCTTCAACAACCTCCCGTTCGATGATCGAAGCGATCGTCAGGATCTCGTGCATCGAACGACCGGACGCTGAGATCTGTTCCCACAACTGCGGCGTCATCATGTCGTCAAAGCGCAACAACATGAACCGCAGCGCATCCTCCGGAGTCGAACCCAGAGGAAACGAGTAGGCGCTTGGAAAGAGATATCCCTCGAGCGAGGTCCGTGCCGGCCTACGGGCGGCCAGCGTGCCTGCGACAGTCGACTCGGCAGCAGTTGCCAGTGCCGCTGCGAACTCGGCACGATCAATCACGCCAGCCTGTGCGAGACGCTCCGTCACCTGCTCAAGCCTCAGCCCCTCTGGAATCACGAGTCGCAGCGGCGATGTCTCCCCAAAGTGTATGCGTCGCAGGATCTCGTACGTCGTCAAGCCCACTTCAAACGTATAGGAGCCGGGCTCCAGTCGACTCTCCCAGCCAAACAGCAGCGCCAGCAGTTCGAACCGCGTGTCGGATTCAATCACCTGGCTGGCGAGCAGCCGTCTGGCGATCACTGCGGCCGAGTCGCCCGCAACGATCGTTACTGAAGCCGGACTACCCTCCGCCCCGACGGAGCCGATCTTCGCGTCAGCAGCGCGCAATGGGTCAGAGGGGCGTGAAATCACCACCGCTGCCGAGGCGATCGCAGTCATTGTGGCGATCAACAGCGCAACAGTGACGGTCGTACGCCAGGACAGACCGGACATCAGGCTCCGCTATCGGCGAGTTCTCGCGCCCGCTGACTGTCTCGAGCGTCCAACCAGCGCTGCAGGATGTGCGCGGCGGCGGTCGCGTGCGACCGCTCTCGTTCGCGCCGCCGACGTTGAACGCTGCGGCGTCCACGCGCACGGGACTTTCCCTTTGGCTCTGCGTCAGATGGCACGTTGACATGCAGCGGAGCCACGCTGCTAAAGCGCTCGTCTTGCGCGATGCAGACCGCGCCCAATCGGTACGCCAAGCTCTCGCCGAACTGGCGGAATGACGCCGCCTGTTCGTCCTCGCGTCCGTCCGGTCTCAGCGGGACTCCAATGACCAGTTGGGAGACCTCTTCCTGGCCGAGCAACGCCTTCAGGGCGTCGACAACTTCTCGGTCTCCCTTGCCGCCGCGATCAATCGTGCCGACAGGTAACGCCAATGACGAGCCGCGTGCGGCGCGCGCCACACCGATCCATCGCTCTCCCGGATCGATGCCGACTGTGCAGCCCGAAGACATCAGACTGCCCTAGCCCAGCTGCTCCCGCACCGCGTCGAGTGTGGATTCGAGGGCTTCATCAAGCTTCTCTGCATCTCGTCCGCCCGCCTGGGCCATTTCAGGACTGCCGCCACCGCCACCGCCGGCGATTCTGGCGACGCCTCCAATCAGGCGGCCGGCATTGACGCCGGCGGCGACCGCGCCTTCCGTCGCCATGGCAACGAACAGCGGACGTTCATTGGCCACCGCGCCCAACACGATGACGCCCTGTCTCTTGGACTCGCTCAGCCGGCGACGTACCTCGTCCCCGGCCCGGCGCAGCGCCTCCGCCGACTCCACCGCGACCCGTCCGACGGCCACAGCGACGCCGCCGATATCTGTCGCGCTCTCCGCGATCTGCTCGGCTACGGTCGCGCCGGTCTTTGCCTCAACCGCTTGCAACCGGCGACGCAGTTCCGCCGCCTCGGCCTGTAGCTGAGCAATCCGATCCCCCGCGGTGTCCGGCGTCGCACGCACCGCGGTCGCGATCTCGGACAGCGCATCCAGGCGCTGATCCGTCCACGCCGACGCCGCGGAACCCGTCAACGCCTCGATCCGCCGTACTCCTGCGCCGACGCTGCCTTCGGAAACGATTTGAAACGCCCCGACGAACCCCGTCGCTGGAGCATGGGTGCCGCCGCACAGCTCCTTGGAGAAACAGTCGTGGACATGCGGCGCAGGATCGCAAATCTCGACGACCCGAACTGCGGTCTCGTACTTCTCGCCGAAAATCGCCATCGCCCCGGTCTTGAGCGCGTCATCGTATGACATCTCCGACGTTGAGACCGGGATGTTCTCCCGGATGCGCTCCTGCACCAGCTGCTGGACCGCCCGTAGATCGTCCGCCGCCGGCGCTTCCGGCTGCGTGTAGTCAAATCGCAGATGGTCTGGCGCAACCAGCGACCCTGCCTGCCTGACGTGGTCGCCCAGGACATGTCGAAGCGCCGCGTGCAGCAGGTGAGTCGCCGTGTGGTTTCGAGCCGCATCGGCGCGACGTCCTCGACTGACCGTCGCGGTCACACGGTCGCCGACCGCGATCCCGCCAGAAACCACCTTCCCCAGGTGAGCGATCACGTCCCCGAATGCGCGAGTGTCCTCCACATCAACCTGCAAATCCGTGCCTCGCAACGACCCCGCGTCGCCGACCTGTCCGCCGCCCTCTGGATAGAAGGAAGTCCGATCCAACACCACGCTGACGGCGTCGCCGGCCGAGGCCCGCGCGACCCGCTCGCCACCCGTGACGATGGCGACCACTTCCGCCTCGGTTTCGACCGTCTCGTAACCCGAGAACTCGGTCGCCGTCTCGAGTTCGGCGTAACGCGCTGCGTCGTCGTCGTATGCAAATGTCGCTTGCTGTCTGGAGCGCTCTCGTTGTTGCTCGAGCGCCAACTCGAACTCCGCTCGCACCGCCGCTTCGTCCGACAGTGCATCATGCTCCCGCGCAACTTCCGCCGTGACTTCGAACGGCAAGCCATACGTGTCGTAAAGCTCAAACGCGTCTTGCCCCGTGATCGTGTCGGAATCCAGCTCGGCAATTCGGCCCTCCAGCAGCGAGCGGCCGGTCGACAACGTGCGCCGGAAACGATGCTCTTCCTGGTCGAGCACATTGGCGACCAGCGCTGAGTGCTCCTCCAGCTCCGGGTACCAGGCGCCCATGACGCCCCGAACCTCCACCGCCAGATCGGAAAGCAGATCGTCCTCAATGCCGAGCGAGTCGGCCATGTACAGCGCGCGGCGGATCAGACGCCGCAGGACGTAGCCGCGACCCTCGTTGCCGGGAATCGCGCCGTCGGCAATCAGGAACGTCATCGCACGGCCGTGCTCCGCGACCACGCGCATGGCCCGACGTTCAGCGTCGTTGGCAGTGTGATAGTCGCGATCGCAGCGAACCCCGATGTAACCCAGCAGCGGCGAGAACAGGTCGGTGTCGTAGAGATTGTCCTGGTCCTGCAGCATCATCGCCCAGCGCTCGAGACCGGCGCCGGTGTCGATGCTCTGGGCCGGAAGATCGGCTCTCGTGCCGTCCTCGAACCGCGTCCACTGCATGAAGACGAGGTTCCAGATCTCCAGCCATTTCTCGTCCGCTTCGGCCGGACCGGCGTCCTCGCGATACCCGGGACGCATGTCGTAGTGCAATTCGGAGCAGGGACCACAGGGACCGGTAGGACCCGCCGCCCAGAAATTGCCTTGATCCTCGCCGTAGCGGTAGATCTTCGAGTCAGGCAGGCCGATCCTCTTCCACTGGTCATAGGCGTAGTCGTCGTCGGTGAACACGGTCGCCACCAGACGCTCAGGCGGAATGCCGATCACATCCGTGACCAGTTCCCAGGCCCAGGCCTGAGCCTCGGCCTTGAAGTAGTCGCCCAGCGAAAAGTTGCCCAGCATCTCGAACATGGTCAGATGCGAGGCGTCGCCGACCTCGTCGATATCGGTTGTGCGGAAGCACTTCTGAATCGAGGTCAGCCGGTGGTGCGGCGGCTGAGCCTCGCCCAGAAAATACGGCTTGAAGGGCACCATCCCGGCGCTGGTGAACAGCAGGGTCGGGTCGCCGGGCGCTGTAAGCGGCGCCGACGCTACAGCCAGGTGATCGCGATCGACGAAGAAATCGGTGAATGTCTGCCGGATCTTCTGTGCGTCCATAGCTCTCAAGCCGCCTCGAATGGTCAATCGCGCACGCTGGAGCAAGACCGAGCCGACCTATCGTCAGCCACGGCTTGCAACTTCCGAGTATACGCAGCGTTCTGATGCCTCAGATTGCCATCCGTGGGTCGCCGCAACGGCAGTTGACAGTCCGCGAATCGCCTGCGTAGCGTTATTGCACCGGCCCGCTTGAATCGGAGCCCCGATTGAGTTCCGACGACGATCCACCAGAATCCGACCCCTCGCCGCATGTGACGGCCGTCGTGTTGGCTGCGGGACGCGGCGAGCGCCTGCGCTCAGAACTGCCAAAACCGCTCTATCCAATCTGTGGACGCGCCATGGCGTCGCACGTGCTCCACGCCCTGGCCGATGCAGGGATTCGGCGCGCAGTCGCGGTTATCCCTCCCGGAGATCGCGGAAGGATCGTGCGCGACTCTCTGGGGAGCGACTCGGGAACGGTTGACCTCAACTTCGCCGTCCAGAACGAGCCACTCGGTACCGCTGACGCCGTCCTGTCCGCGCGAACGCATGTGGAGACGTCACACGTCTTCGTGGTCAATGGCGACCTCCCGCTGATCACCGCTGAACACGTCTCGGCGTTGTTAGCGGAACCCACCTGCCACGCTTCGCTGGCCACGGCAGTTGTCGAAGATCCAGCAAGGATGGGTAGGATCCGGCGCGATCCCGGCGGTTGGTACCTGGGAGTCGTCGAATGGAAGGACGCCACAGAGGCTGAGCGCAGGATCAACGAAGTCAATCTCGGGTTCTACCTGATCGACGCCGATTATCTCTGGCCAGAACTGGAGCGGTTGGTCGAAGAGGCCGGAGAATCGCGTGAGGCATACGCCACCGACGCAATGCCGGCGACGGTCGGAGGCCAACGAACTCGTGCAATCAAGCTTGAACTACCGCTCGGCCGACTGAACGTGGAAACTCCTGCCGATGCCGCCGAAGCTGAGGAGGTGTTGCGGCCTCACATCATCGCTAAACACCTGAGTGGAGATGTTCATATCCGAGACCGCAACGCCGTCTGGATCGACGCACAGGTGTCAATCGAGCCAGGGGCAGTAGTCGAGCCGGGCACTCACATCAGAGGCAAAACGACCATCGCCCAAGGTTCAAGAATCGGACCCAACGCGATCATCGAAGCAACGACCGTTGGTCGCAACTGCAACCTGGAGTCTTGCACTGTTCGGGGTTCCGTGCTCCACGACAATGTCGAAGTCGGCCCCTATTCGACGATTCGGCCCGGCTGCACCATCGAGTCCGACGCTCACATCGGCACACATGTCGAGCTGAAGGAGGCCTACATCGGCGAGCACGTCCAGATCGGACACTTCAGCTACATCGGCGACGCCGAGGTCGGAGCCAGGACCAACATCGGCGCCGGCGCGATCACCTGCAACTTCGACGGACAATCGAAGCAGCGGACGATCATCGGCGAAGACGCCTTCATCGGGTCTGACACGATGTTGATCGCTCCGGTGCGCCTAGGCAATCGAGCCCGAACCGGCGCGGGAGCTGTGGTCAACAAGGACGTGCGCGACGGCGGCAACGCCGTCGGCCATCCGGCCCGCCTGACGCCGTCGCGGCAGGCGCACAGCACAACCGAGGACGACCTATGAGCGACAGCTCAATCATCGCCCTGGTCGTTCTCATCCTCGCCGTGGCGCTGCTCGTGCTCGAGGCCATCGCTGAAGCCGGCGTGATTTCCTTGCCGCGGTCGCGGGCCCGGCTGCTCGCCAGCCGTCAGCCCGATAGTCGGCGCGCCAATCGGCTGACACGCATCACCGCCGATCGGGAGCGAGCCCTGGGCTCGTTCGCCGTGGGCCGCACCGTCGCCGTCGCCAGCGGGTTTACCG
The DNA here is from genome assembly GCA_026705025.1 of Chloroflexota bacterium. GTDB lineage: Bacteria > Chloroflexota > Dehalococcoidia > Bin125 > Bin125 > Bin125. Next base: position 267,916 of record JAPPBN010000045.1, on the reverse strand, counting down.
CCATCTTCTACATCATCATCCGCGAGACCGGCTTCCAGTGGGAGACCCTGGTCGTCACCGGTCTCGTCTCTGCCATTGTCGCCGCGCTGATTCACTCCGTGCCCCGGCGTCTGGCAGCCACCTGGCCTGAGGGCTTCGCGATGAACTTTGTCCCGGTCATCGATCTGCTCGATGCCGTATTTCTGGTTCCCGCCGCGATCCTTGAGGCGCCCGCGCGCCTCGTCACCGGACTGGGGCGGCGGCACACAGAAGTCGCCCCGCAACCGACCGACATCGAAGTGTTAATCGAGCAGGAGAACGAGACCATCGCCGAGGACGAACGCGAGATGATTCGCGGCATCATGACAATCGGCGATCGCATCGTGCGCGAGGCGATGACTCCGCGCCCCGACATCGCCGCGCTGCGTTCCGACACCGCGCTGACCGACGCAGCCAACTATCTGCTTGAGCATGGGTTCTCTCGCGTGCCGATCTACGAGGATTCTGTCGACAACATCATCGGGATCGTCTACGCCAAGGACCTGATGGCCGAAATCCTCAAGGATCGCGAGCGGGATATCTCTGAGCTCGGACGCGAGCCAATCTTCGTCCCCGAGTCCAAACTCATCGACGATCTGTTGCACGAGCTGCGCGGATCGCGAGTCCACATGGCCATCGTGCTGGACGAGTACGGCGGTACCGCCGGACTGATCACACTTGAGGACATTCTCGAGGAAATCGTCGGCGAAATCGCCGACGAGTATGACCCCGCCGGCGCCGACAACGAGGGCGCGCGGCTGGTCGACGGCGCACTCATTCTTGACGGTCGAGCGCCGTTGGCCGCGCTGGAACAGATCGGCGGTCACATCGAAGCCGCCGACTACGACACCGTCGCCGGGCTCGTGTTCGATCGCCTCGGACGAATCCCGGAGGTCGGCGACGAGGTGCGTCTGGGCACGCTCACAGTCGTCGTTGAGCGCATGAATGGCCGGCGTGTGGTACAAATGCGCGCTGAAACCAGCGAATCCACACTTGCTGACAGCGAGGCCATCTCGCGCTAATGTGAGCGCCCGTGCCGCAATTCACCGAACCGCCCACCGACGACGTCCCGTTCCGCGTCGCGTTCTCTTATGTCACCGGAATCGGCCCGGCCCGAATGGCCGGGTTGGAGCGATTCTTCGAGGACCTCGAAGAAGCCTGGCGTGCCGACCGCGCTCAGCTTCGTCAGGCCGGGCTGGACAGTGGAACCATCGAAGAACTCGAGACCAGCCGCGCCACGCTCGATCCGGCAGAGGCGTACGGCCGCATGCTCGACGCCGGGATCGACGCATTGACGCCGCGCGACGAGCGCTATCCGCGGCGGCTCAGGGAAATCGCCGACCCGCCGCCGCTGCTCTACGTTCGCGGCCAACTGATCGATCGAGACGAATGGTCACTCGCCATCGTCGGCACCCGACGCCCGACGCCGTACGGCGTCCAGGTCACGCGCACGCTGACGTCCGACCTCGCCGGCTCCGGACTGACCATCGTCTCGGGACTGGCGCGCGGTGTCGACGGAGTCGCGCACGAGATGACGCTCGATCAGGGCGGCCGGACCATCGCGGTCGTCGCCAGCGGACTGGACCATGTGTATCCCCCGGAACACAAGGGGCTCGCGTCCAGAATTCTCGACAGCGGCGGCGCAATGCTCAGCGAATACCCGCTCGGCAAGCGTCCCGACGCGAGATATTTCCCCCGTCGAAACCGGATCATCGCCGGCATGACCCTTGGAACACTCGTGACCGAGGCTGGCGAAAAATCGGGTACCTGGCATACCGTGACCTCTGCGCTCGATCAGGGACGAGAAGTCTTCGCTGTGCCCGGTCCGATCACCTCCGAGCGCTCGACCGGCGCCAACAACGTGATCAAGCGCGGCTTGGGTAAGCTCGTCACTTGCGCCCAGGACGTGCTCGACGAACTCAACCTGGGACCAATCGAACGACAGGCGGAGCTGGTGGAACAGCTGCCGGAGGACCCCATGGAAGCGATGCTGCTCGACCGGCTCGGCAGCGAACCGATCCACGTCGACGAACTCTCGCGCCTGATCCAGCAGCCGGTGCATGAAACCGCCGCCGCCATGGCCACGCTCGAACTCAAGGGTCTGATTCATCAGGTAGGACCGATGACCTATGCCCGACGCTAGCGACGCCGGCTCAGGCAACGGCAAAACGCTCGTCATCGTTGAGTCCGGCGCCAAGGCCGACACGATCTCCAGGTTCCTCGACGACGACTACGTCGTCAGCGCCTGTTTCGGTCACGTCCGCGATCTGCCCCGCCGCGCCGCCGAACGACCTGCCAAGATCAAGGGCCAACCGTGGGCAGACCTCGCCGTCGACGTCGATCACGGCTTCCAGCCCTACTACATCGTGCCCAGCGAGTCGAAGAAGCATGTCGCCAGGCTGCGCAAAGAGTTGCGTCAGGCCGACCGCGTCCTGCTGGCCACCGATGAAGACCGCGAAGGCGAATCGATCGGCTGGCATCTGCTTGAAGTGCTCAAACCCAAGGTCCCCTACGAGCGCATCGTCTTCCACGAAATCACGCCGACTGCCATCGAACAGGCGCTGGAATCGCCCCGCGACATTGACGGCAATCTCGTCGAAGCCCAGGAATCCCGGCGCATCCTCGACCGCTTGTACGGCTATTCGCTCAGTCCGGTGCTCTGGCGCAAACTGGGCCAGGGAACGTCGGCGGGCCGTGTGCAGAGCGTCGCACTGAAATTCCTCGTCGAGCGTGAACGCGAGCGCATGGCATTCGTCAGCGCCGAGTACTGGGGCGCCAACGCGGATTTCGCGATCGGCGACAGCCAGCTCAGTGCCCGTCTGCTCTCGCTCGGCGGTGTCGAACTCGCCAGTCAAACATCCGACTTCGATCCGGCCACCGGACAGCTGGCAGCATCGAACAAGCGCTGGGAAACCGAAGAAACACTGGAAGACATCCGGCCAACGCTGGTCATCGCCGACTGGCTCGTCTCGACGATCGCCAAAACCCAGGCCCGAATGCGTCCCGCACCGCCCTTCACGACATCGACCATGCAACAGGCCGCCTCAAACCGCCTGGGCATGGGAGCAGCCCGCGCGATGGCCGCCGCTCAGCGCCTCTACCAGGGCGTCGATCTCGGCGCCGAGCGCGTCGGCCTCATCACCTACATGCGGACAGACTCCGTCACCCTCTCCGATCAGGCGCTGGCCCAGGCTGCCAACTACATCCAGACCACCTACGGCGACGACTACCACCAGTTCCGCACCTACAAGACCCGCTCGCGTAACGCGCAGGAGGCCCACGAAGCAATCCGTCCCACCGACATTGCCCGCACTCCCGACTCGTTGCGCGGCGTCCTCGATGGCGACGACTTCGCCCTCTACGACCTCATCTGGCGTCGATCCCTCGCCTGCCAGATGGCCGACGCGCAAGTCGAACGAACCCGAATCGAGCTCGAAGCCCAGTTGACCGGCCGGCCCGCCGACGATCCGGCCGTGATGATCGCGAACGGACAGGTCGTCCTCTTCCCCGGCTGGTACGAAGTCCTGCCGCCGCGAGGCGACGGCCAACAGCTTCTACCCGACGTGAATGAGGGTGAATCCGCCCAACTCATCAACTTCAAACCAAAGCGAAGCGACTCCCAGCCGCCTGCCCGATACACCGAAGCGACGCTCGTCAAGAAACTCGAGGACGACGGCCTCGGCCGGCCCAGTACCTACGCCGCAATCATCAAGACCCTCACCGACCGCAACTACGTCACCCGCAGCGGACGCACGCTCATCCCCACCTTCCTCGGCTTCGGCGTCATCGATCTGCTCACCCAGCACTTCGCCGACCTCGTCAACGCCGAGTTCACCGCCGATATGGAAGACACGCTCGATCAGATCGCCCGCGGCGAGGCCCGCGCAGAACAGCACCTGCACGAGTTCTATTTCGGAGACGACGGCAGCGAAAACGGGCTCAAGGGCCGCGTTGCCGAGAAAATCGACACCATCCCCTTCTGGGCCCTCAATCTGGACGAGAGCGGACTCAGCCTCGACCTCGACGGCGACGACCACGTCGGCCCCGACGACATCCAGGTCCGGATTCGCGGCGGCTCTTCCTTCATCCGACGAGGCGTCGGCGACACAATGCGCACCGCGCCGCTCCCGCCCGACATGGCCCCGGCCGACCTCACCCTCGCGCAAGCTGGCGATCTCCTCGAAACCACCCTGCAACTGCCGCGCAAGCTGGGACGCCATCCCGACTACGACGACGACGTCTGGCTGCTCAACGGCCGCTTCGGACCCTTCGTCCAGCTCGGCGAGGTCGTCGGCCGGCCGAAGCGCGGCCAACCGAAGCCGCGCCGCGCCTCAGTCCCCAAAGACATGGAACTCCCCGACGTCAACCTCGAGCACGCCATCGAATGGCTGCGCTGGCCCAAGACCCTGGGCGAGCATCCAGAATCCGGCGAAGAAGTCACCGTCCGCCCCGGTCGCTGGGGACCCTACGTCCAGTCCGGCGACGAGCGCCGCAACCTCAAGGACGAAGACGATCTCGAGACCATCAACCTCGACCGCGCCCTCGCATTGCTCGCCGAACCGAAAGCACCGCGTCGCGGAGGTGGGAGACGTGGAGGCCGTCGGAGCGGAAGACGGCGCTAGCCCCTTCGTACGTCTCCTACAGTGAGTTCGTGACCACCAACTCCGTATCCCCGTCGCCCGAGGAATCCCTCGACCGCTACCTCAGACACCTCCAACACGGAAGAGGCCTCTCTCCCCACACCATCCGCAACTACCGCTCCGACATCTCTCACTTCCTCACCTGGTTGGAGCAGCACGATCATCAGCTCGCCGACCTCAGCCGCGCCGACTACCGCCAGTACCTCGCCGACATTCAGTCCGGCGGGATTGCGGAAGCCTCCGTCCGCCGCCGCGCCTCAACCATCCGGTCCTTCACCCGCCACCTGAACCGGACCGACGAACTCGACCGCGACCCACTCGTGCTGGCCGCAACGCCCAGGGCCACCTCGCACCTCCCGACCGTGCTCAGCCAGCGCGACATCGAGTCCCTGCTATCGGCTCCCGACGTCTCAACCCCATCAGGCATCCGGGATCGCGCAATGCTGGAAGTCCTCTATGGCGCAGGCCTGCGAGTTTCTGAGTTGGTTGGGATGCGCACCACCGATCACGACGACGACTACAACGCGATCCGTGTGCTGGGCAAAGGCGACAAGCAACGCATGGCCCTGCTGGGCAAATCAGCCCGGCACTGGCTGCAGCGATACCTGCGGGACGGCCGTCCGGCTCTGGTCACCTCGAAGTCTCTGACCTGGCTCTGGCTCAATCGATTCGGCGGTCCGCTCTCCGCCCGCGCAATCCAGCTCAGCGTGCGGCGATACGCCCAGCGCGCCGGTCTGCCCGGCGACGTGCATCCCCATCTGTTGCGACACTCATTCGCCACTCATATGATCGACGGAGGCGCCGATGTCCGGGTGGTGCAGGAGTTGCTCGGTCACGCTTCCGTGTCCACGACCCAGATCTACACCCATGTCAGCGACGCCGCCCGACGCGACACCATCGAACACGCCCTCGATGGCATCGCCGACCTCCTCCGCCAACGACGCAGCCGGGATGAAGACGACGCGCGATGAAAGTTCTGCTCATTTCAGGCCCCAATCTCAACATCCTCGGCCAGCGCATGCCCGAGATTTATGGCAGCCAGACCCTGGCCGACATTGAAGACTTGGTCGGCAAGCGAGCCAAGGAATGGGGCGTCACGATCCGCCCCTACCAGTCCAACCACGAGGGCGCGATCATCGACTTCATCCAGCAGGAACGCTCCGCCGAGGGCCTGATCATCAATCCCGGCGCGCTTTCGCATTACGGCTACTCGCTTCGCGACGCCCTCGAAGCCTTCCCCGGCGGCAAAATGGAGGTCCATCTCTCCAACGTCCACGCCCGCGAGGAGTTCCGTCACAACCTCGTCACCGCCCCGATCATGGACGGCGTCGTCGCCGGACTCGGCTGGAGAGGCTACCTCGCAGCGCTCGACGCACTGGTGCCCATGCTGCAGGAACGCCACGGACGCGGCGGACCAGATGCCCAGGAGCCGCAGTCCAGTTCATGACCGCCTCCGCAACACGTCTCGACCGAATCCGCGAGCGTCTCGAACAGGCAAACGTCGACGCGCTCCTGGTCACCAATCCCCACAACCGGCGCTACGCCTCCGGCTTCACCGGCTCAAATGGCTGGCTGCTGATTCCAGCCAGCGAGTCCAGCCCGCCCGCACTGGCGACCGATTTCCGCTATCTCGAGCAGGCCGCCCAGGAATCGCCCGAGTTTGAGATCGTCAATATGAAGGGCGGCATGGAGGAGTGGTGGGGCGAACTGGCCAGGCCGCTCGGCCGCGGACGGCTCGGCTTCGAGTCGAACGACGTCACGGTCGCCGCCCACAAGCAACTCCGCGACGTCAACGCCAAACTGCCCGCCAGTCAGCGACCCGCGCTGGTCCAGACCGATCAAATCGTTGAACAAGTACGAGCCCTGAAGGACGACGCCGAGTTGGCCCTGCTCCGCCAGGCCGTCGCGCTCACCGACGACGCCTTCGCCCACGCCCAGCGAACCATCCAACCCGGCTGGACCGAGCAGCGGGTTTCCTGGGAGATCGAGCAATACGCCCGATCCAACGGCGCCGATGGCATGGCCTTCGAATCAATCGTCGCCGCCGGGCCCTGGGGAGCACGACCGCACGCCCGTCCTCGAGACGAAGTCATCGACGAGGGACAACCAATCGTCATCGACATGGGCGCTCGCTGGCACGGCTACTGCGCCGACATGACCCGCACCATCGTCCTCGGTGAGCACGACGAGACCTTCCCCCGCATCTACGACATCGTCCTCGCCGCCCACGAGACCGCCGCTCAGATGGTCGAACCCGGCATGTCGGCCAAAGACGCCGACCAGTTGGCCCGGCGGGTCATCACTGACGCCGGCTACGGCGACCAGTTCGGCCACGGTCTCGGACACGGAGTCGGACTCCAGATCCACGAGAAGCCCTACCTCGGCGTCACGTCCAAAGACACGCTCGAGGCCGGTATGGTCATCACGATCGAACCCGGCATCTACCTGCCCGACTGGGGCGGCGTCCGAATCGAAGACATGGGCCTGCTCGACGACGACGGCTTCCACTCGTTCACCGGCACGCCCAAGCTGCGGATGATTGCTGAGCCTACCTAACCTGCGCGACAACGCCCTCCCCAATCGATCTCAACCGAACACAGCCGAACAAGACCGAACTTCAACGAACGCAACTGACAGGCACAAGATGATCTCCACCGGCGACCTCAAGCGCGGATTCGTGATCGAACTTGACGGCAACGAATACCAGATCGTCGACTGGGAACACATCAAGGTCGGCCGCGGTTCGGCCCAGGCCCGGCTCAAGCTGCGCGACATTCGCGGCGGCCACACTATCGAGCGCACGTTCCAGGCCGGGACCAAGTTCCGCCGCATCCGCACCGAACATCAGACGATGCAGTACCTCTACCGCGACGGCGACCTCCTCTACTTCATGAACACCGACACCTACGAACAGGAGCCGCTTTCGCTCGACGTCGTCGGCGACGCCCTCAACTACCTGGCCGAGAACGCCGAAGCGGAAGTCCTGATTGTCGGAGAAAACCCCGTCGCCGTGGAACTCCCCGCCGCCGTCCCCCTGGTCGTGTCCGACTCTGACCCCGGCGTCAAGGGAGACACCGCCACTGGCGCGACCAAACCCGCCACTCTCGAAACCGGCCTCACCGTCAACGTCCCCCTCTTCATCAACCCCGGCGACACCGTCAAAGTCGACACCCGCTCCGGCCAATACCTAGAACGCGCCTGAGTCATCTAAGACCTCCCCCTCTGGGGGAGGTGCCGAGAAGCGGCGGAGGGGGCCGCCCGCAAACAGCAGGATTATGCCCAAGCGACCACCATCCGGCTTCAACGTCCGACGAGCCCAACAACAGCGCATCGACTGGGACAATCCCCAGCCCCAGTCTTCCGAACCGGCTGCCGGAACCCCTCAATCCCGACCGGTCGGCGAAGTCGCACGCCACATCAAGACCCTGCTCAAGGCCGACCCCAACCTCAACGACGTCTGGATCGAGGGCGAGGTCCGCAGCTTCAACCGCTCCGGCGCCGGCCACTACTACTTCGACCTCGCCGATGCCAGCAAGGACGGCAAGTCAGACGCCGCTCTGTCCTGCGCCTTCTTCCGCCGCGACAACCGGGGCATGGCCGTTCAGCAGGGCGACCAGGTGCTCGTGCACGGCAGCGCCGACATCTACCTCCCCCGTGGCTCCCTGCAGATCATCGTCGACGACCTCCGCCCAATCGGTGAAGGCGTCCTCCAGGCCGAGTTCGAGCGTCTCTTCCGCAACCTCAGCGCCGAGGGCCTCTTCAACCCTGAGCGCAAGCGCCCATTGCCGCATTACCCCCGCCGGATCGGCGTCGTCACCTCGTCCAGCGGCGCGGTCTGGCACGACATCCAGCATGTGCTGTCACGTCGCTGGCCGCTCACTTCGCTTGTCCTCTCGCCCTGTCTCACCCAGGGCGCCGGAGCCGCCGAATCGATCGCCGAGGGCATCCAGCGGCTCAACCTCCTGACCTCCGATGAGCCCGACCTGATCATCGTCGCCCGAGGAGGCGGTTCGCCCGAGGACCTCTGGGCCTACAACGAGGAGCCTGTCGCCCGCGCCATCTTCGCCAGCGACATCCCCGTCATCTCTGCCGTCGGCCACGAAACAGACGTCAGCATTGCCGATCACGTCGCCGATCGTCGCGCGCCGACCCCGTCCGCCGCCGCCGAGATCGCGGTCCCGGACCGCGCTGAAGAGGCCGCGCGCGTTGCCGGACTCCGCCAGGCCGTCGACCAGCAGATCGACAGCCGAATCATGGAACTCTCCCAGCAAGGCTTGCTCAACCGCGAACGGCTCGACCGTTCCGCGCCTCACCCGCCGACCATGCGCATCGAACTCAATCGCCGCAGCCGAGAACTCGCTCAGGCGATCGAACGGCAATTGGCCCTCCTGAGAGCCCAACAGACCGCCAGCGCCTCCAGACTGAGCGCGCTTAACCCCCTGGCAACCCTGGAGCGTGGTTACGCCATTGTCTCGGACGAGCATGGTCAGGTCGTGACAGCCGCTGCCAAACTCAGTCCCGACCGGGACATCTCAATTCGCTTCGCCGATGGCGACATCGCCGCCCGGACCGCCTCCAACGCCAGCCCCGCCAAGGAGCAACCCCATGCCTGACGTACCCGAACGCCCCTACGAGGAGATCGTCGAGGATCTCGAAGCAGTCCTCACCGAACTGGAAGATGGCGGCCTCCCTCTCGACGAGGCCGTCGACGCCTACGAGCGAGGCGTCAAGCTCAGCCAGCAAGCCCAGCAACTCCTCACCGACGCCGAACTCCGCATCGACGCCCTCCGAGACGAAACGTAATCCCCTGGCCCAGTTCCGGCCCCGCTCCCTGAGGAGATCCGCACACAACCTCCGTTCCGGTTCCCTCTCCCTGAGGGAGAGGGTTAGGGTGAGGGCCCACGAGCCACGGCGGCAGACGTTCCCTGAGTTACTCGGATCCGCACAGGCCAACCACAGAACATCAGTGCACATACAATGGCCAGTATCCGAAATTCAATCACCCCCTCACGGAGCTCGCCATGACCTTCCCCGCATTCCGGAACACCCCGGAACCGTCTGGAACTCCCCAGCCAAACACTCACGATTTCCGGACCCATCTGGACAAATCTGGACAAATCTGGACAAATCTGCTCGATTCTCAGCAGAATCTCCAATCCACAGCACGTGATTGGCACTTTCCGTCCAATATCTCCCTCTGCCAGCCCGCGCCATCCCTGGATTCCACTCGATGACCCTCCGCATCGCCTGGTTCGCAACCGCCAAGGGCACCAGTTCGCGGATGTTGCTGAACGCCGCAATCGAAGCCATCCGCGAGGGTCGTCTGGACGCTGAAATCGTCTGCGTCGTCTGCAACCGGGTCCGCGGCCAGTCGTCCAATACAGACCTGTTTCTCAATGACGTCGAACAGGCCGGCATGCCCTTAATCTCAAGCAGTTCCCTCGAATGGCGTCGGCGCGTGGGCGGCCAGATCTCGGTCCCGGGACAGGAACTCGCGTCATGGCGCCGCGACTACGACCGCTATCTGTACGAACAAATGCTCCCGTACTCGCCCGATGTGGCAATGCTTGCCGGCTACATGCTGGTCATCACCGACGTTATCTGCGAGCGCTTACCCTGCCTCAACCTCCATCCCGCCCTGCCCGACGGTCCGATCGGCACCTGGCAGCAGGTCATCCACGATCTCATCGCCACACAGGCCGACCGCTCCGGCATGGTCCTCCAACGTGTGACCACGGAGCTCGACCGCGGTCCGACCGTCACCTGGGCCGAATACCCCATACGCGGACCGCTGTTCGATCCGCTCTGGGCCGAGCATGGTGACGACTCCGACTCCGAGACCCCGCTCTTCCACGCCATCCGCGAAGCCGGCGCCAGCCGCGAGCCCGCCTTCATCCTCCAGTCGCTGCAGGCCATCGCCGCTCAGGACTCGGTTGCCACAACAGCAAACGACATAGGCTTGGACATCACCGCAGCGGTCGAGTCTGAGATGGACCCAGAGGAATCGTGATCCAGTCGTTATGTCAAATGTGGACGCTGTGAGTAATTGGTTACCTGCGTAGTCCGATAACTCTATGATGACTGTATGACCGAACCGGATCTGCCGGTCCTGACGCCGACCATCGTCGAGCCTCGCTCGAACGATCTACTGCCTGCGATCCGCGAAGATCTGGCTCCGTTCCTGCCCGCTCTCCGCGGCGCTGCGCAGCTCATCGCCGCCGCGACCGTGCTCGAGTTCACCGCTCGCTATGCTGCACCAGCGATGATTGACCAGGTTCGACAAATCATCGCCCCGGCGCCGCAGCACAAGCAGACCATCCTGGTCGAGGAACAAACCACTGTTCGCCGTCGCGTTACGGTCGTTTCCTAAATCTCTGGTCCCGCTCACGCTCGCGATTCTCCTGTTCTCAGTTCCCAACCAACCCGGTTCCGTCCAGGCGTCTCACAATCCCAGCCTGATGATCACCGAGGTGTATCCCAACGTCGCCGCGGACGGCACTTCCCTCGAGTCCTACGAATGGATCGAAATCCACAACCTCGAGCGCCACCCGGTCAACCTGGACGGCTGGACCATCGAGGACGCGCAGGCCATCGCCCCGTTACCGGCGTTCGAGTTGCAAGGCGGAGAATCGGTCCTGGTCGTCGGCCGCGCGGCCGACATTTCGGTTCCCGCCGGACGATCGCTCATCATCCTCGAATCGCGCAATATCGGCACCGGCCTGCGCAACGCCGGCGATCGCGTCGCGCTGATCAATCCGTACGGAGTTCGCTACGACGCTGTGAGTTGGGGAGACGTCCGCTGGCCGCGAGCGACCGAGCCGCCCAATCCGCGCCAATCGATCATCAGAAATGCCTTGGGCAACCAGTCCGTCTCAGATCGCCTGACGCCGTGGACGCTCGGCGAAGCCATCAGCGCGGAGCCCGAACGCCATCGTCATCCACGGCCCGAGACCTCGGTCCGCATCACCAGAGCGCTGATCGATCCGAAGGATGACGAGCCAGAGACGATCACGATTCGAAACATCTCACGCCAACCCGTGATTACGGTCAACTGGACGCTCACCGTCAACAACTCGCTGATCAGGTTGCGCTCGGTCCGAATCGAACCCGGCGCCGAGTACGACATCCAGGAGCACGATGGCGTCATCGGCAGCGGACTATCCAGTGAGGGTGGTCACCTCGTGCTCCGAGACAGCAACGGCAACTGGCTGTCGACGGCCAGCTGGGGCAATGACGAAACGTTCCACCGATTGCCTCCGGCCGTGGCAGGTGAAGCGTTGCACTTCAGCCCGTTCGCCAGGATTCACCCTCGAGTCCCATGGTTCGACTTCGAACGTCACAACGCCACAATGGTCAGTGCGAAGCACGAGCCGAAGTCGCTTCAAGGATCGACCGTCGCTTCTCAGGTCCTTCGTATGAGCCGCAACTCCAGAGTTCAGCAAGATTCACACGAAGCAGCGATCTGGATCAGTGAGGTGTATCCGAATGCCGGGCAAGGTCGCAACGATCATTCCTACGAGTGGTTTGAACTGACCAACTCGTCCGATCTGCCTATGCAGCTCGATGGCTGGTCGATTGCCGACAACACCTCGTCCGACCTCCTGAACGGCCTCATCGTGCCATCAAACTCATCCATCGCTATCGGCGCCTCCGAACTGGCTGGGCCGGAGGTCGTCGTTGCGGTCACTGACGGCAGAATCGGCAACGGACTCGCCAACAGTGGCGATCAGCTACGTCTGATCGATCCCGCCGGCGAGATAGTCAGCGCAATCAGCTGGGGTGACGATCGCTCGCACGACGCGATCACCGCGCCCGATCAGGAAGAGTCAGTCCAACGGGCATCCCCGGATGACCCGCCATTTGTTGGCAAACCTTCACCCGGCACGCTCAATCCGTCTCCCCCGGCCGCGCCCGCTACGAGCGCTCCGGATGCGCAACCGCCGCTGACCCGCCGGCTGAGCGGCGCAGATCCGATGCAACCCGCCCAATCGGAACCGTCGCCGAATCAGGTCGTACCTGAGGCCGAACTGAGGCTGAGGATCACGGAGATTCTGCCGGCGCCGCTGCCGGGCGAACCGGAATGGGTCGAGATTCATAATCCAACCGACCAATCGATCAACCTCTCCGGGTGGTCAATAGGGGACAACAGTCGACACACTGAACTCCAGGGAGAGCTCGGCGCCGGCGCTTACCTGGTGGTTGCCACGAAATCGCTCGAAATAGAGGCAGATACCATCATCGTGGAGCGGATCGGCAACGGCCTCAACAACGACGCCGACACCATCTCAATCTTCGCCCCTGATGGACGGCCCGTTTACGAAGTCAGCTATGGACATGACGACCTGCCTGCTCCCGCCCAGGGCCTGTCGATCGCGGTCGAGCCTGAGCGTTGGACAGTGACCGCCCATCCGACACCCGGGACCGCAGAGGTGACGCCGCTCCTTGGAGACGCCATTCGATCCGCCTCGCTCAAGACACCAGTCTCAGACGAAGGCCGCCTGCCAATCGTGAATGCGCCACCCGAAGAGGGCGTTAACGCCTGGATGATCGTCAGCTTCGCTCTGATCGGCGTCATCCTCACGCTCGTGATCCGCAGAGTCCAACCGGTCGAGAGCGCTCCGGAGTCGGGAGTCCAACCGGCGACGTACAACGGCCCAGCAGACGAGTCGGCGACGCTCGACCACGCCCGGCGCCAGAACGAGTCCGACGGGCCATGATCGACTCCGACCGGATCCGCATCGCCGTCGCCATCGCCCGCAGCGGCGCCGCCTCGCGGCGCGCCGCCGAGGAGCTGGTTAGACAACGAAGAATCACGGTCGACGGTCAGGTGGTCACCGACCTGTCTCTTCGCGTCCATCCTGCGAGTCAACAGATCACCCTCGACGGCCGGCCACTGTCCGAACCAGAACCGCTTCGCTACTACGCGCTCAACAAACCGCGCGGCGTCCTCTCGACCGTGCAGGACGACCGCGGCCGCCACACAGTGGTCGAGTTCCTTCCCGCCAACGCCCCGCGTTGCGTCCCGGTCGGACGGTTGGATCTGGACAGCGAAGGTCTGCTGTTGCTGACCAACGACGGCCCATTGGTGGACCGACTGCTCCATCCATCCCAGGAGGTGCAGCGTGTGTACCTGGCCGAGGTCATCGGCCAACCGAGCGATCGGGCTCTGGATCGAATCTTCGAAGGCATCCGCGACCAGGACGAGATCCTGCAGGCCAAACCTGCCAGGTCGCGTCGCCCAGGGCGGAGTTTGAATAAGCGCCGGACCACCTCATGGCTCACCCTGACGCTGCACACCGGACGAAAGCGCGAGGTGCGGCGCTTGTGCGACGCCATCGGCCATCCTGTCGTCACCCTGCGCCGAGTGCGCTTCGGTCCACTGTTGCTCCGCGACTTGCCCACCGGCAAGTTCCGCCCGTTGAGCCGCCGGGAGATCCGGTTGCTGCGGCGTGCCGCCGGGCTGACCAGCGACACCGACAATGCTGAGTCGTAAGCAGCCCGCCACTACCATTGTGCTGTGGCACCCTCACGAAATCCTGACTGCCGAAACCGACTCGTCGCGATCGATGGTCCGGTCGCTTCAGGCAAGACCGCCGTTGGCCGCGCCCTGGCGAAGCGCCTCGGCTGGCGGCTCTTCGACACCGGAATCATGTATCGCGCCGCGACCTGGCAGGCACAGCGCAAAGGCGTCCATCTGGACGAAGAGGACAGCGTTGCTGAACTAATCCGAGCGTCGGAGTTTCATCTGTCCCCGAGAACCGACTCAGATTCCGTGGAAATGGACGTCTTCGTTGACGGCGACAACGCCACGCCGCACCTGCGCCAGCCACAAGTCGAGTCGGGCGTTCCGATTGTCGCCGCCAACGCTGGGGTGCGAGAGCTGATGGTTGCCATTCAACAGTCGGAGGCGGCGCAAGGCTGCATGATCGTTGTGGGACGCGACATCGGCACCGTCGTCCTTCCCAATGCTCCCGCAAAGATATTTCTCGATGCCAGGGATGAAGTCCGCGCCAGACGACGGGCAGCGGAGAACAAGGCGATCGGGAGTGAGTCAGAGGTCCTCAGAGCCATCAGACGTCGAGATGCCCGTGATCAAGGACGTGTCGCTTCTCCATTGAGCCACTCCTCCGACGAGGTTTGGATCGATACCTCGGATCTAACGCTCGAGCAGTCCATAGACATTGCGGAGGCGATCATTCGGGAACGCATTCCTGGTCTCGCCATCGACCAATCAACTCCAACTACGCGACGGAGTTGACAAATGCGCCGACGCGTGTACCGCTGGGTCACTCGACAACTGACTCGCCTGGTGTTCGGCGAGTACAAGGCACTGGCCGACATCGGCATGATGGGTATGCCTAACGCGTCGCGAGTCTGGTTCCTGGTTGCCGGCTTCTTCGCCCGGTTGGCATTCCTCAGGATTGTGCGCTGCCAATGGAACCATTTCGACCGCATCCCCAAGGGCGGCGTGATCATCGCCTCGAATCATGTCTCGTCGGCGGATCCGGCGATGATGGCGTCTGCCATCTATCCCCGCTCTCCCCGATACATGGCGAAGGTCGAGCTCTTTCAGAAAGAACCGATCATTGGCTATCTCTTCGCACTGTCCGGCGCGTTTCCGGTGCGGCGCGGAGCGGGGGATCGATTGGCGATTCGCGAAGCTGAGCGTCTGCTGGCCAACGGCGCTGTGGTCGGAATGTTCCCCGAGGGACACCGTTCCGACACCGGCGCCATGATGCAAGCCCACTCCGGTACCGCATTGCTCGCCTTGCGCACCCAGGTTCCCGTGGTCGCGGTCGGAATCACCGGATCCGAGCGCATGCGGGCCGGCTGGCGCTCCCTGATCGCGCGAACAACGGTCCGGATGACTGCGTCGAACCCATTCGTGGTCAGGCCCAAGGGCGCCCGCGTGACGCGCGACGACATCGACGCCGCGCATATCACTATCATGCGAGCCATTGCCGAACAGCTACCCCCCGCGTATCGTGGCGTATATGCGGACCTGGTCGACGACGACACCGATCAGGATGGCAGGAGCGGCCACATCGGCGACGACAAACCTGACGACAAACCTGGAGCAGCAGCATGAAAATTCACCGCGCGAGCGACATGGGCTTCTGCTTCGGCGTGCGTCGAGCGGTCGACATGATGAAAGAGGCGGCCGCCAACGGCACGAGAGTGACCACCCTCGGACAGGTGGTTCACAACCCGCAGGTGGTCGAAGAACTCGAACACACTGGAATCAGAGTTAAGGAAGACCGCTCGGCGGTCGGCGTCGAGACCGACACGGTCGCGATCACGGCGCACGGCGTCGGCGAGACCGTCGTCCGCGACATTGAGGATCGCGGACTCAAAGTGATCGATACCACCTGTCAGTTCGTCTCGCGTTCCCAGCGTGCCGCGCGAAATCTGGCCGAACGTGGCTTTACCGTCATCATCTTCGGCGATCCCACGCATCCCGAGGTCAAGGGCGTGCTCGGCTGGTGCCGTGGACGCGGCATCGTGATCAAGGACGAGTCGCTCGAAGACCTCCCCGACTATCTGCCTTCCAAGATTGGCGTGATCTCTCAGACCACGCACACCCCCGAGCGCTTCGCCGTGTTCGTCGCCAATCTGATGCGCGCGCGGATCGACCAAATCACCGAGATCAGAGTGGTCAATGTGCTGTGCAATGCCACGACGTCCCAACAGGCCGCAACGCGCGATCTCACGGAGGACGTCGACCTGATGATCGTCGTCGGCGGTCACAACTCCGCCAATACCAGGCACCTGGCCGAACTCTCCCGAGCCAACGGCGTCGAGACATATCACGTCGAGACCGCCGATGAACTCAAGCGTGAATGGTTCGACGGCCACAAAGACATTGGCGTCACCGCCGGCGCGTCAACTCCCGACTTCTCGATTGACGCCGTGGTCGAACGAATCGAAGAAATCGACGCCGCGATGTCGGCCGCCGTCTAGCTACACCCCGACAGGGTTTCTCGGACTGCGAATGTCCCGTCCGCGCCGTACCGTCGTTCCACCGGGCGCTATCAGCGCCGTCGAGCCTGACTCAATCGCCGAAGAAGCCGGACTGCGTCCTGGCGACCAGGTGCTGGCGGTCAACGGTCAGCCAATCCGCGACCCCGTGGATTACCGATTTCAGACGACCGACGACTTCGTCGAGCTTGAGGTCGTACATGACGGCGAACTCGCCATCGTCGAGTTTGAGAAGCCGATCGATGAGCCGCTCGGGATCGAGTTCACGGACGAAGCGTTTGACGGTACCCGGATCTGTAACAACAAGTGTTTCTTCTGTTTCCTCAAGGGATTGCCGAAGGGTCTGCGGCGTCCGCTCTACGTCAAGGACGATGACTACCGGCTCTCGTTCCTGCACGGCAATTTCGTCACGCTCACCAACCTCTCGGACGACGATTGGACTCGCCTCGAGGAGCAACGGCTGAGCCCACTGCACGTGAGCGTCCATGCCACCGACCTGGAACTGCGGCGACGGTTGCTGGGCAACCGCAACGCCCCCGACATTCTCGAGCAACTGCGACGGCTCGCCGACATGCGAATCGAAGTCCACACGCAGGTCGTGTTATGTCCGGGGGTGAACGACGGCGACGCCCTCGATCAGACGGTTGGGGACCTGCTCAGTCAAGGGAACGTGGTATCAATCGGCGTGGTGCCGGTGGGCTCCTCACTGGAAGGCGAGGAGCGGATCAAAGACGCCGGTATGCGGGCGCACAGCAAGTCCGAGGCCCAACGAGTGGTCAGGCAGCTGCGACGCTGGCAGCGCCAGACCCGATCGCAACGGGGTAACTCGGTCGTGTTTCCCAGTGACGAGTTCTATCTCACCGCAGGCGCCCAGATTCCCTCGAAGCGGCGCTACGACGGTTTCCCGCAATGGGAAAACGGCGTCGGCATGACCCGCACCTTGATAGAGGACTGGCGCAACACCCGACGCCGGATTCAGGAGGGCCGACTCAACGTTCCCTCAACTTCGGCCCTGATTGCCTGCGGCACCCTCATCGCCCCAACGCTTCGCGAGTTGTGCAACGAAGTCTCTGCCCTGACCGGCGTCGACTTTCGGGTCATCCCAATCCAGAATTCCCTGTTCGGCGAGCGGGTCAACGTCAGCGGACTCATCCCCGGCGGAGACTTCGCAATGGCGCTCGCACGCACTGAACTGGCCGAGCACGTGTTCCTGCCACGAGCATCGCTCGACTACTTCGGGGCGAAATTTCTTGATGATCTCACGCCGGCTGATCTGGAATCCACGCTGAATCGACCAGTTTCATTCGTCTACACGCTCTCTGAGCTCTTAGAGTCAATGGCAGACGGCAGTGCACGGGACGGTACGGCCAGCAGGCAGCCGCAACCGAATCCGCGTTCCAACGGTCGCAGTTGGACGACGCCGGCGGCGGGGTAGACGCGGGGTTCTCCATGTGTGGCATCGTGGGCTACGTCGGCCATCAAGCAGCCGGCCCGATTCTGCTTGAGGGATTGCAACGTCTCGAGTATCGGGGCTATGACTCGTCGGGCATCGCGGTCCTCGACCATGACGGCGCATTGTCGGTGATGAAGCGAGAGGGCAAACTTCGCGACCTGCAAGCGGCGATCGATCGGATGCCGGGCGGCGCGACCGGAATTGGTCACACGCGATGGGCCACTCACGGCCAACCGTCCGATCGCAATGCCCATCCGCACGCCTCCTCCTCTGGCGACGTGATTGTCGTGCAGAACGGCATTGTCGAGAACTACCGCGAGTTGAAGGCGGAACTGCAGGAACGGCTCGACGCCGAAGGTCGTTCCTGGCAATCCGATACCGACACCGAGGTCATTCCCGAGCTGATCTCGAGAGAGCTGGCAGCGGGAAAGTCATTCGGAGACGCCCTGGCGTCCGCCATTGGCCGCCTGCGTGGAGCGAACGCGATCGCTGCGGTCCATCGCGGCAGCCCGAACCGGATCTACGCCGCACGCAAGGGTTCCGCCGGGGGAATCGTGATCGGATACGGCGACGGTGAAGTGTTCGTCGCCAGCGACCTCCCCGCGCTGCTGCCCCACACGACCAGTGTGTATCACCTTGAGGATGGCGAAATCGCAACGATTGAGTCAGAGAGCGTCTCGATCCGGCGTCAAGGGGGAACGCAGTTCCAGCCAGAGCCCACCCAGGTCGACCTGGATCCCGTCGCGATTGCCCGCGGGCCCTTCCGGCACTTCATGCTCAAGGAGATCCACGAACAGCCTCGCGCGCTGTCCGACACGATTCGCGGCCGGGCCAGACTTGAACCGGCGAGCGCGCTCGCCGACGATCTCGAACTGCCGGCAGAGACGCTGGCCAGCATTGAGCGAGTGTTGGTCATCGGCATGGGCACCTCGCTCCACGCGGCAATGATCGGACGCTGGTGGATCGAGCAAATCGCCGGCATTCCCGCTGACTTTGACAACGCATCAGAGTTTCGCTTTCGTGCTCCCGTGCTGGGACCATCGACCCTGGTCGTCGCCGTGACGCAATCCGGGGAGACGATCGACACCCTGGGCGCCATGAACCACGTGCGCGATCGATGGGGCGCGCCGCAGGTCGTGATCACCAACGTCGATGGCTCGGAAGCAACCCGCCAGGCTGACACGTCGATCATCATCCGCTGCGGTCCCGAGGTGGGCGTCGCCTCGACCAAGACATTTGTCGGTTCGTTGGCAGCGCTGTATCTGCTCGCCTGCCGGATCGGTCACGCGCAGGGTCGGCTGAGCACGGAGGCGCTCAGTAAACGACTCGAACAGCTGCTCACCGCGCCGTCGCTGCTGGAGCGCGGCATTGGCCAAGCCGCTCGTTGCGCCCAGATCGCCCAGCTGTTCGGCGCTGCCTCAAACTTCCTCGTGCTCGGTCGCGGCATTGAGTATCCGCTCGCCATGGAAGCGGCCCTCAAATGCAAAGAGATCTCATACGTTCACGCCGAAGGGTATGCGGCCGGAGAAATGAAGCATGGGCCGATCGCGCTGCTCGATCAGGAATTCCCGGTGATTGCGCTGGCGCCCCGCGGCCCGCTATTCGACAAGATGACCTCCGCCATTCAACAGGTCAGGGCCCGACGAGCACCGGTGATCGCCGTTGGCGACGAAGGCGACGCCGAACTCGCCGAGCTGGTCGACCACTTCATCGCCGTGCCCCCTGCTCCGCCGCTGCTGACGCCCTTTTCACTCACGCCGGTGGTCCAGCTGCTCGCATACCAGCTCGCGTTGACTCGGGGTCTGGACATCGACCAGCCGCGCAACCTCGCAAAGACGGTCACGGTCGAGTAGTCCCGAGCAGACCGTTCTCGACCGCGCGGTACGCGGGGAAACTGGGTGATAGTCGTGCATTGTCGAGGCGGTGATATCCTGCCTCCGCGAGCCGTGAACGTCCCAGCCAGCCTTCCGCGGACTTCCTTCATGACCTCTGACTCCCAACACATCGTCTGGTTCGCCGAAGTCGGACGAGACGACGTCCCACTTGTCGGCGGCAAAGGGGCGAACCTGGGCGAGCTCACGCAGGCCAACATCCCGGTGCCGCCGGGATTCGTGGTCACCACCCGCGCCTATCGCGAATTCATCAATCACAGCGGACTCGATCACGTCCTGCGGCGCATTCTGCACGGTCTCAACGTCGACGACGACGACCAACTCAATGCCACCGCCGATGCCGTGCAGCACGCCATCGAACAGGCCGAGATGCCGGCCACGATGCAGCAGGAGATCACCGCTGCCTACGCAGAGCTGGGTGAGGGCCCGGTCGCGGTCCGCAGCTCGGCGACGGCCGAGGATCTGGCCGAAGCATCGTTCGCCGGACAGCAGGCGACCTTCCTCAACATCGAGGGCGGCGTCAACGTCGTCGAAGCCGTCCAGCGCTGCTGGGCTTCCCTGTTTGAGGCACGTGCCATCTTCTATCGCGAGCAGGCCGGCTGGGGACACCTCGACGTCGACCTGGCCGTTCCCGTGCAACGAATGGTGCAATCGGAATCGTCCGGCGTGATGTTTACCGTCGACCCGATCACCAACGACCACAACCGCGTCGTGATTGAGGCCGCGTTCGGACTTGGCGAAGCGGTAGTGGGCGGCCTTGTTTCGCCTGACCACTACGAGGTTGACAAATCGGCCAACCAGATACTGGAACGCCAGATTTTCACACAGGATCGCCGTCTGGTCCGTTCGCCCGACGGCCGGCTGGATCCCGAGCATGGAGCCAATGTCTGGCAGGATCTGTCCGAGTCGGACGGGTCAATGGCCAAGCTCAGCGATGAGCAAATCGTCGAACTGACGACGATCGGCAAACGGATCGAATCTCACTACCGCTCACCCCAGGACATAGAGTGGGGCTGGGCGGACAATCAGTTTTATCTCCTCCAGACCCGTCCCATCACTACGGTGGCGCCCCCTGCCAGAACCAACGGCGACAACCCGGCGCCAACGCCAGCCGACCCGCCAATCCTCGATGGTTCGCCCGCCTCGCCAGGCGTCGCCAGCGGACGCATCCGCGTGATTCTCAATGCCCGCGAAACGTCGAGTATCGGCGAGGGCGACGTGCTGGTTGCTGAAATGACGACCCCTGACTTCGTCCCGGCAATGAAGCGCGCCGCCGCGATCATCACGGAACGCGGCGGCCGAACCTGCCACGCCGCGATCATCTCCCGCGAACTCGGCGTCCCCTGCGTCGTTGGCGCCGCAGGAGCAGCAAAACTGGCCGAGGGCCGCGAGGTCACCGTCGACGGTGCGTCAGGATTGATCTATGACGGTGTCCAGAGCGAACTGCTGACCTGGTGGCACGACCGCGAAGAAGAACTCTACGCGCCGATCGCCACCGAAACCAAGCTCTACGTCAACCTGGCCGAGCCGGAGATCGCCGATCGGGTTGCCGAGCGCGATGTCGACGGCGTTGGACTCCTGCGCGCTGAGTTCATCATCGCCCGGTTGGGCGAGCATCCCCGCAACTTCATCAACACGGGGCGCCAGGACGAGTACGTACGCCGCCTCTCGGAGGGCATGCGCAAGATCGCATCGGCCTTCGACCCGCGACCGGTCGTGTATCGAGCCACCGACTTCAAGACCAATGAGTACGCCAACCTGACCGGCGGCGACATCTACGAGCCCGACGAGGAAAACCCGATGATCGGCTATCGGGGCGCCGCGCGCTACATTCGCGAGCCCGATTTGTTCGAACTTGAGCTCCGCGCCCTCGAGCACGTCCGCGAAGATCATCCCAACCTCCACTTGATGATCCCATTCGTCCGCACACCTGATGAAATGTCGCAGGTTGTCAAACAGGTCGATGACTACGGTCTCGCGAGAAACGCCGGAGAACCCGATGGCTTCCAGCTCTGGATGATGGTCGAAGTGCCATCCAATGTGTTGCTGCTCGACGAGTTCATCGATTGCGGTATCGACGGCGTGTCAATTGGTTCTAACGACCTGACGCAACTGACGCTCGGGATCGATCGCGACTCCGAACGGTTCGCCGACACATTTGACGAGCGAAATCCTGCTGTGCTCAGAGCCATTGAGCACGTGATCACCACCGCCAAGCGGCGCGGCATCACCGTGTCGGTCTGTGGCCAGGGGCCATCGGAACATCCCGACCTGGCTCAACGTCTTGTTGACTGGGGGATCACCTCGATTTCCGTCACTCCCGACGTGATCGAACAGACACGTCACCTGGTCGCCAACGCGGAGGCGCAGCGCCAGCGCTAGTCCGTCCGGCCCCAGAGCGCGCTATAGAGTGACGGCGAATCGGTCCGTCACGACGATGGCCATGATCGGCCATTGATCAAGCAATGCGCAGGAGTCGCATGGGCAGCCGAATCGGCTCAATCGCCATTCTCCTGGTCATCGGCGGGATTGTCGCCGCGGTTGTGGTCGTCATCAATCGACTCGACCTGCTCGACACCGGCCAGCCAGACGCGCCGGTCATGGTTGTCTCGCTCGACGAAGGCGAACTGGTCCTGCTCGGCGAGCCCCAGAGCATCACCGTCACAATCTCCTCCGGAAGTCCAATCGCGACGCTTGAGCTACTCGTTGACGATGCCAAAGTCGCCGATGTGGTCCCGCCATACTCCGAGGATCGGGGCGCCTGGATCGGCTCCTTCATCTGGACGCCCGAGCGACTGGGTTTTGCCAATGTCCGGATCATCGCCCTCGACGCCGACGGGATCGAGTTCGCCAGGGACATCAGAGTCGAAGTTACGAATGACCAGGCGCGAGTGGCGGCGGCAATTCGTGTCGAAGTACTCGGAATATCTCCCTTCCAGCAGTTTGCCGCGGGCAGCACCATCCGGCTGGCTATCTCCGCCAGCGGAAGCCAGCCGATCGAGAGATTCGACATGTTGGTAAACGGCCGCCGTGTGGCCTCCGTGATCCCGGTCCTCGAGCCGGTCCCTGAACATGACGAAGCCTGTCAGGACAATGAAGCAAAGGAGCAATGCGACGCCCTGGGTGGAGCGGTCGACGAGCGATGCGAATGCGCCATTGTGCAACCGCGCTATCTCGCCAGAATCGACTGGACGCCCGGAGAAACCGGTGAGGTCGAGGTCACAATCACCGCTGTTGACGCCGCCGGTCGCTCCGAATCACAAACCGTCCCGGTCGTACTCGTTCTCCAGGGAGCCAGCTCCCCCACCCGCGAATCGAACCAGCAGCAGCAAGAATCCCCCGCTGAAGAAGGCAGGCCGAATGCCGACGCGGAAGGCGACGGTGCACGTGCGGCGCGCATCGAATCACCGTCCGACGGTGAACGGTTCACATTCGACTCCGACTTCGAACTCGACATCGTGCTTGTCGCGCGCAACGTTGGCGCCGTGGCCAGCGCCTTGCTCTATCTCACCCCAATCGCACCGGACAACACGCTCGGCAACTCGATCCTGCTGCATTCGTCGGAAGATCATCCACCCGGCGATTACCGCGAGCTGGTCGTCGACGTCGAGCGCTTCATCACCAGTTCAGGTTCGTACGAGCTACAGCTCGTCGTCTTTACCCCCGAGGACGAACGATATGACCATCGGATCGTGATTCACCTCGTCGCCGTGGCCGAACAGGACGGTGATGAGTCGCAGGACGACCAACCGGATCAGCAGTCGGCGACCGGTGACGACGTCGACCTGGCCATCGTCACGGCGCGACAGCCCGATGACGACCGCGCCCGTCTCAATGTCACGATCACCAACGACAGCAGTGTCGACATCGAACGCACCGATGTGATCATCACGGTCGTCGACGCCGCCACAGCCGCCGAGCTGGCCTCGGCCGCTGTCACCCTGGGCATGGAATCAGGAGATCTGCGTACCATCCCGCTCGATCTCGACCTGGATCCCGGAGAGCGCCTGGAAGCGCTGGTCGTGCTCGAGGCGGGAATCGACACAAACACCGCCAACAACACCTTCCGCGTCTCACTCACTGCGCCGGAACTCGACGAACAACAACAGGAGCAGGCTGCGGAGCAGGAGGATGCTGAGCAGGCTACTCAGGACAGTCAGCAGCAAGAGCAGCAGGCGCAATCTTCCGAGCCGGACCCTGATACCCCTGGACCGGATCTGACCTTCCTCGATGTACAACACACCAACGACGGCTACGTCCTGTTGACTGTGATCAACAACGGAGATGGTCCAGCGGAGACATTCTTCATCGTGGTCGCGGATGAGGCGGGGGACCAGATCGAACTGATCACTCGCCGTTCCGCCGATTCACGACCGCTCGGCCCTGGCCAGACTGAGATTCTGACGAGCCTGCAACCACACACGGGAACCATTGCGATCACGATTGTCGCTGGAGGAGACGTCCCGGAAACCAACCTCGATGACAACCGTCTGACGCTTGATATTGGAGGCTGAACGAACGATTCTCCATTTTCCTTTGTTTGGACATTGAGAAATATTCAGCTTCAACGTAAATTTGCCGTATGCCCGCGCCCGCTCATCTGAAGATCCAGCCTGGCTTCTGCGCATGTCGGTAGCGGAAGAGGTCAAGGCGAAGATCGACATCGTCGATCTGATCGCCGCCGAGGTCCCGCTCAAGCGGAGCGGCTCAACGTACAAGGCTCCCTGTCCGTTCCACGCCGAGAAGACCCCCTCGTTCATTGTCAATCCGGACCGTCAAACCTGGCACTGCTTCGGCGCCTGCTCGGAAGGCGGTGACGTGTTCAGCTGGGAAATGAAGCGCAACAACATCGACTTCCGTGAAGCGCTGCAACGCCTGGCCCAACGCGCCGGCGTCCAGCTCAGGCCGCGCACCGACGAACAGGTTCGCCGAGACGAGCAGCGCCAGCGTCTGCTCCGCGCCAACGACGCCGCGCTTCACTACTGGCGAAACCAGCTGCAGGACGCATCGACGGGACGAGACGCGCAGGACTACCTGCGAGAGCGCGGAATCTCAGCAGAGTCCGCGCAGAAGTTCAATCTCGGCCTGTCAGGGTCGGAGCCGGACGCACTGGTTCATCATCTCTCGGCCCGCGGCGTGCATCTCGATGACGCCGTCGCGGCTGGCCTGGTCTTGAAGACGGACAGCGGGCCTCGCGACCGGTTCCGCGATCGGCTCATGTTCCCAATCCGCAACGCCCGCGGCGAGACGGTCGGCTTTGGTGGCCGGACGCTGATCGGCGAACCGGCCAAGTACGTCAACACTCCAGAGTCCGACCTGTTCCGCAAGCGCGATCTCCTCTACGGCTTCGACCTCGCTCGCAGCGCGATCCGAGATGCCGGATCCGTGATCATCGTCGAGGGTTACACCGACGTGATCAGCGCTCATGAGTTTGGAAGCCCCAACACCGTCGCCTCAATGGGCACGGCGCTGACCGAGACGCAGATTGGCCTAATCAAGCCGTTGGCCACCGATGTCCGCCTGGCGCTCGATCCTGACGCCGCTGGCCAGGCCGCGGCCCGTCGCGGGATCGACACCGCTCGCGAGGCGATCGGCGCCGAGCAACAGGTGGCCACCGATTTCCTCAAGGTGGGCGCCCTGCAAAATCAGCTCACCAACGACATTCGTATCATTCCCCTGCCCGAAGGCCGCGATCCCGATGATCTGATTCGCTCCGAACCTGAGCTCTGGCGCACCCTGGTCGAGACAGCGCCCACCTTCCTCGACTGGCTGGTCGATCACGCTCGCGGGCAACATGACCTCGACACGCCGCGAGGCCGGGCCGATTTCCTGGACGATCTGATGCCGACGGTCCGCACAATCGGACACGCGGTGGTACGAGAGGAATATCTCAGGCGGGTCGCTGCCTGGGCTCGCGTCGATCCCGATTCACTGCTCAGTCAATACGCGCCTCCGAGTTCACGCTCTCGCGGTGCTGGGACGGTCGTACCTGCTTCGCTGCGCCGACATGTGGACCGTCAGCAGTCGTTCATTGTGCAACTGGCGCTCGGCTACGAATCAGCCAGGCATGCGCTTGAGTTGGGACACGTTGAGCTGATTGAAGACAGCGAAGACCGGGCCATCCTGACCGCCCGTCTCAGCGCCGGCGACGACTCCTGGGCGGACGACTTGACCGATTCACAGGAGCGGATTGCTCAGCAACTACGTGACGCGAAGCGACTTCCGCCCTACAGTGACGCGGAAGCCGCCGAGGCGACGCTCGATGCGCTCGCCCGGATTCAACGCAAGCGCAGCAAAGAAGGCCTCCGCCTGAAGAACCTGGAAATCGGCGAGCAGGAGCGCGAACTCGGTGTTGACGAGCTCGCCCGTGCCGCCGCCCAACTCGAACACGCTGATGCATGCGACCCCGACCTGGTCGAGGCCGCCGCATCCGTCGTCCAGGCACGGGATGAGGCGCGACGCCTCCATCAAGTGTCATCGACAAGCACGGCCTGAGCGCCTGCATTTGGATCTGAACCACGCTGGGGGACCACGCTGAGAGAAGGGACCACGACCATGGTGATCGCTCGCAACGCAACCGCCGAAGCGCCGGCTGATGCCGCGTCGACGACGGCAGCCCCAACGGATTCGGAACCGGACTCTCCGGCTTCGACCGATGCTGCTGGCGCCACCCTCAAACCGAGCGGCAATGGTCGGTCGACCTCAGCCACGGCCGCATCGGCGAACGGCGCAAACGGTAGCGTCTCTCTGACCGCTTCGCTCCTCGCCGATCGCGCGCGCGACGCCGAGGTAGCCAATCACATCGTCGGCAGCCTGCGACAACTCGTCCGAGATCAACTGGGCGACCGTCGAGTGACCGCGGAGGCGCCCGGACAGCGCAAGCCGCGCGCCGTCGCCAAGTCGGAGGAGGAGGCGCGGGTGCGCGCGCTCACCGCTCCGGTCGACGAATTCTCCATGCCGGCCGGGCGGCGCACCATCAATCTGGCCGAGCAACCCAAGCGCACCACCAAGAAATCGACCAAGGCGGCCCCAACGCCGAAGAAGGCGGCCGAGCGCCGCAACCTGGCCAAGATGCACGAGGAACGGCAGATTTCACATGCGTCAGTCGCCAGTTTCACCCTGACCGGTGAAGAGACGACCGAAGAGGTCGACTCCCTGGGCAAATTGCTCAGCGTGCTTGAGCGTCCCTTGCGCGCCAGGCCCGAGCCGACACCGAAGAAGACCAGCCGTCGCGGCAAGGCTGGCGGCAGGTCGCGCGGACGCGGCAGAGGCAAAGGCAAGTCCGAACCGGAAACGCCGCCCACGCCTGCCGTCGACCTGTATGGCCGAAGCAAGGAAGTCAGCTCGCGCCGGATCATCGAGATGCGTAAGGAAGGCCGGCAGAGCGTCCACGAGGAGGCAGAGGGGATCGACGATCCGGTGCGGATGTATCTGCGCGAGATTGGACGAGTCAACCTGTTGACCGCCGAGGACGAGCGCTACCTCTCACGTCAAATGGAGGAAGGAAACTGGATCCGCGACTTCGAAGAAGAATGGCGGATTCAGAACGGGCGCAACCCCAACGCGATCGAAGTGACCATCTTCCTTCTCCTTCAGCTTGAGTCCCTGCTGCCGGAGATCGCCGTGATTGCCGATGAAATCGACAAGTCGCATCTGTCGCTGTTCGACCTGACCAAAGACGGCGACTTCCGCGAGCGCGTTGATCAGGAGATGGACCCCGAACTGCGGGAGGCGCTCATCAACCGCTTCCAGCCGGAGGACGAGGAGTACGACGAGGCCCGCGCCGAGGAGCGGCTCGTCCAGGTATCCGTCGTGACCCACATCTTCGACCACCGTCACGTACGACATCTCTTGCGCGCGGCCGGCGGGCTCGAACTGCTGATGCCGTGTCCGAAAGATCTCGACGGCAAGCTGGAGCCGATCTCGCTGCGCTGCGAGCGGCACATTGGCGTGCTCAAAGAGGATGCCTATCTCTCCGAGAAGCGGCTGACTGAGGCCAACCTGCGCCTCGTCGTCTCGGTCGCGAAGAAGTACATCGGCCGCGGCATGTCGATGCTCGACCTGATCCAGGAAGGCAACATTGGGCTTGTCCGCGCGGTTGAGAAGTTCGACTACCGCAAGGGCTACAAGTTCTCGACCTATGCCACCTGGTGGATCCGCCAGGCCATCACCCGCGCCATCGCCGACCAGGCCCGCACGATCCGTATCCCGGTGCATATGGTCGAAACGATCAACAAACAGGTCCGCGTGTCGCGTCGACTGGTCCAGGAGCTTGGCCGCGAGCCGACATACGAGGAGATCGGCCAGGGCATGGGCGTCGACGCCCAGCGCGTCCGCGAGATCATCAAGGTGTCGCAGGAGCCTGTCTCTCTGGAGACTCCGATCGGCGAAGAGGACGACAGCCATCTCGGCGACTTCGTCGAGGACGAGAAGATGGTCGCACCCGACGCGGCGGCCGGGCAACAGTTGCTCAAGGAGACGGTCGGAGCCGTGCTCGGATCACTGTCGCCGCGGGAGCGCCAGGTGCTCGAACTGCGCTTTGGTCTGGGAGACGGTCGCGCGCGGACTCTGGAAGAGGTCGGACGCGACTTCGATGTCACTCGCGAGCGCATCCGCCAGATCGAGGCCAAGGCCCTGCGTCAACTGCGTCACCCGACCCGCGCGACCCGCCTGCGCGACTACATCGAGTAGTCGCTGCGAACTTCGACCATGTGGCAAGACATCGTTAACCTTCTCAACCGCCTCGGCCTCATGAAGCCGATGGAGGAACTGTCGGTCCGATTGACGGGCTATTCGATCGCTGCTCGCATGATCACCTGGAACGAAGGCGTACCGTACATCAACTCCCTGATGCTGCGTACGGTCGGAGTTAAGTCGGGCGATCTTCGAGACGCGGTGCTCTTCTACTTCGCGGACGGCGACAGCTGGGTCATCATCGGCTCGGTCGGCGGCGGTCCCAAGCATCCGGGTTGGGTGCACAATCTTCGCGCCAATCCCCACGCCTGGGTGTTCGTCGATCGCAAGCGGCACCCGGTTGAGGCAGAGTTCCTCGATGGAGACGAGCGCGACAATCAGTGGTCCGCAGCCGCCGAAGTCTGGCCTCCATTTCACCAGTACGAAGAGAATGCTCGCCCTCGCCGGATCGAGGTGATCCGGCTGACTCGCAGCTCTTGACTAGAGCGTCGGCGCCAGCGAGGCCAGGAACTCTTCCGTTCGCGAGCGTTCTTCGTCAGTGCCGAAGACGACGCCGACGAAGTCGGTCGTGCCGGCGTCCTTGAGTTGACGCAGCTGCGTCTCGATCTGCTCTTCAGTGCCGAGGATTGCCACGTCCTCGGGGTGGGCCGCGCCTTGCTTGTCCAACATTGAGCGGTAGGAGGGCAGGCGCTCGTAGTTGGCGAACTGTTCGGCTGCTGTTGCTCGTGCGGCGTCGACGTTGGAACTGAGCATGACCGGCAGGCCGACCACGATGCGTGGATGCGGGCGTCCGGCTTCGTCGGCGGCGGCGTTCATCGTGGGCGCGATGTACGACTCGACCACGTTGGCGGCGGTCATCCAGAGGATGGTGCCGTCGGTGCGCGCGCCGGCCAGGCGGAGCATCGCAGGACCCATCGCGGCGAGCATGCAGGAGACGGGCTTCTCGGCGTCGGGGATCTCGAGGCTGACCTGGCCTCGGTAGTGTTCGCCGTCGGTCTGGACCGGGTCACCATTGAGCAACGGGAGCAGCACGTCGAGGTACTCCTTCATGTGCCACGCGGGGCGGTCGAAGGAGTAGCCGAACATGTTCTCGATGACGATCTTGTGCGAGAGGCCGATGCCCATCACGAAGCGCTTGCCGCCGGCGGCCGCCTGGACGGTCAGGGCCTGCTGGGCCATCGCGTGCGGGTGCCGGGGGTAGGTCGGCACGACGGCGGTCATCAGCTCGATCCGCTCGGTTTGCGCTCCGGCGAGCGTCAGCGCGCCCATGGCGTCGTGCGAGAAGATGTTGGCCATGCCGAAGGTCGAGAAGCCGGCTGCTTCCGCGCGCTGGGCCTGCTCGACGATGCTCTGCACGCTGGGCGCCGGACCGGCGCCACCAATGAAGATTCCGATTTGCACTTCACAAACTCCTGTTCAATCCTGGCGGGGCCTGCGGGAAGGCGGCCCTCACTCCCCGCCTTCGCGGGGACAAGCTCTAACCCTCTCCCAGGTGGAGAGGGTACTAGTGGGGCTGCACGAGGATGCGGCCGCGGACGCCTCCGGCGAGGATCTTTGAGGCTGCTTCGGGTACGTCCTCCAGGCCGATCCGAGCTTCGACCAGATCGAGGAGGTTACCGCCGCTGAAGTCCTGAGCCATTCGCGACCAGAGGCGGGGGCGGTCATCGCTGGGCCAGAAGACGGATTCGATGCCGACCAGCGAGATGCCGCGCAGGATGAAGGGCATCACGTTGGTCTCGACACCGACGCCTCCGGTCAATCCCGACAGGGCGACGACGCCGCCGTACTTGGTCTGCCTGAGGATCGACGCCGTTGTCGAGCCGCCGACGGGGTCGACGGCGGCGGCCCAGCGCTCTCGCTCGATTGGTCGCCGTGATTCCGCCGCCAGTTCTTCGCGATCGAGGATTTCGGTTGCGCCGAGGGCTCGCAGGAAATCATGCTCCGACGACTTGCCGGTGCTGGCGTGGACTTCGTAGCCGCGCGCCGCGAGCATCGCGACGGCAGTCGAGCCGACGCCTCCGGTTGCGCCGCTGACGATGACGGGCCCGGCGTCGGGACCGACGCCGCCTTTCTCGATGACATCGACCGACATGGCGGCGGTGATTCCGGCGGTTCCCAGGACCATTGCCTCTTCCGAGGTCATGCCCTGGGGCAACGGCGCCAGCCAGTCGGCGGGGACCCTCACGCGCTCGGCGTAGCCGCCGGGGTGCGCCGTGCCGAGGTCGTAGCCGGTCGCCACGACCGAGTCGCCCGCCGAGTATCGAGCATCGGACGAATCCAGGACGGTCCCGGCGAAATCGATGCCGATCGTCATCGGGTACTTGAAGACGACGCGGCCGTTTGGCGTGCAGGCGAGGCCGTCCTTGTAGTTGAGATCGGACCATTCGACGGCGACTGTGACATCACCTTCAGGCAGCGACGAATCGTCCAGCGTCTGGACTGACGCCGAGAAATCGTCATCATCCTTGTCGACCACAAACGCTCGAAAACTCACGGGGTCTCCTGTCTCATCGGTTGTAGTCAGGCTAGGTGCGAGTTTACGTGCGGGGAAGGTTACGGGCTGGGGGGGCGGCTCCGGTTCCGTTGAGGCGGGGCGCTCGGCGGGGAGACGAGATCTTGATGGCGGTCAGACAGAGGCATACGCGGGTTCTGCGTATGAAGATCGCGGTCTGGGCCCCGCATCCCCTGTTCAAGCCAGGGGCAGGCAAGTGCGGGGCATCGGAAGGGAAGGCCCTCACCCTAACCCTCTCCCTCGGGGAGAGGGGATCAGAAGGGAGCAGGGACGGAGCTTGCGTTAGCCGGCGGCCGGCGCCTGGATTGGGTTGGGTTTGGCGCCGTTGCGGGTTGGACGGGGGAGTTTGACCGGGGGACGGATGGATTCTGCGGGAATTTTTTCTTCCGGGGCCTGATCGGGGACGATCTCCTGCTGTGGACTGGAGATCGTGGAATTGGGGGGTGCAATTTTGGTCAATTTGGTCATGGTTTCCGATGATTCTTGCGGCTGTTCGTCGAACAGATCCGGTTGGTCGGGTCGTTGTTCGGCCCGGAGCTGGACCTGGCGGACGGTGCGGCGGATCTCGCGGGCGAGGCCGTTGAGCTGGGTCTCCTGGGCGTTATGGGCGTGTAGGTGTTCGACCGGCGTGAGGCGGTTGGCGTTGCGGGCGACGGGGTCGCGTTTGATCGCGCGGGAGAGGCGGATGCGGAGCAGCTGGAGCGACTGGAGCAGGAGGTCGTCGGCGGCCGGGGCGGCGATGCGGCTCCAGTGGGTCTCGATCAGTTGGAGGTCGGCGCGGACGGTGGCTCTGGAGATTTCGAGCTTTTCGGCAACCTGTTGTTGGGAGAGTCCTCGCTGGATGAGGTGGTGGATGCGGAGGGCGCGGCGGCGGCGTCTGGGCGGGATGTGCATGAGAGGACCCTTTCCGTAGAGGACATGTGTTCTGCTTACTTTAGAGAATGAGTGTTCGGTGTTGTTGTGTCGTGGTTGGCGGAGGGGCCCTCACCCCAGCCCTCTCCCAGAGGGAGAGGGAGTAGAGAGACGATCTTTGCGGAGCAAGGGGCGGCTAGTGGAGGCGGGCGGCGAGCATTGGGTTGGCGGTCTGGGGGTCTGATTCGGCTCCGTCGTGGAGCTCGTGGCGGACGACGACGCCCTCGGCGCTGAAGTCGACGATTGTGGCTCCACCGGAGTGGCGCGGGGCGCCGGGGTAGTAGGCGGGGACGGTACCGTCGCCGACTCCCTCGTGCACGTCGATATGGCCCAGGGCGACGTAGTCGGCGCCGAGCGATTGAATTTCTGTGGAGTGGATCTGGTAGGAGTAGCGCGACTCTCCAGTTCCCACGTAGTAACCGTGGGCCATGGCCACGCGCCAGACGTACCGGTCGGAGCCGTTCGCCCAGGCGGGCTGGGCCGAAGCCGGGGAGAAGTCGTTGTAGCTCTCGTGCGCCTGACCCCAGAACTGGACGCCGTGCTCTTCGAGCAGGATGAGCTCGCCCTCGGCCGAGGCGATGATGTGCACGTTGGCGGGGAAGGCGTCGGCGAACTTCTCGTAGATGCCCTCGGGCATGTGCGGGTCGTGGTTGCCGGGCAGGACGACGACGGGCCGGCCGACGGCCTCCATCAGCTCGCCGGTGACTTCGACATAGGGACGCTTGACGCGGACGTGATCGAAGAAATCGCCGGCGATCGCGACGACGTCCACATCTGCCTCGACGCCGAGTTCGAGCACGTGTTGGAACGCCTTGAGCGCCGGTTCCAGCGACTCGGATCCATCCCGATCTGTCTTCCAGGGCTGCGAGGTGTAAGCGCCCAGGTGCACGTCGGAGGTGTGCAGCATTCGCAGCGGGCGAACCTCCTCCGATACCTCCGACAACCCGGCTCGCGGCGAATAAACGTCAGTACTCATGCAGCGCACACATCCCCGTCGCCGCTCCCGCACGGCGCAATGCTTCACGCAGACTAGCAGCAGACCGCGATTACACTGACCATCATGACCACTGAAACCACCACCGAATTTGAGACCGTCATCGGGCTTGAAGTCCACTGCCAGCTACGCACGCGGAGCAAGATGTTCTGCCGCTGTCCGGCCGATTACGCCGCGTCCGAACCCAACTCAGAGGTTTGCCCGCTCTGCCTGGGCATGCCCGGCACGCTGCCGGTGATCAACCGAACGGCAGTCGAGTGGACGATCCGCACGGCGCTGGCGCTGAACATGACCATTCCGGAACTGTCCAAATTCGACCGCAAGAACTACCCGTATCCGGACCTGATGAAGGGCTACCAGATCTCGCAATACGACATGCCGCTCTCGGAGGGCGGCTGGATGGACGTCGAGACCGATGATCTGGGCAAGCGGCGGATTGGGATCACCCGCGTGCACCTGGAGGAGGACACGGCCCGCCTGCTGCATCGCGAGAACGAGGCCGGCGAACGGTACTCGCTGGTCGACGTCAACCGCTCGGGCGTGCCGCTGATGGAAATCGTCTCGGAGCCGGACATGCGCTCGCCGGACGAGGCCCGGACGTACCTGGTCAAGCTGCGACAGATCCTGCGCTACCTGGGCGTCTCGACGGCTGACATGGAGAAGGGATCGTTCCGCTGCGACGCCAACGTGTCGCTCCGTCCCGTCGGTACGACCGAGTTGGGCGCCAAGGTCGAGATCAAGAACATGAACTCGTTCCGCGGCGTGCACAGCGCTCTTGAGCATGAGGTTGAGCGTCAGGCGGAGGTGCTGCGTTCGGGCGGGACGATTGACCAGGAGACGCGGGGCTGGGACGAGGACCGACAGATCACGCTCTCGCAGCGATCGAAGGAAGAGGCCCACGACTACCGCTACTTCCCCGAGCCCGACCTGCCGCCGCTCTCGATCAGCAGGGAAGAGGTTGAGTCCCTGCGCAGCCAGCTTCCCGAACTGCCCGAGCAACGCCGCGCCCGCTTCCAGTCGGACTACGGCCTGGGCGACTTTGAGGCGAGCCTGCTGACGGAGGAGCCGTCGCGGGCCGACTACTTCGACCAGACCATCGCCGCACTCAGCGACGCCGCCAACGCCAAAGAGGCGGCCAACTGGATTACCGGCGACCTGTTCGCGCAGATCAACAAGGACCCGTCGCATCCCGACCTCGAGGACCAGCCGATCCGGCCGGCGCACATCGCCGAGCTGGTCGGCCTGATTGTCGGCGGCGATATCTCACGCAGCCAGGCGAGGACCGTCTTTGAGTCGATGTATGAGAGCGGCGACGAGCCCGCCACGATCGTCAAGGCCAAGGGCCTGGCGCAGATCAGTGGGGAAGACGCGCTGACGCCGATCATCAACCAGGTGATCGGCGACAACCCCGACGCGGTCAACGACTATCGGACGGGCAAAGAGGCGGCGCTGAAGTACCTGGTCGGTCAGGTGATGCGGCACTCGCGGGGTCAGGCGAATCCGGCGCAGGCGTCCGAGTTGTTGGTGTCGGCGCTGAGCGAGTAGCCCTCAGGCGGGCCCTGCTATCGACGGCCGAGCACGGTGACACGCCGCCTCCCGAGCGAAGGGTCGTGCTCTGGGCCCCGTGTCAAGCACGGGGCGACGGAGTGCGGAACGCACCTCGCCATAGAAGACGTCAGATGCTGTGGCCAAGCAGCATCTGCATGGCCGCAACGGAAACAAACGTGAACGTTTTGGCAAGGCGCTGACCTTCTGGGTGTGTCGGCCCTCTAAAGTCGAGTCCTCCTCCTGTGTACTGCGCCAGTCCGAACGGCAATTTGCGTCCATCGACCAGGGAACCGGTGAAATCCACGACATCACCGACATCCAGATGCAATAGGAAATCGGACGCTGCGCTCAAGTGTTCCTCGTCGACGTGCTCCAGCAATGCCTCGATCTGAATCTCCTGCTCATCCTCAATCTCGATGCTGGTGGTGATCACAGGTGCCCACCGACCGTCTTCTGTCATAGCTAGCAGACTGCGGCTTCGTTGGCTCCCCTGAAGAACAGCCCGTCGGAAGGTGCGACCACTCTCGTATATGTCGGGGTTTAGTGCGAACATCTTGCCGAGCGGGCTTTCAACAACGAACAATCCAGTCCATTCGCCGTAGACTCCGAGTGCTTCTGCCACTGTTCCACTAACGAATGGGAATTCCCTGACCGGGACCTTGGAGCTGGCCAGATCAACTCGGCTCCAATCAACGCTCACTCCTGTTGTGAGCTCGATCGCCCGCAAGACGGCGACTGCTTTCCGCTGGAACACAGAGCGATTGTCGCTCCATTCGTCGTCGTCGGGCAGATTGTCGATTATCTCTCGAACCCGCTCAACAGCCTCAGACGGGACCTGATCTTGTTGCTCAAGAGTGACCTGCCCCCAAGCTGGCAAGGTGCCAGCGGTAAGTGCCACTGCCGTTAACCCTGAGCGCACTAAGCGATTGACCACGACTCGACTGCTCCTTCCTCACGCTTATGCAGTACAAACGTACTTGATAACGGAGGGGTCGTCAACAGGCATCAGCCGGGAGTGTCGGTCGATCTATGTGGCCTGCGGGGCGTTCTGGTAGGTGGGGACTCCGACGTCGTCGAAGATCTCGTTGATTCCGGTTCGGATCTCTTCGTTGAGTTTCCAGTCAGTGGCGGCGACGTTCTCTTCGAGCTCTCGTTCGTTCCTCATGCCCACCAGCGCGCAGGAGACGGCGGGATGGTCGAGGACCCAGGCGAGGGCGAGCTGGGCGACGGTCTTGTTGTAGCCGTCGGCGAGTTCGACGAGGCGGTTGGTGACTTCGACCTCCTTGCGGAAGTGCTCTTCCTGGAAGAGGGGCAGGTTGAAGGCGTTGCCGCTGCGTCGCCAGTCGCCCTCCTCGAAGGTGGTTTCGGGAGTGAATGCGCCGGTCAGCAGGCCGAAGCCGAGTGAGCCGTAGGCCATGTAGCCGACTCCGTTGGCCTGACACCAGGGCAGGACGCGGGATTCCATCCGCCGGTCGTACATGTTGTAGCCAACCTGGTTGGCGGCGATGTGTCCGTACTTCTCGCACTCTTCCATCATGTCGATGTTGAAGTTCGAGACGCCGTAGTGGCGGATCTTGCCGCTCTGCTTGAGCTCCTCTAGGCCTTCCATCGTCTCTTCGATCGGCGTGTCATGGTCGGGCCAGTGGATCAGCATCAGGTCGACGAAGTCGGTGTTGAGGCGGCGCAGACAATCATCCGTGTGCTCGATGATGTGTGCCTTCTTCGAGTTGCGGCCGATGACCTGGGGCGTGTCGTCGTAGTCGAAGCCGACCTTGGTCACGAGGACGATTTCGTTGCGTCGACTGCCCAGCGCTTTCGCGAGCAACTCCTCGGAGTGGTAGGGGCCGTAGACCTCGGCGGTGTCGAAGAGGGTGATGCCGCGATCGATCGCCATGTTGACGGCGCGGGCGGCCTCATCGACGTCGATGTGGCCGTACATCGTGGTGCTCATCTCCCAGGTGCCGAATCCGACGGCGGAGGCTACGAGGTCGGTGTTGCCGAATTGTCGCTGTTCCATGGCTGGCTGCTTTCCGCTGTTTGTTTTCCGACCCTCACCCTAGCCCTCTCCCAAAGGGAGATGGGATCAGAGGGAGAGGGGAGCGGTGAGAGCGGGGAAGGCCTGCTATTCGCGAATGTTTCGGCGCTGGCCGGTGGCTCGGCCGACGTGGATGACCTGGTCCAGGTTCTGGTAGGTCGGGACGCCGACATCGTCGAAGATCTCGTTGATCCCTCGGCGGATCTCTTCGGTCAGCTTCCAGTCGGTGGCGGCGACGTTCTCTTCGAGCTCACGCTCGTTGCGCATGCCGACGAGGGCGCAGGTGACGCCGGGGTGGTCGAGGACCCAGGCGATGCCGAGCTGGGCGCAGGTCTTGCCGTATCCGTCGGCCAGCACGGCCAGACGATTGGCGATCTCGACCTCCTGGCGGAAACGTTCGCGTTCGAACAGCGGCAGGTTGAAGGCGACGCCGTTGGCTCGCCAGTCTCCCTCGCCGAACTCGTGATCCGGGCCGAACGCATTGGTCAGCAGACCGAAGGCGAGCGATCCGTATGACATGAAGCCGACGCCGTTGGCCATGCACCAGGGCAGCACTCGGGATTCCATTCGCCGGTCGAACATGTGGTAGCCGACCTGGTTGGCGACGATCGTCCCGTGCCGCTGGCACTCCTCCATCATGTCGATATCGAAGTTGGAGACGCCGTAGTGGCGGATCTTGCCGGCCTGCTTGAGTTCCTCGAGACCCTCCATCGTCTCCTCAATCGGAGTACTGAAGTCGGGCCAGTGGATCAACATCAGGTCAACGTAGTCGGTGTTGAGCCGACGCAGACAGCCCTCGGTGTGCTCGATGATGTGTTGCTTCTTCGCGTTGAGACCAATCACCTGCGGCTGGTCGTCGTACTCGAAGCCAACCTTGGTCACCAACTCAATCTCGTTGCGCCGGTTGCCCAACGCCTTGGCCAGCAGTTCTTCCGAATGATTCGGACCGTAGACCTCGGCGGTGTCGAAGAGGGTGATCCCGCGGTCGATCGCCATATTGACGGCCTGTGCTGCCTCATCCACGTCGATGTGGCCGTACATCGTCGTGCTCATCTCCCAGGTGCCGAATCCGACTGCGGAGGTGACCAGATCGCTGTTTCCAAATCGTCGCTGTTCCATGGCTTGATTCCTGTCTAGTTGGTTGGATGCCAATTGCCTATGGAGTCGATCCTGCAGCGCCTAAGCTACCGCTTTCACTTCCGTCGGCACTATAGTGACGTTATGTTCCGACTCCGCCGAGGAAACGGTCCCAAGCCGGACAGACTCGGCGAGAACGGCAGCGGCAACGGTTCGCGTCCCGAGTGGCAGTTGCGCAAGTGGCTCGCGCCGGGGATCGGAATCAAGCGCTGGTTCGTCCTGCTGCTCTTTGGCATGGCGCTGCTGGGGCTCGGCGTTTCATTCCTCGCTCGGGAGCTGTACTTGACCGTCACGTTGCCGGACGCGTTTTACTACATCACGCTTCAGTTTCTGCCGTATGCCGTGCGCGGCGCGGTGCTGATCGGCCTGGCGATCCTGTGCGTTGGCGTGGGCATCGGCAAATTTACTTCCGGCATGGTCGTCGCGGCTCGTTCCTCGGACAGCAGGGCCGGCGGCGAGGAGCCACTGGTTGACCTGCTCCACCGGCAACGTTTCGCCGGTCGCGGCATCCGGATTGTCTGCATGGGCGGCGGCACCGGGCTCTCGGTGCTGCTGCGCGGCCTCAAGGCGTACACAGACAACCTCTCGGCCGTGGTCAGCGTCGCCGACGACGGCGGTTCGTCGGGACGGCTGCGGCGCGATCTCGGCATCATTCCGCCTGGCGATCTGCGCAACTGCATTGCCGCGCTGGCCGAAACCGAGCCGCTGATGACACGCCTCTTCCAGTACCGCTTCCCTGAGGGATCGGGCAACGGACTCGAGGGTCACTCCTTCGGCAACCTGTTCATTGTGGCGATGTCGGACGTGGCTGGGTCGATGGAAGAGGCGATTCACGAGACCGGTCGCGTCCTCGCCGTGCGCGGCAAGATCCTCCCATCGACTCTGGAGAACATTCGACTTGCCGCAGTCACGGCTGATGGCGAGCGGATTCGCGGTGAATCGTCGATCACGGAAGCCGGACAGCGAATCGCACAGTTGAACCTCGAACCGCAGCATCCGCCGGCATACCCGGAAACTCTCAATGCGATTCGCAACGCGGATTTGATCGTGGTCGGACCCGGCTCGCTGTTCACCTCGGTCCTGCCCAACCTGCTGGTTCCCGACCTGCGGATTGCCTTCCAGGAGTCGGCGGCCATGAAGCTCTACATCTCCAACGTCGCCACGCAGCATGGTGAGACCGACAATTTCTCGGTTCAGGACCACGTCCGCGTGATCGCCGACCACATCGGCGGTCTGCCGTTTGACGCGGTCGTCGCCAACAGCAACAGCCGGGCGAGACTGCCTCGCGGCTGGAAGTCGGAGCCAGTACGAGTCGAGCCGTCAGACGATCGATCGGATCAGGCCAGCGGATTGCGGATCATCGAGGCGGACATCGTCGACACCGGCAACCGCTACCGTCACGACAGCGACAAGCTCGCCGACGCGATCATGACGGCATACCATGAGGGTCGGGAAGCCGGGGTGCGGCCTCGCCGCCCGCAGCGTGTGACGATTCCGGAATAGCCCACAGGCAGTGAAGTCAGGTACAACAAGAGCGTGAGTACGTCTGAACTCCTCAACGTCATACAAATCCTGGTCGCGCTCGTCGTGATCGCCGCGGTCATCCTGCAGGCCAAGGGAGCCGGATTAGGCAACATCTTCGGCGGCGCCGGCGCGGAGTCTTCGTACCGAACACGCCGCGGCCTGGAACGCACGCTGTTCCGGGGCACGATCGTGCTGATGCTCATCTTCGTCGGGCTCAGCATCGCGGCCACCCAGGTCTGACTGCGCTCGACAACTTCTCGGCAGGACCATGCCCGACGCGCCGCGAGTCCTCTTCTATGGATCGCCTGACTTCGCTTTGCCGACGCTGCGGGCGTTGATCGACAGTCCATACCGGCCGATCGCCGTCATCACCCAGCCGGACGCGCGTGCCGGGCGCGGCCGCTCGCTCAAGCCACCACCGATCAAGAAGTTGGCCGCCGAGCACGGCATCCCTGCTCTGCAGCCGGCGCGCTTACGCGATCCTGCAGCGATTGCACAGATTGGCAGCCTGAAGCCCGATCTGCAGGTGGTCGCCGCCTACGGCCAGATCATTCCGACTGAGATACTCGATCTGCCGGCACACGGCACCCTCAACGTTCACGCCTCGCTGTTGCCACGCTGGCGCGGCGCCTCGCCGATTTCTGCGGCGATCCTCCACGGCGACGCCGAAACCGGCGTGACGATCATGCTGGTCGACGAAACCGAGGACACGGGCGACATTTTGCGCCAGCGGGTGACCGTGATCGATCCAGCCGAACATGCCGGTCATCTCAGCGATCGGCTCGCCGAGCTGGGGGCCGAGTTGCTGCTTGAGACCATGCCCGACTGGCTGGAGGGGTCGATTGCCCCGGTCGCGCAGCAGCAGGAACAGGCAAGCAGGGCTCGGCGCATGAAGAAGCAGCAAGGCCAGATCGACTGGTCTTCTTCAGCGCTAGCGATCGCCCGGCGCGTCCGGGCCTACACGCCCTGGCCCGGCGCATCCACACATCTGGGCAAGACTGCCATTCGCATCACAGAGGCCGTCGTCGGTGACGGTGAAGCGCCGGAATCGCCGGGCACGATCGTTTCTGCCGGTCATCACATTACGGTCTCAACGGGCACAGGCGTGCTCGACATCGTCCGAATCCAGCGCGCCGGCAAGCGGGAGCTGAGCGCCGAGGAATTCGTCCGGGGGACGCGTGATCTGATCGGTCGCCGGTTCGGAACCGAAGATGACTGATCTGCTTAGCCTCGACCAATCAGAACTGGCGGAGCTGGTGGAATCGCTTGGTCAGCCCGCTTACCGAGCTAGGCAGCTCTGGCGCCAGATGTACCAGCGCGGAGTCACCGATCCCAATCAGATGTCCGACCTGCCCGGAGAGATGCGCCGCCGCCTGTCGGAGCGGGTCGAGGACTCGCAGGAACCGCTCGAATTGCAGACCTCCGCCGACGGCTCAACCAGCAAGGCGCTATTGCGACTCAGCGACGACGAGCTGATCGAGACGGTGTTGATTCGCTCCAAGCCTCGCGACACGGTCTGCCTGTCTTCGCAGGCCGGCTGCGCCATGGGCTGCGTCTTCTGCGCCACGGGACTTCAGGGCCTGAGGCGACAACTTACGGTCGGTGAGATCATGAGACAGGCGATTCTGGCCCGATCCTGGTCACGCGCGGAGGGTCGGGAGCTGAGCCACGTGGTTTTCATGGGCATGGGCGAACCGCTGGCCAACTACGCCAACGTCAGCAGGGCCATCGACCGCCTGACCGATCCCGACGGCTTCGCCATGTCGCCCCGCCGGATCACGGTGTCAACGGTCGGCATCCCGCAGAACATTCGACGGCTCGCGGCCGATCATCCGCGGGTCAACCTGGCGGTCTCACTACACGCGCCGACCCAGGGGCTGCGGCGAGAGTTGGTCCCGGTCGATGGGGCGAGTGTTGACGACATCCTCGACGCGGTTCGCGCACACAATCGGGAGACAGGCGGCCGAGTGACATTCGAGTACGTCCTGCTGCGTGACCTCAACGACAGCCGTGGTCATGCCCGGCGTTTGGCCGAGCGGATTCGCGGGCTGCGGGCGCATGTCAACCTGATTCCGCTGAATCCATCGCCAGGCGTGGTCGGGGAGCGGCCGTCTCGCCGGGCCTCGCTCGGCTTCCAGCAGGCGCTCCAGGAATCCGGCGTGCCAACGACCATTCGAGTCGAGCAGGGGCGCGACATCGCTGCGGCCTGTGGGCAGCTCCGCGGCGATCGGATTGCGATCTCCGAGTAGCGAGCTACTCCTCCGACTCTTCCTCTTCTTCCGCTTCTCCTTCTGCGGCCTCGGCCAGGGCTTCTTCCGCCGCCAGCTCTTCGGCTTCCTCTTCTTCCTCGGTCACGCGAGGCGCGAGCGCGGTCGCGACCGCCACAGCGCCATCGGTGACGGCGATCACACCTTCGGGCAAGGTCATGTCGCGAACGAGGACGGAATGTCCGAACTCGGTGAGCACCGAAATGTCGACCTCGAGCACGGATGGCATCTCTGTCGGCAACGCCTCAAGCGTGATCGTGTCGAGCGATTGCACGACCGTACCGCCCATCGCCACGGCCTCCGAGTCGCCAATCAGGACCAGACGAGCTTCGGAGTGAATCGCACGCGTGAGATCCACTTCGTAGAAGTCCAGGTGCAACAGGCTGCGGCTGACCGGGTGCCGCTGGATTTCGCGCAAGACGACCGGAATCGTCGCGCTGGCGCCATCAATGGACATATCTACTACAGCGTTACGGTCGACCGTGCCGAAGACCCGTTCAATCTCGGTCAGATCGGCCTGGATGGCGCGGGAGTCGCGGCCACGACCGTAGAGGTTCCCAGGGACGAGGCCGTCACGGCGCAGTTGCTTGACTCGTTTGCCCAGCACCGACCGACTCTTCGTTTGCAGCACGATTTCGGCAGCATCAGACATCGCAATCCATCCATCTCAAGCGTGTTTCGCCGGTCGTCAGAGAGCCTATCAACTGACGCTATGAGGGCATGTACAGGCAGTCAAGCAAATCGCACACGCCTCGTAGACTGGCACGAGCATGCCAACCAACGAACCTGACCAAGCGTCGCCACAGCACGATCTGCTGCTTGGCGTCGATGTCGGCGGCACCTTCACCGATTTCGTCTTCCTCCGAAACGGCGAGATCAGCATCGCCAAGCGGCCATCCACGCCCGATGATCCCGGCCGCGCGATCATCGCCGGACTGACCGAGTTCGGCTGGTCGCCCGAGGAGGTCGTGCATGGATCGACGGTGGCCACGAACACACTGCTCACCCGAACCGGCGCGCCCACGGCGCTGATCACCACCAGCGGGTTCCGCGACACGCTCGTGATTGGACGCCAGGCCCGGCCAGATCTTTATGCGCTGCATCCTCAACGACACGAACCGTTGGTTCCACAGCGCTGGCGCTTCGAGGTGGACGAACGAATTGCCGCCGACGGAGAACTGGTCACTGCACTGGACCTGGAGCAGCTTGATACGGTGCTCGATCGAATCGAGCGGACGGGCGTGCGCAGCGTCGCGATCTGCTTCCTCTTTAGCTTCATCAACTCCGCGCACGAAGAGCTGGCCGCAGTCCGAGCCCGGAATCGCGGGTTCAACGTCTCTGCCTCGTACGAAGTGCTCCCCCAGCACCGCGAGTTCGAGCGGATGAGCACCACGACGGCCAACGCGTACCTCGCTCCGGTGATGGCCAACTATCTCGACGCCCTGGAAGCACAACTCAATCGCGACGGCGCGAACGGCGTGCGACTGCGAATCATGCAATCCAACGGCGGCTCGCTGACGGCCGGCTCGGCCGGACGCAACGCCGTCCGCACCGTTCTCTCCGGGCCGGCCGGCGGCGTCGCCGGGGCGTTTGCGGCCGCCGAATCCGATGGCTTCCCGCAGGCAATCACATTCGACATGGGGGGCACCTCCGCCGACGTTGCGCTGTGCCCGGGCCGGTTGCTGGAGCGCACCGACCTGGTCGTCGACGACATGCCGATTCGCACGCCGGCCGTCGACTTGCACACGGTCGGCGCGGGCGGCGGCTCGATCGCCTGGTTCGATCCGGGGGGCGCCTTGCGGGTAGGCCCACAATCCGCCGGGGCTGATCCTGGTCCCGCCGCGTATGGAGTCGGCTCGCTGCCCACCGTGACCGACGCCCACACGGTGCTTGGGCGGCTGAGGCCGGAACAACAGCTCGGCGGCACCGTCTCATTGGACGTTGCACGGGCGCGCCAGGCGATCGACACGATCGCCGAGCCGTTCGGTTCGGTCGAGGCCGCGGCGCAGGCCGTGATCGATGTCGTCAACGCCAATATGGCGCGCGCCTTGCGAGTGATCTCGGTCGAGCGTGGTTACGATCCGGCCAACTTCACGCTCGTCGCTTTCGGCGGCGCCGGTCCGCTGCACGCGTGCGATCTGGCCGATGTGGTGGGAATCCCTCAGGCGTTGATCCCGTCGTCTCCGGGTGTGTTGTCAG
Organism: Chloroflexota bacterium; assembly: GCA_026705025.1. Taxonomy (GTDB): domain Bacteria; phylum Chloroflexota; class Dehalococcoidia; order Bin125; family Bin125; genus Bin125. Next base: position 224,112 of record JAPPBN010000045.1, on the reverse strand, counting down.
CCGCCGGTATGTTGATTTCGGACATCACTCGGGACTCGGAACAGGGGCTGCACCTCACCATCCAGCCTGATGCAACAGGCGCCGTTGAACCCCTCGACAGCGCGCTTGCCAGTATCGACGCGCAAGTCCGTCAGGCGATTGCGGAAGATGGCTACGACGAGGGGGTCAGCGTTGAGTATGCCGCCGACCTTCGCTATCGCGGTCAATCTCACGAACTCACCGTGTCGCTGAACGCTGGGCATCAGGCGGAGTTGGTACGCAGTGCGTTCCATGATGCGCACAGCGAGCGTTTCGGATTCTCCTCGCTCGACACGCCTGTTGAGGTCGTGACGGCGCGAGCCAAGGCTCGGCATCCGGGTTACGAGGGAGCGGTCGCCGCGTCGCACGAGGGGACGTCGAGTGAACCACGCACGGCGGTCGTCACGTGGCAGCGTCCACTCGAGACTCGGATTTTGCCGCGCGAGTCAATCTCTGGATCCGTTTCCGGACCAGCGGTGATCACCCAGCTCGACACGACGGTGACAGTTCCTCCCGGCTGGGCAGCGTCCTCGCTTCCCTCCGGCAGCTTGCTGCTCAGACGCGAGTCCTGAAGGTCGGCAACATGACAGATGTCAACATTGACCCTGCGCGGCTCGCCATTCTCGACTCATTGGTCAGTTCGATCGCCGAAGAGATGGGGGCCGCGCTTCGCCATACTGCGCTCTCGCCAAACATCAAGGAACGCGCCGACTTTTCCTGCGCGGTCTTCGATCGGGAAGGCCAGTTGCTCGCGCAGGCTGCTCACATCCCCGTCCACCTGGGCGCCATGCAGGAGTCGGTTCGTGCCGTCGAGCGTCTGGCGCCCTGGCGGCCCGGCGACCTGGCCATCCTCAACGACCCGTTCCTCGGCGGCACCCACTTACCCGACGTGACCATGGTCTCGCCGGTCTTCGCCCACGACACGGCGGACGGCGACGAGCCGATCGGGTACGTCGCCAGCCGTGCTCATCAGGCCGACATCGGCGGCATGGCGCCCGGCTCGATGCCGGTCGCACGCGAGTTGATCCAGGAAGGGATCGTGATCCCGCCGATCCGCCTCTATCGCGCCGGCGACCTCGTCGAAGAGGCGATGGACCTGATCCTGCGCAACGTGCGAACACCCGACGAACGGCGCGGCGATTTCAATGCCCAGATCGCCGCGCAACGATTGGGCGAACGCCGGATCGCCGACCTGCATCGCGACTACGGAGACGACAGCTATCTGGGGACGACTAAGGCATTACTTGACTACGGAGAGCGGCTGACGCGTGCAGCGCTGACGCAGTTGCCGCACGGGACGTGGGAATTCAGTGACTCGTTGGACGACGACGGACATTCGCCCGAACCGGTTCCCATCAGACTCAAGCTGATCCTGTCGGAGGATCGCGCCCACTTCAATTTCTCCGGCAGTGCCCCGCAACGGGCCGCCTCGATCAACGCCGTGGCCCCTGTCACCCGGTCGGCCTGCTACTACGTGATCCGCTGCCTGCTGCCGCCCGACACCCCGATGAACTCCGGACTCTTCCGGCCGATCACCTTCTCCCTGCCCGAGCGATCCGTTGTGGCCGCTCAATCACCGGTTGCGGTTGCAGCCGGCAATGTCGAGACTTCGCAGCGCATCGTCGACACCGTCTGGGGTGCGTTTAATCAGTTGCTGCCGCAGCGGATGCCGGCGGCCTCGTCGGGAACGATGAACAATCTCACGGCGGGCGGGATCGACCCTCGCAACGGTCAGCCCTGGGCGTACTACGAAACGTCGGGCGGCGGACTGGGCGGCGGTCCGGAGGGACAGGGCCTCGACGCCGCGCACTCACACATGACCAACACACTGAACACGCCGGCCGAGGCCCTCGAACTGGCCTATCCCCTCCGCGTCGTCGAGAACAGCATCCGGCCGAGATCCGGCGGGAGCGGCCGGCATCGTGGGGGACACGGCTTGATTCGCCGGACCCAGTTCCTTGGATCCGCTCAACTGACGCTCATCACTGAGCGACGAACCCAGCAGCCCTGGGGATCACAGGGCGGCGAGCCCGGAGGACCAGGTCGCAACAGCCTGGAAACGACTTCCGCCAGCGGACGGCCGGTGCGCCGCAAGCTGCCCGGCAAGATCACGATCAATGTGGAGCCTGGCGACGTGATCCGCGTTGAAACCCCGGGCGGCGGCGGGTGGGGACGTCTCGAACCGCGCTAAACTGGTGGCAACGGGCAGCGGAGGAGCGACCATGTCGGACGGTTCAGACCGACTCGAACGCGACGTTGAGGAAGTCCTGTCGAACATCGAGGACTTTGACTGGCGACGGAGACAGTCGCGCAGACCGGGGCCGATCAGACTGGCCATCCAACGATTCGGTTCGGCGGTCGTGGGCAAAGCGCCAGCGCTCACCGCTAACCACCTGCTGCTCCTTGGGGCGGCACTGCTGATCATTGGCCTCGTGCTTCGAGGTGGAGGCCTGTGGCTCGCGGTGGTTGGCATCGTGGTGTTCGTGATCGGCCTGTTCTGGACGTCGCGAGGCGGAAATCGACAAGCCGGTCAACCGCGCGGCGGCTATTGGCGCGATCGATACATCAGCTACGAACAGTCAAAGCAGAGTCCGCTGAAACGCTTCTTCCGCCGCAACCGCTAGCCCGACCCGGCACGCCCGTGCTGATTCGATTCCTGATCTACTGCCTCACCGTTTCGATCCTCCTTGCCAGCTGCAGCAGCGAGGGCGAGACGCGGCCGGTTGCTGCACCGGCCGACCGGCAATCCCAACAATCAGCTACACAACAGCAACCACAGCAACAGCAGCAGACAGGTGTGTCGGCACCGGGGCAAGAACAGCCGGTACTGGAACAACAGCAAGCGGAACGGGAAGAGTCCCAATCGCCCTCGGACGAGCCGCAAGTCCAGCCTGAGTCGCGGCCCCGCAGTCCCGGCGGCCCGCCGGAGCCAGAGTTCGACGTCGAGGTCGCAGTCGGCTATCTCAATCACCTCGCGGGAGAACTGGGACCACGAGCCTCGGGCACTGAACAAGAACAAGCCGCTGCCGCATACATGGCGGAGGTCTTCCGCGGCCTCGGATACGAGGTGGAGATCCAGCAGTTCACCTACACCGCTGAGGCGGAGATCGCGAGGATCGACCTGGCCGACGGTTCCAGCAACTTCGCGGTCCGCTTCTCGGGTTCCTCGAATGAACCGACCGAGGGTGAACTTGTTCACGTTGCGGGAGTCGGCACTGTGGACGACTTCGCCTTGGCCGACGTGGCCGGCAGGATCGCGATTGTCGATCGCGGAGTGATCGAGTTTCGCGTCAAGGCGACGCATGCCGAGGCTGCCGGCGCGATCGCACTGATTGTCACTAACCCGACGCTGAACGAATCAATCGGCGGCTCTCTGGGCGACGATACGGTCTCGATTCCGATTCTCCACGTCGGCAAGGAGGCAGGAGATGAGATCCGCGCCCGCTTGGGGGAAATCGCCTCCATTCCGGCTTCATCGCCGAGCGCTGGTGAATCACAGAACGTAATCGCGCGCAAGCCCGGTGGCGCTTGCCGCGTGGTCGTGGGTGGCCACTACGACACCGTGCCTGAGGTCGACGGCGCCAACGACAACGGATCCGGCACTGCGCTGACGCTGGCTCTGGCCGCAATCTGGGCCAATCACCCGAGTTCGAGCGACATCTGTTTTATCGGGTTCGGGGCCGAGGAACTTGGCCTGCATGGCTCCCGCCAATACGTCAGGCAACTCCGCCTTGAAGACCGATTGTCCGAGGTGACTGCCATGGTCAACCTTGACGCGATTGGCGACGGACGGCCGCCGTACCGCATTCTTGCCTCCGTCGAGATCAGCGAGATCAGCAATGCGGTCGCCGCCGACCTGCAGATCACAGCCGGACCAGGGAGCCTGCCCTTGAACCTCGGCTCCGACCACGCCAGTTTTTCTCGTGTCGGCATCCCGGTCGTCTTCGTCTTTCCCCCGGGGGCGATCCTGCACACGCCGTTGGACAACCTGGACAACGTCGACTTCGCCGTCTTCGGCGACATCTCCAGGCTGAATCACGGCATCCTCGCCTGCCTGCTGCAACGCGCCGGCAGCCCCATCTCACCGTCCATCTCATGCGGGGAAGAGGAACCGCAATCATCTTCACGTGCGACACTAGAGGAGTGAAGCTCCTCCGCATCATCGGCGCATTGATCGGGCTGTCGGTGCTTCTCTCCGGCGGGATCACCACTGGTTGCACCAGCGGAGCCGAAACCGTGTCCGAAGTTCCGGAAACCGTGCCTGCCGCCGAGAACACGGCTGTTGAAGAAGACATTCCCGTCGAGGCACTGCCTGATCCGCTGCCTGCGCCGTACCTCTTTCGCGACGACGTCGTCTTTGAGGAAGCGCCGATCACCGAGACAATTTATGTCGTGCAACCCGGTGACACCCTGGCCACGATCGCCACCCAGTTCTGTCTCACCGTTGAAGAAATCCAGCGACTCAACAACATCGTCGACGTTGACACGCTCAGCGTCGGTCAGGAATTGCGCATCCCGATCCGCGAAGGCGGCTGCGGCGTCGCCTCGCCAGCCACCGCCGACAGCGAAGAGCCGGAGGGTCCGCAGCGACCGCCCGGTGAAATCTACATCGTCCAGGAAGGCGACACGCTCGCTCAAATCGCTGCCGCCTTTGGCTATACCTGGGTCGACCTGATGAACTACAACGGGTTGACAGAGGCACAGGCGGCCAACATTCAGATTGGCCAGGCGCTGATCATTCCTCCGCCTCCTGTCGAGCAGGAAGAAGCGGCCGAGGAACAGGGTCCGACCGAGCCTCCCGGCTAACCCTCCAGGTCACCAATCCTGTTCGCGTTTGATTGTGGGCGGGTTGGGCCTGTAGTAGCCTCGATTCCTGCGAAGCGGCGATTTTTCTTGCCAGTGCGCACCCAGCGTCAGGTGAACCATGGTCTCTGAACCCGCACAGAATTCCACGCAGCGCGGCATCGATTTCCTGCTTGAAGAGGTCGCTCAGCGACGCCTCAACGGCAACGCCAGCGAGGCCAGAACCGCCGCGATGGAACGTCAACACGGACGCGGCAAACTCAGCGCCCGTGAGCGGCTGGACATCCTCTTTGACGCGGGCTCGTTCACCGAAATCGACCCGTTCGTCAAACACCGAGGCTCGGGATTCGGACTCGAGAACAACCGCCCCGAAGGCGACGCCGTCGTCGTTGGACACGGCACGGTCGACGGCCGTACGGTCTTCGCCTATGCCCAGGACTTCACGCTCTACGGAGGCTCCGTCTCCGAGGCCGCAGCCGAGAAAATCGCCAAGATCCAGGACCTCTCCATGAAGGTTGGGGCGCCAATCGTCGCGATCAACGACGGTGGCGGCGCCCGCATCCAGGAAGGCGTGACCTCGCTGCGCGGCTACGGCGAGATTTTCCTGCGCAACACGCTCTCGTCCGGGCTCGTCCCTCAGATTGCCGTCTGCGCCGGCCCCGCCGCCGGTGGCGGCGTCTACTCGCCCGCGATCATGGACTTCATCTTCATGGTTCAGGGCACCGGACAGATGTACATCACCGGTCCCGACGTGATCCGCGCCGTCTCGGGTGAAGAAGTAACCCACGAAGAACTCGGCGGCGCGATGACCCACGCCACCAGGACCGGCGTCGCCCACTTCTGCATTCCAGGCGAGGAGGCCACGCTCAACAGCGTTCGCCAGCTGCTCACGTTCCTGCCGCAGAACAACATGGAAGATCCCCGCTGGACCGACACCGGCGACTCCCCCGAGCGCAAGCTCGACAATCTTGTCGACATCGTTCCGGCTGACTCCACCCGCCCCTACGACATCCGACGCGTGATCCGCGAGATCGTCGACAACGGCGAGTTCATGGAGATCCAGGCCCAGTGGGCACGCAACGTCGCGATCGGCTTCGGCCATATGGGCGGCTACGGCGTCGGCATCGTCGCCAACGACCCCGACACGCTCGCCGGCGTGCTCGACATCGACGCCTCGCGCAAGGCGGCGCGCTTTGTCCGGTTCTGCGACTGCTTCAACATCCCCATCGTCACCCTGGTCGACGTCCCCGGATTCCTGCCCGGCACCCAACAGGAGTACGGCGGGATCATCGCGCATGGCGCCAAGCTGCTCTACGCCTACGCCGAGGCGACCGTGCCCAAAGTCGCCGTCACCCTGCGTAAGTCAATCGGCGGCGCATACGTCGTGATGAGCAGCAAACACCTGCGATCCGACATCAACCTCGCGTGGCCCACCGCGCAGATCGCCGTGACCGGCTCGGACGGCGCGGTCAACATCATCCATCGCCGCCGAATCGCCGCCGCAGACGACCCGGACGCCGAACGTGCGCTGGCCATCTCCGAGTACGAGGCAGAGTTCTATCGCCCCTACCAGGCGGCCGAACTGGGATTCATCGACGATGTGATCCATCCCCGCGACACGCGCACCGCGATCTTCCGCGCGCTCGATATGCTCGCAGACAAAGTCGACACCTCGCCGCCCAAGAAGCATGGGAACATTCCCCTCTGAGCAACGCTTCGCCGGACTCGCTGTCTGATCGTCAGCACCGAACTGGATCCCGCCATGGCTATTGAACCCGACGCCCTCCAGCGCATTGACGCCGCGTACTCCAAGCTGCGTGACGGCATCGACGTGGCCCGACGAAGGATCGACCGGCCGCTGACCCTGGCCGAAAAGATCCTGTTCGGCCACTTCACCGACCCGGCCAATCAACCGATCGAACGCGGCGTCGACCACGCAGCGCTGCAGCCCGATCGGGTCGCCTTGCAAGACGCCACAGCACAGATGGCGCTGCTCCAGTTCGAACTGGCGGGACTGCAGCGCGTCGTCGTGCCGACCACCGTCCACTGCGACCACTTGATCCAGGCGCGAATCGGCGCCGATGCCGATCTCCAGGTCGCTGTCAGCGAAAACGAAGAGGTCTACGAGTTCCTGCGCAGCGCCGCCGCCCGCTATGGCGCGGGCTTCTGGAAGCCCGGCTCGGGCATCATCCACCAGGTCGTGTTCGAGAACTACGCGTTCCCCGGCGGCATGATGATCGGCACCGACTCGCACACGCCCAACGCCGGCGGCATGGGCATGATCGCGATCGGGGTCGGCGGCGCCGACGCGGTCGACGTGATGGCCGGCCTCGGCTGGGGCGTAACCATGCCCAGGCTGATCGGCGTCTACCTGACCGGCGAACTCGACGGATGGACCGCGCCCAAGGACGTCATCCTGCGCGTCGCCGACGAGCTCACGGTCAAGGGCGGCACCGGCGCAATCGTCGAGTACTTCGGTCCCGGTCTCGACTCGATGAGCGCCACCGGCCGCGGCACGGTGACCAATATGGGCGCCGAAATCGGCGCGACGACCTCGCTCTTTCCCTTCGACTCGCGAACAGCAGACTACCTGCGCAGCACGGATCGCGCCGAAATCGCAGAGCTGGCTGAAGCCAACGCCGAGCATCTACGCGCCGACGACGGCGTCGCCGATGCGCGCCACGAGATCTTCGACCGTGTGATTGAGATCAACCTCAGCGAGCTTGAGCCGGCCTGGGTCGGACCGCACACGCCCGACCTGCGCAACACGGTCGCCGAAATTCGCGGATTCATGGAGTCCGAAGCGTACCCGCTCAACGTGACCAATGCCCTGATCGGCTCCTGCACCAACTCCTCCTACGAGGACATGAGCCGAGCCGCGGACATCGCCCGGCAAGCGGCCGATGCCGGGCTCGAGCTCCGCTCACCGCTGCTCGTGACTCCCGGCTCCGAACAGATTCGCGCCACGACCCAGCGCGACGGTCAGATCGAGGCCTTCGAGTCGGCCGGCGCGACCGTCCTGGCCAATGCCTGCGGACCCTGCATCGGCCAATGGAAGCGTGAGGACATCGAGGGCGACGAACAGAACACGATTGTTACCTCCTTCAATCGCAACTTCCCCGGCCGCAACGACGCCAATCGCAACACGCTCGCCTTCATCGGGTCGCCCGAGCTGGTCGTCGCCACGGCCTTCGCCGGCGAGATGGGCTTCGATCCGCGCAGCGACGCCATTGCCACCGCCGACGGTGAATTCCGCTTCTCCGCGCCCTCGGGTGACGAGCTGCCGGCCGACGGATTCGACGTCGGCGACGAAGGCTTCATCGCTCCGCCCGAGGACGGCAGCGACGTCGATGTGATCGTCAGCCCCGAGAGCGACCGCCTGCAGCGGCTGACCCCGTTCAACACCTGGGACGGCAACGACTACACCTTTATGTCGCTGCTGCTCAAGACACAGGGCAAAACGACGACCGACCACATCTCGCCAGCCGGCTCCTGGCTCCGATTCCGAGGTCATCTCGAGAACATTTCCGGCAACCTGTTCAGCGGCGGCGTCAATGCCTTCACGGGCGAGACCGGCACCACGCTCAATCAGATCAGCGGTCAGTCCGGCCAGCCGATCAGCGATGTCGCCCGCGCCTACAAGGACGCCGGCATCCGCTGGGTCGCCGTCGGCGACGAGAATTATGGCGAAGGTTCCAGCCGTGAGCACGCCTCAATGGAGATTCGCTGGAGCGGCGGCTACGTCGTGATCGCCCGCTCCTTCGCCCGCATCGCCGAGACCAACCTGAAGAAGCAGGGCATCCTCGCCCTCACCTTCAGCGACCCGGCGCACTACGATCTCGTCGGCCAGCTCGACCGCCTGAGCATCCTCGGTCTGGCCGATTTCGCACCCGGCCAACCGCTCACGCTACGCATCGACCACGAGGACGGCTCCAGCAACGAGGTCTCAGTCAACCACAGCTACACCGACGAGCAAATCACCTGGTTCCAGGCCGGCAGCGCCCTGAACAAGATCGCAGCGTCGCAGTAGTTCGGCCCACCTCCTCCGCCATTCACGTGGCAGACCCAAAGCCTGCCATCGGATAACAATTGAACTGACCCCGACATGTATCCCGCGGGTGTGGCTGCCCGTGTCCTGAAAGGTCCGGACTCATGCGAACGAAGGTGACCGTCATTGGAGCCGGAAACGTCGGCGCGACCACCGCCCAACGACTCGCCGAGCGCGGTTACGCCGACATCGTCCTGGTCGACATCGTCGACGGCCTGCCCCAGGGCAAAGCGCTCGACATGTACGAAGCCTCCCCCGTCATTGGCGTCGACTCCTGCATCACCGGCGCGACCGACTATGGCCCGACCGCCGGCTCCGACATCGTCGTGATTACCTCCGGCGTCGCCCGTAAACCGGGCATGTCGCGCGACGACCTGCTGCAGATCAACATGGGCATCGTCGATTCCGTCACACGCGCCGCGATCGCCGAATCACCGGACGCGACAATCGTCGTCGTCTCCAATCCGCTCGACGCCATGTGCCACGTCGCCTACGACGCCGCCGGCATCGACAGCTCGCGCGTCGTCGGCATGGCCGGCATTCTCGACACCGCCCGTTACCGCTCCTTCCTCGCCGAGGCGATCAACGTCTCCGTCGAAGACATCAACGCCTTCGTCCTCGGCGGCCACGGCGACACCATGGTCCCGCTCGCCTCCTACACCACCGCCGCCGGCATCCCGATCACCAAACTGCTGCCTCAGGACCAGCTCAACCAGATCATTCAGCGAACCCGCGACGGCGGCGCGGAGATCGTCAACCTGCTCAAGACGGGTTCCGCCTTCTACGCGCCGTCCGCCGCCGTCGCCCAGATGGTCGACGCGATCGCGCTCGACAAGCGCCGCATCCTACCCTGCGCCGCGCTGCTCAACGGTGAGTACGGTGTCGACGGTCTCTTCATCGGCGTGCCTGTCGTGCTGGGCCGGAACGGCATCGAGCAGATCCTCGAAATCAGCCTCACTGACGAGGAGCAGTCTCAGCTCAATCACTCCGCCGACGCCGTCCAGGGTCTGGTTGACGACATGGCCCGTCTCAGCCAACACAACGGCGGATAATCCCGGACATCCACCGGCCGAAGTCGTCCAACAACCGTCCCGAATCGTCCAAAATCGCACAAAATCGTCCAAGATCGAACAACGAGAACGCCCAGACCCCGCTGAGGACTGAACATGAGCCAGATCCGAGTCGAATCCGACACGATGGGAACCATCGAGGTTCCCGCCGACCGCTATTGGGGCGCGCAGACCCAGCGATCACTGGAGAATTTCAAGATCGGCGGAGAGCGCATGCCCCGTTCGATCCTCCGAGCCATGGGCATCGTCAAGCACGCCTCGGCTAGCGCCAACCAGAAGCTCGGCCGTCTGGACTCCGAGCTCGCTGACGCCATCCGCTCCGCCGGACAACAGGTCATCGACGGCGATCTCGACGATCACTTTCCGCTCGTCGTCTGGCAGACGGGCTCAGGCACACAGTCGAACATGAACGCCAATGAGGTGATCTCGAATCGCGCCATCGAACTGCTCGGCGGCGAAATCGGCTCGAAGTCGCCGGTCCACCCCAACGACCACGTCAACATGTCGCAGTCGTCCAACGACGTCTTCCCCGGCGCCATGGCAATCGCCACGGCGGAGCAAACCGTCCAACACCTGATCCCCAGCCTGCGTTACCTCCACGACGCGCTGCAGGCCAAGGCCGACGCATGGGCTGAGATCGTCAAGATCGGACGCACGCACGTTATGGACGCGGTCCCGCTGACGCTGGGTCAGGAGTTCAGCGGCTACGTCCAGCAGGTCGCCTACGGCATCAAGCGCGCCGAGCAGACGCTGCCACGCCTCTACGAACTGGCCCTGGGCGGCACCGCCGTCGGCACCGGGATCAACTCGCACCCCGACTACGCCGTCAAAGTCGCCGAGGAGATCGCCGAGTTCACCGGCCTGCCGTTCGTCACCGCGCCGAACAAGTTCGAGGCGCTCGCCGCCCACGACGCCCAGGTCGAGCTGGCCGGCGTGCTCAACACGATCGCCGTCTCGCTGATGAAGATCGCCAACGACGTGCGCATGCTCGGCTCCGGTCCTCGTGCCGGTCTCGGGGAGCTGGTGCTCCCGGCCAACGAGCCCGGCTCTTCGATCATGCCCGGCAAGGTCAACCCAACTCAGTCCGAAGCGCTGACGATGGTCTGCGCCCAGGTGATGGGCAACGCCGTCGCGGTCTCGGTCGGCGGCTCCAACGGCCACTTCGAGCTCAATGTGTTCAAGCCGGTGATGGCCTTCAACAACCTGCAGAGCATCAAGCTGCTCGGCGACGCCGCCGTCTCCTTCACCGACAACTGCGTCGTCGGGATCGAACCCAACTACGGCCGAATCGACGAGTTGATGCGCTCCTCGCTCATGCTGGTCACCGCGCTCAACCCGCACATCGGCTACGACAACGCCGCCGCCATCGCCAAGAAGGCGCACGCCGACAACGGCACCCTCCTCTCCGCCGGCCTCGAACTCGGCCTCCTCACCGAAGAACAGTTCGCCGAGTGGGTCAAGCCTGAAGAGATGACCCGCCCCTAGACTGCCAACACCGCAAGATCTGAATCGGAGCACCCATGCCCAGTCGACGCAACATGATCGCCATGACCGACGAGGAAGCTAAAGAATTCATCGAGACCGGCTGGACACTGCAGGTCGCCTCGAACGGCAATAACGGATTCCCCCACATGGTCGCCATGTGGTACGGCGTGATCGACGACAAGATCCACTTCACCACCTACGCCAAGGCGCAAAAGGTGCTCAACCTCAAGCGCGACCCACGGATCACGGTGATGCTCGAGTCGGGCGTCGAGTATTCGAAGATCAAGGGCCTCGTGATCGAAGGCGAAGCCGACGTGATCGAGAACGACCCGCAGCTCGTCATGGCCGTCCAGGACGCCACTGGAGAAAAGCGAAACCCCAACGCCCAGGGCCGCTCCTCAACTCCCATGGACGACGAACAACGAGTCCGTCAGGCCTCCAAGCGAGCCGTCGTGCGCATCAACCCCACCCGCGTCTACAGCTGGGATCACGAAAAGCTCGGCGGCGTCTACTGAGGCGGCCGCGTCTGGGTAACATGGACGTACAGTCAGGCGGAGGTACCGATATGGCAACCGCCAAACCCACGGACAACCAGAAGCCCAAGGCGCACCCACCTGAAACGGAGCGGGAAACCGTCCGGTTGATGGGCGTCGAGCCGCCTTGGACTCTGTACTTCATTGTGCGCGATTGGTGGCGGGAGCGGAAGGCTAGACAGCAAGAATCGCGGCCGCTGCAATAGCGATTGTCGTAGCAGCCGTCAGCAGCAACGCCGCGCCGACCAACCAAGACTTGATCCGCAGTACCCGCTCGTTGCGCTGCTCTGCGACCGCCAGATACTCGGCTGTCCGTTGCCAAGGAACTTCATCGTCACCGATTGCGACCTCGTTCACGATTTCTTCAGAAGCCGGACCTACGCTCATATGACCGATTAGCAGCGCCGCAGTCGAAACGACGATGTTGGCAATGAACACACTCGCCGCTGAAACCACCGCCGCTTCAACGCCAACTTGTTCCACCGGCGCAGCAAAGATCAACGCCGATCCCAGGAGGGCAATCATCGCCGCGCTGAGAGCAAACGCGCTGCCGAGCTTCGAGTCAAGCGATCTGCCGTACGCGATCTGCTCACGAAGTCGCCAGAACGCGATGTCGTAAGCCAATCGCGCTCCGGATGTGTCCTCGGCCATCATTCCGCCCCAGAACCGTGTTCCCCGCCCTCGGGCCCGTAGAACACGACCCAGACCGCTAGGTCGTCGCTGAATTCCTCGAACCGGTGCCGAGCGCCCGCGCCGACGAAAAAGGTATCGCCCGGACCACACGCCATGCGCTGCTCTCCCAGCGCGAACACGCCCGTGCCCGACGCCACGATGTACACCTCGTCCTGATTATGTGGACTCTGCTTGTCCACTTCATGCGGTGTGTACAAACCCACCGACATCGTCCCGTGCCGCAGCATCTCGCGGTATTCGTCGGGCTGGACTCCGCTGGCCATGGCACTCTCCTCGCGCTGGACGCTTTGCTCAGCTTATGATCAACGGGCGACCGAATCAGGTGGAGGATGAGTCCGATGCCCCTCTCGCAACTGGAAGTGATCCAGGAAGGCCTCGACGGCATGCACGCCATGCTCGACCGCGCCGTCCCGGACATGACCGCCGACCACTGGAACGCCCGTCCCGCCAGCGACGGCGTCAGCGCCTTCTTCTCGCTCTGGCACTACGTCCGGACAGAGGACAACATCGTGAACTGGGTTGTCCATCGCCGTCCAACGGTTTGGCTCGACGGCGAATGGGATCAGCATTTCGGCCTGCACCGAACCTCACAGGGCACCGGCATGACCAAAGAGGAAGCCGACGCCGTCCAGCTCAATGACGTTGACGCCTGGCTCACCTACCAGCAGGGAGTGTGGGTCGTCACGCGCGAATGGGTCTCGACCCTGACCGAGAATGACCTCTCTGAAGAGATCGTCATCCGCCCAACCCCGCCGATGACCATCTGGCAGGCCCTCACGGGCATGCTCCTCTACCACGGCTTCCGACACGTCGGCGAGATCGAACACGCCCGCGGCCTGCTCGGCCTCGGCGGGTTGACCATCTGAATCCCGGGCAGACCGAGGCAGGCGATATCCTCAATCGCGAACGATCCGACACAAGCAGACAGGACACAGGATGACCGACTTCGGCGTATCGATGTTCCCGACCGACTACGCGATCCAGCCGCCCGAACTGGGGCGAGAAGTGGAAGCGCGCGGTTTCGAGTCGCTCTGGTTCCCTGAGCACACGCATATCCCCACCTCGAGGATCTCGCCCTGGCCGGGTGGCGGCGACCTGCCCCAGGAGTACTGGCACACGCACGACCCCTTCGTCTCGTTGATGGCCGCCGCCGCTGCCACGGAGACGATCAAGGTTGGAACCGGCATCCTGTTGGTTCCAGAGCACGACGTGATTGTCTCGGCGAAGTCCGCGGCCTCGCTTGACATGATCTCCGGCGGACGCCTGATTCTCGGCATCGGCGCGGGCTGGAACGCGGAAGAGCTCGAGAACCACGGCTGGAACTTCAAGGACCGCTGGAAGGTGACCCGCGAGATTGTGCTGGCCTGGCGCGAGCTCTGGACCCAGGATGAGCCCGAGTTCCACGGCGAATTCATCGACTTCGACCCGGTCTGGAGCTACCCCAAGCCGGCCCAGGAGAACGGCCCCGACATCCTGCTTGGGGCGCAATCCAAATGGGCATTCGATCGCGTCGTCGATTACTGCGACGGCTGGCTCCCGATCGCCTTGCGCGGAGACATGCGGGCCGACATGGAACAGCTGCGCGCCGCCGCAGACCGTGCCGATCGCGACTTCGAAACAATCAACCGCACCGTCTTCGGCGTCGGACCCGACCCAAAGCAGGTCCAGGATCTGATCGACATCGGCTTCCAGCGAATCATCTTCGGCCTGCCTCCCGCTGAGGCCGACACAGTGATTCCCCTCCTCGACCGCTACAACGAGGTGAAGGCTGAGTTCAACGGCGGCTAAACCGGAGAGGCCAGCGGCGGGCGTCGTGAGCGACCAGGACGCGGTCCAGCCCCTCACGCGCGCCCGCCTGCGCCAACTACAGAAGCTCAGGACCGCTCGCGAGCGACGCGCACAGCGACTCTTTCTGATCGATGGCGAGAAGCTCGTCCACGACGCAATCGATGCCGGCGCGCCGATCGTAGAGATCCTGTCAACGACTCCCGAACTCTGGCAGAACGCCGATCTACCGCTCACAGCGCTAAGTCAGGCAGACGCCGAGCGACTCTCGGACACGCGGACGCCGCAGGGGCACTTCGCGCTGATTCGCGATCAGCTCGGCGAGCTCCAGATCCGATCGTCCGACCGCTGGCAAGTCGTCGCACTGGACGCCATCCAGGACGCCGGCAACGTCGGAGGGATCATCCGCTCCGCCGCAGCATTCGGCGTCGACTCGGTGCTGGTCGGGCCGGGTAGTGCCGATCCCACCCACCCCAGGGTCACGCGTGCGGCTACCGGCGCATGGTTCAACGTCCGGATTAGTCGCTCAGTGGACCTGCTCACTGACGTCACCGAACTCCGTCAACAGGGCGCGGCCGTCTGGGCGGCCGACCAGCGAGGCGCACCGCTGCGGGAACAGAAGCTGCCGTCAAAGATCGTGTGGATCTTCGGCAATGAAGGTGCAGGTGTCGCGAAGCAGTTTGACGACCTGATCGATGCGCGTATCGCCGTGCCGATCGGCGAAGGCGTCGAATCGCTCAACGTCAATGTGGCCGCCGGCATCATCCTTCATCATGCGTATGAGAGGGTTCACGAGAGGAGCGCCACGTGAAAATCACGACCTGGAACGTGAACTCGATCAGGGCGCGCGAAGACCGCGTCCTCAACTGGCTCGACCAGCACCAGCCCGACGTGCTCTGCCTGCAAGAACTCAAGTGCACCGAGGAGCAATTCCCCTTCGACGGCTTCGACGCGCTCGGCTACAACGTCGTTCTACATGGACAGAAGTCCTACAACGGCGTCGCGATTCTCTCCCTCGACTATCCGGATTGGGTCGAGGAAGCAGTGCCCTGGCCCGAGGACGAACATTCCCGCGGCATCGCAGCTGAAGTCAACGGCGTGCGCGTGGTCAGCCTGTACTGCCCCAACGGCCGCGAGGTCGGCCATGAAATGTATCACTACAAGCTGGAATGGTTCGACCGCCTCCGCTCATGGCTCGACGGGCAAGATGTGTCTGCCGACCTGGTGCTCACCGGCGACTACAACATCACCTTCGATGACCGCGACGTGAACGATCCCGAGTTCTGGCACGAACGAATCCTCTGCTCGACGCCGGAACGAGAGCGACTCAACGCATTGATCGATTGGGGCCTCACGGACGCATTGCGGATGTTCGACGAATCTGCAGGCGTCTACACCTGGTGGGACTACCGCACCGGCGGCGTCATGCAAGGCAACGGACTACGGATTGACCATCACCTGATTAGCGCGCCGCTCGTGGAGCGCGCTGCTGCAGTCGAGATCGACGTTGAAGAGCGACGGATGGAGGGCGACGGCGACAAACCATCCGACCACGCCCCGGTCACACTGGTGCTAGAGGACTAGCGTTGTTCAAGCCCGCCTCTTCCAGGACGGCCGCGCAACGGAGGACGAGGTCGTCGTTGCCTTCCCGGGCAATCAGCTGGACCGATACTGGCAGTCCGTCGCCGTCAAGCCCCGCCGGCATCGCAATTGCAGGCGCCTGAATGAGGTTGGCCAGGGGCGTGTACAGGATTGAGATCGTCCAGGGCGTGACCGACGTCGCGGCAATCTCGTCAATGACCGCTCCGTGCGGATGGGCGGCGATCGCGCTGGTCGGCGTCAGCAGCACGTCGAAATCATCGAACCAGGCGTCCATCGCTCGGGACAGCCGATCGAGCGCCGCATAGGCCTCCGCGACCCGAATCCCGGTCAACGAGCGCCCGCGTCGAAGACTGCCGAGCGTGTAGTCATTCAGTTCCTGTTCCCGTCCGACGCACATCTCGCCGTAGTTGGCAGCCGCGCCGACGGCCGAGAGCGTCGGGAAAATCTCATTCGGATCAGAGATCTCTGGTGTCGCCTCGACCACCTCGGCGCCGGCGGCTTGCAACATCTCCCCCGCGACCTTGGCTCGCTCCGCAATCAGCCGTTCACAGGGAGTCGGCCAACCGAGCTGTGTCGTCCACGCAACCCGCAGCCCCTGTACATCGAACCCTCGTTCGGATACTGTGGCGATAGCCGGCTCGGAACGGGTGTTCTTGACATGGGGGTTCCATTCCTCCGAGCCGGCCATCACATCAACCATCAGGGCCGCGTCGGCCACCGTTCGAGCCAGCACACCGTCAGTGGAGATCTGCGACATCCCGGCCCCGCGCGTTCGCCGGGGAATCCGGCGACCGGTCGGCTTCAGACCAACCACACCGCAAAATGCCGCCGGGACTCTGACCGACCCGCCGCCATCGGTACCGTGATGCAGCGGCCCATAGCCGGCGGCGCACGCCGCTGCAGCACCGCCACTCGAACCACCGGCGGTCCGCTCAAGATTCCATGGATTCGCCGTCGGCGGCCCCAGTCGATTCATGGTCTGCGCCGCCAGCCCGAACTCGGACGTGTTGGTCTTGCCGAGGAAGACGGCGCCTGCCTCACGCAGCCGCTCGACAAACAACTCGTCGCTCGGTGCCGGCCGGTGGTCGGTGACCAGCGATCCCATCGTCGTTGGAACGTCCTGAACGTCAACGAGATCCTTGATCGTGATCGGGACGCCGAGCAACGGAGGCAGTTGCTTCCCGTCTCGCAAGCGCCACGCCAGAGCGGCGTCGCGCGCCTGCTCAAGCGCCAGGTCCCGAGTCTGACTGATGAACACATTCAGCGACGGTTCGAGCGCATCGATGCGCTCGAACATCGCTACCACGACCTCCTCCGGCGAGAATGTGCGAGCCTCGTACCCGGCTCGTAACTCTCGGGCCGAGAGCTCGTAGATTTCGGTCATCTACAGGTTCTCGATGCGAACCGGCTCGATGTCGCCGGCCGGTGAGAATCCGAAGATGCGACCGTAGAAGTCCAGCTCAGCCTCGGTCGCTCGCTGGATGTTGGCCGCCTGCCGAAATCCGTGCTGTTCCCCCTCAAAGGCGAGGTACGCAACCGGCAACCCCTTCTCCCGCAACGCATCGACCATTCGCTCCGCCTGATTGGGCGGCACAATCTTGTCTTCCAGCCCCTGCAGAAAGATGATCGGGCAGGACAACCGGTCAACCGCGTGTATGGGCGACCGCTGTTGATACAGCTCCGCCCGCTCGGGATACGGACCGATCAGCGAATCGAGATAGCGCGACTCGAACTTGTGCGTATCCTCGGCCAGCGCAGCCGCGTCGGATACGCCGTAGTACGACGCGCCGGCGGTAAACACGTCGCCAAAGGTCAGCGCGCACAGGGTGGTGTAGCCGCCGGCCGACCCGCCACGTATGGCGAGGCGCGAGCCATCGACATCGCCGCGCTCGACCAGGAACTTCGCAGCGGCCTCGCAGTCCTCCCGGTCAACGATTCCCCAGCGTCCGTTCAGCGCCCGCCGGTATGCGGTGCCGTAGCCGGTGGAGCCTCGATAGTCGACGTCGACCACGGCGAACCCCCGCGTGGTCCAGTATTGAATCGCCAGGTTGAAACCGGGACTGGTCGCGCTGGTCGGACCGCCGTGGATGAACGTCACCAACGGCGGGAGTTCACCGTCTGGAGCCTGGAACTCAGGATTTCGCGGCGCGTAGTAGTACGCGTGGGACGTCGTTCCGTCCGTCGTTGGATACTCGATGGCTTCAGCGCCCGAGAAGTAGTCGGCATCAATCTCCGGCGCTGCCGAAGCGCGAAGCGTCTCAATCTCACCGTTGTCAACGTTGATCGCGACGATTGCCGCCCCGGTCTCCGGCCCGGCGGCGGCGCAGATGACTCGTGGCCCGACAGCTGCAGTGAAGTAACCGAAGCTGTTGAACGGCGTTTCCAGTTCTCTCAGCTCTCCTGCGTCCATGTCGATCAGGCCGATCCGCCGACCGTCGGCGTTGCCGTATTGCGCGACCAGGCAACACTCGTCCATCACGGCGTAGGTGGACATCGAGAACTCCCACTGTGGCTGACCAAACTCAGCCTCCATCGAGAGCACGGGCACGAGCTGGCTTCCGTCCCAGCGCTGGATGTTCCACCAGCCGGAAGCATCGGAGATGCAGTACAGCGTGCCGTCGGGACCCCACTGCGGCTCAGTGATCGAAACGTCGCCGTTGGCGTTGCCCGCAATTCGCCGCGGCGCGAGCAGCGAACCGTTGGTTGCGACCTCGGCCAGCCACAGCTCTGTGGCGTCCCAGGGCATGTTGGGATGATTCCAGCAAATCCAGGCCAACCGCCGCCCGTCGGGACTCAACCGCGGCGACGAACAGAAGTCGAACCCCTCGTGCAGACGAATGATGTCGTCCGCATCGGCGCCGCTACCGTCAGTCGGAATCGAGGCCAGATAGTTCTCGGCCTCCAGACCTTCCCGCCTGTGGTCCTCGGCGACACAAATCAGTCGCCCGCGCGCATCGTCGACCGTGGCGTCCGCATAGCGAATGGGAAGATCAGGCGTCAGCGTGGTCGGCGGCTCCGAGCCGTCAACCGCCCGGCGGTACAGGCGCTGATCGGCGAAGTTGGAGTAGTATCCAATCCCGCCGGAGACTGCCAACGAGCCGCCGCCGTACTCGTGGACGAGCGTCCGCGCGCTGTGCTCCGAAGTCGTCACTTCTGAGATCTCACCGTTGGACGAATAGCGCATCGCGGCATACCGTCCTTGCTCGTCCGGCCGCGACTCGACCCAGTAGAGGTCGTCACCGTCCACGTCGAGTTCGTCAAAGCGGAGTGCTCCGGCGGTCAGCATCTCTGTCGCTATTGGAGACTCCCAGGCCCCGTACGGAGCCACCCGCTGTGTACCCGACTCCTCACTCATCGTTACCCCTCCCTCACTGCAAACGTGCAATCATCGTAGGCGACGCGCCGGATTTCGACCGAAAGCGGTCGATGTGACGGGAGGTGAACGATGGCCGACTCTTCTGAGGGAAGCGTTCGAGTCACCAGCCCGACCGTGCCGGGTCCGAACCACGACCGCGCCCTGGTCGATGCGCCTCTGGCCGCCGATGTCAGGTTGCTCAGCAGTCTGCTCGGCAACACCATCCGGGTGGTCGACGGCGAGGAGGTGTTCAATGCCGTTGAACAGCTTCGCGGCCTGGCCCAGCGCCGACGCGGCGTCCGCCAGGAACCTGAGCCGCAGCTGACCGCCGAAATCGTCAACCTCGTTCAGAGTTGGCCGCTGTGGCTGGCGGCCGAGGTCGGCAACGCCTTCCTGACCTATTTCCTGCTCACCAATACGGCCGAGGAGACACACCGCATTCGACGCCGCCGGGTGCGCTCTTCCGACACCAGCGCCGCGCCGCGCTCCATTGCGGCCGTGGTTGAGCAATTGCTCTCTCAGGGATACGACGAAGCAACGATTCGCCAGCAGGCCGCAGGGATTCACTTACAACCGGTGTTCACCGCCCACCCAACGGAGTCGCAGCGCCTGACCATGCTGGGCACCCTGCAGGACGTTCATCGCCTGTTGCTGGAGCGAGAACACGCCATCCCTGCCGAACTCGACGACATCGATTTGGCGCTCAGGACCCACATTGAAGGTCTCTGGCAGGCGGACCACCTGCGCCATCGCCGACCGACCGTGCTCGAAGAGTCGCGTCTGCTCTTGCGCACCTTCGAGACCACGCTCTGGGACGCGGTGCCCGAGGTCACACGCCGGTTTCGCCAGGCCACCGGCGTCACCGCAGTCGATGCGCCCGCGCCCATCGTGCTGGGATCCTGGATGGGCGGTGACGCCGACGGCAACCCCAATGTGACCCCCGACCTGACCTGGCAGACCGCGCTGACCATGCGCGCCCGCGTGCTGCGCATGCACCTCGATGCGGTCAGATCCATGGACGCGATGCTGCCCCACTCGGTGCGGCGCGTCGCGACGTCGCAGGACCTGGACGCCTCACTCCAGCGAGACGCCCGCCGGATGCCGAGGGTCGAAGAACGACTGCAGAACAGAAACCAGGCAGAGCGCTACCGCCACAAGATCCGCTACATGACAGCCCGCCTGCAGGCGACGCTGGAGGCCGACTATGCGCTGCTGGACACTCGAGCAGCACAGATCCACGATGCGAGACTGACCGCCAACGAGCCCGATGGGGTCCCCTATGACTCGGCCCGCGACTTCGTCGACGACTTGCAAGCGATCGCGGACAGTTTGCGGCATCACGGCGCGCACTCAGGTGCCGACCAGGTCGTCCAGCCTCTGATCGACCGGGCCAAGACGTTTGGCTTCCATCTGGCCACGCTCGACATCCGGGATCACGCCGATCGATTCCACGCCGCCGCCGACGAAGTGCTCAAGGGGCTGGACATCCAGCCGCCTGGGGGAAGCTATCTCGAGCTGGACAAGGATCAGCAAGAAGCGTTCCTCGCCGGTGAGCTCGACCGCGACTACTTCCCGGTCGGTCATGCGATGTCAACCCACGACGACGACGACACCTTGCGCCGGTTCCGCACGGCTCGACGTATCCAGCGAATCTGCGGAGATGAGGCCGTGCAGACATGCATCGTCTCGATGGCGGAGCACGCCGCCGACGTGCTGGCGCCTCTGCTCGTCGCCAGGCAGGCTGGCCTCAACGACATCCACCTCGGCGCGCCGGCCGGCCGCATCCGGATTGCCCCCCTGTTCGAGCGCGTCGCCGACCTCGACCGGGCTCCGTCCGTTCTGCGCTCACTCTTCAGTCACGGCGCGTATCAGCGACATCTCAAGGCCCACAACAACCTGCAGGAAGTCATGGTCGGCTACTCCGATTCGGCCAAGGACGCCGGCGTGCTGCCGTCCCTCTGGGGCCTGTACCGAGCGCAAGACGCGATGCACGAGGTCGCTCGCGAGTTCGACGTGGATCTGATGTTCTTCCACGGCCGCGGCGGTACTGTCAGCCGCGGCGGCGGACCGTCGCACGACGCCATCCTCGCCTTGCCTCCGCACACGACCGAGGGCGGGATCAAGCTCACCGAGCAAGGCGAGATGATCCAGTTCACCTACGGCATGCCTGGCCTGGCGAAGTGGAACCTCGAACAAACACTGGCCGCAGCCGTCGTCAAACGCTTCGACCACGACCACAACGACACGCCCGATGCCGAGCGCGAGCGCTACCACGCCGCGATGGACGAACTGGCAGCAACCGCCCAGCAGGCGTACCGATCGCAGGTCGTCGACGATGACGACTTGCATGCCTATTTCCAGCGTGTCACACCGATTGGCATGCTGGGCAACCTCGCCATCGGCTCACGACCCACCTTCCGGCCTGGCTCGGACGCGTCGCTGACCTCGTTGCGCGCAATCCCGTGGGTTTTCGCCTGGATGCAGACCCGGCACGTGATCACCGGATGGATGGGCGTGGGCACGGCGATCGAGCAATACATCCACCGGCATGGGCAGGCCGGCGAGGAGCTGCTGCGCGACATGCGCGCCCGCTGGCCGTTCTTCAACACGCTGCTCTCAAACGTCGAAATGGTGCTGGCCAAGGCCGACTTCGACGTCGCCGAACATTACGCCCGCACCCTCGGTGACGGCGACAGCGACGTCCGCACCTTTGGCCGTCTGAGCGAGGAGTTCAATCGGACCGTCGCGATGGTGAATCTGCTGGCCGATCAGGATCGACTGCTCGACGGATCGCCAGTCCTGCAGCGCTCGATCGCACTGCGCAATCCATACGTCGACGCGCTGAGCTTCCTCCAGGTGGAACTGCTCAGCCGCATCCGCGATCTGCCTGAGGACGATCCGGAGTACGCCGACACCCTCGAAGCAATCCTGCGCAGCGTCAACGGCGTCGCCGCCGGCCTCCGCAATACGGGGTAACTCGGAGAGCCGCGTTCGGGCTACCCGACAACTTCCCAGTGAACCAGGGTGAACGGTTCGGTCTCGTCGGTCCCCTCGTGATCCTCGAAGACAGGACGAACTTCCGCGCCGATCTCGACCGTCTGCATCGGGTCGCCGACGAGGTTGCCGACCATTCGGACGTTCTCGTGGTTCGGCAGCTCGACCAGGACGACGAGGTAGGGGCAGGAGTCTTGCAGCGCGGGATGGACCGGGTGCCAGACGCGCTCCCAGGAGTAGATGCGTCCGTTGCCCTCTACCTCACGCCAGCCCATATCGAAGCTGTGACAGATGTGGCAGACCCACTCGGGGCCAAACTGGGGTCGGTCGCATGTGTGACAGTGCTGGACGAACAGCTTGTGCTGCTTGATGCCTTCCCAGTACTCGGTGTCGAGTCCGTCGACCGACGGGGCGGGCGCGGGCATGCCCTCGCCCAGGTAGTACCTTCCAGGATTCGCCATTAGAGCACCGCCTCTGAACCGACGATCATGTCGGACACCGGCGTCACCATCGGACCTGAAGCGACCAGCGACACATTGACGTCATCGACCTGGTTGCAGGATTCGCCCCGCACCTGGCGGACGGCCTCGATGTTCAGCTCGAGACCGTGCATGTAGCACTCGGCCAGGTTGCCGCCGCTCGTGTTGATCGGCATCTTGCCGCTCGGCGCGATCAGGTTGTCGAACGTAATGAAGTCGTTGGCCTCTTCGTAGCTCGTCAGGCCGTGCTCGATGATGCTCATCACGACACCGCCGGTGAAGTTCTCGTAGACCTGCGCCACGTCGACCTCTTCCGGCTTGACCTGCGCCATGTCGTACATGCGCGGCGCGACCGTCTTGAAGTTGGAAGTGGCGTAGTCGGTCGCGTTGTGCGAACCCGAGCCGGCGCGGTTGCCCGAGCCGACCGCCCCGCCGAGGAAGTAAACCGGCGTCTTGGCGTAATCCTTGGCCCGGTCGGCCGAGACGAAGATCATCGCCGCTGCGCCGTCGTTCTCCTGGCAGCAGTCAAATAGGTGGAAGGGCTCCACGATCCAGCGCGAGGCGTCGTAGTCCTCGGGAGTCAGCGGACGACCATACATCACCGCGCGCGGGTTGTTCTGTGCGTGGTGGTACGACGCCAGTGAGCACGCCTTGAGCGTGTCCTGAGTGATCCCGTGGTCCTCGTACAGCCGGTGGACGCGCATGGCGAAGGACTGCGCCGGCGACATCAGTCCGTACGGCGCCGTATAGGCCTGGTCGCCGCGCACGTACGGCACGCGAGCGCCCTGCCCGAAACGTCCAAACTGACCCTGCGCCAGACCTCGGAAGACAACCACTGTGTCGGCGAGACCAGTGGCGACTGCTGAAGCGGCGTGAGCGCAGGCCGCTGAGCCGCCGCCACCGCCGCCGCCCCACTCCATGTTGGAGAAGCGCAGGTCCGCGATGTCCAGCGCCGCCGCAATCCGCGAGGGGTCATTGCGGTCGTTGGAGTACGAGGCAAAGCCGTCAATCTCACGCGGGTCGATTCCAGCGTCGGCGCTGGCCTTGAGGATCGCCTCGATCACCAGCTTGAATTCGGAATCGGGTGATCGTCCCCGCTTGTAATACGTCGTCTCACCGACGCCGATGATCGCCACTTCGCCGCGCATCGTGCGGTTGCCCATCTCACAAGTCCTTCCCTGTGCGTCTCTACGCAGGCAGTTTAGATGATGGTCACGAGATTCACCGTGGTCGCACCCCTAACTCGCCAACGGATGGCGCCCACTCCGGTCCCCTCTCCCTGAGGCAGAAGCCTGCCCCGCACTTGATGCGGGGGGTTAGAGCCTGCCCCCGCGAAGGCGGGGGGTGAGGGCCCCTCGGGGACAGAGGATGCTTCACGACCAGATAGCGAACAACGGTTGGACCCTCACCCCGGCCCTCTCCCAGAGGGAGAGGGGGTTAAGCGAGCGGGCCGGAGCCGAGGGTCTCTTTGGGAGAGTGCTCCGGCGAGGGTTCTACCGATTCCTACTGCAGAGCCCCGGCGACCAACGCCTCCGTGATCTCCTCATCCGGCACGGACAGGATCTCCGAGAGCACATAGTGCGTGTGCTCGCCAATCGCCGGCGCGGCACGGCGCAGACGCGCCGTCCCTCCCGAGAAGCGGGTGACCAGTCCGTCGTACGGCGTCGGCCCCATCACCGAGTGGTCGAGCGTGACGAAGAAATCACGATGCGTGAGTTGCGGATCCTCGTAGAGGTCGGACGGCCACTCGACGAGCGACGCGGGCACTCCGGCCGCGGTCAGCCGCTCGACCACCGCCTCAGCCGTCTGCGGGGCGCACCACTCGGCAATCACGGCTTCAATCTCTGCCTTCGCGGCGATTCTCGCCGACAGGTCGTCGTACTCCGAGCCCGACCAGTTCTCAAGGCCGGTCGCGGTTCTCAGCGCATGCCACTGCTCCGCCGTCTCTGTCGCGATCGCGACGTAGCGCTCGCCGTCGCCCACCCGGAAGACGCCATTCGGCGCCGCGTACATGGATCCATGTCCGACCGCTTCGGCGATCCGGCCGTTCTCCAGGTAGTCGAGCAGCAGTGGCGCGGCGAAGTGGATACCGGCCTCGGTCTGTGCCAGATCGATGTACTGGCCTCGGCCGGTTCGGTCCCGATAACGGATCGCGGCCGCCAGCGCACCAGAGCCGAAGCGCGGGTTGATGAAGTCGGTGTACGCACCCCAGGTCCCCGATGGTTGCCGATCGGGCCAACCGGTGATTCGGTGCAGGCCGGAGAGGCAGGCCCCCTGCAGACCGAATCCCGGGTAGCTCGATTCGGGTCCGGTCTGCCCGCGCAGGCAGGTGCTAAGCATGATCAGCTCAGGACGTTCGTTGCTCAATGTGGCGTAGTCGAATCCGAACCGCTTCATCGTGCCCGGCGTGAACGACTCGACCACCACATCGGCCCAGTCGATCAACTGCCGGGCGTACTCCAGCCCCTCCCTGGTATCGAGCCGCAAGGCGACACCGAGCTTCGACGAGTTGAAGTTGGCCATGAACTGCGCCCGGTCCATGCCCGGTTCATTGTCCTTGAACGGAGGCCCAAGACGCAGTACGTCGGGACGCGTCGCCGACTCGATGTGAATCACCTGCGCGCCGTGGTCCGCCATCGACTTCGAGATCAGCGGACCGACACCAACCCAGGCGAAGTCGGCGATCTTGACGCCTGAAAGCGCGCCGCCGTCTTCACCGCGCACGCCGTTGGACGACACCGGCGCCCGCCGTGCGCGTTTCGGAGCGCCGTTCAGCTCCGTCAGCAGATGTTGGTCCTGACCGAGCGCCGGCGCCGCCCGATCTATCACCAGGGGGGTCTCGGACAGCTTGGCGAACGGCCCCGGGTACCGGTGCCCGTCAATGTCTACCCAGTAGTTCCGAGCAGCCAGGTGCTGATCGTTGGCAATGTCCTCCATCGTGTAGAGCGGCGCCATCATGAAGCCGTCTCGGACGGCCCGCGAGAAACACTCCGCCATCGTCCGCTTGGCGACGAACTGATGCATGTTGTCGGACGCGATCAGAACCTGCCGGCCCACTTCGGCCGGATCCTCCGTCACCAGCCGAGCGACATTCTTCGCCCACTCATCGATGTCGGCGCCCTCAAGCTCACCGATCAGCTCGCCCTCTTCCTCGATCCACTTCAGGACCAATGTCGAGTGCCGCAGCCCCAGCCCACCCGGCACGATGCTGAACACGATGTAGCCGTCGAGACAGGGATGTATCCCCATGACTGCGCCACCCATGTTGTCGCCGCCGATGTTCCGCTGAGCGCAGGTGCCCGGCGGATCGTCCCCGGTGTTTGGCGGGAACCCTGTTGCGTGCATCAGGGTCCAGACCACGGCAGCCTGCATCGACACGTCCAGATGCTGTCCCAGGCCGGACAGGCCTCGCTCACGCAGCGCAATCGACGTGTCCGCCGCGGCCTGAACGCCCGCATGAATCGGAGCCTGAGGAAGACCCACCGGCACCGGCGGACGATCGCCGTCGCCCTGTAGACCGACCAGGCCCCCGGCCGACTCGATGGTCAGGTCCGTCGCCGGCCGGTCTGCATGAGGACCGTCCTGGCCGTACGGCGTGACCGAGACATAGATCAGGTCCGGATGGGCATCCTTGACGTCGTCGTAGCTCAATCCCCAGCCGGCCATCGTCCCCGGGTCAAACGACTCGATCAGCACGTCGGCAGTGCCAAGCAAGGCTCGGAAACCGGCGCGGCCCTGTTCGTCGTCCAGGTCGATGATCACGCTGCGCTTGCCCAGCCCCATAGCCGCCCAGTAGAGCGAACGCTCTGGATCCTCTTCGCTGAATGGGGCTAACTGGCGTGAGGGCGTCCCCCAGGGCGGCTCAACCTTGATCACCTCTGCTCCCATGTCGGCGAGCACACGCCCTGTCATCTCGGCCCGTGATGTCGCCAGATCAATCACACGCACTCCGCCCAGCAGGGTGTCCGACGCCTCACTTGCCATTTCGATGCTCCGATCCGGAAACTGTGACCGATCCGACCGACGTGCCGAACGCACCCGCACGGTTCGCAGGGATTGCCAGTCAAGATACCGAAGGTTGTTGATTGGCGGTCTACAGGACCAGGAACATTCTGATGAGCACCGAGAACACTCCGAAGATCAGCAGCGCGCCGAGGATCCACCAGAGCAAGCGAGGCGCATCTTCGCGCGGCTCGTCGGCCCGATTCTCATGGTCGATCCAGTGAGCATGCCGTTCCGGCGGCGGCCGACGTCGGCGGGTGGCAGGCGAGTCTGGCGCCGGAGGCGGCCACAGATCTCCGCTGCTGCCCTGCTCTTCCGCCATCCCAAACTCTCCGCCGCTCGCTGCTCGTTCGGGGGCTTCAGTCTAGCCGCGCATCATCGCGTCCAGCGCCAGGCGCTGGCCTCGCCGCTTGTCGCGAGGAGCGAACAGACCCTAGCGCGCTCGCCGTTTAGTCTTGGCTAGGCAGCACGCGAACTGCAATCAGATGAACCGGAGCGCCTCGTGACCCGCATTCTTGTCACATCAACGCTGGCCGGCGACGGTAAATCGGTCGTCGCCACGGGAATTGCATCTGCGCTGCGAGCGACCGGCGCAACCGTCCGGCTCGTCAGAATCGACGACGGAGACTCGGCAGCCGCCGACGCCCTGCAGCTCGCCAGGGTCAATGGCGTGCGCGGAGCCTCGGAACCAGTCTCTGCCTCCGAGATTCCATCCGACACCGACCACACGGTCGTCGAAGCGCTGGAGGCCGAGGCGATTGAAGCGGATCGCACCGTGCTGGTAGTCCGCCACGGCGAAGCCGACGACGACACCGTCTCGCGCGCCCTCTCGACCCAACCCGACGCGGTCGTCGTCAACGGCGTACCCGAGCACGGAGGTCCGGCCGCGCTGCAGCGCATCACCGATCTGGGCGGCCATGCCGCGGCATCGATTCCACAGGACCGTCACTTGGCCGCGCCGACGGTTCGCGACATTGCTCCCTCGATTGAGGGCGAGCTGTCGGGCGACGAGGAGCTCTTCGACGAGGCCTCACGGGACCTCGTGATCGGTCCGGTCAGCGCGCACGAGGGCATGGACTACTTCCGCAAGTATCCGGACAAGACACTGATTACCCGCCACGACCGAATCGATATCGCGCTGGGAGCGTTGGACTACGAGCCGCTCTGCCTGATCCTCGCCGGCGGCGAACCGACGCTGCCCTACGTCGCCCAGCGCGCCGAACGCGAGTCGTTTGCCCTGATCACCACATCGCTCACCACGCTCGAGGCGGTCGAAGCAATCGGACCGCTCTACGGTGGCTCGGCGTTCATCGGCGAACGTAAGCTCGCGCGCGCGATCGAGCTCGTCGCTGACAACGTGCCAACTGCCGCACTCGTCTGAACGCGCTCTAGAGCTTCCTCAACAACGTCAGCCCGTCTCCAACCGTCAGTTGCACCGCGTCGACTCGTGGATCGTCGATGATCCGCCGATTGAAGGCGTGGATCGCCTCCTTGTCAGGATCGCGAACAGTCGGGTCGGCAACCTGACCGCCCCAGAGTGTGTTGTCAACAGCGATCAGGCCTCCCGGTCGCAGCAAGGCCAGCGCACCCTCGTAGTAGCTCCAGATCGGCTCCTTGTCCGCGTCGATGAAGGCGAAATCGAACAACCCACCTCCCTCTCGGCCCAGCGCGGCCAACGTGTCCAACGCCGGGCCCAGACGAAGGTCAATCTTGTGGCGGACCCCGGCCTCAATCCAGTACTTCCGAGCAATCGAAGTCCACTCCTCGCTCACATCACAGGCGACCATCCGACCATCCTCCGGCATCGCCTGAACAACAGCCAGCGCCGACGCTCCGGTGAAGGTGCCAATCTCAAGAGTGCGCCGTGCGCCAACCAGCTTCGCCAGCCAGCTCAACAGGCGGGCCTGATCCGGACCAATCTGCATGCCTCCGGCTGGCAGTTCCGCGGTCTCCGCTCTCAGTCGTCGCCAGACATCGTCCTCTCGCGTCGAGGTGTCTTCGAGATATCTCGCCAGTTCTTCAGTGATCGGGGTGGTTCGAATAGAGTGCATGGCTGGACGTTAACTCACCCATCGAAAGGTGCCGAACGCTATTGCCCCATGCGAACTTGCCGATAACACTACGTAAGCAGTGAAGGCCCGCATCGTTGACTAGCCCAAATGGAAAGAGAGTGACTATGACAGACTCCAAGCCGAAGACCAAGGCTCAGATGGCCAAGGCGATCGAAGCAAAGACAGGAATCCGCAGCCAGGATGTGAACGAGGTGCTGGATGCGCTGGCGGATGCTGTGATCGAAGATCTGTCAGTCGGCGGGCCGGGTTCTGCCACCGTCGCCGGTTTGATCAAGGTCGACATCGTCTCGCAGTCGGCGCGGCCCGAACGACAGGGACGCAATCCCGCCACTGGTGAAGCCATCACCATCGCCGCGCGCCCCGCACTGGACCGCGGCAAGGTTCGCGTGCGGGCGCTGAAGCGCCTGCGCGACGTTCTCTAAAACCCGATTCTCGAATCGCCAATGCCGCCCGTTCCGCCAACCAACGACGCCGGGCGAGCATTGATCGAGCGGCTCGATCCGCATCTGCCGACCCTCGCCGGGTACGCGGAAAGTCACGACCGCGACGCCAGCTTCCCGTTCGCGTCGTTCCAGTTGCTGCGCGACATCGGCTGGATCGCCGCGCCGATTCCACGCGAATACGGCGGCGAAGAGTGCTCGCTGGCCGACCTGGTCGCGGCGCAAACCGCGCTGGCCAAGGTCGATATGGCTCTCGCCTTCGCCTGTGGCATGCACCTGATGTCGGTCGGCTCCGAGCGCTCGAATCGCTCGTGGCCGGAGCCGTTGCGCGAACGGATCTTCCTTTCCATCATTGAAGAGGGCGCGCTCTGCAACCAGGTCGCTTCCGAGCCCGAACTCGGGTCACCCCAGGGCGGCGGCCGCCCTCAGACCGCGCTCACTCCCGACGGTCCGGGTTGTTGGCTGATCAACGGACGCAAGTCGTTCACGACCCTCGCGCCCGATCTCACCTGGTTTCTGACCTATTGCGCGGTTGAGGACGGTTCCGGAATGCTCGCGCGTGTCGCCGTGCACCGCGATTCACCAGGTCTGCGGATCGAAGAAACCTGGGACGTGGTCGGCTTGCGCTCAACCGGCTCTCACGACGTCTGGTTCGAGGACGTGCCCATCACGGACGACGAATTCCTGGTCCGGCAAGATCCGGCGAAAGCCGGACAACGGCACGGGGACTTTGCCTGGTTCGCCCTGCTGGTCTCCGCCGCGTCGCTCGGAGTGGCCGAGGCAGCGCGCGATTACACCGTCGAGTTCGCCCGCAACCGCCGCCTCGGCGGAGCGCCGGGCGTGATCGGCGGTCTGCCAACCGTTCGCGCGCAAGTAGGCGAAATCGATCTGCGAATCATGTCGGCCCGGGCGCTCCTGCATGAGACGGCTTCAGCCTGGGACCAACTCGACGCCGAGTCCAGATTCAAACTCGGCCCGCGCGTTGCCGCGGCCAAGTTGCACACCGGCGATACCGCGGTCGACATCGTCGATCGCTGCATGAGGCTGGTCGGCGGAATCTCCCTGCATCGATCGCAGCCGCTGGAGCGCTACTACCGCGACGTCCGGGGCCCGCTGCACAACCCGCCCATCACGCCGCGCGGCTTGGAGGTCATCGCGTCGGCCGCGCTTGATCCGCTGCCGGATATCACTTCTTGAAGGTCGAGATCAGGCGCTGCGCAATGGTCAGCTTTGCCTGAACTGTTCCGCCGAGACTGAGTCGTTGCCAGCCCAGTTCCCGTGCCCAGCGTTCCAGGGGCAAATCAGCCGAACCTCCGGCGACGCCGTGCAGGTCCATGGCACGGTCAACCACCACCGTGGCCATCCCGACCGCGTTCGCCGTCGCCGCCAGGGCCAATTCTTCCGTCCGATCCGCTGCAGACAGATACAGGACACGAGCAGCAGCGACCTCGATTTCATTGTCGGCGAGCGCCAGGCGCGCCCGCTCGCCCTGGGCCAGTGGCGCGCCGTGCTCTCGCCGCGACCATACGACGCCGCGGCACATGTCCTGAGCCGCTGAGGCAATTCCGGTCAGATGCGCAGCCGTGAACAGCCGTCGGCGCAGCACCAGATCGTTCGCGAACGCCGGACCACGGCCCGGCTCGCCCAGCAGATTCGACTCCGGCACTTTCACGGCCGACAGATTGATCTCCATGGTGTCCCGCCCCACCGCGATGGTCGGCCAGGGACGCCAACGCTGGAATCCCACGCGATCGGTTTCAACGACGACTGCCGATACCCCATCGCGCTCTCCCGGGACCTCCTCCGTGTTTGCGTACACGATGCCGAAGGCCGCGTCTGAGGCGTCGGCCACGAACAACTTCGTGCCGTCGAGCATCCATCCCTTCGGATGTTTCTGTGCACGGATGCGGACTCCGTCGACCGGCAGCAAGGCGAGATCAGGATCGTCGAGGCCTCGGAAGCACGTAACTTCGCGCCGAAGCATTGGAAGGAGAAAACGCTCCTGTTGGTCCTCGGTGGCTGCGTACAGCTGTGGCGGCGGATCCGGATCGAACAGTCCGTACGCAGGGTTGATCACGCCCGCACGGTGCTGGGACAACTCCTCCGCGATCCGCAATCGATCAGCGTCGGGTAGGTCGATTTGCGGTCCGTCGACCGACCCGCGGGGCGCCATCAGCGGGGCGATGTCCAATTCGGCAGCGCGATTCAGCAGCTTCGCGTGGGTATCGACCGGGAGCCGCGGAGCGTTCGAATCGATTCGCTTCTCCTCGAGCCAGATCTCGCGCCGGACGAAACGACGGACCGCATTGACGATGAGGTCGAGTTCTTCACTCACGATCCACCATCCGGCCGCAACCTGTCATTGTTCAGCCGAGCGCACCACTGGCGGCCAGTTCCGCCAACTCGTCGTCCGACAGTCCCAACTCTTGCAACACCTCATGCGTGTGTTGACCCGTCTTCGGAGCCGGTCCGCGCGGCCCGACGTCCGCTCCGGCAATGTCGAATGGCGTGTTCAACGTCCGGAACGGCCCTTCTGGGCCATTGATCTCGGTCCAGGCGTTCATCGCTTCCATCTGCGGGTCGTCAATCACCTCCGGCAACTCCGCCACCGGCGCCCAGGTCAGTCCTTCGACATTAAGCAGCGGCGTCCACTCCGCGAGCGTCTTTGAGCTGAACACTTCGCGCATGGCCCCGGTCAGTTCGGAAGTGTGTTCCATCCGTCCCATCAACGACGAAAAGCGTTCGTCCTCGCTCCACTCCGGCTGTTCCAATGCCCGGCAGAGCGGATGCCAGTAGCGATCGCCCGTCGGCATCACCAACATCAGCCAGCGGCCGTCCGCCGTCTCGTAGGAGTTGAACATCGGATTGCCGGGCTGCACCCGATCGATTCGCGGCGGTTGATCTTCCAGGATGAGCGACGTCGCAACATCGGCCCCAATCGTCCATGCGCCCGTGCGCTGCAGCGTCACTTCGACGAATTGCCCCTCACCGGTCAGATCGCGAAGGCGTAGAGCGGCCAATGTTCCCGACAGCAGATTGAGTGCCGTCGCGTGGTCGCCCTGACCAGGACGGCAGGGCATCGGCGGACCGTCCGGTTCGCCGATCAAGCTCATGATCCCTGACCTCGACCAGAACGCGGAGTAGTCGAAGGCGGTCATGGCGTTGTCGGGTCCGCGCGTGCCATACCCGGTCAAGACGACGTAGATCAGTCTGGGATTGACTTGCTTCAGCGACTCCCAGGACAGGTCGTACCGGGCGATTCGCGGCGCTGTGAGGTTGGTGATGAAGATGTCCGCCTCGGCGACCATGCGTTTGACCACGTCGCTCGCGCCCGGCGCCTCAAGCGACAACGCCACGCCCCGTTTGCCGCGATTGTCCAGTTCGTACGCTGCGTCGACGTCAGTCTCGGGATCGAAATCCGGTTTGCGACCGCGCATCAGCGTCGTGCGCCAGGCGTCTCCCACGGGATTCTCGATCTTGACGACATCGGCGCCGAGGTCGGCCATCAGGGCCGCCGCCGACGGCGCTGCCAGCCAGTTCGCCGCCTCGATCACGCGAATTCCCTCAAGCGGAGCAACCATAGTCAAATCCTTCGTTAGCTTGCAGTCCGATCCTACCTGCCGCGCAAGAGGGAGCCGATGATGCAGCACCGACCGACCGCCGCCCGAGTCCCCGATCCGGGAATCCGTCAGTTGTTCACCCGCGAAGCTCGCTGGCAGGCCTGGCTCGACGTTGAGGCAGCGTTGGCCCGCGCCGAGGCGGAACTCGACGTGATTCCCGCCGACGCTGCGGTTGAGATTGCCAATCACTGCCGGCTCGAGTTACTCGACGTCGACAACATCGAGGCCGGCCTGGCCGTGACGGCGCACCCACTGGTGCCGTTGATCTGGGAGCTCGACCGGATACTCGGCGGAGAAGTCGGCGGTTATGTCCATTGGGGTGCGACGACCCAGAACATCACCCAGACGGGCGACATCCTGCAACTGCGCCAGGCTCATTCGATCATCCTCGGCCAGATCGGTCAGGTGTTGTCACTGCTCGCGCCAATCGCCGAGCGACATGCCGACGACCCCTGCGCCGGCCGGACACACGGCCAGCACGCCGTTCCGTCCACATTCGGCTACAAGGTGGGCGCCTGGATCGACGAGCTTTGCCGTCATGTCGAACGCCTACACGATGCCGAGCCGCGCGTCTTCGTTGCCATGCTGGGCGGCGCAGCGGGCAGTCTGGCATCGTTCGGCGCGCCCGGACTGGATGTCCAGGCCGGCATGGCGAAGCATCTGGACCTCCTGCCCATGCCCGTGCCTGGCCGCACCAGCCACGACCACCACGCCGAATATGCCGCGATCCTTGCGATGCTTGCCGCAACGTGCCGCAAGATCGCCGACGAGACCTACACCCTGATGAAGCCCGAATTCGGCGAAATCGAGGAACCGGTCCCGCCGGGCACCGTCGGCAGCAGCACGATGCCGCAGAAGCGCAACCCGAAGCTCTCTCAGGACATCCGCGCGGCCGCAGCCCAGGTCACGACCCTGTTCCCGCTGGCGCTCGACGCGATGCGCACCGAACATGAAGCCGACGGATCGACCAGCGTCATGGTCGAGCGCGTCGTTCAAGGATCCATTGAACTGGTCGGCGACATCCTCGCGCGGATGATCCTGCTGTTCGACGGCATCGACGTACGACCCGAACGGATGCGAGCCAATCTCGAACTCTCCGGCGGGCTGATCATGAGCGAGCGCATCATGCTGGCGCTGGGCGAGAAAGTGGGTCGCCAGCGCGCCCACGACGTCGTCTACGAACACGCGCAGGACGCCGCCGTGCAGGAGGTCGCCTTCCGCGACCTGCTGATCGCCGACCGAGAGGTTCGCCAGCACTTGTCCGAAGCTGAACTCGATCAGTTGCTGGACCCGGCAACATACACCGGCGCCTGCGCAGAGATCGCCCGCAGCCAGGCTCAGCGAGCTCGTGAAGTGAGCCAACAGCTTGTGGCGGTTCGCTAGTCCAAACCCTTCCCCCGTGGACTGCCCCGGCGCTTCAGAAGCGCCGAATACGACACGTCTGGACAAGCACGTATGTGCGTATATGATGGTCCCACGACCGCAGCGCATGTTGATTGATTCTGCACGAACCTCTTGAAGCTGAGCCAGAGTGTGTGAGAGGACAGACCAGTGCCCCGCCGCGAGATCGTCAACCGTCCCGACCCCTGCCACAACCGACATATCCTGCCGACACCCGTCCGCATCGAACTGCCCCGTGCCGAACGAGACCGAACAGGACCGAACACGATCGAACGATCCGAACACGCGATCAGCGGCAATTCAATGATCGCCGGCGCGACCTCGCTCCCTTCCAGCATGGGTCCCGACAAGCCCGAACCGGACAGGATCCGGCCGCCGGCGACCGGACAGCACCGAACAGGATCGAACAGACCCGAACAAATCGGATCTGAAATTCCTGAAGAAGCCTGAAAAAACCTGAAACCCGAAACGTACGATCTCCGGTAAAACACTGGAGATCAGGGCCGGCGCGGGTCCGAAGAAAAAATTCTGCTCAAACCTGAAAACTCAAAATCAGCCGCGCCGAACAGGCACTAGAATCCGCCCAGAGCCGACTGGACCGGCGCCACTGAAAGCGAGCGCAAGATGTTGAAATGGATCGTTCCCGTCACGAAGAAAGAAGGCGTCGACCGCGACACCTTCTACGAGTTCTGGCAGTGCATCCACGCACCGCACGTCGCCAACCTGGCCAAGCCCGTCCGCTACTGCGTCACCTTCTTCGAAAATCCCGGATCGCTCGGCGGACCGCCGGCGACCGACGAGATGCCCTACGACGGAGTCGCCGAACTCTGGTTCCGCGACTTCGAACATTTCAACCAGGCCTTTGGCGAACAGCGAGGCGCGTTGCGCGGGGTCGATGGCTTCGGCGATCTGATCGAGCCGACAACAGACGGCTTGTTCACGACCGAGAACATCATCGTCGACTCGGAGCCGCCGGATGACGCCTGCAAGTGGGTGGCATTCGTCAAGATGGGCGAGGGCGTCACGCGCGAAGAACTGTTCGCAGCCTGGAGCGACGGCCATTCGCCAAGGGTCGCCAACAGCATCGCCCGCGCCGATGGCCGCTGCCTGCGCTACACCACTTCGCACGCCAATCACGGCGTCGAGGGCGGGCCCTGGGACGGCGTCGCCGAACTCTGGTACACGGACGCCGAGTCGGCGCTCAAGGGCATACCGCCCTCCGACGAGCCGGGCGATCCCTTCCCGCCGCTGATCGATCCGGAGGCCACGGTGATCCTCCAGGGCCGAGAAATCGTCGTCGTCTCGTAGACTCAATCCAACCCGACACGAAACGGAGTCGCGTATGAAATTCGGCATCTTCTACGAACACCAACTGCCCAAGCCATGGAGCGAGGGACAGGAACAGCAACTCTTCCAGGACGCGCTGGACCAGGTCGAACTCGCGGACAACCTGGGCATTGACCACGCCTGGGAGGTCGAGCACCATTTCCTCGAGGAGTATTCCCACTCCTCCGCGCCCGAGGTCTTCCTCGCCGCTGCGTCGCAGCGGACGAAGAACATCCGCCTGGGCCACGGCATCGTGCTCATGCCGCCGGGCTACAACCACCCCGCGCGCGTGGCCGAGCGGATTGCCACGCTCGACCTCGTCTCCAACGGCCGAGTCGACTTCGGCACCGGCGAGTCCGCCTCGCGAGCCGAGCTCGAGGGCTATCGGATTAACCCCGAGGAACGCCGCTCGATGTGGCTCGAGACCGTCGAGCAGGTCGCCAACATGCTGGCCATGAACCCGTATCCCGGATACGAGGGCCGGTACTTCTCCATGCCCACGCGCAACGTCGTGCCCAAGCCGGTGCAGAAGCCGCACCCGCCGCTCTGGGTCGCCTGCTCCAACCGCGACACCATCCACCTCGCGGCCAAGCTCGGAATCGGCGCCCTGACCTTCGCATTCATCGACCCGGCTGAGGCCGAACACTGGGTCAACGACTACTACGAAACGATCAAGACCGAGTGCGTGCCGATTGGACACTCGGTCAACGCGAACATCGCGATGGTTTCGTCGTTCTCGGTTCACCCGGACGCGGCCGAGGCCGAGGCCCGCGGCGGCGACGGCTTCCGCTTCTTCCAATATGCGCTGGGTCACCACTACGCCGCCGGCATGCACAAGCCGGGCCGGACCAACATCTGGAAGGCCTGGGAGCATGTGCGCGACACCTGGGCGCCGCAGGGCGGCGAGGGCGGCATCGGCACGCCTGACGAGCTGCGCGAGCATCTGCGCATCTTCTCCGACTGCGGCGTCGACCAGTCGGTCTTCATCCAGCAAGCCGGCAACAACCGCCACGAACACATCTGCGAGTCACTCGAGATCTTTGCCCGCGATGTGATGCCCGAATTCAAGGAGTTCGAGGCAGAACGAGAGGCGAAGAAGCAGGAAGAGCTCGCGCCGTACATCGAGGAAGCGTTCAAGCGCAAGACCGAGCGCAACGAGATGATGGCGGAACTCTCCGACGACGACATCCCGACCTACGGTCCGTACGGCTTCGATGTCGTCGCCAGCGAAACGCAAAGCGAGTCCGACTTCCACCACGAAGGCGCCGAAGAACGCGCTCGCGAGCAGATGGAACGCTTCGAACAGATGAAGAAGACGGCCAACCTCGCTGTCGAGTTGGGAGCGACCGACTAGCCAGCCGACCCGACCACGGTCTGCAGGAACGCGGTCACTGTCTCCGCCGTCCGCTCCGGATGCTGGACGTGGGGGAAGTGGCCGCAGTCGTCCCATACGTGGATATCGGCGTCCGCGAACGTCTCCCGCTGGCGCTCGGCATAGCGCCAGCTGATAAACGGATCGTTCCTGCCGAAGATGACGAGGGCTGGAACGTCGCGCGGCGCGAGTGCCTGGCGCAGGATCTTCGCGTCGTCGAAGTTGGTGTTGCGGTAGAGCTCCAGCGTCACGCGGCGCGTGGCTCGGTCGTCTTCAGTGATGAGCTCATCCAACCACTCCGGGTTGAGGCCGCGAGGATTGCCCAGCCGCATGAACAGCTTGAACATTGGGCGGGTGGTGATGAACTGCAGAATCTCGCCGGCGTACTTCTTGCGCCAGATGTTGGCGACCAGGTTGCCCGGATAGTCCTCGAGGATCCCGCCGTCGAGCAGTGTGACCGAGGCGCACCGGTCAGGGTTCATCGCCGCCCACATCAGCCCCGTCTGGCTGTGAAAGCTGTGCAAGACAAGGTGCGCACGTCTAATCCCCAACTCGTCAATCGCCGGAGCGAGCCATTGCTGATAACCCTCGATTGAGTAAGGGAAGTCACGTGGCTTGTCGGCCCTCCCGAATCCCGGCAGGTCGAAGGCGATCGAGCGCGCGAGCTTCGCAGTCTCCGGCAGCAGCCACTGGAACTCGCGCCCGGAACCGGGCACGCTATGCAGGCAAACGACAGCTTCGGCACTGTCGGAGTCGCCGGCGCTGGTCACGACTCCGGCCACCCCGTCAATCGAAAGTCGGGACTCGCGAAGACTGGACACTGGTCGCTCCGGATGCGCTCTGAGAAGCCTGAGGTCGGCTGGCTTCGGCGACGATATCACGCGGCGGGGTTCCGGCCGGGGCGCTCGGCGGCGGGGGAGCGTCATCAGACGGAATGCGGATCTCCGCGACGCACCACGGGCAAATTCGCCAATCCGGGTCCAATACCCGATCACACTGATCGCATGCCAGGCGAAGCTGAATAGTGCATTTTGGACAGGCGAGATAGTCGGCGGCGATCGGGTAACCGCAGCGTGAGCAGGGAGGACTTTGCTCCAGTTCACGCATCAAGGCGCTGGACTCCAGTCGGTGCTCCTCGGCTTCCTGCAGGGTCAACGGCGGTCGCAGCACGCGATAGACGACCAGTCCGGGGAAATTGAAGATCAGCACGATCAGCGTGAACACCAGTTGCGCCATCGGCTCAACGGTGCGCTGGTGAATGTCCCTCGCGGTCCAGACGACCGCTGAGAACCACAGCACTACAAAATATGCGCCAACGATCAGTGCGAGAATCAGGCCGGTGTTCTCGGGAGAACCACCCGGCCAGGAAATGCCGACTCCGTCGAGCATGGATCGCCTCTGCTGCACCCCGCTGTCGCCACTATAGGTCGATTCCGCCGGTATGCTCGCAACGATGAGCGATTTTCCGAGCACCGGAACCACCCGTTCGCCCAGCGCGCTCGATCTCGACCAACTGAATGACGCACAACGCGACGCGGTGACCTATCCGCACGGCCCGTTGCTGGTGATCGCCGGTCCCGGCTCGGGCAAGACCAGGGTGATTACACATCGAATCGCCTGGCTGATCGAGCAAGGCACTCCGCCATGGCGGATTCTGGCGGTGACGTTCACTAATCGCGCTGCTCGTGAAATGCGATCGAGGCTCGAGTCGCTGATCGGGGACGACGACAGCAATCGGGTCTGGCTGGGAACCTTCCATCGCATCTGTGTGCGCATGCTGCGATCGCAGGGCCAGGAGGTCGGTGTGCCCCGCAACTTCGTCATCTTTGACAGTGACGATCAGATGCAGGTCGTGCGTAGCGCACTCAAGGACCTGCAGATAGATCCGAAGCAGTACGCCCCGCGGGCATTGCTGAGCAGGATCTCGAAAGCGAAATCGGAAGGCGACGCACTCACTGCCTTCAGTTCATCAACCGGCTCCTACTTCGATGAGATCGCGGCGCGAGTCTGGGAACGCTACGAAGCTTCGCTCCGAGACGCTGCGGCGCTCGACTTCGACGACCTCTTGCTGAAGACGCTTGAGATGTTCCACCACGAGCACATTCGGCGCAGCTATGAAGAGCGATTCGACCATGTCCTAGTTGACGAGTTCCAGGACACGTCGACGGTTCAGTACCAGCTGGCGCGCGCGTGGTCGGGCGGCAGCGGAAATCTGACCGTCGTCGGCGACCCGGATCAATCGATCTATTCCTGGCGTTCGGCCGACATTCGCAACCTGAACTACTTCTTGCGCGATCACCAGGACGCGACGGAGGTCCAGCTCAACAACAACTACCGATCCACACAGCAAATCCTTGACGCCGCCAATGCCGTGATCGACCGCGCCGCCGACCGGATCAAGCGGCGGTTGGTCACGGATAACCGCGGCGGAGCACTGCCGTGTCTGCATGAGGCGTACAGCGAGTCCGACGAAGCGGAGTACATCTCCAGTCATGTCGAGAGAGGCGTGCGCGAAGGCGTCCTTCGGCCCGGTGACGCCGCCGTGCTCTATCGCACCAACGCGCAGTCGCGGGCCATCGAGGAATCGCTCGTCCAGCACGGGATTCCCTATCGTCTGATCGGTGCCACGCGCTTCTACGACCGCCGTGAAGTGCGGGACCTTTTGGCCTATCTGCGACTCGTGCGCAATCCGGCGGACGCCGTTGCGTTCGCCCGAGTCGTCAATGTGCCGACCCGCGGGGTCGGCGCGAAGTCGATTGAGATGCTGACCGATTGGGCGTCCACCCATGCCCGATCGCCGTACCAGGCGGCCCAGGCCGCGGCCGGACTCGACAGCGACGCCCTTGGCGGCTACCTGACCCCGCCGGAAGTCTCTCGCCGAGCGGCCGGTTCGCTTCGCGAGTTCGTCTCGCTGATTGAGGACGCCCGCCTGCAAGCCTCGAAGGAGCCGCTCTCGGACGCGCTTCGGGCGCTCCTGGTCAAGACTCGCTACCGCGAATGGCTGGTCCGTCAGTCGGACAGCGAGACCGAAGCCGAGAGCCGCTGGGAGAATGTCCAGGAACTGATCACGGTGACCGAGAACTACTCCGAGATCGCACCGGGCGCGGCGCTGGATGCATTCCTCGAGGACGTCGCCCTGGTCGCCGACGTCGATGACCTACCGGACGGTCCTCCCGATGCCGTCACACTGATCACGCTGCATCAGGCCAAGGGACTGGAGTTTCCGGTCGTATTCATGGTCGGCATGGAGGAGTACCTGCTGCCGCATCAGCTTTCGATTGACGATCCGGTCCAGCTACAGGAAGAACGACGGCTCTGCTACGTCGGCATGACTCGCGCCATGCGGGAGCTCCATTTGCTGCACGCCTTCCGGCGTTCATACCAGGGGCGTTCCGGACACAATCCACCGTCGAGGTTCCTCGCCGACATCCCCGAGGACCTGGTGCAGCGCCATCAGCGACAGCAGGCCCAGGTCGGCGCCGATGTCCGCCCAGCGCGCAATCGCACTGTGCGCTGGGACGACTTCGATTCATTCGATCCGGAACCGGAGGCCGCGCCATCGGTGGGCCTCAAAGAAGGCGACGAAGTGTCGCACGAGATCTTCGGACACGGAGTCGTGATCTCACTGCGAACCATCGGTCGCGACGCCGAAGTAACAGTGCGATTCGCCGAAACCGGGGTCAAGCGACTGCTTGCCTCGATGGCCAATCTCACACGGGCCTAGGACTCCGGACGCTGCTGCGCTTCCTGTTGGCGGATGCCCCGTTCGAACGCATCCAGGGCGTCGCGAAGTACGTCTTCTGCCGCCAGGTCGGCGTCCCGCGCCTCCTGCACCAGATTGAGCAAGCGCTCACCGAGCTCCTTCGACTTGCTTGACTTGCGACCATACCCATTGCGTTCCGCCCGACCGAGGATCGACTGGGCCCGGGCCAGAGCCGGCAGCGTCCTGGGGACGCCGTCCAGGACGGATTCTCGATTCGGGCGTTCGCGCGCCTTGAGCCGTTCCCAGGCGCCCTCGACCAGCTTCGGCGTGTCCGCCATGCCGTCGCCGAAGACATGCGGATGCCGCCGCACCAGTTTGGCTCGAATGCCCTCCGACACGTCGTCAAGCGTGAAGTCGCCCGCCTGCTCCGCCAGCTTGGCGTGGAGCACCACCTGCATCATCAGATCGCCCAGTTCCTCGCAGAGCTCCGTCGAGTCGCCTGAAGCAATGGCCTCAAGCACCTCATACGTCTCCTCCAGCAGGTGAGGGCGCAAGCTCTCGTGGGTCTGGGCGTTGTCCCAGGGACAGCCGTCGACCGGGTCGCGCAGACGATCCATCACCCCTCGAACACCGTCGGGCGCGTCCCTGACATCGGACAGCTCGATCGGGTCAAGGATCGCCGCGGTGATGCCCGGGCAGACGCCGCCCACGACTTCATCGACGGTGGTCCGGCTAATGGCGTCGTTGTCGTCCACGATCCGCAGCCCGTGCCCCCGCGGATAATGGCGTAACGCGTTGGGCAGGCCTGATTCGTCATCGATCAGCAGCAGCAGCACGCCGGTCGTGACCGGCGGCTCACTCGAGGAACGGGAAACGACCAGGGTCGATTCGTCCTGCAGTCCGGCGGCCTCGATGATTCCGGACAGTTGCTTCATCATCGGAGACTCCGAGGCTCAGTACGCTCTACTCGACATATGAATCCTATCGCTCGACACGCCTCGCTCCGCATCGGCCGCATGCTGGCCGAAGTTGCATTGGCCATCGCTCTCTTCACCCTGCCGGTCGCCTTCTCGGTGCGATACGCAACAACGTCGGCGTCCTGGTGGGAGCGCGGCTTTGAGCGTTATGACGCTACCGGCCGGACCGGTCTGTCACAGGCGGAAGTACTGCGGGTCGCAGAAGAGACTCGCGACTATCTGACCAATGACGAAGAGCGTCTGGACGTCGATGTGGCAGGAGAGCCCTTCTACACGGAGCGCGAGATCCTGCACATGATCGACGTGAAGCGGTTGATGGCTCGCACATTCGACGCCGGCTGGGCCGCTCTCGGGTTCATCATCGCCTTCGTCGCTGTGATCGTTTGTCGGCGACGCCGAGAAGCGCCGACGGCGCTGGCCAGATCGACGCTGTCCGCCTGCGGAGTGGTCGCGCTGCTGGTGGTGGTGCTGGGCATCATCGGGATCAGCGGATTCGACTCCGCGTTCCGGCAGTTTCACCTGCTCTTCTTCACCAACGATCTGTGGCAGCTCAGCTCCCGTGATGGCCTGATTCAACTCTTCCCGCAGCGGTTCTTCTTTGACACGACGCTGCTGATCGGCGGCGTGACGCTGGCGTTCGTTGTCGCGGCTGGCGCTGGATCAGCAATTTACCTGTGGCGTCGGAGACGGAGTAGCTGGTTTGCTCCGGGTCAGGATTCTGGAGCCTCGTAGGCGCCTGCCTCGTACCAGCCTGCCGCGAAGAACAGGTCCCCATGCCGCACGACCCAGGTGTGCTTCTGTTCCTGCTCGCCGCTGTCCGGATTGAGGAACACATAGCTCACCCAACCGCGATCTTCGATCGCAATGAACTCCTCGCGGAAGTGTCGGCCCGTGACATCGGGGCCGCCATCGAGCACGTTCTCTCCAAGCGGTAAGTAGGGATGCGCGAGCCGGGTGCCGTCGAGTTCGTAGATGCTCACGTACCACTCGCCATCGACGCTCTCCGGGGAGTTGTGATACTCAATCACCCCTTCGCGACCATCGGCGTCGTAGCGGTCGATTGCATCTTGCACCAGAGCGCGGGCGTATCCGGCAGGATCCTGCTCGGCAAGGTCGTAGTTGCGGTCGTACCAGCCCGAACCGAAGAGCAGGTCTCCCTGGCGCAAGATCCAGCTGTGTTTGCGCTGGTACTGCAATTCTGCGTCGGGATTCGGGAAGACGTAGGAGATCCAGCCGCTGGTCTCGATCGACAGCGTGTCGGCCGTGTAGTCGTAGCCGGTGACATCGACGCCGGTGCCGTGCAGGTTGCTGCCCAGCCAGCCCGGCCGGTCGGCGCGTGCGCCGTTGACCAGACGAGTGCCGTCCACGTTGTGGATGAAGAGGTACCACTCGCCGTCGATGCTTTCCTGGGAGTTGTAGTA
This sequence comes from Chloroflexota bacterium, assembly GCA_026705025.1. GTDB lineage: Bacteria > Chloroflexota > Dehalococcoidia > Bin125 > Bin125 > Bin125. Next base: position 180,913 of record JAPPBN010000045.1, on the reverse strand, counting down.
CTCGAACGTGGCATCGCGGCCCAACACCCGGTACAGCTCCAGCGCCCGCTGCACGTACGACTGGGTGTAGGCGCCCGGCGCATGCTCTGTGGAGGGCCCTTCCTCGTACCAACCGGAGCCGATGATTAGGCCGTCGTGCTTGACCACCCAGGAGTGCTTGGTCTCCGAGCGATTGGTCTCCAGGTTGGTGTACCAGTAATCGACCCACGCGCCTTCTTCGCTGGCCACGGCGACAACCATCGCACCGGCCGGGTAGCCGTCAATGTCAACTTCGGCAGCTACCAGACCAATGAAGTCGCGAACCTGGTGGGCGACGTTGCGCCCGTCCTCGCCGATCACGAAGACATACCAGGGTCCGTCGACGCTCTCGGCAGTGTTGTAGTACTCAATCAATGCGTCCCGGCCGAGCACGTCGTACAGCTCAATCGCACGTGCGACGAATGACTTCGTGTAGCCCCCCGGGTCGTCCGTCTTCGACGGCGCAGACTCGTACCAGCCGGAGCCGAAGATCAGGCCATCCTGGCGCACAATCCAGGAGTGCTTAATCTCGCCACGACCCGTCTCCGGGTTGTGGAACTGGTAGTCGACCCAGGAGCCTTCAACGCTGGCGACCTCGATCACCATCCGGCCGGCTGGATAACCGTCTGGTCCGTTGACATCCACACCCGGCACACCGATCAAGTCTTGATTCCGGTGTGCAACGACGACATCGTCCTCGTCCATGATGAACATGTACCACTGACCGTCGACGCTCTGCGGGGAGTTGTAGTAGGCGAGCATCGCCTCGCGTCCGTCGCGTTCGTATCGCGCGATCGCCTGTTCGACGAACCACTTGGTGTATCCGGCTGGATCGGTGACATCGGGAACCGGATCAGCAACGCTGACTGCGAACGAACTGCTGGAGTACCAGCGTCCGGGCTCAGCATCACTCGGTAGGAGCCGGGCCTTCGGAGTGTGGGTCGTCCACTCACTGTCCGCGACGCTGGATTGTGCGCGGACTTCGACTCGCCCGCTCTGGGTTTGCCGCGCCTGAATGCGCACGTCGATCTCGCCAGTGCCGTGATTCTCACTGGCCGCGAAATCAAGCGGAATGGCGCCGCTCAAGAGGACCGCGGCGACCGTAAGCCCGATCACCAGAGCTCCCACGCTGAACATTTGAAGGCGTCGAGTCATCATTTGGCCAACCACTACAACATGGGGACAGGATCGAATACGTCGGGGCGATTCGCTGTTAGTTCAGTGCGCCCGCGCCGCCGCCGCAGCCACAGGAGCCGCGGCCACAGGCGCAACCGCCGCCCGTCGGCATCGCTTCCGCCGCCTCCACATCCGAGAACTGCCTGGCAACCGTCACCATCGCTGTCGTCAGCACTTTTTGCGCGATATGACCGCAATGGCACTCATAGGGCTCCGCCGCGGCGCTCATCGGTCGCAGCTTGGTGAACTTCTCATTGCAAGGGCGGCAGTAATACTCGTACAGCGGCATGAAACTGACTCCGAGACTCGCGAGGAACTATGTGTCCAGAATAGGAAACACAGGACGTCGGTCAACGATCCACTCGCCATACACTCAGAATCACCCCCCGTAGCTCAGGGGATAGAGCACCGGTTTCCTAAACCGCGCGCGGAGGTTCGAATCCTTCCGGGGGGACCAAGCGACCGTGGCATCGGTCCGCTCATGGCGCCAGTGGCTGATACGTTGCGGCGATGAGCGACCTCGCCGGCGAGAAGCGAGCCGTGCGCGGCGTGCCGCTCCCGGTGATCGCGGTCGCGCTGGCGGTTGCATCGACGCTGCTCGGCGACTCCATGCTCTACGCCGTGATGCCCTCGCAGCCCGAGGCCTGGGCGCTCTCGCTGCCGGCGGTCGGCATCCTGCTCTCCGCCAACCGACTCGTACGGCTCGTCACCAACTCGGTAGCGGCGGTGATCTTCCAGCGATTAGGCCAGCGCGGACCGTTCATCGCGGCCCTGGTGCTGTCCGTCGTGGTCACGCTCTGCTACGGCTGGTCCACCGCCTTCGCGCTGCTCCTGGCGGCGAGAATGGGCTGGGGATTCTGCTGGTCTACCCTCCGCCTCGGCGGCTTTTGGACGGTGCTGACAGCGGCCGGCGACCACAACCGCGGGCTGCTGATGGGCTCCTACTCCGCGATCGTGCGGATGGGCTCGGTCGGCGGTGTGCTGCTCGGCGCCGCCCTCACCGATCTGTTCGGACACCGGTTGACCCTGACCCTCTTTGCCGCCGTCATGGCGGTGACGGCCGCAACCTGGGTGCTGACCAGTCGGCGTATGGCGCTGCCCGAACAGGCGGTGCCGGGAAGCGCAGAACGCGCTGACCTCCGCGTCGTGCTCGCAGACCGGCGCTTGCTGGTCACCTGCGGGGCCATCCTGGTCACCGGCCTCGTCTTCTCCGGCCTCGTCACCGCCTCCCTCGGCTTCTACCTGAGCGCGCACTTCGGCCAACAGATCGCCGTCCTCGGGGTCGCCCTCGGCGTCACCACCGCCACTGGCATCCTGCTCGGCTCGCAGTGGTTGCCGCTCTCACCGCTGTTTGGCTACCTCTCCGATCGCTTCGGCCGGGTCCTGGTCATCAGTGGCGGGTTTGCGACCGGCGCGGCCGGGCTGATCGTCCTGGCAGCCACCGACTCGATCTGGTTGATGCTGCTCTCCGTCCTCTCCGCCTTCGTCGCCTCCACCGCGCTCACCGTGACCCTACACGCGACCGCCGGCGACCTCGCCCCGCCCGACCGTCGCAATGCCGTGCTCAGCGCCTACGCCACATTCCTCGACCTGGGCAGCGCCCTCGGGCCCCTGATTGGGCTGTCGTTCGCCAGCCTGGCCGCGCTGCAGGGACTCTACGGCGGAGCAGCCGTGTTGCTCCTCGTGGCAGCGCTCAGCTTCTGGCTCACATTCCGCAACCGACCATCACAGGGCGCCGACTCGGACCCGACCGAAACTCAGCCCACGGCCACTTCCTGACCTGCCCGGTTCAGGCTGACAGCGCCGCCTCAACCGTTAACGCCTGACCCAGCAGTCTTTCGTCGTGTCCGAATCGCCCAACGAGAGATAGCCCCAGCGGCAGCCCGTCCACCTCGCCAAACGGCAGGTTAATCACGGGCATGCCCGCGTGGGTCCAGGGCAGGTTCATGGCCGGATCGCCAGTCGATCCAAGACCGTGAGGCGCCGCTCCGACCGCCGACGGGGCCAGCCAGGCGTCGATGCCGGCTCGATCCATCCGCTCGTGCAGTCGCTGGCGCAACGCGATCCGGCTTGCTCTGCCGGCTTCGGCGTCATCCGCCGAAATCTGCACTCCCGCCTCATACAGCTGAGCGCTCTGCGGGCGGAACATCGACCCGTACCTCGCGTAGCGCTCCTGATGCACCTCGGCGAACTCGTAGGTCGTCAGATTTCGGTGCCGGGCATTGATGTCGGCGATGTCATGCAGCGTGGGAGTGGGCTCAACGCTGATGCCGGCGGCGATTAAGCGGTCTCGAGCTGCGTCAAGCGCCCCCAACATCTCACCCGAAGCCTGATCCAGAAAGGCCCCTATCGGGATTCCAATGCGCGGAGATCCCGCGTCGGTGTCTTCGCCAGCACGCCAGCCAAGCAGGAGTGCGGGCGCAACCAACAATGCGTCCGCTACGGAGCTGACGAAGTAGCCAATGGTGTCGACCGACGGCGAGTAGTACAGCGAGCCGCCCGTCGGAATCCGATCGTAGGACGGCTTGAATCCGACCACCCCGCAGAATGTGGCCGGGCGTATCACCGAACCCACGGTCTGCGATCCGAGCGCCAGCGGCGCGATTCCGGCGGCCACGGCCGCCGCCGAGCCGCTGCTCGAGCCGCCCGGCGTGTGTTCCCTGTTGTGAGGATTGGCCGTCGCCCCCGAAGCGAAGTAAGCGAACTCTGTGGTCACGGCCTTGCCCAGCACCAGTGCGCCAGCCTCTTTGAGCCGAGCTACGACGTCGGCCTCGCGCCCGCTGAAGGACTCCGGCGGCACTGCCGAACCAGCGCGCGTCGGCATCCGGCTGACATTGAAGATGTCCTTGACCGCCACCATCGCGCCGAACAAGGATGGCCGCGACGATGGCGCGGGCCAGCGGTCCACGATGTCTGCCGCTTCAGAGGACAACCGTTCGCGCATCCGTATGTCAGGCAGGATCGCGCGGATCAGCGGATTAACCTGTTCCAGCCGATCGAGCGTCCTGGCGATGTGATCGTGCAAGGACAGTTCGCCGGAACGAGTTGCCGCCACCTGCTCAGTCAGGGAGATCGGCTGAATCAGATTGCCGTCGTCGGGCTGGGACATGAGCGGTCCAACGAGTGGCGGCTAGAAGCCGAGTCCCTCTTTGCCCTGCATGGAGCGGCCCACGTTGATCTGCCCCAGGTGGTTGTTCGAGTGGTTGATGATCACCTGGCCGATGATCTCCCACTTGGGCAGCTCGCCCTGCGGCACGATACGGGTGATCGAGTCGAGGTACTCGGGCGTCATGTCGGCGATGCGCGGCACGATCACGTCGGCGACATCGTTCAGATAGCCGGCGATCGTTGCTCCGTCTGGGAAGACCCAGCTGGATACTTCGTCAAAGCTGGTGCCTGTGCCCTGGTCGACCTTGGGCAGGCCCCACTCCTCAAACAGGTTCCTAGACATCCAGATCGGTTGTTCGCGCTCGAAGGCGAAGTGGATCAGGTTGTCGGCGGTGCGGGCGATGTGCCAGGCCTCGAACCCGATGCAGTTCTGTCCGTCGTAGGTGCGGAAATGGACCTCGTCCTGACTCAGGTCCTCCATCGACTGCGCCGTCCAGCGCAGCACGCGGTCGGTAAACTTCGCCAGCGCAGCGGCCAGATTCGTATCTGCCATTGGTCGTCCCTTCGATGTTCCTGGTGAGCTTTCAATCTGACGGGGTTGTTTCCTCAGTGAACGTTACTCGACAACTTTGGCAAGGCGTTAGCCGACCAGGTCGGCGAGAGCGTCCGCCCAGCGCTGATCGTCGTCTGTGTCGATCGACACCTGGTGCAGGTCGACGCCGAGCGTCGATTGCTCATCAAGATGCGCGGCGCAAGCTTCCAGCGATCCCCGCTTCGAGAACCTCGGCGCAATCTCCATCGCAATCTCGGTCGCCGCGCCAACGCCGTCCGACTGCCACGCCTCACGCATCGCCGCCACCTCCTCGGCGAAGCCCTGACGCTCGAACTGGTGGAAGTATCCGGGACCGTTTCTGACGGCGAAAAACGCCAGTCCCTGGGCGAAACCTCGGTCGATCTCACCCTGCCGATCGGAGTCGAGTAACACGGTTGCCGATCCAGGAGATCGTGCTTCCACGGCGTCTGCCGGACGGCCGGCCTCAACCGACCACTGCTTGACCTGGGCAACAGATTCCCCCACGCGATCGTTGGGAATCCAGGTCGGCATCCAGCCGTCGGCGATCTCAGCAGTCATCTTCACCGACGTGGGATTAAGGGTTGCCAGATGGATCTGCGCAGTCGGCTGGGCCGGAATCATGCCGCTGACCAGGGCCCGCTCCACCTGGATTGTGGGACCCTCGTAACTGAATCGCTCGCGCGACCAGTACAGGCGGATCAGCTCGACCGTCTCCTGAATCCGCGCAAACGGACGCTCGAACTTGACCCCGTGGAAGCGTTCAATCGCTCCCGGCGCGCTCGCGCCCAGCCCGACCACAACCCGTCCGCCTGACAGCTGGTCCACCGTGCCGAAGCTCTGAGCGAGGGTCGCCGGAGTACGAGAGAAGACGTTGACAATCGCCGACGCGATACGCACCTTCTCGGTTTCGTAAGCCAGGAGCGCCATGCCGGTGAAGGCGTCGTGTCCGTAGCCCTCAAGCACGCTGATCGTGTCGACGCCGATCTCATCGGCGAGTCGCGCTCGGGCGACAAATGTGTCGACGAAGTCGGGATTCCAGGGCAGGTTCACGGAGATTCGTCGTTTGGCTGCACTCATACCCACGGATCTCCTTCACTCACAGTCGCCGAAAGCAACCAGATTTTGACGGCGCAGCGGACTTTGCCGTCAGGATCGACGACGCGATCATCCTCGCGCAGATCTCGCGCGATCCCATCCAGCGCCCGGTCACGGCCAATGGGAAGAAACCCGAACAACCGCAACATTCGCCACCACTCGTCGAAACTGTCCCACCAGAACTCCCGCTCGATCTCTTCAATCGTGACGTCGTCCAGGCGACGGCCATCAACGTCGCAGAGCAGGGCAAGCCGGACGGCCTCTCGAGGATCAAACTGCAGCTCCACTTCGGGCCAGGCGACGCCGCGGCGTTCCAGCAGACCGAGAAATCGGGTCCCCGGCGCTCCGAAGAATGGCGCGCCGATCACGGTAGCTGCGACGCGACCTCCGAGCCGCGTCAAACGGGTCGCTTCCTTCAACAACTGCTGCGGTCGCTCGACGTAGGGCAGCACGAGCCCGAGGCCGACCGCATCGACCGACCGATTGTCCAGGCTGCTGGCCGAGGCGTCTTCCTGGATGAAGCGCGGTTCCAGCGGCGACAGCCTGAACCGCTCACGTGCCAGTTCCAACTGGACGCGAGACAAATCGATTCCGATCGCGCTCCCGTTGGTCAGTCGCTGCTCGGAGTGGGAAATCAGCGCGCCGCTGCCACAGCCCAGGTCAACCAGGTCGTCGCTGGCCGACAGCTGCAACCGCTCGACCAGCATCGAAGCGGACAGATTGATCAGCTCGCTCGCCGAGGACTCGTAATCACGCCCGCTGGCATTGAAGATCTCGGCGATATCCTCGTTCCGCATCGCTATCCCCAGTGAAGAACCGCAAACGAGATCGCCGATGTCTCACGATACCCCGCTCGTCATCGCACACCGAGCCACGATGGGGCACGCGCCCGAAAACACGCTGATGGGCATTCGCCAGGCACTCGACATGCGCTGCGATGGAGTCGAGGTTGACGTACAGCTCAGCGCAGACGGCGTCCCGGTGCTGTTTCACGACGACGAGCTACAGCGGACCACAAACGCAACCGGACCGCTCGCCGACAGGACCTACGCCGAACTCCAGCGCCTGGAGGCCGGCGAAGGCGAACCGGTGCCGTCCCTTCGCGACGCACTGCAGCTGGTCGACGGACAGATGCTGTTCGTTGCGGAACTCAAGATCTCACCGCACGCTGACGTGCCCGCACTCTGTGATGCTGTGCTCGCCGAAATCGATCGCGCCGGCGCGCTGCCCTGGATCTGGCTCTGGAGCTTCGACTCCGCAACCGTGATCGAGCTGTCCCGCCGCTCACCGCGCGGCCGGCGCATCGCTCATCTCTGCATCGCGCCGACGCCCGACATCTGGCAAATCGCCGCCGAGCATCAGCTCGACGGCATTTCCATGCATGGATCCGGCCTCACTGCCAGCAATGTCGCCGCCTGCCGGACCCACGACATGGCGGCATTCGTCTGGACGGTCAACGAACGCGCAGATATCAGGCACTGCATCGAGCTGGGCGTGACCGGAATCGTCGGCGACTATCCCGAACGGTTCCAGGCAGCGCTGTCCGACGATCCGGATTGACGAATGGCCTAGAACGCCTCCATGGCGGCTTCGCGATCGCCATGAATCGGAATGATCTCGGCGAATCCCGAGAACTTGAACACGTCGTTGACGGTGTCGCGCACGGAACAGAGAACCAGCTTCTCGGCGCGCCGTGAGGCCATCAGCAACACGCGGAGGCCGGCCGAAGAAACGTATTCCACAGCCTCGCAGTTCATCACAATCTTCGTGTGGCCGTTGGCGATCCGATCAAGCAGAGTCTCCTCGTAGGCCTTCGCGGTCGCGCCATCGATTCTGCCGGTCGGGTGCAGCACAAGGACGCCGTCTTCAATCTCGGAGTTCAGGTCCAGCATGATGCGAATCCTCCTCTGCAATGTCTGCTTGCAGAATAGGCCCGCCAGTTCCTTCAGGCGGGCATCGAGAGGACTCGACTAGCTGCTATGCTCAGTGTTTACGGAGGGGTGTAGCTCAGTTTGGCAGAGCAACGGTCTCCAAAACCGTAGGTCGCGGGTTCGAGTCCTGCCACCCCTGCCAGAGCAACCCACCAGCCATGCCGAGGTGGTGGAACTGGTAGACACGCAGCGTTGAGGGCGCTGTGCCCATTGCGGGCGTGGAGGTTCGAGTCCTCTCCTCGGCACCAACACTCGGACTACCACCGATTGCCGCCCGGTGGTTACAATGTCCCCACCAGCGGAAGTGGCGCAGCGGTAGCGCGTCTCCTTGCCAAGGAGAAGGTCGAGGGTTCGAATCCCTTCTTCCGCTCCACAACAACGCACCTGCGCACCAGGCGACGTGGCCAAGTGGTAAGGCAGGGGTCTGCAAAACCCTTATCACCGGTTCGAATCCGGTCGTCGCCTCCAACCTCTCCCCTCTGACTCCATTCCGTGCCCGCCTACGACTCGCAAACCGCGCTGATTGTCGTTGACATCCAGAACGACTTTGCGCATCCCGACGGCTCGCTCTACGTGAGCGGCGCGGCCGATGTGGTTGCCTACGCGAACCGCGCAATCTCCGACGCTTCGCAGTCGGGCGCGCTTGTCGTCTACACGCAGGACTGGCATCCCAAGCACACGCCGCACTTTGAGCAGGACGGCGGCATCTGGCCAGTCCACTGCGTCGGTGACAGCTGGGGAGCCGAGTTTCACACTGACCTGGCTCTCAACGCCGGCCCCACGGTGCGCAAGGGCGCTGACGGTAACGACGGCTACTCAGGGTTCACGACCCGCGATCCGCAGAGCGGCGCGCAACAGCAGACCGAACTAGAGGAAATCCTGCTCGAAGCCGGGATTGAGCGGTGCGTTGTCGTTGGATTGGCTACCGACTACTGCGTGAAGGAGACGGTCCTCGACGCTTGCCGCCTTGGATTCGAAGTCCTCGCGCCCCGGGCTGGGATGGCCGCCGTCAATCTGCAGCCTGGCGATGGCGAGGCCGCGCTGACCACGATGGCTGAGTCCGGCGCGTTGATCGAATAGCGTTCACAGAGTGAACACGCCGTCAGCGCTGTTTGTCGATCTCTACGAGCTGACCATGGCACAGCTCTACTACGAGCGCGGCATGACCAGGGAGGCTGTCTTCGAGCTGACCGTGCGCGAACTGCCGGAGCAGTGGGACTACCTGATTGCGGCCGGTCTCGATCGCGCGCTCAGCTTCCTCGAACAATTGAGATTCTCCGAGGACGACCTGGAGTTCCTTGGCTCGCTGCCACAGTTCAGCCAGGCCTTCATCGACCAACTAGGCCGACTCCGCTTCACCGGAGACGTCTGGGCGCCGCCGGAAGGCGCGATTGTCTATCCGGACGAACCTTTGGTCCAGGTCATCGCGCCGCTGGCCGAGGCGCAGATCATCGAAACGGCGATGATCAACCAGATCGCCTTCCCGACGCTGGTGGCGAGCAAGGCCGCTCGCGCGGTCGATGCCGCTGCAGGACGCCCGGTGATCGAGTTCGGCGGGAGACGCGCCCATGGCGCGGAAGCGGCGATCGAAGCGTCGCGTGCGACCTACATCGCCGGCTTTGAGGCAACGTCATCGGTCGAGGCTGGCCGGCGCTTCGGAGTCCCGATCACCGGCACGATGGCGCACAGCTTCGTCCTGGCCGAGGGCGATGAAGCGGAGGCATTCGACGCGTTCGTCTCGCGCTATCCCGGCACGACCCTGCTGGTCGACACATACGACACGCAGCCAGGAGTTGCCAACGCTGTCAGGACTGCGCGGAGGTTCGGTCCCGGCTCCGTCGGCGCGATCCGGATTGACTCCGGGGACTTGCGCACGGAAGCCTGGCAAGCCCGAGTCATGCTCGACACCGCCGGCTTGTCCGATGTCCGCATCGTCGCCAGCGGCGGACTCGACGAGTACCAGATCGCCGACCTGCTCAGCGCCAACGCGCCAATCGACATCTTCGCCTGCGGCACCAGCATCGTCGCCCCGCCCGACGCGGCGACGTTGGACTCGGCCTACAAGATGGTCGAGTACGACGGCCGACCGGTAGCCAAGCGATCTCCGGGTAAGCCAGGCATCGGTCATCGCAAGCAAGTGTGGCGATTACCGGAGCACGACCTGATCGCGCGATTCGACGAGCCCCCCTTGGGAGAAGCCGAACCGCTCCTGCAGCAGGTCATGGCCGCCGGACAACGAACCGCGGCAGGTAGTGAGTCGCTGACTCAGATGCGCGCTCGCGCAGCGGTTGGTCGTGTTCCTCGACGGGTGGAGACCGATCCCTCGCTGCTAAGATGAAATCCAGATAAACATAGTTGGAGAACTACGGTATGACCGAGTCCAGAATCGACACTCCCGGAGTCGTGATCCCGATCTGGGACGACGAACTCGACGACTTCGAGACTGAAGCCACCGCCTTCCGCGAGCAACAGCGCGAAGAGGTCGAGTTTATGCTCTACCGCCTGCGACAGGGCGTCTACGGACAGCGCCAGCCAGACGTGCACATGAACCGGATCAAGCTGCCTATGGGCGGTGTCACGTCCGATCAGCTCGACGGACTCGCGGAGGTCTGCGAGACCTTCGCGCCGCTGCGCAAGGGACACATCACCACCCGCCAGAACATCCAGGTCCACTTCGTACCGCTCGACCAGATGCCGGACATGCTCCGGGTCCTGGGCAAGGTCGGCCTGTCTTCGCGCGAGGCCTGCGGCAACACCGTACGCAACGTCACCGCCGACCCCTGGGCCGGCATCTCCGAGGACGAGGTCTTCGACCCTACGCCCTACGCCGGCGCGTTCGTCCGCTACTGGGTGCGCAACTCGATCACCCAGCTCCTGCCGCGCAAGTTCAAGGTCTACTTCACCGGCCGCGAGGCCGACTCCGCCATCGCCGCCATCCACGATCTCGCCTTCTTCTCACAGGTCCGTGTGATCGACGGCCAAGAGGTCCGCGGCTTCCGCGTCATGGTCGGCGGCGGCCTTTCAACGATGCCCAAGGAAGCCGTCACGCTGACCGACTTCGTGCCGATGTCCGACTTCCTCACCCTCTCGGAGGCCGTGATCCGCATCTTCAACGCGGCCGACGAGCTGCGCAAGAACATCCTCAAGGCCCGCCTCAAGTTCCTCGTCCACCGCGTCGGCGAAGAGGCCTTCCGCGAGATGGTCGACGAAGAACTGAAGAAGGGCTGGTCAGCCGAGACGCCGCCGCTCGAGGAGTTGCTGTACCTCGACGACGAGGATTCCGACGAGCGCGAGATTGCGGTCGAGCTGCCCTCGCCCAACGGCGATGCGGCGCGATTCGAGCAGTTCCTCGCCACCAACGTCCGCCCACAGGTTCAGGACGGCTACTCCGCGGTCGAGGCTTCGATCGATCAGGGCGACCTGACGCCGGAACAGTTCCGCGGCCTGGCCGAGATCCTGCGCAAGTATGGCCGCGAGCGAGCACGAACCACCCCGCAGCAGAACGTGGTCCTGCGCTGGATTCCCAACCAGGCTGTCTACGCGGTCTGGAAGGAACTCGACGCCCTCGGCATGGGCGCTCCCGACGCCCAGGAGATCGAGGATGTCGTCTCCTGCCCCGGCACCGACAGCTGCAAGCTCGGCATTACCTCGTCCATGGGCCTCAACCGCGCCGTGCAGGAGCGCGTCCGCTCGATGGCGATCGAAGATCCGCTGACCCGCAAGATGCGCATCCACATGAGCGGCTGCCCCAACAGTTGCGGCCAGCACCACATCGCCGATATCGGCTTCCACGGCGCCGCGATCAAGGTCGGCAACCGTCAGATTCCCGCCTATCACATGTTCGTCGCCGGCACCTACCGCACCGAGGAGATGCGGCTGGGCACGCTGGTACCGAAGGTCCGCATCCCGGCCAAGCGCGTTCCCGACGCCGTCGAACGGGTGATCGACCTGTATCACTCCGACCGTCAGGACGGTCAAGAGCTGTTCAGCAGTTGGGTGGACCGGGTCGGCCTCAGTCCGATCCAGGACACGCTCACCGACCTCACCCTGCCGCCGGAGTTCTCCGCCGACACCCTGCCGATGTTTATCGACTGGGATCGCCAGGACATCTACATTCTCCAGCGCGGCGAAGGCGAGTGCGCCGTCTAAAGCCTCCATCTCCACCCGCTCTGCGGGGAACTCTGCATCCGCTCACTCCCCTCTCCCCCCCGCTCCGCGGGGGGAGATGCCGAAGGCAGAGGGGGGCATACCGAGTCCTTAGACCCGCCAAGTGATCACCGAACGCCGCCTTGCTCGTATGCGCGAAGTGCTGGAGCGCCGCCACGATGACCTGGTTGTGGTGCTCGAGAACATCCATGACGCCCACAACGCCTCCGCCATTCTGCGCAGTTGCGACGCCTTCGGCGTCGGCCGGGTCGCGCTGGTCTACACCAACCAGGTCTTCCCCGAGATTTCGGGCGGAGTCGCGGCCAAGGTCCCGAAATGGCTGCAGATCGACCGCTTTGCCTCGGCCGAGGACTGCGTCTCTGCTCTGCACGACGAGGGAATCAAGGTCTATGCCACCGAACTCACGGACGACGCACACGACTATCTCGGCGTCGACTTCGGCGGGCCCTGCGCCATCGTCCTGGGAAACGAGCACGCAGGCTGCTCAGCGGAGATGGTCGCGCTGGCGGACGGCGCGGTCATCGTCCCGATGGCCGGCTTCGTACAGTCGCTGAACGTCTCAGTGGCAGCGGCGGTGATTCTGGCCGAGATCGCACGTCAACGCCGAGAGTTTCAGCCTGGCTGGAGCGAGCGCAAGGCGGCTCAACTGCAACGCTGGATTGAGCGCGAGTCGTCGCGGGCTGACTCTCCGGGTGTCGTGTAGCATCGCGTTGGACAACCTCGAACAGACGAGAAGGAGCACAGAATGGCTGACTACGCCGGCAGACTGCCCGTGGCAACGCCTGAGTCACAGCCCTACTGGGACGGCCTCAAAGAACACAAGCTGATGCTGCCCACCTGCGACGACTGCGGCCCGCACTTCTACCCGCGACCGTTCTGTCCCATGCCCAAGTGCTTCAACTGGGACATCAAGTGGATGCAGGCCTCGGGCAAGGGCAAGGTGCATACCTTCGTCATCTCGCACCAACCGATCCCCCCCTACAACAGCGAGGACAACGCGCCTCCGTACGTGATCGCCGTGATCGAACTCGAAGAGGGCCCGCGGATGATGTCCAACCTGATCATTGACGACCCCTACTCGACCACCGTCGACATGGATGTCGAGATTGTCTTCGACGATGTGACCGACGAGGTCACGCTGCCCAAATTCAAGCCTGTCTAGACGCCGACAACCAAGGCTCAATCGAAACGGAGATCACTCATGGATCAGATTCGACACAAGGTCGCCATTGTCGGCGCTGCCGAGACCGATGATCTGGGTCAGCTACCCCATATGTCCCGCCTCGCGCTACATGCGCAGGCTGCCAAGAACGCGCTCGACGACGCCGGTATCTCGCTGGCCGACGTTGACGGTCTGCTCTGCGCCGGCGCTATCCCCAACGAGGTCGCCGAGTATCTCGGCATCCAGCCGCGCTACATCGACGGCACCTCCGTCGGCGGCTGCTCCTTCATGATTCACGTCCGCCACGCCGTCGCCGCGATCATGGCCGGCTACTGCGATGTCGCTCTGGTGACGCACGGTGAGAGCGGACGCTCCGGAGTCGACGCACCGCGCGGCGGCTCGGCATCGTCGCCGGGCGGACAGTACGAGGCGCCCTTCGCCATTGGCGGCGCGCCCACCACCTTCTCGATTCCCGTCCTGCGCCACTTCCACGAGTACGGCACGACCAAAGAACACCTCGCCCACATCGCCGCGGCGACCCGCGCCTGGGCCAACCTCAACCCGATGGCGATGATGGGCAGCCACCGCCGGGCACCTGAGCGCGGCGGCGGACCGATCACGCCGCAGGACGTGCTCAACTCGCGGATGATCTGCTACCCGTTTAACCTGCTCGACTGCTGCGTCGTCGCCGACGGCGGCGGCGCGCTCGTGCTCGTCTCCGAGGAACGGGCAAAGGACTACGCGAAGGACCCCGTTTACGTGCTGGGCGCGGGCGAGGCGGCGGCCCATTGGATGGTCTCGCAAATGCGCGACCACACAACCGCCGACGGCTACCGGATTGCCGGCGAGGCCGCCTACAAGAGCGCCGGTCTGGGTCCGCAGGACATCGACCACTGCATGTTCTACGACGCCTTCACCTTCACCCCGTTGATGGCGGCCGAGGATCTCGGCTTCGTGCCCAAGGGTGAAGGCGGTCCCTTCTTCGCCGAAACCAGGACCGGATCCAACGGCGAGGTCATCTACAAGTCCGGCCCCGGCGGCGACTTCCCGATGAACACCAACGGCGGCGGACTCTCCTACTGCCACACCGGCATGTACGGCATGTTCGCCATCGTCGAGTCGGTCCGTCAGCTGCGCGGCGAGTGCGGCGAGCGCCAGGTGCCCGACGTCAACGTCAGCATGGCCCACGGCCCCGGCGGCATGTTCGCCTCAGCCGGAACGATTATCCTCTCAAACGCATAAGGTCACCATCTGTGGAAGACCCAAAGGGGCGGCCTTCGAAGGCCGCCCCTTCGGTCTCCGGACGCCCACGTCAGGCCCCCGTGCGAACCGGCGCCTCAGGTGGACGCGCCAGCAGCACGCTGACCGCGGCGCTCAAGAGCAGGCCGATGAAGACGACGTAGATCAAGTCGTACGAACCTCGGCTGTCGATCACCAGGCCCGACACGAACGGCCCGAACGCATTGATCAACAACTGCGGCGGCGCGGTGACCGAACGGATCCGTCCAACCGAGTAGCGGCCAAAATAGTCCGGAAACGAAATCCGGTTGAGCGGCAGCTGCGCGCCGAAGGCGAGGCCGTGCCAGACCGCGAATACGAACGCCATCCAGACGCTGTCGGTGAGCACAAACCAGACCAGTGCACTGGTCGTCACCAGGATGACGAGCGGCAGCGAGTAGCGAACGGCCAGCCGTTGCCGAAGCTCGCCACCAAGCACGCCGCCAATGATTCCCATCCCAGCCCACAACGCCAGTGCGCTCCGCGCCGTATCGGCGTCGATCCCGTTCTGCGTCATGTGCGAGACGAAAGTGAAGTTCACGGACCCGCTGACCGCCATCAGGATCGTCGTCCCGAACAGCAGCAGCCAGAATGCGCGCGTGCGCATGGCCTCACGCACGGTCCAGTCCGGATCTGACGACAACAGCGACCCTGACTCCGCCGCCGAGACCCTGGTGCCCGACCGTCGCCCATCCGGTCGGAGCCCCACATCTTCGGGCCGGCGACGCAGGATCAGCGACGGCAGCCAACCGACCAGCAACACCAGCATCGCCATCAGCAGGAAGGCTTCGCGCAGACCGCCCAACCATAACCCCGCCGAGATCACGAGCGGAAAGATCATCATCCCGCCGCGCGTCCCGATCATCGTCATCCCCATCGCCGATCCACGCCGTTGAATGAACCAGTTGGCGATCACCACGACCACCGCGATGTCGATCACCGCCACCGTGATTCCGCGTCCCACGCCCCAGAACAGCAGGAACTGCCACAGCTCAGAGATGAAGCCCAGCGCCACGAGCAGTCCGGCGACCAGCCCGACCGATCCAAACAACAACCAGCGCGCGCCGTGACGATCAGCAATCGGTCCGACAAAGGTCGCGATCACCCCGCCGCCGATCCCGCCGATCACCATCGTCAAGGCGATTGAGGCGGTGCTCCAGCCGTACTCGGCCTGCAGCTCGGGCGTAATCGCGCCCAGCACAGGATTGAAGAACGTGACCGCCGCAAATGACGCCATTGACGCTGCGGCGGCGATCCACCACCCGGCGAACACCCTCCGCATTGGCCTCGAATACAGCACTCGCGGAAGGCGCTCGCGGCGCCTCATCGCCAGGTGTCTCTGCGGGCTGGGCGTCTGGCTCATGAACGCCACTACCCTACCGCTAGCACTTGACCGCCGGAGTCGGCTGTACAACCGCGGAGGCGCAATGCCCAGCACGTCGCTACGTATCGGGGTGACCACCGAGTTCCACAACCGCGCCGGCGCACGCCTCGCAGAAATCGTCCCCGACGCGAACATCATCTTGCTGGACGCAGAGGGCGTTTGGTCCGCCGATCCGGCCGGCCTCGACGCATTCTTCTTCTCCGAGGACCTGTACTACCTCCCCGATGCGTTTGGCGCGTTTGTCGAGTTGCTGAGCTCGTCGCCGCCAAAGTGGATGCAGACGGCGAGCACGGGCGTCGATCACTCCCTGTTCGCGCACTTGCTCGACTCCGGCGCCACGGTCACCAACTCCCCGGGCGTCCACGGTTCGACCATCGCCGAGTACGTCTTCGCCTACATCCTCAGTCACGCCAAGAGATTGCCCCAGCACGCCGCCAACCAGGCCGACCGAGCCTGGACGCCGCTTGAATCGCTGGAACTCGCAGGAGCAACCCTGGGCATCGTTGGGTATGGAGGCATCGGAGAGGCGTGCGCCAGACTTGCCAAGGCCTTCGGCATGAGAACTCTCGCGACCAAGCGGCGGATGCCCGACAGCGACGCGCTCGATATGCACTTCTCGCCCGACCGTCTGCATGAGCTGCTCGCAGCCAGTGATTATGTCGTCCTCTGCTGCCCACTGACCGACGAAACGCTCAATCTCATCGATGGAGATGCGATCGCCGCCATGCAGTCGCACTCGCTGTTGATCAACGTCGCTCGCGGCCGTGTGCTTGACCACGAAGCCCTGGCCGTCGCGCTCGAATCCAATACCATCGCCGGGGCAGTCCTCGACGTCGCGCCAATCGAGCCGCTGCAGCCCGACTCGCCGCTCTGGGACCTGCCAAACTGCCAGATCACTCCCCACGACTCGTGTCACGTCGACGCCTCTTACATGCGTACGGCCGACATCTTTTTCGTCAATCTCGCCCACCTGAACAATGCCGAACCGCTCGAATGGGTCGTCACCGACATCGAACTCTCCGACCCCAGCATCGGAGACGTCTAGGAGCTCAAATGACCAACAATGTGAATCCTCCAGGCCCCCTGGCCGGGATCCGCGTTCTCGATCTGACGTGGGTGCTGGCCGGACCGTACGCGGCGATGATCCTCTGCGACCTTGGGGCCGAGGTCGTCAAGGTCGAACGACCGCCCCATGGCGACGTCGCCCGGACGACCGGGCCGTTCGTCAACAACGAGTCGATGTACTTCCAGTCGGTTAATCGCGGGAAACGCAGCATCTCGATTGATTTGCGCTCCGACGAGGGCCGCAACCTCTTCCTGCGCCTGGTCGACGAGGCCGACGTCGTGATGGAAAACTTCACCCCCGGCGTGATGGACAAGCTCGGCATCGGTCCCGACGCGTTGCTCGAACGCAATCCTCGCCTGGTGTTTGCCTCCACCTCCGGGTTCGGTCAAACCGGACCGCTTCGCAACAAGCCCGCGCTGGACATCATCGTGCAGGGAATGGGCGGCGTCATGAGCATCACCGGCTATCCGGACGAACCTCCCGCACGACCAGGCACTTCCATCGGGGACATTTGCGGCGGCTTCTACACCGCGATCGGCATCCTCGCGGCGCTTCGCGAACGCGATCTCAGCGGCATGGGCCAATCGGTCGACATTTCCATGTTGGATTGCCAGATCTCCATCCTCGAGAACGCGGTCGCGCGCTACTTTTCAACCGGCAAGGAGCCCGGCCCGCTGGGCACCAGGCATCCATCTGCAACGCCGTTCCAGGCATTCCCCACCGCCGACGGCTGGATGGTCGTCGCGCTCTCGTGGGGCGTCGACAACCAGTGGGAGTTGTTCTGCGCGGAGTTGGGACTACCGGAGCTGGTCGGTGATCCACGCTTCGACACGTCGTTCAAGCGAACTGAGAATCATGCGGAGCTGGAGCCGCTGCTGTTCGAGGCCACGCGCGGACAGACGACCAACCACTGGGTGACCACCCTGGAGCAATACAACATCCCGATTGGACCGCTGAATACGATCGGCCAGGCCGTTCAGCAAGAACAGATTGCAGCCAGAGAAATGATCACGACCGTGCACCATCCGGTCGCCGGTGACGTCACGATGGCCGCCTCCCCGCTCAAGCTCTCGCGCACTCCAGGCCGGGTCTACGGCTACGCGCCCTTGTTCGGCCAGGACACCTGCGCTGTGCTCGATGAGTGGCTGGGCATCACCGCCGAGCAGACCGCCGCACTGGCCGAGTCGGGCGTCGTACTGACCGAGGGCGGCCCCGACATCGGCGCCTACCTCAGCGCGTAGCGTGACGCTGAAAGGCCGCCTGACGAGGTTCCGCGCCGCACTCAAGCAGCGGCTGCGGCCGGAACCGATTGAGATCGAGCTCGACGTCGTCGAGCAACTCATCGTTCAACACCTGTTGCTCGTTGAGCAAGCTTCCTTCGACGAACTGGTTGACGCGGTGCTCGTCTCTCGCCCGACCGCCAATCAGCAGCAGGTGCGGCTCTCTCTGATTCGATTCGAGTCGTTTCGCCTGATCAACCGCATCCTGCATCCGGAACTGGAGCCTGGAAAGCAGATGTCGTTTACGCTCACTGCTGACGGTCGGCGGCTGAAGGCGGTCATCCCGCCAGTCCCCCGCTCCCGCATTCAAACCTGGTTGTAACCGCAGTTCAGCGCTGAAGGAGATCTCGATGTCGAAGTTCAAGGTGTACCACGTCGATTCAAGACCGGAGCGCCAACCCCACGTCGCCGAGGCGGCTGAGTTGGCCAAGGCCGACGCCGCGCTGGTCGCCCTGACGCTTGAACAGCAACAAGACATCCCGGCTCACGTGAGCGACGCGGACGGAATCATCTGCGGCTACCGGCAGGTTGGCAAGGACGTCTTCGACGCGGCACCGAATCTCAAAGTCGTGGTGCGGTATGGGATCGGCTTCGACAACATCGACTGGCAGACGGCCGTTGACTACGACATCGTCGTTTGCAACATCACCGACTACTGCATCAACGAGGTCGCCACACACGCCATCTCATTGCTGTTGGCGCTCAACCGGAAGCTGGTCGCTCACAACGACGCCGCCCGCTCGGGCGATCGGGTTCCGCTGGGACCCTCGGGGCCGCTGTACGGCGAGACCCTGGGCCTGGTCGCCTTCGGTCACATCGCCCAACAGGCGGCGATTCGCGCTCAGGCCTTCGGACTGGACGTGATCGCCTACGACCCCTATCAGGATCCGACTGTCGCCGAGGCCGCGGGCGTGCGATTGACCTCGCTCGAGGAAGTCATGCAAGCCGACTACGTTTCGGTCCACCCTCCGCTGAGTCCGGAGACCCGAGGGATCGTGGGCGCCGAAGAACTGGCGATGATGAAGCAAAGCGCCTATCTGATCACGACCTGCCGCGGCGGCGTGGTCAGCGAGTCGGCGCTCTACGACGCGCTCAAGAACGGCCAGATCGCCGGCGCCGGCGTTGACGTCTGGGATCCCGAGCCCGTTCACAAGGAGCACCCGCTGCTCGAGTTCGACAACGTGATCGCGACGCCTCACTCGGCCTACTACTCCGACGCCTCAGCGCCGTTGTTGCTTCAACGTGTCGGAGAAGCGGCCGCCGATGTCCTGCAGGGTTACCTGCCGCGCTCGGTAGTGAACAAGTCGGTCCTGGACAAGGTCTCGCTGGCGCCGCACCCTGGCCGCTAGTCCTCGAGCAACTCCACGTCGGCGTACCAGGCGGTGATAGTTCCGCCGGAGCCGTCATGGTTGCGGCTCACGGGCCGTCCCACAACCCGGCCTGGCCTCGCTGCGATAGGCAGATCGAACATCGGACCGTCGACCACGCAGGTGTGAAACTCGCCGTTCTCACCAAGCGGATCCGTGCCTTCTGGGAGATCATCGAGGAAGGACTGGTCAAACCAACGGCCGACGAAGCTGCAATCCAGTTTCGATGTGGGACTGACGGCCGTGATGATCGCTTTCAGCCCTGATGCCAGCATCTGCTGCGCCAGTGGACGCGTCGGGATGCCCCACACAGGGAAGACTGCCTCGAATCCCGTACCCGTCAGATTGGCCTCGCGATACTCGCGGATGTCCTCGAGGAACAGATCACCGAACGCAAACAAATCCGCGGTCAAATGCGAGGGCAGATGACGCACCCGGTCGAGGAACTGCAGCATCGCGGCCTCATAGACCTCATTCGGACAGGGCTCCGGGATTGGGATTTCATAGAGCGGCAAGCCAACACGCTCGGCCTGAAGCAGAAGGACCGAGCGCGGCGTTGCCTGGATCGCGACGCGGTCGGAATCCGGCGTCACGGTCGTGAAGACGCCCCTGACGTCGTACTGATCCGGCTGCTGGCGCAGCAGGTGCAAAGCCCAGGCGGAGTCCTTTCCCGAGGACCAGGAGACCAGCACAGGGCGAGGCGTCATGGATGGAATTTTCGACTCATCGTGTACGCTTTCTGCAACATAGGTGACAGATAGATTTCCCGCCCCGTGAGCGGCTCAGGGGTAGGTAGCGGAGGTGTTTGATGCGACCGAACACGGTGAAACAACTGTGGGCCGAAGGCAAGCCAGCGTTTGGCGCCTGGCTTGGTACCTGCTCGACACTTGCGGCCGAATCAATGGCCCATCAGGGCTGGGACTGGCTCGTTGTTGATGGCGAACACTCTCCCGTCGACCTCCAGACCATGATTCAGATGTTCCAGGCCATCTCGACGACCGACACCATTCCCATGGCGCGCGCGGAGTGGAACGACCCAGTGGTCATCAAGCGCATCCTCGACGGCGGCGCCTACGGCGTCGTGATTCCCTGGGTCAACAACCGCGCCGAGGCCGAGCAGGCCGTCTCGGCCTGTCGCTACCCGCCCGACGGACTGCGCGGCTTCGGCGCATACCGCGGTTTCCTGTACGGAGGCTCCGACTACGGCGACGAGGCGAACAACGAGATCGCCTGCATCATCCAGATTGAAACGATCGAGGCGGTCGAGCGAATCGACGAAATCCTCTCCGTGCCGGGTATCGACGCGACCTGCATCGGACCGGCGGACCTGGCCAAGTCAATGGGCATCCCGGTCCTCCCCGACAACCCTCACCCGGACCATGTCGCCGCCTGCGCAGAAGTGCTTGCCGCTTCGCATCGAATCGACAACCGAGTCGCGCCGGGCATCTTCACCTCCGGACCGGTCGAGGCCAAGCGCCGCGCCGAAGAAGGCTGGCTCTACATTCCGTCCGGCAGCGACGGACAGTTCATGGCGCAGGCGTCTGCTCAAGGCCTGCGCACCGTTCGCAGCTACGGTCAGGACTAGGCGCATGGCCTGGACCGGGCAGGAAGGTCCCGAGACCCGAGAGCGGTTCGACGCCACAGATCTGCGCGGGTTCACGTCTGCAGTCCTGCAGTCGTACGGTGTTCCCTCGGCGGATGCCGAGCTCGGCGCCGACGTATTGATCGACGCGGACCTGGTCGGCATCGAATCGCACGGGATCGCGCATTTGCCCTGGCACATCGGCTACGCGCCCGGCTTCGAGTCCGGTGTGGTCAACCCGACGCCCGATATCCAGGTGCTGCGCGAGACCCCGGTTTCCGCCGCCTGGGACGGCGACGGCGGATTCGGCACCATTGTCTGTCAGAAGGCGATGTCGACCTGCATCGAAAAGGCCAAGGTCAGCGGCATGGGCATGGTCACGGTGCGCAACGGGCGGCACTTCGGCGCCGCCGGCTACTACGCGCACATGGCCGTCGAGCACGACCTGATCGGCATGGCCATGTGCAACGTCCCGCCGATCGCCGTAGCGGCTGGCGCCAAGGGACGCGCGTTCGGTACGAATCCGATTGCGATGGCAGCCCCGATCGCCGACGGTACCCCGTTCCGGTTGGACATCGCGACGACGGCGGTCGCTGGTGGGAAACTCGAGATCGCCGGTCGGCAGGGCAAGCCGTTGCCGGAGGGCTGGGCGGTGGACGAGGACGGCGAACATAGCGACGACCCGTTCATCATGCGCAAGAACGGCGCGTTGCTCCCGCTCGGTTCGACCCTGACGACCAGCTCGCACAAGGGCTATGGGCTGGGCCTGATGGTCGACATCATGTCCGGCGTACTCTCCGGCGACGGGTCCGGCCTGTTCGCTCCACGCGGACAGAATCTGATCCAGGGACAATGGTTCGCGGCCTGGCGTATCGACCTGTTCTGCGAACCCGACGAGTTCAAGTCCAGCATGAAAGAGATGGCCGATGCCATCCGCGATATCGAACCCTTGGACGGCGTCGAGCGAGTCGTGATTCCCGGCGACCCGGAAGAGTTCGCCCGAGCGGATCGCTCGGCGAACGGTATTCCGCTGGACCGGGAATCCATTGAACAACTGATTGCGCTAGGCGAACAGCGGGGCGTTTCATTCCCGGCTCCCGTTAGCAAAGGCGGTACCAAATGACGATGGTGAATTCCCGAATCGACGCCGCTATTGAGAGCATTCTCGACAACTATGGTCGTGCTGCCGGGATTTTCGATCCCAATCGCCTCGAGGTATGGGAGGAGTTGGGCCTGACCATGTCCCAGCTTCGTGTCCTGTACATGCTTCAGGCCGCGCCCGGCACGCCCGCCGGGGCGGTAGCGACCCAGCTCAAGGTCCGGCCGTCGACGGCGACAGGGATCATCGATCGCCTGGTCGACAAGCAAAAGCTCGTCAGGCGGGAACGCGACGATTCCGACCGGCGCCGCGTCCGTGTCTTCCTGACCGAGCGAGGCCACAAGGTCATCACGGAGCTGGACGCCCGGAAACGCGCGGTGATCTGGAGGATCTTCCGCAACTTCTCCGAGCAGCAACTGGCCGACATCGACCACACCTTCACGTTGCTCACCGCTGAGGCAGAGCGCCAGGGCGTGCTCGCTCCCTGGCCGCCCGATCCTGAGGTGATGTGATGTCGACGGGACCGCCGCCATCGCCCAACGGGCAAGCTGGCGCCCCACCCGCCGGTCCCGCAGGGTCTGACGGGGGTCCCCCGCCTGGTGTGTCTGGCATGCCGGGTATGAATGAAGTCCCGCCTGGTTGGCTGCTGCCCGAGCGCCGCAAAGTCGCGATCATGGTCTGCGTCATGCTGGCGTTGTTCCTGGCGGCGCTGGACCAGACAATCTGGAGCGTGGCAGCGCCCAAGGCTGTTGGAGACCTCGGCGGCCTCGACCTGTTCGCCTGGCCGGCGACCTCTTATTTGCTCGGCTCGACGGTCATCGTTCCGATCATCGGCAAGCTCTCCGACGCCCATGGCCGAAAGCCGTACTTGCTCGCCGGAATTGTCATTTTTCTGATCTCATCGGCGCTCTGCGGTGCCTCGGGAACCATGTGGGAGTTGATCGGGTTCCGACTGCTGCAAGGTTTCGGCGCGGCCTTCATCATGGCGAACGCGTTCACCACCATGGGCGACTACTTCGCCCCTGCCGAACGCGGACGCTGGGCCGGGATCATTGGCGGCACGTTCGCGCTGGCCAGCATCATCGGACCGCTCGCCGGAGGCGTCCTGACTGACGAGCTCTCCTGGCGCTGGGTCTTCTACATCAACATCCCGGTTGGCGGGTTGGGCCTGATCGCGATCACGATGATCATGCCCAGGCAGCAGGCGCAGCACCCGAATCGGCAGCCCACCGACTGGCTGGGCGCCGGGCTGCTGATTGTCGCGGGCACGCCGTTGTTGCTCGCGTTCTCGATGGGTGGCAACCAGTTTGGATGGCTCGATTCGCCGATCGTCGCGTGCCTGATCATCGCCGTCGTCGCCGCGTTCGCCTGGTGGAAGACTGCTCGGCGCAAGGGCGACGACGGCATCATGCCGCTGCCTATGTTCCAGAACAAGATTTACCTGTTCTGCACCGTGGTGATGTTCCTGATCGGCATCGCCATGATGGGCGCAATGTTCAACCTGCCCTTCTTCCTGCAGGGTGCGCAGGGCATCTCGGCCACCAACTCCGGACTCGTCACTCTGCCCATGAGCATTGGCGTAGTACCCGCATCGATCATCACCGGCCAGATCCTGGCCCGCACCGGGCGTTACAAACCGCTCGCGATCATCGGAGGCGCCGGAGCGACGTTTGCCCTGTTCATGCTCTCGCAGCTCAACGTCGATTCCGACCTCAATCTGGCCCGTCTGTACATGTTCGTCATGGGCGCTTCCATGGGCACGCTGATGCCGCTGTACTCCCTGCTGATGCAGAACTCGCTGCCCTTCAGATTGCTGGGCGCCGGGACCGCGACCAATCAGTTCTTCCGCCAGATGGGCGCCGCGATGGGCATATCGCTCTTCGGCGCCATGATCGTGTCGGGGTTCTCGTCGCAACTGACCAAGGCCTTTCCCGTTGGCTTTGAACAACTCAAGGAGCGACCCGAGATCCTGCTGAATCCGGATGCGCTCCAGGGATTCCGCCAGCAACTGGAGCAACAGTCACCCGGTTCCTCTGACGCCATCATCCAGACAGCGCGAGAAGCGCTCGCCGTGCCCGTCACCGACGTGTTCCTCTACGGGGCAATTGTCATGGCGATCGTGCTCGCCATTGCAGTGGTACTGCCCAGGGTCAGATTCCAGACACAGGAAGAGATGATGGCCAACGCACGAGCGATGGCCGGCGCCAATCGGTCTCCAGGCACGCCCGGACCGCCGCGTCCGGAAGTCGCGCCAGGTCTGTCAACTGCGTCTTCCCGGGCAGCGCCAAGCGGTTTGCCGACAGAAGCTGCCGGAAGCCCTAGAGTGGCAGGTAGAGAACCGCCGCCGGCCGGCGCAACTGGCGACAATGGCGGCTCGCCGGCCAGACAGCTGAACGAATCCGTGCCGCTGATTGCCTCCTGGGCTCGCCAACGACCGAAGCGGATTGAAACACTCGATTAGCTGGAGCACCGATGACCACGCCCAACGGCCAGCACCACGACGACCCCAACGGTTCCTCGCAACAGGCGACCAGCACGGTACTCGCGCTGGATGGTTGGGGACCGGTGATCGCCGAGCCGTCGACCAATGGTTCCAATGGCAGTGAGCCGGAAGTCGCGATCGAAGACCCAACGATTGAGGAACCTGTGTTGTCGGAGCGGGCCGACTGGCGTGAGAGCGTTCAGGCCGGTTGGAACCAGCGCGTCGCCGGCGTCAGCATTGACCCGCAACTGATCCGGCTGCTGGCGCCGCTCGCCGCGATGGCCGTCGCGGTGATTGCGGCCCTCAAACTCGGCGACCTCTACCTGCAGACACAGCACGGACAGGTTGCGGAGCCAACTCCAGCGCCGCCATCCCGAATCTCGGTGCTTCGTCGCAGCATCGCCCTGGCGATCGATCCGTCGCTAACGCCGGTCGAGCCGCAGCGCCCCGTCTGGGAGCGCTGGCTGGGCTAAGCGCCCAAGCAAGTTGTAGCAGGCCTGGATGGCGCTGGTTCGCGCTATTCCTGCGTCGCCAACGTCTTGGCGCGCTCTTCCGCCCGCTCACGCAGGACCCGCTTGTAGTCGCGCGGAATGATCTTCACCATCTGCCGCGCGACGACGTCCCAGTTGTCCAGGACTTCCTGGGCCAGCGGGCTTCCGGTTCGCTCGGCGTGCGTTTCAATCATCTCTTCGAGCATGGTCTCTTCGTTGTGGTCGCTGATTGGCTCCAGGTCGACCATGGCCGGATTGACCTTGCTCTCGAGGCTGCCGTCGGCGTCCCAGACGTAGGCAATGCCACCGCTCATTCCGGCGGCGAAGTTGCGCCCGACTGGACCAAGCACGACCACCGTGCCGCCGGTCATGTACTCGCAGCCATGGTCTCCGACGCCTTCGACCACCGCCCGCGCGCCCGAGTTTCGCACGGCAAACCGCTCACCGGCGCGGCCAGCGACCCACAGTGTCCCACCGGTTGCGCCATAGAGGACCGTGTTGCCGACCAGAACGCCATCGCGGCCCTGGAAGCCGGCGTCGTCGCTCGGGGCGACCGAGATCATCCCGCCGGCGATGCCTTTGCCGACGTAGTCGTTTGCCTCGCCACGGAGGTACAGGCGCATCCCGCGGACCAGGAAGGCCCCGAACGATTGTCCAGCCGAGCCGCTGAAGTGTAGCTCGATGGTCCCGCGCTGCATGCCGAGGTCGCCGTACTGCTGTGCAATCCTGCCGGACACGCGAGCGCCAACCGTTCGATGCTCGTTGGAGATGTCGAACTTCGCGGAAATGTGCTCCTCGCGAGCGATGTGCGGCTCCAGAATCGGCAACAGCTCATCGTCGAGCGGGATGTCGTGCCGTCGGTCGTTGCGTTCTTGCACCCGCATCCTCGGGAACTCGGGATCGGCTTCGGTCGGCGCCAGGAGTTGAGCGAGGTCGACCAGACCCGCGCGCTCGCCTGAGCGAGGTGGAATCTGCTGGAGTAGGTCGGTGCGACCGATGATTTCATCCAGTGATCGATAGCCCAGGTCGGCCAGGATTACGCGGACTTCTTCAGCCACATGCAGGAGGAAGTCGATCAACATCTGCGGCTTGCCGAAGTATTTCGCGCGCAGGTCTTCACGTTGTGTGGCGACGCCCACCGGACAGGTGTTGAGGTGGCACTGGCGCGCCATCTTGCAGCCCAGCGCGACCAGCGCCGTCGTACCGAAGCCGTATGCCTCCGCGCCGAGCATCGCAGCGACCACCACATCGCGGCCGGTGTGGAAGCCGCCGTCGGTTCGCAGCTTGATTCGGCCGCGCAGGCCGTTGACGACCAGGGCCTCATGCGCCTCCTTGACGCCCAGTTCCCAGGGAGCGCCTGCGTACTTGACCGATGAAAGCGGAGAGGCTCCAGTGCCGCCGTCGGCGCCCGAGATATGCACGACGTCGGCATAGGCCTTGGCCACTCCGGTTGCGATCGTGCCCACGCCTTCACAGGCGACGAGCTTCACGCAGATCCTCGCCCGCGGATTGGCGATCTTCAGGTCGTAGATCAACTGCGACAGGTCTTCAATCGAGTAAATGTCGTGATGAGGTGGTGGCGAAATCAGCTCCACGCCAGGCGTCGAGTGCCGCAGCATCGCGATGTACGCCGTGACCTTGTGCCCGGGCAGTTGCCCTCCCTCGCCGGGCTTGGAGCCCTGCGCGATCTTGATTTCGATCTCGGACGCGCTGCCCAGGTAAGCGGGTGTGACGCCAAAGCGGCCTGAGGCAATCTGCTTGATCTGCGAATTGGCGTCGAACTTGTCGCCCGTGGACAGGAAGCGGCGCGGGTCTTCGCCACCCTCTCCGGTATTCGACGCAGCGCCCAGGACGTTCATCGCACGAGCGATGTCCTCGTGCGTCTCCGGGCTCAGCGCGCCCAGCGACATCGCGCCGGTGCTGAACCTGGGGGTGATTTCCTCGTGCGACTGAACCTCGTCCAGAGCGATCGGCTCGCGGTCTGACTTGAATCCCAACAAGTCTCGCAGCGCGGTGGGTTGGCGGCTGTTGGCATGCTCGGAGTATTTGGCATACTCATCGGCGCCGCCGCCCTGTACCGCCTTGTGCAGCGCCCGCCAGACAGGCGGTTCGTTGGCGTGATAGTCGGCATTGCGGCGATACCGGTACCATCCGCCGGCGTCGAGCCCGTCGGCGGGGTATGCCTGCGCATGCCGGTCGAGCGCGTCTTCACCGATTTCCTGGAACCCGACACCGCCAATCCGCGAGAGCGTTCCGGGGAACGAGCGCTCGACCACTTCTTCGCCGATGCCCAGCGCTTCAAAGATTTGCGCGCCGTGGTAGGACGCCCGCGCGGCGATTCCCATCTTCGACATGATCTTGAGGATGCCCGAATCGACCGCCTGCACGTAGCGATCGATCACCTCGCCCGCGTCCATATCGTCGAACTCACCCTCGGCATGCAGGGAGATCAACGTCTGCAATGCGAGATACGGGTGTACCGCGTCGGCGCCAAAGCCAATCAGGCAAGAAATCTGGTGGACATCCCGCGCGTCGCCACAACTCGCAGCGATTGACGCGGACAACCGCTGGCCACTGTTGATCAGGTGGTGATGCACCGTAGACACGGCCAACAACATCGGGATCGGCACCCGATCAGGACCGACTTCCTCATCGCTCAACACGATCAGCGAGTGCCCATCCTCTATGGCGTTATCGGCGTGATCGCAGAGCGCATCGAGCGCCGCTTCCAGTCCGGACGGGCCGTCTTCGACCGGGAATGAGGTTTCAATCAGCGTGGCCGAAAAGCCCGGCTGACGGAACGACAGCAGCGCGTCCAACTCGTCGCTCAGCAACATTGGTGATTTGAGGTGAACGAGCCGCGCGGCCTCAGGCGACTCCTCCAACAGCGACTGGCGACGTCCCAGCCAAGTGTCGAGCGACATCACGTTGCGCTCACGGATCGAGTCGATCGGCGGATTCGTGACCTGGGCGAACTTCTGTCTGAAGTAGGTGTACAGCGGCCGGGGCGGATCATGCAGGACCGACAACGGCGTGTCGTCGCCCATCGAGCCGACGGGTTCCTTGGCCTGCCGAGCCATCGGCTTGAGGACGTACTCGATCTCTTCGCGGCTGTATCCGTGCAGGATCTGGCGGGACAGCAGCTCGCCCTCGTCCGGCTGAGAGATGCTGGATGCCTCGATACTGGCCGCCCGCTCCAGGCGACCCATGTATTGCCTCACCCAGCGGCCATACGGCGCTCTTGTCGACACGCGCCGCTTGATGTCGTCGTTGCGCAGCAGCTCGTGTCGCTCGGTGTCGACGGCGACCATCTGACCCGGACCGAGTCGTCCGGTTTCGATGATCTCCGACTGGTCGATCGGAATCAGGCCGACCTCGGACCCCATGACAACGAGCCCGCCGCGCGTGACCTGGTAACGGGCCGGTCGCAGGCCGTTGCGATCCATCGCAGCGGCGGCAATCGTGCCGTCGGTGAAAGCCATTGCCGCCGGACCGTCCCACGGCTCGATCAGGCTGGCGTGGTACTCGTAGAAGCCCCGCAGGTCGGGATCCATGTCCTCCAGGTTTTCCCAGGCCTCGGGAATCAACATCATCATCGCGTGCAGGGGACTGCGTCCGGAGGCGACGAGCAGCTCGAACGCCTCGTCGAAGGCCTGGGAGTCGGAACTGACTGAACCGAGGACCGGATGCAGTTCGGCGACGGCATCACCCCAGACGGCGGACTGCAATGCCGGTCCGCGCGCCATCATCCAGAGCCGGTTGCCAAGCAACGTATTGATCTCGCCGTTGTGGGCGATGTAGCGGAAGGGCTGCGCGATCCGCCAGTTGGGAAGCGTGTTGGTCGCGTAGCGCTGATGGAAGAGCGCCACGGCGGACACCGTGTCCGGATTCGTCAGGTCCGGATAGAAGCGGTTCAACTGCGGAGCGACCATCAGGCCCTTGTAGACCACGGTTGAGGTCGACATCGAGACGATGTACGTCTCACCAGCGCGATCGCCGGAGTCCGCATCGCGCAGCGACTGGTACTCGGCGTCTGCGCGTCTGCGCGCCAGGTACATACGCCGCGCAAACTCGTCTTGAGTGACGCCGGCCGGCCGCGCGATCAGCAGTTGCTCGATGCAGGGCAACTCGCGAAGCGCCCATGTTCCCAGGACCGACGGATTGGTCGGAACAACCCGCCAGCCAAGGACATCCAGGCCGGTTCGTTCTACGGCCGACTCGACGATGACCCGCGCCCGACTGGCGGCGTCCTCGTCCATGGGCAGAAAGACCATCCCGAGCGCGAGATCGTCATCGCTCACTCCCGGCCGACCCAGACGGGCCAGATCCGCCTGCAGGATCGCGTAGGGGATGCTGATCGTGACGCCTGCTCCGTCGCCGGTCTCGGGATCTGCGTTGACGGCGCCGCGGTGGGTCAGACTGACGACGCCCTGTACCGCCTGCTCAACCAACTCGTGCGTGGCAACGCCGTCGAGTCGAGCGATGAACCCGGTACCGCACGCGTCACGGAAGCTCTTCGGATCGTGAAGGCCTGCGTAGTCGGTCTGGCTCGCACGATTCGGTCGGCGAATGCGGGTCATATCGTCAGCGTCTATCGCTTCCAGCTGTCACACAGCCGATGCCTATGTAACCGAGAGGGAACGGTGCGGATACTACGTGAATATTCGCACAATCGACCTCACTACGCTAGCGACTCGATTACAAGGCGAAGATCAGACCGGTCGAGAAGACCTAGAAGATCTCGTCCCGGCGCAAGTCGGACAGCGCCGCGCCGAAGCGATCGACTGTCGAGTCGATGTCTGCTTCGCTGTGCACGCACGACACCAGCGCACCCATGCCCATGAGATCGACGCCGTGATTGAGCAAGGCGCGCCTGAATGGCCAGGCGACCTCGGAGGACGTCATCGGAAGTGTGGACGCGGGCCCGCCATGCTGCTCCCAATCCCAGGTAGCCCCATCGTCAGGATGCGCGACGTCCTGGCCAAGAATGATGTGGACCATGGACGCGTCCGCCCATGCACAACCCGCAACTTCGGCTTCGATCAGCGCTCGATTCAGCCCGCGGGAGAGTTGAGCAGCGCGTTGATTGGCGATTGAGATCGGGTCTTCGTCCGCCACTGCTCGAAGCGCTCGCTCGCCGGCAACTGCCGACAACGGATTGGCATTGAAGGTGCCGGGATGGGCTACCCGACCGCCGCCGGCGTCGAAGCTGATCTGGTCGAGCAGATCGGCGCGTCCCGCCACTGCGCCTCCAGGCAGGCCGCCGGCGGCGACCTTGGCCAGGGTCGTGAGGTCGGGACGCACGCTGATTCGTTCCTGGGCGCCGCCGGGACTGATGCGGAAGCCGGTTACGACTTCATCGAAGATCAGCATGGTCCCGGTTCGCTCGGTCAACTCGCGAAGCTCCTGCGGGACGGACGGGTCCAATGGACAGGTTCCCCACGAGTAACCGGTCGGCTCGAGAATGACGGCGGCGTATTCCTCAGAGTCCAGGGCGGCGGCCATTCCAGCGACATCGGTCTGATCGAAGACTGAGATGAGATTCTGCATGGCGTCGGGTTGGCCGTTGGCAGAGATGTTGCCGGCGGAAGTACGACCGGCGGCGAAGACGCTGTCGTTCCAGCCATGGAAGTGATTGCGCAACCGCAGCAGGCGATCGCGTCCGGTCGCCGCGCGCGCCAGGCGCACGGCCATCATGGTCGCTTCGGTCCCCGATGACGTAAACCGCACTTTCTCCGCGCTCGGCAGCAGGCGTTTGATCGCCAGGGCCCAACGACGCTCCAGTTCGCTTGAGCCGCCCATGTGGGTGCCTCGCGCGACCTGCGCGGTGATCGCCTCGACCAGGTAGGGATGGCTGTGACCGAAGAGCAGCGCGCCGTGACCCATGACGTAGTCGATGTACTCATTGCCGTCGATGTCCCACTTGCGTGGTCCCACAGCCCGATCGACGACGATGCCGAACGGCTCAAAGTGCCGGGCATCGTGGGTGACGCCGCCCGGGAAGATGGTGCGTGCCTCCTCGGCCCGTCTGGCCGATTCAGAGTGCGTCGCGAAGAACTCCCGATCGATCGCCGTCGTCCCGCTCATACCGTGCCTCCCGCGTAATCCTGCATCCGACACTAGCGCACATCTGGTGTTCCGGTTGAAGCGCGCCGTCAATCTAGAGTGACGACATGCAGAACTGGTTCACGGACCGACGACGCCTCGTCCTGCTCCTGCTCGGCGGCGTGGCGGTCATCGCCATTCTGGTCGGCGCGTATCTGGCGTACGAACGCTGGTTCCCCTGGGAGCAGGCCGAAATCGAGGAGTGGATCGACGGCTTTGGCGTCTGGGGACCGATCGTATACATCGTGGTCTTCGCGCTCTCAATGCTCTTCGCTCCCCTGCCGACGGCGCCGATGCCCCTGATTGCCGCTGCCGTCTTTGGTCCCGCGCTGGGATTCCTCTATACGATTTCGGCCACAGCGATCGGCTCGACGATCTGCTTCTGGATCGCCCGCCGGTTGGGCCGACCGACGCTCAGAAAGGTCACCTCTCAGCGAGCGCTGGACAAGATCGACGAGCTCGGCGAGCGACTCGGCATCCGACTTCTGATCGTGTTGCGGTTGTTCCCCGTTGCCGGCGTCGACTACGTCTCCTACGCCGCCGGACTGACACAGATGCGATTCGCTTCGTACATCGTCATCTCCGTGCTGGCCTCATCTCCGATTCTGATTCTCGCCGCGGTGCTTGGCGACGCCGTGCTTGAGCGCAATCGTGAGATCCTGGTTGGGGCGCTGATCGCCATCGTGCTGTTCTTTGCCGCTCCGGTGGTTTGGGTCTGGTGGCGGCAGCGGCGTCGACGTGGACAGGCCGAGCCTGCCTCATCCGAGCGCTAGCCTGCCGACATGCCGCTCGCCGATGCTCCATCGCTGCTGACGCTGATGTGGTCGCCGCTGACCGTGGTCACGGCCGCCCACGACGGCTCGAAGGGCGGTCAGATCGCGGTGGGCGCCTTTGCGGCGTCGATTGTGCCGGCGCAGCCGCGGGTGCTCGTCCAGATTCAGAAGCGCAATCACACCAATTCGTTGATCGAAGCCTCAGGTCAACTGGCGGTGCACGTGATGGCGCGGGAGCAGTGGCAGTGGGTCCGTCACTGGGGCTTTCGCTCTCAGAGCGAAGTCGACAAGTTCGAGGGACTTGATTGGTCGGAGCACGACAGCGGCCTGCCGATTCTTGGCGGTGTGCTGGGTTGGATGACATGCCAGGTCGTCAACGTGATGGACGGCGGCGACATGGCGATCTGGCTGGCCGATGTGACCGACGCCGATCGCAATACCCGCGCGCAGCCGTTGCGCTGGCACGAGGTGCAGCAGGTTCTGCCGCCCGACTGGGCGGAGGAGTATGGGCGGAAGCTCAGCCACGACGTGCCGGACTCCGGCCGTCGGATGTCGGAGCTTTCGGCCCGCCCGCCCTGGCGTCCGGGCGCTTAGCGGCCCTTCCAGTTGGGGGTTCGCTTCTCGGCGAAGGCTCGTGGGCCTTCGATCAGGTCTTCGGACTGGCCCATGATTCGCTGCTGGTGGAACGAGTGGGTGAGGGCGGCCGGGAGGGGCAGGTCGAGGCCCTTGTAGGCGGCTTCCTTTGAGG
The DNA here is from genome assembly GCA_026705025.1 of Chloroflexota bacterium. Lineage (GTDB taxonomy): Bacteria > Chloroflexota > Dehalococcoidia > Bin125 > Bin125 > Bin125. The sequence goes on along the minus strand of JAPPBN010000045.1, from coordinate 148,027 downwards.
CGCGGACCGAGATTGGGGCGCAGAGGAGGATCTCGCTGGCCCAGCGCTTGGCCGTGTCCATGAGCTCGGCGGCGGGCACGACCTCGTTGACCAGACCCCACTGGTGCGCGACGGCGGCCGGGATGTGGTTACCGGTGAGCATGTAGCCCATGGCGATCTTGAGCGGGATGTGGCGCGGGAGGCGGTGGACGCCGCCGGCGCCGGCCATCAGACCGACTCGCGGCTCGGGCAGGCCGAGGCGGGCGTGGTCGGCGGCGATGATGATGTCGCAGGCCATCGCCATCTCGCAGCCGCCGCCGAGGGCGAAGCCGTTGACCGCAGCGATCATCGGCTTGGGGCATTCCCAGTCGGCGGTGATTCCGCCAAAGCCGCCCTGCACCGGAGCGAAGGTGGGGCGCTCATTGGCCGGTACTCGCGACATCTCGGCGGTGTACTTCAGGTCGTTGCCGGCCGAGAACGCGCGCTCGCCGGCGCCGGTCAGGATCCCCACCCAGGCGGAATCGTCGGCGGCGAAGGTGTCCCAGGCGTCGGACAGTTCTTCGGTGGTCGGCGGATGGATCGAGTTCATCCGCTCGGGCCGGTTGATGGTGATGGTGACGATGTTGCCGTCTTGCTCGTACTTGATGAACTCGTAGTCGGCCATGCTCAAACCCTTCAGGTGGTGTGTGTGACTCGGTCGGTGGTCAGTTAGTGCTGGACGCAGGTCCCGCCGTCGACATTGTACGACTGCCCTGTGATCCACTCGCCCTGGGACGAGCAGAGGAAGGTGGTGATGTAGGCGATGTCTTCGCCCTCGCCGGCGCGGCCCATGGGAATGCGGGTATCGATCGCGCGCTGCCAGAACTCGCCGCGGCCCATGTCGTCCATCCGCGAGGTGTCGATGATGCCGGGACAGATCGCGTTGACGCGGACGCCGTGCTGTCCGATTTCCTGGGCCATCGAGGCCGTCAAGGCCTGCAGTCCGGCTTTGGACGAGGCGTAGGCGGCGGTGTTCGGGCCGAGCATCTTGCCGGCAATCGAGGAGATGTTGATGATCGCGCCGCCCTCGCCCTGTTCAATCAGGTGTCGGCCAAAGACCTGGCTCATGTAGAAGGCGCCGTTCAGGTTGACATCCAGCACCACTCTCCACAGCTCGGGATCAAGCTCTACCACCGGGACACGGTCTGATCCGCGAGCAGCACCGGCGTTGTTGATCACGAAATCGGCCCGACCGAACTCGTCCAAGGTGGTCGCCAGCAGATCTTCGACAGCTCCATAGTCCGCGACGTCCGAAATGAGCGCGAGCGCTCGCTGTCCCTCAGCGCGAACCTCGTCAGCGACCGATTCGATGTCGCGCCATCCGACGGCTTTCTCGTCGTCGGGGTAGTTCTCCGGCGCGCGGCCGGTTCCTGTCAGCACGATGTCGCAGCCTTGCCGTGCCAACTCGACTGCGATCGGCCGTCCGATACTGCGCATTCTTCCCGCGCCGGTGACGACGGCGACCTTGCCGTCAAGACCGCTGAGCTGCATAAGGCAATCTCCTGATTGGTGATGGGTGTGGGTTGATGATATGTGAGGCCGAATGGGTGGTTGGGAAGAAATTTTTCTCTGAGCGCCGCAGGAGAAAAAACGAATGATCGCCCGTGTTTTGCTGGGTTTCGTGAGGTTGACGTGGTTGGAAGTGGTTGAGTTTGGAAGGAAATGGAAGGTCCAGACCGGTGCCGGCCGACCAATTCCGGCGAAGCGGTGAGACTCGCCGGGACACGTTCGAACACATTGCGCTGGCCTCGCCTAACCTAACTCGTGCGTTCTGATCTTACAACGGTGAGCGACTCGAGGGACGATCATTCATCATCCGGCGGTTCCTCGACCTCACTATCCTCGCCGTCGTCTTCGTAGAACTCTTCGGACTCGGCGAGGTCCCGGATGTCGTCGAGAATCTGTTCCAGGTGAGGGCCGTTGCCGGCGCTTCGGATCAGGGTGAGCAGCGGGCCAAGGAAGCCCGAGAACTCAAGGACCGCCTCGGCGCGAGTCATTGAGCCTGTCGTTCGCTCGAAGCGGAAATCATAGCGGGCGCCGGTGAGGGAGGTCGACCAGTCAATCGCGTAGTGCCGAGGTGATTCGTTGACGATTTCCTTGAACGCGCCCTCCGTGATCGCCCGCTCCAGGACCTCTACCGCGGCCTCGAAGGCGTCGATGGGTTCGGCGTCGATCTCGATTTCACGAACCGTCATTCGTCATCTCCTCGCGAGCGACCGCACCGAACGTCGCCAATCGCAATACGATGATCCACTGTGACGCAGAGTAAACCGCGGCCTTCAGAGATTGATTCGATCCCCGACCTTGATCGCGACGAGCAGGCCGCTTATGGGGCTGGGCTTGCGGTTCGCGCGGACGCTGAGTCTCGCTCGGCGGGTTGGATTGAGCGGACGGTTGAGGTTGCTCTGAATGCGAATCATGGGTTTCCGCGGGGAGAGGCTCGGATTGCGTTGCAACTCGGTCCGGCGGATGAGGTGGTGGCGGCGCTGCTTCCCGCGTTGCTCTCGCCGAACAAGCGGATGCGACGACGGTCGATGACCTTGCTGCCGCGACTTGATCCGGAGGAGGTGTGCCGACAGCTCGACCCGGTGCTGGAAACGGGCGCGCGCAAGTCGCGGCGGGCGGCGTGCGTGGCGCTGGCGGCGATCGGGGCGCCGGCGGTCCCGCTGCTGGAACGCCTCGCGAGTGACGCCGACGAGGCGATCCGTAATCGAGCCCGGCGGGCGCTCGACGCGATCGCCGCCCGACCTCCCGAGAACGGCAACCGCAACCTCTCGTACGTCCGCCCGTTCGGACTTCCATATCGTGACTCGCCTCCGCCCCGACCGCAGTCGTTCGCGGTCGCCGCATTCAACTTTTCCTATGGCGTCAATCTGGGCACGTTGGTTCGAAGCGCCGAGGCAGCGGGAGCGGAGGCGGTCTGGATTATCGGCCGCGACTTCTACTACCGACCGTCGACCAAGGGCTCGGACTGGTGGTTGCCGGTCGAGACGATGGACTCGCCGGCAGAGTGCCTCGTCCGGGCCGAGGAGGAGGGCTTTGGGATTGTGGCGTTGCAGCAAGGCGCGGATGCGCAGCCGGTCTGGGAGGCGGAATGGCCCGAACGGCCGCTGATCGTTGCGGGCAACGAGGGCGACGGCTTGCCGCAGCCGTTCATTGAGGCGGCGGCGCTCCAGCTTGAACTGCCGATCTTCGGAAACATTGACAGTCTCAACGTCGCGGTGGCGACCTCGGTCGCGATGTTCGCCTTCCGGGGCTGGCAAGCTCGGCAATGACCCGACGATTGAGCCGCCGGCAACTGCTACGGGCGGGGGCGGTGTTGGCGGTCGGAACGACGCTCGGACCCGCATTGCCGTCGCTGGCGCGCGAAGCGGATTCGATTCCACTCGTGGCCGGCATGAACACCCATTCCTGGTGCGGACCGGATACACCGATCGCAGAAGCAACGGCAGGCTTGCCACTGCGAATCGCCTATGGATGGGACGTCGCCGAGCGTCGGTGGCTGGCGTACGCGCCGCATACGCCGATCGACAGCATTGGCGTGTTGCAACACGGCCAGCCGTTGATGTTGATGATGACGGCCGACGCCAGGTGGCGGCAACCGTTGTTCCGGGGGGCGATGCCCGAACCGGTGGAGCTGCCGGTGGGCTGGTCATTTCTTGGATGGTCGGGTCTGCGGGAGACGGTCTGGGGCGCGTTCGGCCAGGAACCGCTGGGATCGGTGGCAGAGGCCAGACGCTGGAACACCGACCTGCAGGAGTGGATCGCGTACACGCCGGGACAGTCGGCCGAGGAGTTGTTCGCAGTGCTGCATCCGGGCGACGCGGTGTGGGTGAGGATGCGGGTCGGCGGCGCGCGCTGGAACCCTGCCGGCGGGGTGATCGAACCCGACCGGGCCGCGCGTCTCGTAGAGGGCGAAATCACGTACTACCATCCGTCCCTGGCCGGCGGGGTGATGTTCTGCCCGCCGCACAATCGATATGATCCGACGGATCCAGAAATCGGCGCGGCCGTGACCTGGCCCTGCGGTACGCGGCTGCGGATCTGGAGAGATGACCGGTTCGTCGATGTGATTGTCCAGGACACCGGACTGCTCGGGCACAATCATGTCGACCTGTCGGAGGCTGCATTTCAGCGATTGGCCATCCTTCCTGAAGGGCGTGTAAGCGTTCTGATCGAAGTTCTCGCAGGTCCTGAATGACCTGCTCCCAGGCATCCATGTCGCTCATAGGTTGAGCCCATGGAGAGACAGTCATGAGCAGACGCAGAGCATTCGCTTCCAGCATCTCCGCCGCGCTGATCGCTGCAGCGATCACGGCAGCCGCGTTCCTGTCGTTCGGTAACGGTGAGTCGCCCGGGATTGGCGAGCCATCCGGCGCGATTCAGTACGAGCTGTCCGAGTCGCTTGGCACGGCGCAATCACCGGCGGTTCCGTTGACGCCGCCGGACACGTTCTCGAGCCTGACGCGTTCAGCTGTCGACTGGTCGAGCGTGTACGCCAGGGTGTCGCCGTCACTGGTGTCGGTTGTGACGGAGGCCGGGACGGGCTCGGGCTTCTTCGTGACTGATGACGGTCATGTGATCACGAACCTGCATGTCGTGTCCGAAGCGGAGCAGGTCTACGTGTACCTGCAGGACCGCAGCCGCCACGAAGCGGAGATGATTGCCAAAGACGCCGGTAATGATCTGGCTCTGTTGAAGATTGACGCGGACGCGACCGAGATCAGTGTTCCCAGCTTCGGCCGGCTCAACGACCTACGGATCGGCGATCCGGTCGGCGCGCTGGGGGCGCCGTTCGGTTTGCCGAATTCACTGACCGTGGGCATCGTCTCGGCCCTCGACCGGACGCGTCCCAGCGGCACGGGTACGCTGGAACCGTTGCGCTCGATGATTCAGACGGATGCGGCGCTCAATCCGGGCAACTCGGGGGGCATGCTGGTCGACGAGTTCGGCAGAGTGGTCGGGATTCCGACGCAGATTGAAAGCTCGGACCGGAGCTCGAGCGGAATCGGCTTTGCCGTCAGCGCAGAGGCGATGCTTCGCTCCTTGCCGACGATGTTGCAGGGCGAGGATGTCGAGCGCAGTTACCTGGGCGTGTCGCTTCCGCCAACCGGGGGTCGGTTGGAGATTCTTGACGTTGTCTGCGAGTCGGCGGCCGACCGCGCCGGCGTGCGAGTTGGAGACGTGCTGCTGCGGATCAACGGCGAGTCGGCCGAATCGTTTGGCGAGCTGGTCGATGTCCTGGCCGACATCGCTCCGGGCGAGGAGATGACGATCACGGTTCGACGCGGCTTCAGCCGACTGACCCTGGAGACTACGGCGACTGCCTGGCCGACCGAGCCTCCGGACCTGGGCTGCGGTTAGCGGTTGGCTCCTTCGGGAGAGTCCGGACGTTCCGGCTCGGAGACGCGTCGGGCGATGGGGCTGGCAAACATGAGGACTGCGCTCACGGCCAGGCAGATTCCCATCGTCAATAGTCCGGCGCGGGCGCCCAACAGGTCGGCGAAGCCCCCGGTGACGAGCGCGCCGACGAGGATCATGCCGCGGGCGATGTTCATCAGGCTGAGGGCGCGTCCGGCCATGCCCTCGGTCGCCTGGGCAAGCAAGGTGAGGTTGGCCAGGGACATGACATTGGTTGAGCTGGCCGCGGCGACGAAGACGCAGGCGGCCACGACGGCCAGATGAGGCGCGCCAGACATCGCGGCCAGACCCAGTCCTCCCACAATCAGGAGTGCGGCCATGAGACGTCCCGGGGCGGGGATGGTTCGTAAGCCTGCCAAGGCCAACGAGCCCGCTGCGGCGCCGGCGCCGCCGATCGCGATCAGGTAACCGACCCAGGACTTCTGCTCGCCGAGCACGTCGATGACCATGAGCGGGATGAAGACCCCCTGGTACGGCACGAGGAAGACAAACATGACGACCGAAATGGCCAGGACGGCGAGCGGCCAGCGGGTCTCGTACGCCCAGCGCAGGCCACTGAGGGTTTGCCGCGCGAGCGATCCTCCGGCGCGGCTGGTGCTGAGTCCGGCCGTGCCTTTCGTCCGGATCAGCGCCGTGCAGATCACTGCACCGGCGTAGATGCCAGTCATCGCTCCGTAGATCCAGATGAAGTCGGCGAATTCGAGCAACAGACCGGCGAGCAGCGCTCCGCCGATGCGCATTGAGGTGTTGGCAGTCTGGGAGAGCGCCACCGCTGGTCTCAAGGCGGCGGGCGGGACCATCGAGGGCAGGATCGCTTGTCGGGCAGGTTGAAAGAAGGCGATGTTGACTCCGGCGGCGGCGGCCAGAGCGATGACGTGCCAGGCCTCGGCCAGATCGAACAGCAACAGCAGGAACAGCGCCCCGGTCGCGGCGACATTGCCCGCCTGCGACATGACCAGCACGACCCGTCGCGGATAGCGGTCGACGATGGTGCCGGCAAACAGGCCGAGTAACAGATTGGGCGCCATCCGGGCGGCGAGCACGGCTCCCAGGAGCAGAGCGGATCCGGTCAGTTCAACGATCAGGACCGGTCGCGCGACCTGGTCGAGCCACAGCGCCGCCGATCGGAGGAAGATCGCCAGCCAGAGGACGCGAAAGTCGCGCGAGGCAAACGGGGAGAACATCCCCGCCTCGCGACGGCGCAGGAGGGTCTGCGGCCTACCGCCGGTCGCAGCGTCGTCCGGTTGGCGGGCAGTCGAGGGTTACTCCTCGTCGGCGTACGGCGCTCGCCCCTGCATCACGTTCAGCAGTCCCTGGCTGGTGAAGTCGTCCGACTTGGCGTAGTTGATGATCACGCGCTCGCGATCCTCGACGGCCTGCGCCGCGGCGGCGACCTGGGGGGCGATGTCGTGCGGGATTTCGCAGACGCCGTGCTTGTCGGCGTGCAGGAGGTCGCCGGAGTGAACGGTGACGCCGCCGACGGTGACCGGCTGTCCGATCTCAACGATGTGCACGTAGGCGTGGGAGACGAGGATTTCCTTGGACAGGAACTGGAACCCGATCTCTTCGACCTCGTCGAGGTCGCGGACTCCGCCGTCGGTGATCAGGCCGATCGCCCCGAGTGCCTTGTGGATGTTGCCGTTGACCTCGCCCCAGAAGGAGCCGATCGGCGGCTGGTCGAGGTCCTGGATCACGATGATCCGAGGCTCTGGGATCGACTCGATGTGCGCCCACCAATCGGGAGCGGCCTTGGTCTGCGGGTCGTCTCCGGGAGGAATCGAGGCGCGGATCTTGCAGGTCGCCGCATAGCCGACGATTGGGTCCATATCAGGGAATCGACAGAGGATGTCGGGCGTCATGAAGCCGGTCGCGCGGCTGCGGATATCGAAGGTCTCGATGGCGTTGGCGATTGCCGGCGAGGGCCAGGCGCGCAGATCGGCCAGTTGCGCTTCACTCAGAGGTTCGGTCATCGGTCACCCTTCACACTCGGACAATGATCTGCAGGCACGCAGGATGGAACAGCGGACTATTGCGACAGGGCGTACTCTCGCTCAAGCGCCGTCGTATTGAGGATGGTCACCCGCTGGCGGTTGACGTCGACGATGTCCTGCTTGCGCCACTGTTGCAGTTGCTTGTTTACCGCGACGCGCGAGGCGCCGATCATGTTGGCCAGTTCCTGTTGCGAGACGCGCAGCCCGATGTCGACGCCGTCATCCGTCTTCTCGCCATGTTCCTCGGCGATCGCGAGCAGGCGCCGGGCGAGTCGGCCCGGGACGTCGAGCAGGTACGCGTCCTGGATTGACTGGTTCGTGGCGCGCAACCGAGCGACGAGCACATCGATGATGGCGCGTTGGGCCTCGGGGTGGCGATCGAGTACCGAGAGGAAGTCGTGCCGACTGAGGCTGACTGCCTCGGTGTCTTCGATCGTTGTGGCCGAGGCCGACCGCGGATGATCGTCGAGTAACGACATCTCGCCCAGCAGGTCGTACTTGCGATGCACCGCCAGCACCACCTCGCGTCCGTCTAACGACGGGATGAAGATCTTTACGGCGCCCTTGAGGATGATGTAGAGCGTCGCGCCTTCATCCCCTTCATGGAAGATGTCGGTGTGAGCGCGGTACCGAATCGGTCGCAGTTTGGAGGCCAGCTCCAACAACATGGGTCGCGGCATCCCGCGGAACAGCACGACGTTGAGCAATAGGTCCAACGCTTCCCCGCCGCGGTCAGTCGCCGATGGTCGTCTGGTTGTCATCACAAGCTCCCAGAGCAGTCTAGGCGCAACACCGTTCACCGCAATGTGCTGGCAGGGCTGCTTGAGATCAAGCCTCAGGGTCTCGGGTCCATCCTCGCGACGACGACCGCATCGGCATTCAGGGCCGCTGAGGTCGGCAGCGAACGCACACTGGCCGCCGCCGCCGAGTGTCTGCGTCCGGAGCGTGGTGCGTCGGGTGACAGCGCCCCGGTCCTCCATTCCCAGAGCAACCAGATCGAGACAGCCAGCATCAAGATGGTCACAGCGATCATGAAACAATCCGTTCTTTGTACATACGTTCCTATCGGACGATAGAACAGATGTGCCTCACCAGGCAAGCGAATACCCTGTCTGGACTAGTCGAGCCCGCAGCCGGAGACACCGACATGCCCGAGACCATTGCTATCGACCACGTCGGCAGAGTCGCGCGAATCACGCTGAACCGACCTGAGAAACTCAACGCGATTTCGCGGCAGCTTCAGCGCGAACTGGTCGAAGCGCTCGAGGAAGCAGAGCGAGACGATTCAGTCCATGTCGCGCTGGTCTGCGGCGCCGGGCGCGCGTTTAGCGCTGGATATGACCTGAGCGGAGGTTCAGGCGTTGCCGCGGAACAGTCGTCGGCGATCTCGCGAGACCGCGATGGACTGGAGGAGTTGAACCGCAACTGGCTGCGGATCTGGGATCTTCGACTACCGGTGATCGCCAAGGTGCATGGACACTGTCTCGCGGGCGGGACGCAACTGGCGATGATCTGCGACGTCACGTTCGCTGCAGAGGACGCCCGGGTGGGCGCTCCGCAGTTGCCGCTGGGCGCAGGATTCGTGGCCTCGTTCTGGGCGTGGCAGGTCGGCGCGAAGCGGGCCAAGGAGTTCTTTTTTCCCGTCGGCAGCATGATCTCGGGCAAGGAGGCTGCCGAGATCGGTCTGTTCAATCGCGCGCTGCCGCCGGATGAGTTGGACAGGTTCGTCGACGATTATGTCGAGTTGGTCGCCAAGACGCCCAAGGAGATCCTGGTCCTGCAGAAGAAGGCGATCAACCGCACCCAGGAGGTCCGCGGATTCCGCGAGGCCCTGATGGGCGGCGTCGAGATCGACGCGATCGCCCACTTCACCACGCCGGTGTTGGAAATGAATCGATCGCTGAAAGAGCGCGGACTTCGGGCCACACTCGATGACTTCCACAGCCAGTAGCGAACTACCAACCACGCTTGAGGAAGCGCGGCTGCCGCACGAACAGGCAGCGCGGTTGCTGGCGATTGCCGACGGGCTCTGTTCAATCGGCCAGTTGCGGACCGGGGAGCGCTCGGGGCAGTTCTCGATCTTCAACTTCCTGATCCGTTGCGCTCCGGACGGCGAGTATCCCTCGCCCGACGAGCGAACGACCTATGCGCTGCTGATGCAGGCGGGCATCATCCGGCGGCACGGCTGGTACGCCTACTTCTGGCTGCCCGACGACGAGCGTCCGTTGCGGATGGGTCTGCCGGCGCCGATCGATAAATCATGGCACTGGCATGACGACATCGTCGAGATCAGCAAGCGATTCGAACAGTCCGACGGCTGGACCCAGGCGGTCGGCGAGACCGTGGACGAGCACGTGCAGCGGTTCAGCGAAGCGTTGCTCAGTGCGGAGATCGTCAGAGCATCGAAGGCGTAGGCGGCATCTCTGAGGCGAGCGGCACGCCTTCGGGCCGCGTCGCGGTGACGCCGGCCGCTTCCAGTGCCGACTGGTCGTCTTCGGACATCTCCAACAGGCCGCCAAGAATCTCGGCGTTGTGCTGGCCGAAGTCGGGCGCGGGGGCAACAATGCAGGGACCGGCGCCGTCGGCTCGCCAGAGCCAGCCGTGGACCGACCAGATGCCCACCTCGGGATGACGCAGCGGCTCGTAGAAGCCGCGCGCCTTGAGGTGTGGTTCGCGCTGGAGTTCGAGCATCTTCCAGACCGGCGACGACGGTATCTGCTCGGCGTGGAGCGCGGCGAAGAGATCGATCTTCGAGCTTGCGGCGGTCCAGCCGCTGACCAGTTCGTCGAGCTGGGAGCGATGTTCCCAGCGCAGAATCTGGTCGGAGAACTCCGTCCGCTCTGCCCAGTCGGGCGATCCCATCGCGCGCTTCAGACCTTCCCATTCGGCGTCGGTTCGCACACAGATTGCAATCCAGTCATCGTCGCCGGCGCAGGGATAGACGTTGTGCGGGGCCATCCAGTCGTGTCCCGTGCCCATGTGCTCGGGCAGACGCTGGTTCATCGACCAGTCCATGTAGAACTCGCCGAGCAGCGTCGACATCACCTCTCGCTGGGCCAGGTCGATGTATTGACCCTTGCCTGTTCGCTTGCGCTGGATCAAGGCCGTCGCGACGGCGGCCGAGGCGCAGATGCCGGCAATCGGGTCGCCGTAAGAGATGCCGCTCTTGTAGGGCACCCCGTCGTCGCCGTAGCCCGAGGTGGACGTCATTCCGCTCATCATCTCGATGATCGGTCCGTAGCCAACGGCGTCCTTCTCCGGACCGGTCTTGCCGAATCCAGCCATGCCGACGACGATGATGTCTTCCTTCTGCTCCTTGAGCCAGTCGTATGTCAGGCCCAGGTTGTCCATCACGTCGGTGCGATAGTTCTCGATGACCACGTCGCAGTGTTCGAGCAACCTGGCGAAGACCGCCTTGCCCTCATCAGAGGCCAGATCGAGCGTTAGTGACTTCTTGTTGCGGCTGTACTCGTGCAGGTAGAAGTTGGTGTTCCACCAATGCTCGCCCGGCGCGACTGGCGGCGGGAGCAGCGTGCGAATGTTGTCCCATGCGCGAGGCGACTCGATCTTGATCACTTCGGCGCCCTGGTCGGCCAGAATTTTGGCGGCGTACGGGCCCGCCCAGATCATGGTCAGGTCGGCGACGCGGACGCCGCTCAGCGGACGGCCGGGATCAAACATCAGATCGCATCCAATTCCCGGAGCCGGACCAGGTCCTCGCGTTCGTAGCCAAGTTCGCCGTGGATGATCTCCATGTTGTGCTCGCCCAGGAGCGGGGCGCGGCCCATCTTCCAGTCGTGCCCGCTGCCCAGCCACAGCCGGCCCGGATACGTCAGGCTGCCGGCGCGATCGTCGTCGTGCTGGGCAAAGAAGGCACGACTGTGAAGGTGCTCGGAGTTGGCCAGATCCTCAAAGGTCGCCACGTACCCGAACGGCACGCGATGTTCGATCCCCAGCTCCATCAGCCCCTGTCGTGTCTGACCGATGAACCAGCCGAACATGAGCGCCATCAACTCGTCGTTGTTGATCAACCGTTGGCCGGCGTCGGCAAAACGCTCCTCTTGCAGTTCCGGCAGCCCCACTGCGTTTGCGAACGCCGGATAGTTGCGCGGCAGCGCGCAGATCCCGCCGTAGCCGTCGGACAACTCGTAGACGCCCCACAGCGCGTTCAGATTGTTGCCTGACCGTTGAGTTTCGATGCCCAACTGAGCTGCACGGTTGTGGAACGCCTCGGCCATGGCGGCGTAGGTTTCCTGCACCGAGAGGTCGATGTAGGAGCCCTGTTCGTGCATTATGGCACCGTAGAAGGCGCTGGCGATCGCCGAGAACGCATTCAGCCCAGCTTGATACGACGGCTGTGAACCTCCGTTCTTGAGCGGCGAACGGTCGGGATGCCCGGTGATCCACATTTGCCCGCACGAGGCATAGAGCGTCAGTTCGGTCGCGGGCAGGTTTGCGTTTGGGCCGCTCTGGCCGAACGGAGTGATCGAGAGCATCACGAGCGCCGGGTGGTCGTTCGACAGCTCGTCGTAGCCGAGCCCGCGCTCGGCCAGGTAGCCCGGTTCGAACGACTCGATCACGATCTCGGCCGAGGCGGCAAGCTCGCGCAGGATCTCGCGACCGTCGGAGGTTTCCAGATTCAGGGTGATGGAGCGCTTGTCGCCGTTGAGATAGAGAAAGAGTCCGCTGGTTTCGTCGTCCGGAAGATCGTCGGGCCAGGGACCGAACGCTCTGGAAGGATCGCCCGTGGTTCGTTCGATCTTGATCACGTCGGCGCCCAGGGCGGCCAGCCAGCGGCCGGCATAGGGTCCGGAGATCCCCTCGGCCAGTTCCAGCACCCGCACGCCTTCGTACGGGAGTGCGATGTCCGGCGGGTCCTGTTCGTGCTCGCTCATCGCAGGCAGTCTATGAGCAGGTCGCACTGCGTTCTAGACTGTCGGTGAATGTCCACGCGCTCTGCAGAACCCCTCGACGCCGACGAAGAACTCGGGCCGCCGCTGCTGGATGGCCTGCTCGTGGTCGAGTTGGCTGAAGAGATCGCCGGTCCGTTTGCCTCGAGGCTGCTCGCAGATGCAGGAGCGAAGACGATCAAGATTGAGCCACCCCGCGGGGACGTCTCGCGTCGAATGGCTCCGTTCGCCGAGCCCGCTCCACATCGGGAGACGTCTACTTCGTGGTTGGCGTACAACACGTCCAAACGCAGCGTGATCCTCGACCTGGACACAGCCTCGGGACGGCGGTTGCTACAGCGGCTTGTCGGCAGCGCAGATGTGTTCGTCACCGATCGCACGCCGGCTGATTTGTTCGAACTCGATCTCAACCCGGATGACCTGCGGGACCGGTATCCGCAGCTGATCATCGCAGCCGTGACGCCGTTCGGCCTGGTCGGCGGCGCGGCGGAGTGGCCGTCGACGGCACTGACCCGAGCGCACGCGTCCGGCTCGGCGGCGGGGGTCCGACGCAACCTGGGCGCCGACACGGGAGCTCCGTTGATGGCCGGCGCCAAAGTCCACGAGGCGGACGGCGGAATGGCACTGGCGCTGGCGGTATGGTCGGCGCTGATCGCCCGCGAGCGTTTTGGTCATGGCCAGATCGTCGATGTCGCTTCGACCGAGGCGATGATGAACATGGATCGGGTCGACATCTCGATCGCTCACAATGATGGAGGGCCTCCGGCGCGGCCGCCGACCAAGGGCGGCAGCGCTTTCGGCGGCCGGCTGGAGTGCGCGGATGGCCACCTGATCGCGGTGACACCGCAATCCCACCAATGGGCGGGGCTGATCAAGTCGATGGGCGATCCGGAGTGGGCATTTGATGCGGACGGCAGCCTGATTGATCGACTACAGCTGGGCGAGGAAGCGGGGGATGCGATTGAACAGTGGGCCGGCGCTCGCACTCGCGACGAGGTGTTTCGCGCGCTGCAGGAAAACAGTGCGCCGGCTGGGCCCGTCTTGCGACCGTCGGAAGTGATGAACTCGGAGCAGATGGAGGTGCGCGAGTTCTTTGACCGCCTCGAACATCCGGTTGCCGACAGCGCTCGCTATCCGCAGTTTGCCGCACGCTGGGACGGCGTGCAGCGCGCCGCGAGAACTGCTGCGCCGCTGCTCGGTTCTTCGACAGCTGAAGTCACCACCCAGTATCTCTCGCCCTGGAGCCCTGCCCAGGCCAGACGAGCCGGAGTCATCTGATGACCACCACGACGAACGGCAGCAACGGACACCACGGACTGCTGCAAGCGGCCAATCGACCAGGGCCGCTTTCAGGCAAGCGGATCATCGACTTCACCTGGGCCTGGGCCGGACCGTACGGCGCCATGCAACTCGCGTTGCTGGGTGCGGAACTAATCAAGATTGAGTCGGCGACCCGGATCGATCACTCGCGTCAGCGATCGTTGGCGATGGGTTCGTTCACGGGCGGCGTCAACCAGGCGCCGATGTTCAATGAGGTCAACCTCAACAAGTACTCGATCCAACTCAATCTGAAAACGGAAGGCGCGAAGCAGGTCATCCGCGATCTCGCCCGCACCGCCGACGGCGCGATCGACAACTTCAGGCCTGGCATTCTCGAGAAGCTCGGGCTCGGCTATGACGATTTGCGCGAAGTCAATCCGGCGATTGTGATGGTCTCGGCGTCGGCGCTCGGTGCGACCGGCCCGGAGCGCAACTACACCGGTTATGCGCCCACCTTTGCCGCGCTCAGCGGGCTGTCCTATCTCTCGGGCGAGCCGCAGGAGCCGCCCGTGATGATGGGCGGCTCGATCGACCTGCGCGCCGGCACTACCGCCGCCATGGCGATGCTCGCCGGATTCCACTACCACGCCAGGACCGGGCGAGGACAGTTCATCGACGCGTCGTCCTCCGAGGCGATCGGTATGCACATCGCGGAAGAGTTCCTGCACGTTGACCTGCTTGGCCGCGATGGCGACCGCATCGGCAATGGTCACCGGGCGTATGCACCGCACGATGTGTTCCGCTGCGCCTCGATGCGCGCGCCTGAGGCCTACACCGACGGCCACAAGGGCGCGAGGAGCGGCTGGATCGCGATCGCCTGCCGTTCGGACGAAGACTGGAACTCGCTCTGCGAATGCAGCGGTCTCGACCATCTCCGCGAGGACCCGCGTTTTCGCACTGGGCTCAAGCGTTGGAAACACCGCACCGAGTTGAAGCCGATGATCGAAGCGTGGACATCTGAACAGTCGGCGGTCGAGACCGCGGAGGCGCTTCGTGCCGCTGGAGTGCCGGCCGCGGCATCGGTCTGGGGCAGCGACATCCACCATTCCCAGAACTTCCGGGAGCGCGGCGGAGCAGTCAGCGTGAGGCCGCCGGAAACGCGCTTGCGCCAGGTGTTGCCGCCGCCGTGGAAACTCTCGGAGACTCCCGCCGAGATCGTGTCGCCTGCGCCCCGCCTGGGCGAGGACACCGACTACGTGCTCGGGCGGATGCTGGGTTACGACCAGGAGCGAATCGACGCCCTCGCGCGTGAGGGCGCGCTGGAATAACCTACATAGTCACAGCCGCTGAGGGCGAGACAACGGAGGGGACGGCCATGCGAGAGGTACTGAGAGCAATCATCAAGCCGATGGCGCGTCTCTCGCTCGCCGCTGCGCTGGCCCTGGTCGCCATCTCTGCGATTCAGCCGCTGTTCAGTGACAGCGGCGATCTGCTCGCCGCTGACGCAGCGCAGACACAATCGGAACTCTCGATGCCGCAGCAGGCCGCGCCGGACGAGGGCGGCACCGGCGTCAACAACTTCGACCGCGAGGAGTGGTACGAGTTCTCCATTCTCCTGGCGCCGTTCATTGTGCTGGTGACGTTCATCCTGATTCTGATGTTCGCCTGGGACCGCTCCACGGGCAACGAGGACTAGGCAAGAGCCTGATCCATGGCCGAGGCCATCGCCCAGCAACTGATTGACACCTTGGCCGAACGCAGCCTCACCCTGGCGACGGCTGAGACCGACACCGGCGGTCTGATTGGTCACTGGATCACGGATATCGCCGGCTGTTCGAAGGTCTGGATCGGCGGCGCCTCGCCGTATCACAACTACCCGAAGATCGATCTCATCGGCGTCTCGCGCAATTTGCTGCGGGAGCATGGTTCCGTGTCGGAAGAGGCCGCCGTTGCAATGGCGCGCGGCGTGCGCGACACGCTCAATGCCGATATCGGTGTTGCCGAGACGGGCATCACCGGCCCGACCGGGGGATCCCAGTCTCGTCCAGTCGGCACCGTCTGGATGGCCTGCGTCGGGCCCGGCGACCGCGTCTACGCGGAACGACAGGTCTGGAACTCCGACCGCGAGGGGAACAAGCGTCTGACCGCCGTCCGCTGCGTCGAACTCGTGATCGAAGCGGCAGAATCATCCCCAGACCCCTGAGCCCCCACTTCTTCTCGTGCCCTACCTCCACTGCAACGAAATCGACCTCTACTACGAGGCGCATGGCGATCCATCCTCGCCTCCGCTGATCCTCGCGCACGGCGCCGGCGGCAATCATCTCGTCTGGTGGCGTAACGTGCCCGAATTCCGCGAGCGCTACTACACGATCACATTCGATCACCGCGCCTTCGGTCTGAGCAGGGACGTTCCTGGCGGGCCGGGCAGGCGCGCGTTCCCTCATGACCTGCACGCACTGCTGGAACACCTGGACATCGACCGGTTCGCAATGATCGCCCATTCCATGGGCGGCAGAACCGCGACGCCGTTCGCATTGATCTTCCCGGGAAGAATCGAGGCGCTGATTCTCTCGGGCACGCTGGCGGGAGCGGTCAATGATGAGGTTCGTGCCATCCAGGCCGCCCACTACCGGACCGTCGAGGGCCTCACGCTCAGACAGCGCGCGCTGGCTCCGACGACCGAGCAGAACGATCCGCAGCTCACCTGGCTGTATCGACGGATGAACGGCTGGAACCCGAAGCGCCCGGCGACCTTCCTCGCGCCGACGCCGGGACTCGCCACCTGGCGCGGATCATCCATGCCGCTGCTAAGACAGTTCGGCATGCCGATGCTCTACATCGTCGGCGAACACGACCGGATTGTTCCCTGGCAGGCGATGGAGGCATCGCACCGTGTCATGGATGGGTCGGAGTTCGTCGTCGTTCCCGACGCCGGTCACTCTGTATATCTCGAGCAGCCGGACAGATTCAATCAGGCAATCATCGACTTCCTCGACCGTCGCTGGCAGCGCTGAGTGCCCCTCTATGATTGAACCATGAAGACACCTACGCCGCTCGTCCTGGACCTGATTGACGCCATTGGCGAGGAAGCCGTGGTCTGGCACGACGAAGATCTGCTCGTCTACGAGTACGACGGCACGATCGACCGGGGCAATCCGGACGTGATCGCCTTGCCGGCCAACACCGACGATGTGGTCAGCCTCATCAAGATCGCCAACAAGTACGAGGCGCCGGTGACTCCCCGCGGAGCGGGCACCGGTCTCAGCGGCGGAGCGCTTGCGGCCAAGGGCGGCGTGATTATTGGCATGAACCGGATGCGACGCATACTCGACGTCGATCCGGAGAACAAAACGGCGCTGGTTCAGCCCGGCGTGGTCAACCTCGACCTAGGATCCGAGGCAGAGCGCTACGGCCTCGCCTACGCGCCCGACCCGAGCTCGCAGCGTGCGTGCACCATCGGCGGCAATATCGCCGAGAATGCCGGCGGGCCGCATACGCTCGCCTGGGGCACGACCACCAATCACGTGCTCGCGCTGGAGCTGGTCACCGCCGACGGAGAGGTCCAGTGGATCGGGCACGACACCCGCGACGAACCGGGATACGACCTGGTGGGTTGCGTGGTCGGCTCGGAAGGCACGGTCGGAATCGTCACTCAGGCGCTCGTCCGTCTCGTGCCCAGGCCGACCGCCGTGCGAACCATGCTTGCGATCTACGACAGCGTCAGACAGGCGTCGAACGCGGTGTCCGCGGTCGTCGCCTCGGGAATCGTGCCGGCCGCGTTGGAGATGATCGACAAGATGACGATCGCCGCTGTCGAACCGGTGCTCAACACCGGATTCCCCCTCGACGCTGAAGCCGTCCTGTTGGTCGAGGTCGACGGACCGGAATCACAGGTCGAGGCAGAGGGAGCACGGGTCGAGGGCATTCTCAATCGATTCGAACCCCGTGAAGTCCGCTCGGCCACCGATCCGGAGGAGCGTGAGCATCTCTGGGCCGGCCGCAAGGGCGCCATCGGCGCGCTGGGCCAGATTATGCCCAACTACTACCTGTTGGACGGCGTGGTCCCGAGAACCCAATTGCCCGACGTCCTGGACGGCGTCTACGAGATCGCGGAGCGATATCGATTGCCTGTCGCCAACATGTTCCACGCCGGCGACGGCAACCTGCATCCCTGTCTGCTGTTCGACGAACGTGAGCCCGGCGCAACGGAGCGAGTACTCGATGCCGGCGGCGAGATTATGCGCCTGTGTGTCGATGCTGGCGGCGCGATCACCGGAGAACACGGCGTCGGTCTGGAAAAGCGAGATTACCTGCCCTGGATCTTCACCGAGGCCGACATGGACACGATGAAATCGCTGCGAGCCGCGTTCGGGCCGACCGAGAACTTCAACCCCTGCAAGATCTTCCCCAAGGGCCACGGCTGCGGAGAAGCTGGTCACCAGCACGCCCAACATCAGATCGCCAAGTTCGGCCCCAAAGCGTTTGTATGAATCGGCTGGCGTACCCCGGACTGCAACATGGCGGGCGCTGAGGCTGGCGACGCTGCCCGGCTCGATTCGCTCAGTTCACTGTTCGACAACGTCGACTCAGATAGCGACCGCCTGAGGCGCTACGCCGTTGACGATCTCGTCCCCGACGGAGCGGTCAGGGCGACTGCGATCGAAGACGTTCAGCGCTTGCAGTCGTTGGCGACTGAACACGATCTGTCAGTTATCGCGCACGGCGGTCGAACTATGCGCGACCTCGGAATGCCACCTCGCAAGTACGACGTGGCACTTGATCTCTCGGGGCTGGACCAGGTCGTTGACTACGAACCCAACGACTTCACGATCACCGTGCAGGCCGGGATGACCCTGGCAGAGCTGCAACGCCATCTGGCCACCAACGGACAGTTCTTGCCGCTCGATCACCCCCATTTTGAGCGGGCTACCCTCGGCGGCATCTGCGCCGTCGGACGTGGCGGTTTGCGGCGCGGTTCGTTCGGCGGACCGCGCGACTGGCTGATTGGGATGCGCATGGTCAAGGCCGACGGCACGGCGATCAAGGGCGGCGGCAAGGTGGTCAAGAATGTCAGCGGGTACGACCTGCCCAAGCTGTTTGCCGGCTCCCTTGGCACCCTCGGCGTCATCGTCGAAGTCACGCTCAAGCTCCGGCCGCAGCCGGCCAGCGACCAGATCGTGGCGCTCAACGCTCCGAGCCTTGAGTCCGCCCTGGCTGCGGCGCGGGCGGCTGCGAATGCGGCGCCGTTTCTCAATGGATGCGTGGTGCTCTCGGCCGGAGCCTCGGCCAATGCACACGACCTTGGTGCGAAGGTGCTCCACGACCAGCCGGCGATCCTGCTCCGAGCAAACGGACTGGAAACCGCCGCGTCCGAAGTGCTGGCTCAGGCGCTGCGTGCCGTTCGCGATGCCGGAATCGACAGTCCGGAACGGACCACGACCGCGATCGTTGAGACCTGGCAAGCAGTTGCAGATCTGGAGCTCCAGACCACTGAAGCTTGTGTCAGGATGCGATTGGGCCTCCCTCCGGCCAATCTGCCGCGGGGGCAACGGATCCTCGCCGACAATCTGCAGGAAGTGACATCCTGGGTTGCCGCTGCCGATTCGGGATTGATGTTGGTCGATGTACCAACCATCGACGCCGACACGGTGAAGACCTTGCGAACTCTTCTCGGCCCTCTCCAGGGGAGACTGACCATCGAGTCAGGCCCGCTCGAGCTGAAGCGCGCAGTCGATGTCTGGGGACCCGCCGGTCCCGGCGCCCGGTTGATGCACAATGTCAAAGCGCAGTTCGACCCAACCGGAATCCTCAGTCCCGGTCGTTTCGTTGATGGAATCTAAGCTGCTTCCATGACCATCGCTCCGTCGCCCCTCGACAGTGAATCGATCTGGATGACCGAGGATCGGCCGGACGCCGGTGAACTGGGCCTTTGCGTCCACTGTGGATTCTGTCTCAATGCCTGCCCGACGTATCACGATCTGGGCGTCGAGACCGACTCCCCACGTGGCCGCATCGCGCTGATGCGAGGACTTGACGACGGACGGATCGAGTGGTCGCCGCGAGTCCAGCAACACTTCGATCAGTGCCTCCAGTGCCGCGCCTGCGAGACTGCCTGTCCATCGAAGGTGCCGTACGGACGCCTGATGGAAGCGACTCGCGCCGAGGCCTTTGCGCAGAACAAGTGGCCCCGCCGACAGCGCGTCATCTGGCGGCTGATCATGCATGGACTCTTCCCGTATCCCGGGCGCATGCGACTGGCCGGGTACGGATTGAAGCTCTACCAACGGACAGGACTCCAGGCGCTGGTGAGGAAGACTGGCTTGTTGGCAAGGCTCTCGCCACGGCTCGCGGACATCGACTCGCTATCGCCCGTCGCCGACAGACCCTTCTACACAAACAACGAGGCCTCTCAAGTCAAGCCGACGGTGGCCATTCGCGCGCGAGCGTCATTGATTACCGGCTGCATGATGCCGCTGGCCTACCCGGAGACCCACCGAGCCACAGTTCGCGTCTTCACGCGAAACGGCGTCGCCGTCGACGCTCCGGACGCGCAGGTCTGTTGCGGCGCCCTGCACGCTCACGGCGGCGACGTCGAAGCAGCGCGCGACCTGGCCCGACGAAACATCGACGCCATCACGCCCGAGTCGGCGGACCTGCCCGACGCCATTCTGATCAATGCGGCGGGCTGCGGGTCGCACCTCAAGGAGTACGGTCACCTGCTCCGCAACGACCCCGCATACTCTGAACGAGCGAAGGCGTTTGCGGCGCGCGTTCGTGATGTGCACGAGTATCTCGTGCAAATCGGCTTTGCCGCCCCAGAAGGTCGAGTCGAACGAACCGTCACCTACCAGGATTCCTGCCACCTCTCGCATGCCCAGAATGTTCGCAGCGCCCCACGGGACGTCCTGCGCAGCATTCCGGGGCTAACCCTGAGCGAGATGCGCAAGCCCGACAAGTGTTGCGGCTCGGCCGGGATCTACTCGGTGGTACAGAGCGATATCTCGAAGCGGGTGCTGGCCGAGAAAATGGAAGACGTGCTCTCAACCGGCGCCGAGCAGGTTTGCACGGCCAACCCGGGATGCATGCTCCAGCTCGACGCCGGCATTTCGCGTCTTGACGACGACTCCCAGATGATGCCTCGATCCACTCACGCGATCGAACTGCTGGACGAGTCCTACCGACTCGGCGACGCGGCCGGCAACCGCTAATCCGTTAGCCTCCCTAGCGCAGTCAGGGCAGTCCGCGCAGACGGCGCGGACAACGCTGCGCAGATCCTGGAGAGGCGGCGATCATGGGACGGTTCCACAAGGTAGAAGTTGGCGGCGCGACAATGATCGCCGTTCAGGACTCGTGGGCGACGATGCCGCCCACTGCGTTTTTCAACAAGACCACTGACTCGGACTGGGACAGCTACCGCGACCTGCTCACCGAGGAAGGTCACCTGACGCTCAACCTGGGCGCCTGGATCGTGATCTCCGACGGCACGACGATTCTGGTCGACTCGGGCATCGGCGGACGTCCGACGATGATGCCGCTCAAGGAGCCGCCGGCGCTCCCGAGCGTGATGGCAGAGGCGGGCGTCTCCCCGAACGACATCGACGTCGTCGCGTTCTCTCACCTGCACTTCGACCACACGGGATGGAACACCTGGGACAACGACGGGACACCGGTTCCGCAATTCCCCAACGCCCGACACATCATTCAGCAGAACGAGTGGGACTATTGGACCAGTAGCGATGAGCTCAGGGAAGGCGCGGGCTATGACAACGTGCTCAGCCCGATCGTGGATGCCGGTCTCGTCGACTTCGTCGAGGGTGAGCACGTCCTGACGTCGGAGGTAGTTACCGTGCCGACGCCCGGTCACACTCCCGGACATGTGGCGTTCGCCGTCAACAGCGGGGGCGAGAAAGCCTACGTGATCGGCGATGCGGCCCACCATTTGGTGCAACTCACGGAGACCGATTGGTGCCCGGGCGCCGATGTCAACACGACCGACTCGACCGCCAGCCGGCACAAGTTGTTCGACCAGATCGAAGCCGAAAACGCCCTGATCGCTTCAGGTCACTTCAACTTCCCAGGATTGGGACGCGCGGCCCGGCGAGACGGGGCGCGATACTTCGCCCCCGAGTAGCCGAGCGCGGCGATCAGTCGCGGAGTTGATCCGCGTACTGGGCGATGTCGATGTAACGGTCGGCGACCTGGCGCAGGTCGGATGATGTGCTCTTGCCGAACGCCATCACCTCGACCCTGACGCCGCGCGCGCCGACGATCTCAACAAGTCGGCGGAAATCGCCATCGCCGGAGACCAGGACGATCACGTCAACGCGGTCTGACATGGTCAGCACATCGATGGCCAGTTCAACATCGAAGTTGGCCTTGACCGAGCCGCCGGTGAAGCGCTTCAGCGGCTTCGTCGCGATCCGGTAGCCGTGATCGAGGAACGGCACAACGAATCGTTCGTTCTCGGTCCTCGCCGTCGGGTCGTCAGAGATCGGCGCATACGCGATTGCGCGCACCAGTGTGCGTCCGTGCGAGAGGAAGTCGGCGACCTTGCCCCAGTTGAGGCGCACGCCCGAGGACTCCGCGCCGTACAGGATGTTCGGGACGTCGACGAAGATCGCCAGTCGCGGCAACACTTCGATTCGGGCCGGAACGGCATCCTCGCCGCGCTGACCAAGCAGCGTCTCCGTCAGTAGCGCTTGCGACTCGGCCATCTGCTCGATCGTCTTGCCCTGCTGCTCGAGCAGGGCGGTCTGACGCTCGAGCAACGCCAGCATCTGTTCCGTCGGGTCCGTGGGAGGCGCGTCCTGCGAGCCCCGCCGCGAGCCGCGCCGTGCGGACGGCTTGTTTGCTGCCGTCGTTGTCGTCGCAGCAGTGGCTGAGCCGTTGCCGCCGGAGGATCGCCTGCGCGAGCCTCGTCTGGATGGGGCTCGTGTTGGCGGTTCGACCAGGGAGTTCATCGCCGGTCTGTTCCGGCTGGGCGCTTCTGGCGCTTGACTCTTCGCAGCCGGCTTCTGTTGTGTGTCGTTCTGCTCGTCGGCGGGCTGGTCAGTCGATGCAGACCGCCTCAAAAACCTTGCCATTTCCTAGCTTTCCGTTCATAGGACGGGCACCGTGGGCGCCTGCAGCAACGCCGAAGCGGCGGCCTTGATCGCAACGCGATTGGCTATTGCGGCAAACGCCTGTGCGGACGGGTGTTCCGCGCCAAACGCGACGATCGGTTGCCCATCGTCTCCGCCGGCTCGGACTTCGGTCGCCAGTGGCACCTCGCCCAGAAAATCAATCTCCAGATCGTCGGCGGCGTCACGTGCGCCGCCATGCCCGAATATCTCAACGCGCTGACCGGTGTCGGGCGTGATGAAATAGGACATGTTCTCGACGATGCCGAACACCGGCACGTCGAGCTTCTCGAACATCGTCACCGCTTTGCTTGCGTCCTCCAATGCCACCTGTTGCGGGGTCGATACGATCACAGCGCCCGCGATCGGCGCCTCCTGCGCCATCGACATGGATGCGTCGCTGGTTCCCGGCGGCAGATCGATCAGCAGATAGTCGACCTCGCCCCAGTCC
Source organism: Chloroflexota bacterium (assembly GCA_026705025.1). Taxonomy (GTDB): domain Bacteria; phylum Chloroflexota; class Dehalococcoidia; order Bin125; family Bin125; genus Bin125. The sequence goes on along the minus strand of JAPPBN010000045.1, from coordinate 124,857 downwards.
ACGTCGTGCAGCAACTGTTTGATCGCCGAGCCAATCATCGGACCACGCCAGACCACTGGAGCACCGGGCGGAATCAGAAATCCGAGGGAGATCACTCGGACCCCATAGCGTTCGACCGGGTGTAATCCCCGTTCGCTCTCGGCCTGGTATCCGCTGGGCAATCCGAACATCGTGGGCAGGTTGGGACCGGTTGCGTCCGCGTCGACGAGGCCTACCGCGGCGCCCGTCTGCGCTAGTGCCACGGCGAGATTCGTCGCGATCGTTGACTTGCCCACGCCGCCCTTGTTGGACGCCACGGCGATGATGTTCTTGACGCCGCCAATGGCGGCCTGTTGTCCGCTGCCCTGCCAGGCAGGGACATCGACACGAACCTCGAATGCGACGGATGTTGCCCCCGCGTCGACTAGCGCGTCGGTAATCCGCTGTTCCAGATCCACTTGTGATGGATAGCCATGCAGCGGGAGAGTGAGATGGACGGTCACCGATCCGTCATCGATCACCGCACCGCCGAATGTGCGCAGAGAGATCAGATCTCGTCCCAGATGGGGATCGCGGATCGTTCGCAGCGTGTCGCGAACCGCCTCGACCGTCAGCACCATGCCATTGCCTTTCCCGTCGCCCCCAGAGCGCCCGTCACCCTTGCCAGCCAGCCGACGCCAGACCACGACTACGTCACCCCCGGATTCGCCCGATCGGGGTACCGTGAAGAAGAGCCTGCTCGAGACGTGGTCGAAGTCGTGTTCCGCGCCATAGCTGGCGCCTCAGGAACAGTAGCTCGCGAAGTGGTGTAAGTATCAATGCTGATCAAATCCGCATGGCTGGTCACCGCGTGCGCGGGAGCATCAGATCGGACTGAGTTCATCGTAACCCAATGACATGCGTCCACTCTCTCCGAAGTTCGTTCCGATTGGCAAGATCGAGAACGAATCCTCTCGATTCATGCTCGGCGGGACCGGTCGGGAACAGAATCAACTGTCGATTCGTCAAGTAGTTACAGGCGCGTATCCCACTTTACAGGTGCAGATCCGGTGTGTTGCCCGATGTATTGCCCAGCAGCCAGCCCATACGTAGCGTCCTGCTCACGTGGGACTGACAGAGCGCGGGTTGCGTCCTCAGCCCGGCTGCCCAGCCCCAGGAAGGTTCCCTGAATGCCTGCCAAGACTCGTCTGAAGAGCGAAGCGCCCACCCACATCCACCACTGGACGATTGAGGCGCCGAACGGGCCGATGTCCATGGGCGTCTGCAGCTGCGGCGAAACCAAAGAGTTCCGCAACTCCTCCGAGGATTCAATCTGGGATCGCAACGAGGGTCGTTCGCGCTGGAACGACATGGGCATCTCCAAGCGTCGCCGCCCCGCCGAGAACTCCAACTAGCTCTTCGCCGGCTCCAGTTCGTCACTGAACCGATCCGCGCCCCATCTGCGCCGTAGCATGCGCGGAAGGAGGCACGATGTCGTCGCCGTCTGCTGACACGCTCGACCAGCCGTCTCTGAGACAACGCGAGCCGTTGCCCGACCTGACGGTTGATCTCGCGCCGGGCGCGAAGCGCGAGCTGATCCTCCGCAACCCCGTGATGACTGCCTCGGGCACGTCGAGCAACGGTCTCGAGTTCGCTCGGCTCTTCGATATCAACCGTCTAGGCGGTCTGCTGTCCAAAGGCGTCACGCTCAAGCCTCGGCGAGGCAATCCCACACCGCGGATTGTCGAGACGCCGGCCGGCATGCTGAACAGCATCGGCTTCCAGAACATCGGCGTGCGCAAGCTACTGAACGAGGTGGCGACCGTCTGGGAAACCTGGGATGTGCCCGTTGTCGTCAACATGCTCGGCGACACCGTGGACGAGTTCGCTCGTTTGGCCCAGGTGCTGGACGGAGCGCCCGGAGTCGCCGGCCTTGAGGTCAACATCTCCTGCCCCAACCTCGATGTGGGCGGAGTCGCATTCGGCCGTGATCCGGTGGCGGCGGCCAGAGTCACCGAGGCGGTCGTGACATCGACCACGCTGCCCGTCATCGCCAAGCTGACGCCCGACGTCACCGACATCAGCGTCGTGGCGAAAGCCTGTGAAGAGGCTGGCGCCGACGCCCTCTGCGTGGCCAACTCGTTCGTCGGCATGAACATCGACGTCAACACGCGTCGCCCGCGCACCAATCGTCCCGTCGCAGGACTCACGGGACCGGCGATCAAGCCGTTGGCGTTGCGGCTGGTCTGGGAAACGGCCCGAGCCGTTGAGATCCCTGTGATTGGCTGCGGCGGCATCGTGGACGGCCGCGACGCGGTGGAGTTCTTGCTCGCGGGCGCCAGCGCCGTCCAGGTCGGCACGGCTTCGTTCCGCGATCCGTTCGCTGCGATCCGTGTCCTTGAGGAACTGATCGACTACTGCCGCGACAACGGTGTTTCGGACATCTCCGAGTTGATCGGCGCCGTTCAGGTCGACTGAGGCATCGGAACCCATAGAGTGAGCACAACCGGGGTGTAGCTCAGCTTGGCAGAGCGCACGGTTTGGGGCCGTGAGGCCGGCGGTTCAAATCCGCCCACCCCGACCACTCCAGTCCTCCCACCGCCTCAGAGCCGAGGCTTCAACATTTCCTCGAGGCTCGGCGGGCGTTCCGCGAGCACGCCGTCGGCCAGCAACTCTCCGACCTCCGCCTCACTCATGCCCACCACTTGCGTCAGCACTGCGGCATTGTGCTCACCCAGGCCGGGCGCTCCGCGGCGGTACGTAGCCGGCGTTTGGCTCAGTCGGATCGGGCAGCCCGGATATCTCAACACGCCCATGTCGATTCCGCCGACTTCGGCCCAGAACTGCCGCTCGGCCAGGTGTGTCGACTCCAACAGATCGCGCGCGTCCGCCAGGCCGGCGGCGATCACGCCCACCGACTGCAGCCGCATCGCGGCCTCGGCTGGCGAGATCGAACGCGTCCAGATACTCAATCCGGCATCGATCTCGTCGTGCCGCGTCTCACGCTCCCACAACTCGTAACCATGCCATGCGTCCGGCAACTCGGCGACCCGGCAGAGCGACCGCCATTCCTCATCCGATGTCACTGAAATCGCCAGCCAGCGGTCATCGCCGAAACACCGGTACACGCCCTGTGGCGCCACGCCCTGCTCGCGATTCCCACGACGCGGCGGAGGTTGTCCGACGACCTGCGCCGAGAGCAACTCATCGCCGGCAAACGTGCCCATGGACTCGATCATTGCCGTCTCGACGCGCTGACCTTCGCCCCCTGAAGCCATCCGCTGCCAGAGCCCGACCAGCGTGCCCGCCACGGCACTCATGCCAGAAACCGGATCGGGCCAGGCGACGCCGGACCGGAACGGAATGCCGTCCGCGTATCCCGCCATCATCGTCATTCCCGTCGCGGCCTCAATCACCGGGCCGAGCGCGACCCGGTTGGAGCCCGGACCGCTGGAACCATAGCCGGGCATTGACGTATGGATGATCGACCGGTTGATCCCCTGTAGCGAATCCCAGTCCAGTCCCCACTGCGGAAACACTCGCGGGGAGAAATTCTCCAGGATGACGTCCGACGCTCCGATCAGGTCGCGGAACAGTTGCTGGCCTCGAATGGTCGACAGGTCGATCGACAGCCCGCTCTTGTTGCGCGCCAACTTGTTGAATCCGCCGTTCCGATTCCAGTGGCGCTCGCCCAGCTCGTTATCCGGATACAGATGGGTGAGTTCGGCAAGGTCGCCCGCGACTTCCAGAGGTCCGCGATTCCACGGCGACTCAATGTGGATGACCTCAGCACCCAGATCACCCAACAGTCGACCCGCGATCGGTCCAGCCCAGACGCGGGTCAGATCGAGGACCCGCAGCCCTGACAGCGGACCCTGTTCCAGGGATTCACCGGTTGCCGGCGCTGGTACTGGATCTCCCTGAAGGGAGAGATCGTCAACGGCGATCCTTGTCGGTGGTTGAGGTGAACCTCCGGCCAGATCCGAACCCAGCCGGAATGGCCCGCGTGGAATCACTTCGGTGCCGCGCTCGTCGTCGAGCGGGACGAAAAACTCGCGAGCGGCCATGTGCGGATCGGCCAGGAACTCGTGAGTGCTCCAGACGGGTCCCATCGGCGAAAATGTGGCCTCGCCGAGCTCACAGAGTTCTTGCGAGGTCTGCGACATGAGCCACGGACGCAGCGCCGCGTCGAACGCCTTCTTGTTCCTGCCTCGCGATTCGTTGGTGGCGAAGCGAGGATCGTCAAACAGGTGCCCCATCCCGCCAGCCTGTAGGAACGGTTCCAGCTTCGTCCCGGTCGCGTGACCGAGGAAGATGAATCCATCGGCGCACTCGTACACGCCGGCCGGATGCCACATCCCTGGCTGAGCATTGCCGTCTCGCCTGAGAATGTGACCGGCGTGCGTCCACATCGTCGTCGTGTGCTGATGCATCGCCACCATCACCTCGAGGTGCGACACCTCGACCGTCTGGCCCTCCCCCGTCGACTCGCGCGCAATCAACGCCGCAAGCGCGCCAATGAAGCCATACATGCCGGCCGCGTATTCGGTGTGTCGACCATGCCGACGAAACGGATGCCGGTCCGCTTCGCCGTTGAGATACATGTGACCGCTGGCGGCATCGTCGGTGAAGACGTTCGATCTGCGACGCGACCAGGGGCCGGACAACCCAAACGGCGAGATGTAGACCCTGACCAACCTCAACGCTTCCAGTTCCTCCGTCACTGGCGTCAGAGGATCAGGTGCGGAGCTCTCTATCACTACGTCTGATAGCGAAATCAATCGCTGGATGTCGGCAGAACCGGCATCCGCTTCGAGAACGAACTTGGACGTATTGCAGAAGGCCCAGATCGAGGCCACGTCCGAGTCCCCAAGGCTGTGAGCGTTGAGCAACTCTCCGTGATGGATCAGCGGATCTCCATCCGGCGGAACGACCTTGACGACCCGGGCTCCATAGTCCGCAAACATCTTGGCGGCGAAGGCGCCCCCGTGCGAACCCGCCAACTCCACCACGCGCAGCTCACTGAACGGCTTCGTCATCGTCAACCGCGCTCCAATCGATGCTCGGCACAGTGTCCGTTAAGCTATCGCCCGTACGCTTCGAACGAACACGAAAGGACCCGCCAGTGGCAACCGACCACTTCCCGATTGAAGCTGGGCACATCATGCTCTTCGCCCGCTCGATCGGCGACGACAACCCGATCTATCACGACGCCGACGCGGCAACCGGCACGGAGCCGGGCCACGTCATTCCTCCGCCCACGTTCGTTCAGGCCTCGGCTCAGTTCACGGACGGCTACGTCCTCCGACCAGTGGTCGGCGAGCCCTGGTTCGGCTCGGGCAAAGAGCCAACCGGTGTGAAGCGCGAATCCTCGGGCGGCAGTGGTGGCACCGGCTTCCACGCCGAGCAGCATTACGAGTACCACGCGCCGATCCAACCTGGCGACGTACTGAAGGCCGTCGACAAGCCCGGCAACTCATGGAGTCGCGAGGGCCGCCGCGGAGGTACGTTGAAGTTCAACGAGTCGATCACCGAGTACTACAACCAGGACGGCGTGCTGGTTGTCACGGCCCGTTCGGTCGGCGTGCAGACCTCACGAGTGGTCGAGTAGCGTCCAGGATTCGAAGAGAAAGCAGAAGAGAACCAACCATGCCGCTTAGCAAGGCCAACCTCAGCGTCGGCGACCAGCACAGCGAACAGGTCGTTGACAATCTCACCCGCACCCAGATCATCCAGTACGCCGGCGCCTCAGGCGACTACAACCCGCTGCACACCGACGAAATCTTCACGACGCAGGTCGCGGGTTACCCGACCGTCTTTGCCCACGGCATGCTCAGCATGGGCCTGACCGGCAAAATGCTGACCAACTACGTCGGCGACGGCCGCCTGACCAACTACGGGGTCCGCTTCGTCAGCCAGGTCTGGCCGGGCGACAGCCTGACGGCCACCGCCACCGTTGAAGGCATCCGCGAGGAAGACGGCGTGAGCCTCGTCGATCTTTCAGTTTCGACGGTCAACCAGGATGGCGCCGAGGTCGTCAAGGGCTCCGCAACCGCCCGAATCGACGAATAGCTCCTGGACGAGGGAACGCACAGGACGCTCTGCCGCAACGCGTTGCGGCAGAGCGTCCTGTTTAGTCTTGCTCGTTGGGTGGGGCCTGTTCGGCGGTCCACTCGGAAATGTCGGGAATCAGCCGGTCAACAATGCCCATGATCAGCATGAACGGCACGAAGGCCACGCCGGTACCGATCGCCCACCACCATTCGGCCGCGACCAGCGCCAGCACACAGCCGGAAAAGGTCAGACCCATCCCCAGGATCGATATCACCCGAAGCACCACCGCGAGGGGTGGAATCGGGGGAATCTGGGGCGGCTGCGACGACATGAACTTCGCTCTTCGCTGACTATGACTCGGTGATTGTCACCGACTTCATCTTCGGTCCCGGCTGGCGCGATTGTCGCGGGTCCTGCGGGTCGCGGTCGGGGAAGGCGAGTACGACTTCCATCCCCGACGTCACCTTGCCAAACGCCGTGTACTGACGGTCGAGGAAGGTCGCGTCGGCATTGCAGATGAAGAACTGACTGCCCGCCGAATTCGGATCCTGCGCCCGGGCCATCGACAGCACACCCTCGACGTGCGCCGTGTCGTTGAACTCGGCCGGAACGTTATAGCCCGGTCCGCCCGTGCCGGTGCCGGTCGGATCGCCGCCCTGGGCCATGAATCCGCTGATGATGCGGTGAAAGGTCACGCCGTCGTAGAAGCCGTCGTTGGCGAGGAACACGAACGAGTTGACGTGCTCAGGCGCCTTGTCGGGCCAGAGCTCCAGCTCGATCGTGCCGCCGTCTTCCATCTCGATCGTGGCCCCGTACGAAACGCCTTCCTTGAGCGCCATTGCCGGTCGACTGCTGTAACTGGCCATCACTAACCTCGGTTTCCTGGGCAAGCGTCGGCGACGCTCGCTATTGCTCAGTGATACGTATCGCGACGATCTTCGGCCCGGCGGGCGGAGCGGGTACCGCTGCCGGATCGCGTGTGTCGAAGGCGTACAACAGGTCAAGCCCTGACGTCACAATTCCGAACGAGGTAAACCCCTGGCCGTCCAGGTGATCCTGATCACCGAGCTTGATGAAAAACTGTGACGACGACGCGCCCAGACCGCTGCGCGCCATCGAAACGACGCCAATCGGCGTGACCGACAGCGCGCGCTCGTTGCCTTCATGAATCGGTTCGTCTGGAAGGGTGTACCCGGCGCTCCCGGTCCCCGTTGCTGTTGGATCACCGGCCTGGGCGACGAAGCCGGGAACAACTCGGTGGAAAGTCAGATCGTCGTAGAAGCCCTCGCGGGCCAGGAAGACGAAGTTGTTGACGTGTTCCGGCGCCAGGCCTTCGTACAGATCGATGACCACGATCTCGCCATTCTCCAATTCGATCTCGGCGGTGTAGTCGACGCCTTCTGTGAGGCTGTGCACGGGCGGTGCATCCCAGCGCGGCTTGCCTTCAACCGCGCCGGTATCGACCTCCGACCCGGTTCGACGAACCGGGGGAGGATCAGTCGTTGGCGACGGCCCGCTACTGTCGAAAGCGACGACCGCCAGACTGGCGATGAGCGTGACTGCCAGAACCAATCCGACCGTGGCGATGACGGGACGGGAAAACAGCCTCGAACGTCGGACGCCGCCGCGGTCGAATCCTTGCGACGCAGCTCGGCGACGCGCTAACCGCTGGGGACGCGTTCGAGCGCTGCGACCTCGTTGCGACACCAGCTGTCCCCTCAGTCCGCTCGGCCCGTCGGCACGCTCAGGAACTTACGCTATCACCGCTCTACGTTATGACGACGGGCACACGCCTGGAGAGGCCTCCAACCGCCAATGAACGCCGCAGAACGCTACAACGCGATGGTCACCGCTCGTCAGCAGCAACAGTCCCGGTTCGCCACCCCGTTCGGTGAGTCCTACTGGGAGCGCTTCGCGCACACCTACCGGTTCGATCCTCACCGTCTGCCCGAAGCCTCCATCAGGGAGGTGATTCGCCGGATGGAGATGGAGGATGACATCATCGAGGTCGGCGGCGGCGCCGGCCGGGTTGGCTTGACGCTCGCCCTGCGAGGCAAGTCGTTGCGCAACGTGGAGCCCTCGGCGGCGATGCGCGAGCAGTTCCGCTTGGCCGTCTGGCAGCACGGAATCCAGAACGCCGAGGCCATCGCCTCATCCTGGCCGATGCAGGAGCCGATCCGCGCCGACCTGGTCGTGACTGCCGACGTCACCTACTTCATTTCCGAAATCGAACCGTTCCTCCGCGCCATGCACGAGGCGGCCCGCCGCCGGGTCGCCATCCTCACCTGGACGGTGCCGCCTCCAAATGTGAACGCCGCATTGTTCCGGCTCGCTTTTGAAGAAGACGAGGCGCCCTCGCCGGGCTTCCGCGAGTTGTTGCCGGTCCTCTGGGAGATGGACATCGTGCCGGACGTACTACTCGCGGATGAAGGATTCGCGTGGCCTGAGAGACGGCCCACGAACGACGACGAGGCCTTGCAGTTCATCTATCGCGAGCTGAGTCCGCGAGACGAGGACGCGGTCGCCGAGCGTTTGCGTCCCCGGCTCGGTGAGCTGTTTATGCGGGACGACGCCTACTTCCCCGCATGGCGGACGCCCTCGCAAGCCATGTTGATTACCTGGGAGACGAACTGACCGAACAGGGCGCCGCTGGTACCCCCGGTAGGATTCGAACCTACGCTCCCGGCTCCGGAGGCCGGTGCTCTATCCCCTGAGCTACGGGGGCGGGAAGGCCACGATATCACCGTCGGCTGGCAACGCACCGGGCCTACGTCCCGACGACCCCGCCGTCGTCCTTGTAGGCCGCGACCACGCTGGGACGCGGAAACTCGCCGTCGGGCCAGGTGCTCGTCGGCTCATCCAGGCCGCCTGCCTCGCCCGGATGCTGGACGCTGACAAACAGGGTGCCGAAATCGGGAGTGAACTCCGGACCCGCCATCTCGCCGTCTGGAACGCCGGTCATGAATCGGCGAATCCGGCCGCGTTCCGGTCCGGCCGTCGGCACGACGTAGATGGCGTCGGCCTGTCCGAGTTTGCTTGGTTGACCGTCCGTGGAAATCCACAGGTTGCCGTTGACGTCGACGGCCAGGTTGTCTGGCGCCGAAATGGAGTCAAGCTCACTCTTGTCGAAGCCAGCGAAGTACGTCTCCTGCTCACTATCGGACGGGTCGCCACAGAGAATGAAGATGTCCCAGGTGAAGCGTCGCGAGGCCGCGTCGCCGCCATTCTCCGTCAGTTCGAGGATGTGTCCATGAGTATTCGGACCGCGCGGGTTCGCGCCGTTGACCGTGTCTTCCGCCCGTTGCGTGTTGTTCGTCAGGGCGATGTAGACGCGGTGGTTGATCGGGTTGACCTCAATGTCTTCGGGACGGTCCATCGGCGTAGCGCCAACCGCGTCGGCAGCGAGCCGCGTAAACGTGGCAATGCCGGCGTTGGTCCATGTGTGCAGGGGCGGCGATCCGGCAACCAGCGGTAGCCACTCCCCCGAGCCGTCGTCGTTGAACCTGGCCACGAACAGCGTTCCCCACGACAGCAGGTCGAGATTCGCCGAGCGGTTGAAGATGGTGTAGCGGTCGTTGCTGATGAACTTGTAGACGTAGTCAAACCGCTGGTCGTCGCCCGAGTAGACCACGGCGCGTCCGTCATCCGACAGGGTGACACTGGCGGCTTCGTGCTTGAAGCGACCCATGGCAGTGTGCTTGCGAGGCGTGAAACTGGGGTCGTAGGGATCGATCTCTACCAGGTAGCCGTGGCGATTCGGCTCGTTCGGCTCAATGGTCATGTCGAAGCGATCGTAGAAATCCTCCCAGTGGCGCCGCGAGCCGGCCTCGGGAATCCCGTAGCGTGCCGACCGCGTGTCGTCGCCGGCATTGGCGAAGTACTGATTGAAGTTCTCTTCCGCGGTCAAAATGGTGCCCCACGGCGTGCGGCCCCCTGAGCAGTTGTTGAACATGCCCAACACGTCAACGCCGGTCGGGTCCGCATTGGTGATCGTGTAGAGGCTGCCCGCGCCGGGACCGGTCAGGCGCATCGGCGTTTCTCCGGTGATGCGGAAATTGTGCGATGACGATGCGTCATAGGACCAGGAACCGTCCTCGCCTCGTGTGACCTCTACCACCGAGAGTCCGTGCGAGGCGATTTCGATCGCGGCCTGCTCGGCCGTCACGTTGTCCGCGTCATAGCCGGGGAACATCTCGGCCCCGCTCGTGTACTCGTGGTTGACTCCCAGCAGCCCACGCCGGCTCTGTCCCGGCAGCAGTGGGAAGAATCCGTTGTAGTCGCAATTGAAGCCGAACTGCTTGGCTGCGGACTCCCCCGTCTGGCCGTTCAGATTGAAGGCCGGCGCCCCAGGAACGACAGCGTCGCCCCAACGAATCACAACGTTGGAGCTGTAACCCTCGGCGATGTTGATTGAGTCCTCGTTGTCGTGAGGAATGCTCTGCAAACCGATCGTGCTCGACGCCGCTTCAGCCTTGCCGCTCAACGGAGCCGACCCGAAGATCTGCGAACCCAGGGGAGATGTGCTGAGCGCAAGCAGCGGAGCGCCGGCGATCGTGGCTCTCACCAATGATCGGCGAGAAATGCGCCGGTTCAGGATCGCCGCAAACGGCTCGTTGCCGCTGTTGTTTGGCGCTGGCCTAAAGCACGCCTCGTCGCAAGAAATCTCACAGTGATACGCGGACCGCGCACGCCGAGGAATCCAGTTCAATGGCGCGAATCCGCGCAATGCATTGTTCGGGCTCATTCCGCTGTTCCCTTCCCGCTCTGATACCTGGCATCCTGCCAGTTGCTGAACGCAGGGTAGGAATGGGCCGCCGCTTCGATGATGAACGACCAGGACGCCCCAGCTGAACATGCTGCAAGTGTTTGGCCAGTGCCGACAGTCAGTTCAGATTGCTCCGGCGCCGGTGTTGGACTGCCTCGGCCACGTGCTGAGCGGTGATCTGCTCCGACTCCGCCAGGTCAGAAATCGTTCGCGCCACCTTGAGCACTCGGTGGAATCCCCTGGCAGACAGGTTGAGCCGGTCGACCGCCTCCTGGATCAGCATGCGGGCGCGATCGTCCACCGAGCCGTAGCAATGCTGGTTGACCTCACGCGCCGAGAGTGTCGCATTGGCGTTTGGCCCATCGGATCCAAACCGGCCTCGCTGCACATTCCGGGCGCGAACGACACGCCGCCTGACCTCCGTGGACGGTTCTGCGCTCGGCGGCGAGGATTCGGTTGACGATTCCATCAGTTTCTGCACATCAACCCGCGGAACGTCAACGAACATGTCAATGCGGTCGAGCACCGGACCCGAAATCCGCCGCTGATACCGGTAGACCGCGCCATCCGTGCAGGTGCAGTGCTGGTCGGAGCCGAAGTTCCCACAGGGGCAGGGATTCATCGCCCCAACCAGGCAGACGTCGGCCGGATAGGTAACGGTGCCATGCGCGCGGGAAATGGTGATCCGCCGGTCTTCCAGCGGCTGCCGCATCGTCTCCAGCGCGCGAACAGAAAACTCCGGCAACTCGTCCAGAAACAGCACCCCGCGATGCGCCATGGTCACCTCACCCGGACGCAGACGCTGTCCGCCGCCGACCAGCCCCGCGTTGGAGATCGTGTGGTGCGGCGCGCGGAACGGCCGCTCACGAATCAACTTGTTCCCACCGGTCATGCCCGAGATCGAGGCGATCTTGGTCACTTCCAGCGCCTCCTGGGTGGTCAGCGGAGGCAGAATGCCCGGCAGGCACGAAGCCAGCAGCGTCTTCCCGGCACCTGGCGGACCGCACATCAGCAGATTATGTCCGCCGGCGGCAGCCACTTCCAGAGCACGCTTGACGTGTTCCTGTCCTCTGACGTCGGAGAAATCGTGCCCGTCGTAGCTGGAACCCGGATCATCCTCGACCACGCACGCCGTCGGCCAGATTGCGTCCGAGATCGGTCGCTCCTCAGTGGCGATCTCGATCCAATCGCGCAACGAATCAACGGCCAGGACTTCGATCCCGTCGATCAACGAAGCCTCCTCGGCGTCGACCCTCGGAACGACGATGCGTTTGACCGAGGCGTCGCGAGCAGCCGCGGCGACCGACAGCACGCCGCGGACGTGGCGCAGCTCGCCGTCCAACGCCAACTCACCCAGAAAGAGGGTGTCCTGAACAGCCGATTCGCAAACCTGCCCGGTCGCGACGAGCATCCCGACGGCGATCGGCAGATCGTATCCCGCGCCCTCTTTGCGAATGTGGGCAGGAGCCAGATTCACCGTGACTCGCTTCGTGGGAAAGCCGGCGCCGGCATTCCGAATCGCCGAACGCACACGCTCGCGCGCCTCGTCAACCGCGGCGTCCGGCAATCCGACAATCGTTGTCTTGGGCAGCCCCGATGAGATATCCACTTCGACACAGATCGGCGCTCCGTCCAGCCCGATCACAGCTCCACCGTTGACTCGCGTGTGCATTCCCTAACTCCTTGAGTTCTGTGTAGAACACAAATACCAAACTTGTGTTCTCTCAGTAGTGGGTACTATAGAACACACATTCTCTATGAAGCAAGTCGCAATCGACCGCGGAGCGCTGATCGTGCGTAGACTCTCCTCAGTGGAGCACTACCGATGAACAACAACTCGTATCCCGTCCTCGACAGCGGACTCGCCTTCTTCAATCACGCCGGAGTCTCGCCGCTGCCGTCCGATGTCGCCCAGGCTGTTCACGACTACGCCGACCAGGCCGCTCGTGCCGGCTATTTCGGTTCCACCTGGATGGAGGACATGGAGGACTTTCGCGCCGTCTCTGCCGAGCTGATCGGCGCGCGAAGCCCCGACGAAATCGCCTTCGTGCCCAACACGGCGACCGGTGTCTCGGTCTCGGCCGGAGCGCTCAACCTGCAGGACGGCGACCGCATCCTGGTCACCGACGCCGAGTACCCCTCAAACCGCCACTTCTACAACGCCCTGCAACAGAGTGGCGTCGAGCTCGACGTCGTCTATCAGCAGGACGACGGCCGCATCCCAACCGAGGACATCATTTCCGCCGTCTCCGAGCGAACGAAACTCGTCGGCATCTCCCACGTCCAGTGGGGCAGCGGATTCCGCTCCAACCTGCGACCAATCGCCGACGCCGTGCACGCCGTCGGCGGCTTGCTCTCCGTGGATGCGATCCAATCGGCCGGCGCACTGCCGGTCAATGTGGTCGACGACGACATCGACATCCTCGCCGCTGGCGGACACAAGTGGATGCTTGGGCCGACCGGCTCCGGCATGCTCTACATCCGCGAAGAGCTGATCGACGGCCTGATCCCGCCGGTGCTTGGCGCCAACAGCATGGACGGCGGCCTCGCCGCCGGCAACGACGAACTCATCCTCTCGCCGACTGCCTCGCGCTTCGAACCCGGTGCAACTCCGACGGCGGCGATGCTCGGCATGCGCGCGGCGATTCGCCACTTGCTCAACGTCGGTATCGACAACGTCTGGGCGCAACTGGAGTCAGTGACCGCCTACCTCTGTGACGCGCTCTCCGACGCGGGGTGTCAGGTCTTCTCGCCCAGAGGCGAATCGGAACGAAGCGGGATCGTCATCTTCGATCCGCCGCCCGAGCTGGCCGCGCGCGAGACCGTCGACGAGACCTGGGAACGCTTGCAGGACTCCGGGATCATCACGGCGGTCCGCTTCGAACGACTGCGCGCTTCGCCGCACTTCTACACGCCGGAGTCCGACATCGACCGCTTGGTCGACGCGCTCAAGCCGTAGTCGGCAGCGGTCTAGTACTCGCGCTCGACGCTCATCACGCCGTGAACCCCGTCGAGCTTCGACATCACCAGTTGAAGCTGTCGCAGTCCATTGGCCTCGACCGTGAATGTCAGGGTGACGGCACCGTGATCCGGTTCGCCGGTCACGAACGAGACCATGTTTACGTTCTCGTCGGCGCAGATGCCAGCCACGTCGCGGGCCAGGCCCACGCGATCCCAGCCCGTCACCTTCAGCCGAGCCTCAGTCAAACCGCGGAACGTGTTCCAGCGAACCGGCACCACGCGATCGTCCTCACCCACTGAAAGAATGTTCGGACACTCGCTGCGGTGGATCGTCACGCCCCGGCTGCGAGTGATGAATCCGGTGATTGCCTCGCCAGTTTGCGGTGAACAGCATGGTGCCAGGCGGGTCAGCATGTTCGATCCGCCCAGCACCTGGACTGCGTCGGCGCCCGGCGCGGATGGCGGCTCGACGACTTCAATCACCGGCGCCGCTTCAACCTCTTCCTCCCCCGCCGAGGCCACCTTGAGCGCGACGGCGTGCGCGGTCACGTCGCCAGCGCCGATCGTCGCCAGAGCATCCTCCATGCTCTTCGCGCGAGTCGCCTCCATCACTTCCGCTTCTACGTTCGGCAACTTCAGGCTCAGACGGCGCAGCTCACGCTCCAGCTCATCACGTCCCCGAGCGATGTTCTCGGTCCGCGCCTGACGGTTGAACCATTGGCGAATCTTCGTCCGCGCGTGCTGCGTCGTCACGTAGCCCAATGCCGGATTCAGCCAGTCGCGGCTGGGTCCTCGCGCTGTGCGGCTGGTCACAATCTCCACGACGTCGCCGTTCTCGAGCGGAGTCGACAATCTCGCCAGCCGTCCGTTGACCTTGGCTCCGACGCACTGGTAGCCGACGTCGGTATGAATCCGGAAGGCGAAGTCGAGCGGCGTGGCGCCCGTTCGCAATGCCAGGATCTCGCCCTTCGGCGTGTGCACGAACACCTGATCCTGGAACACATCGGATCGCAGTGTTTCGAGGAAGTCGTCGGCGCCCGACAGCTCGCCTTGCCATTCCACCAGCTGGCGCAACCACGACATCCGTTCACGGTCGTTCATCGCGTTGTGGCGGTTCTCCTTGTACGCCCAGTGCACCGCCACGCCGTACTCGGCCTCGCGATCCATGTCATGAGTCCGGATCTGGACCTCGACCGCGTGCGAGGGCGACCAGAACGCCGTCGTATGCAACGACTGATATCCACTCGGCCGAGGGCTGGCGATGTAGTCGTCGAAC
Source organism: Chloroflexota bacterium (assembly GCA_026705025.1). GTDB lineage: Bacteria > Chloroflexota > Dehalococcoidia > Bin125 > Bin125 > Bin125. The sequence continues at coordinate 109,843 of JAPPBN010000045.1, read as the reverse complement.
TCGCCCGGCAACGGCCGCCAGAGTCCATGCACGACGCCCAGCACCGCGTAACAGTCGGTCGTGGACGCCGTCAGCACTCGCAGCGCCAGCAGATCGTAGATGTCGTCGAACGATTTCCCCTGCGCCGAGTACTTCCTGATCTTCTGATGAATCGAATACAGGTGCTTCACCCGACCGCGCACCTGGGCGGACAGGCCAGCAGCTTCAAGCGCGTTCTCGAGTTGCACCCTGATCTGCCCCAGGTACCGTTCTCGCGTCTGCCGCCGCGAAGCGACCAGCTCCGATATCCGTCGGTACTCTTCCGGCTCCAGATACTTGAACGCCAGATCTTCCAGTTGAGCGCGAATCTGCCAGATCCCAAGCCGAGCCGCGAGCGGAGCGTAGATCTCCATCGTCTCGCGTGAGATCTGGATCTGCTTGTCCGGACGCATCGCGTCCAGCGTGCGCATGTTGTGCAGGCGATCAGCCAGCTTGACGATCACAACCCGCACATCGTCCGCCATCGCAACGAACATCTTGCGCAAGTTTTCGGCCTGAGCCTCACGGTCGATCGTGCCCGTCACCCGAGGCAGTTGCAGCGCCGACAGCTTGGTCGCGCCATCAACGAGTTTGGCGACGTCCACCCCAAACTCGGTCACCAGTTGAGACCGCGTGACGCCGCAATCCTCCATCACATCGTGCAACAGGGCTGCCTGCAGCGCCGGAACGTCCAGCTGAAGCTCGGCGCAGGTCACGGCGGCGGCAAGTGGATGCTCGATATACGGATGTCCCGATCGCCTCAAATGGCCCTCGTGCTTCTCCTCCGCATACTCATAGGCGGAGAGCACAAGATCGCGATCGGCCGGCGCGAGATATTGCTCCAGCACGTCGACCAGCACGTCGAGCGTCGGGTGTTTCTTCAGATCGACGATTTCAGCGGGAACCGTCTGCGTCGCCATGGATCGATCATACAAACCTGGACAACAGCAAACGTTTACCCATCCGCACAGTTTCCTGGAGGCGGGTACCGAGAGTCCGTCTGTACGATGAGGTCTGAGGTTCGAAGATGAGCAGTGACAGCGGCCGACCGTTTCAGACGCCTCGCGGCACCCGTGATCTGCTGCCCGAAGACCACGCCATCCACACCCACATCCTTGACCATGCGAGAAACCAGGCGCGCCTGGCCGGCTTCGGCTTCATCGAACCGCCCACCTTCGAGCAAGCGGAGCTGTTCGCCCGAGGCGTCGGCGAAGGGACCGACATCGTCGAGAAAGAGATGTACATCTTCGAGGACCGCGGCGGCGAACGACTCGCCCTGCGTCCCGAAGGCACAGCCTCCGTCTGTCGTGCATACCTCCAACACGGCATGGCCAACCTCAGCCAGCCGGTCAAACTGGCCTATCACCTGCCGATCTTCCGCTACGAGCGACCCCAGGCCGGACGCTTCCGCCAGCACACCCAGTTCGGCGTGGAAGCCATCGGCGTGCGCGACGCCGCGCTCGACGCCGAAGTCATCGACCTCGGATGGCGAATCGCCGAAACGCTCGGCCTCTCCGACCTCAAGATCCTGATCAACAGCATCGGCGATGTCGAAGACCGTCGAGCATACGTGCCGCTGCTCAAGGAGCACTTCGAGCCCCACCTCGAGCGCATCGCGCCCGACGATCAAGCCCGCTGGGACCGCGCTCCCATGCGCCTGCTCGACAGCAAAGACGAACGCACGAAGCCGCACCAGGCCGGCGCGCCGCTGATCACCGACCACCTGCGTCCCGAATCCGCCGCCTACTACGACGCCGTCAAGTCGCACCTGGAAGCGATCGGAATTCCCTACGAGGAGACCCCGACATTGGTCCGCGGCCTCGACTACTACACGCACACCGTGTTTGAGATCGTCCCCGCCCACGCAGACGGCTCACAGGTCACCGTGCTGGCCGGCGGCCGCTACGACGGCCTGATCGAGCAGATCGGCGGTCCCCCAACCCCCGGCATCGGCTTCGGAATGGGCCTCGAGCGCATGGCCCATCACCTGCGCGAACAGGCACTCGCGCCCGATGCCGACGCATCGACGGACGTGCTCATCGCCACGCTCGGCGAGGGCGCCGACATCGCCGCTTCGAAGATCGCGGGCGATCTGCGCCGCCGAGGAGTCGCTGCCACCCTCGCATTCGGTGGACGTTCGCTCAAAGCCCAGCTGCGCCAGGCGAACCGCTCCGGCGCGCGCTACGCCGTGATCGCCGGCGCGCGAGACCTGGCCGACGGGCACGTCACGATCCGCGATCTGCAAACCTCCGAGCAGCGACAGGTCGAGTTGGGCGACGTGGTCGGCCAGCTGGGAGGCGAATTGACGAACCCTCCATATACTCGGCCCCAGGACTGAGACCCAACATGCCAGCAACCACAACGTCAGATAGTGCCGCCATGTGGGCCCGGCTCCAGGATGTCGCCGAGCGCTTCCACGAAATCGAGCGCGAGATGGCCGATCCGGCCACCTCCGGTAACCCGTCACGCCTGCAGACCCTGGCCAGGGAGCATTCTTCCTTGCAGGGCAAGATCAACCTGCTCAACGAATACCAATCCGCGGCCGACCAGCTCCAGCAGGCTCGCGAGGTCCTCGACGAGGCCGACGACGACGAGATGCGCGAACTCGCGCTGTCGGAAGTAACGGAGCTACGAGAGCAAATCGAAGAACTCGAAGAGGCCGCCAGACGCGCCCTGCTGCCCCGCGACCCGAACGACGACCGCAATGTCATCGTCGAGATCCGGGCCGGCGCCGGCGGCGATGAGGCCGGGCTCTGGGCCGCGGATCTGCTCCGCGCCTACGTCCGCTATGCCGAGGGCCGCCGCTGGCACGCCGACGTGCTCAGCGCTTCGGAGAATGCCATGGGCGGCTTCAAGGAAGTCATCTGCCAGATCGAAGGCAATGGCGCGTTCTCGCGGCTCAAGTACGAGTCCGGCGTTCACCGCGTCCAGCGTGTCCCCGAGACCGAAGCGCAGGGACGCATCCACACCTCCACCGCGACCGTCGCCGTCATGCCCGAGGCGGAAGAAGTCGACGTCGATCTGGACGAGTCCGACATCCGTCTCGACCTCTTCCACTCCGGCGGCGCCGGCGGCCAGAACGTGAACAAGGTCCAGACCGGCGTGCGCCTGACCCACGAACCGAGCGGCATCGTCGTCACCTGCACCGACGAGCGCTCCCAGCTCAAAAACAAGCTCAAGGCGATGTCCGTGCTCCGCGCCCGCCTCTACGAGCAGCAGCGCATCGCCGCCGAGCGCGAGCGTGCCGACTTCCGCCGCTCGCAAGTCGGCTCCGGCGATCGCTCAGAAAAGATCCGCACCTACAACTACCCCGAAAACCGCGTCACCGACCATCGAATCGGACTCACCAGGCACGACCTCAACGGCATGCTGGAAGGCAACCTCGATCCCCTGATCGACGCCGCCGCGACCGCCGAGGAGGCCCGCCTGCTCGCAGAGGCGTCGCAATGACGACTCCCGCCATGCTCAGGGACGCCTGGCTGGCCGCCGCCGCCGAACTGGAGTCGGCCGAGATCGACGATGCCCGCTTCGAAGCTGAAGTCCTACTCCGACACGCCACCGGCCTCAATCGTGCTCAACTCTACGCCTCGCTCACCGACGAAATCGACCCGGCCGCGCAGCAGCGCTTCGAAGCGGCGATCGCCGAGCGAACAACCCGCAAGCCCCTCGCCTACATCACCGGCACACGCGAGTTCTACCGGCTCGAGTTCCGCGTCACGCCCGATGTCCTCATCCCCAGACCCGAGTCGGAACTCCTCGTCGACGCCGCCCTCGACCACATCCGCCAGGCGCGGTTCCGCACCCCGCAGGTCGCCGACGTCGGCGCTGGCTCTGGCGCGGTCGGCATCGCACTGGCCCGGCACCGGCGCGGAGTCAATCTGATCTGCAGCGATGTCTCCCGCAATGCCCTGCTCGTCGCGCGCGACAACGCCCAACGGCTGCTCCGACGGCCCAAAACCACCTTCATCCAGGGCGACCTCCTCACGCCGCTGCCCGGCCCCTTCCACTGCGTCGTCGCCAACCTCCCCTACATCCCCGAAGACCGGCTGGCCCAACTCGAACCGGAAGTCGCCGAACATGAGCCCCGCGTCGCCCTCACCCCCGGTACACGCGGAACCGAGTTGATCCTCAGACTGATCACCCAGTTGCCGTCGCGCCTCCACTCCAACGGCGTCGCCGTGCTCGAAGTCGATCCGGGCCAGGAAATCGCCATCGCCGACGCCGCCCGACAGATGCTGCCCAATGCCGAGGTCACCGTCCTCGACGACGTCTCCCAGCAGCCCCGAGCCGTCCGCATCATCGCCGGATGACCACGCTCCCAGAGCAGCTCCCGTCCCCCGCCGACGCGCCGGTGCAGGGCTACTGCGATCCCCGCTTCGCCGCCGTCAGGCAACAGTTCCAGCAAAACTTCGTCGACCGCTCCGAGACCGGCGCCGCCCTCGCCGTCACGCTCAACGGCGAACTCGTCATCGACCTCTACGGCGGCTGGACCGACGCCGGCCACACGAAACCCTGGGCCGAGGACACGATCGTCTGCTGTTACTCGGTCGGCAAGGCGATCTGCGCCATCCTCGCCTGGCGATTGGCCGAGCGCGGCGAGCTCGAAATCGACCGCCGAGTCGCCGACTATTGGCCCGAGTTCGCCCAGAACGGCAAGTCCGAAATCCCCGTCCGCTGGATCCTCACCCACCAGAGCGGCCTCGCCGCCATCCGCCGTCCGCTGCCGCGCGGAGCCATGCTCGATTGGCATCTGATGACCTCCGCACTCGCCGACCAGGAGCCATGGTGGCCGCCCGGCGAGGCCCACGGCTATCACTCCAACACCCAGGGCTTCCTCATCGGCGAGGTCATCCGCCGTATCACCGGAAGATCAATCGGCGAGCACCTCCAGCGCGACCTCAGCCAGCCCATCAACCTCGACTTCCACTTCGGCACCAAACCCGAGCACGACGTCCGAACCGCCGACATGCTCCCCGTCCAGCAGCCGCCCGACTTCCGCCGAGCCCCACCTAACGCCCTGCAGACCCTCGGCGGTCGCAACCCACCCCACATCCAGACCGGACCAGGCTCGCAGAACACCCGCGAGTACCGAGCCGCCGAGTTCCCCTCAACCACCGGTCACGGCGCCGCCCGAGGCCTCGCCCGACTCTTCGGCGCCCTCGCAACCGACGGACAGCTGGACGGCGTCCACATCCTCGATCCGTCGACCATCGAGCAGATGTCGGCAGAACAGGTCTACGGCGTCGACCGCATCCTCGGTCGGCCAACCCGCTTCGCCTCCGGCTTCCAGATGACCATGGCCGAGCGCCCCCTCGTACCCAACCCGCGAACATTCGGACACTTCGGCGGCGGAGGCTCCCTCGCCTTCGCCGATCCCGACGCCGCCGTCGGCTGGGGCTACGTCATGAACCAGGGCCGAGGCGGCTGGCAACACCGCCACACCCGCCGCCTCCTCGACCTCTTCTACGAAGCGCTGTAACCCACCAACGTCACACCCGCGATCCCCCCTTCCGATCCCCTCTCCCTGAGGGAGAGGGTTAGGGTGAGGGCCCCGTCCCTGCTCGATGAAGACGCTGGGCGCAGCCGACCGCTAATCCCGCATCATCTGATACCGCTTGCCCTCGGTCTTGATCGCCGGAGCAATCACCATCTCGGTCTCCTGCAAATCGCGGATCGTCTCCGCCCCCACGCTGCCCATGCACGTCCGCAGCGCGCCGATCAGGTTCTCAGTCCCGTCGGTACGCGACGTCGGACCGAACAGCAGCCGATCCAGCGTCGTGTGCTGCCCCACATGGACGCGAACGCCGCGCGGCAACTCCGCGTGAGGCGTGGCCATCCCCCAGTGGAATCCGCGGCCCGGAGCCTCGAGCGCGCCGGCGAACGGAGACCCGATCATCACCGCGTCCGCCCCCGAGACCAGCGCCTTGCAGAAATCGCCGCCGGTCCGGATCCCGCCGTCCGTGATGATCGGCACGTAGCGTCCCGTCCGCTCGTAGTACACGTCACGGGCGTAGGCGCACTCGATCGTCGCCGACACCTGCGGCACGCCGATCCCCAGCACCTCGCGCGACGTGCAGGCCGCGCCGGGTCCCACCCCGACCAGCAATCCGGCGATGCCTTCTTCCATCAGTTCCAGCGACGCGTCGAATCCCACCGTGTTGCCCACCAGCGTCGGGATCTGCATCTCCGCGATCAGCTCACTCAGGATCAGTCCCCGCTGCGAGCGTGAATAGTGCCGCGCCGTTGTCACCGTCGACTGCACCACGAAGACGTCAGGAGCCGCCTCCTTGATCGCCGGCGCCAGGCGCTTGGCGTTCGGCGGCGTAATCGACACCGCCGCCGCCACCCCGCCGTCCTTGATCTGCTGAACTCGCAGACCAATCAGCTCATCCCGGATCGGCGTCGTATAGGCGCGCTGCAAAATCTCCGTCGCCGTTTCGGTATCGCTGCCGGCCACCTCCTCCAGTACCTCCGCCGGATCGTCGAAGCGACACTGCAACCCTTCCAGGTTCAGCACCGCCATGCCGCCCCGCCTACCCACCTCGATGGCGAAGTCCGGGTCAACCACGGCGTCCATCGCCGACGCCAGGATCGGCATCTCCAACCGCTGACCGGCCAGCATCGTCGAGACGTCCGTCAGTTCCGGATTGATCGTCAGGACGCCGGGCACAATCGCCACGTCATCGAAGCCGTACGCCTCCTGCAGCGACTTCCGCCGCGGATGCCGGATCGGCTCAAGGTCGGACTCGTAGGCGCCCTGCACCAGCTCCTGACCGGGAGTCAGTGGTTCGCGTTCTGTCAACGTCGTCATCTGTCTCCCCTTCACTAATCCGAAGCCGATTACCGGCGAGGTCGAAGTGCGCTTAAACGCATGAGCGCGGCACATGGCCGCGCTCCTTCGGTTGTATGCCAGTGTCCCGTGCAAACAAGCACGTTACCGACCACCTGTCCTGACTCCACCGGTCACCCTAAGATACCCGACCTCCCGCCAACCCTTCGTAAACGACCAAACAACTCCCACCCCCTCCGGCCCCCTCTCCCTGAGGGAGAGGGTAGGGGTGAGGGCCCCGCCCCATCACAGACCATCCCACTCATCTCGGAGGATCCCAAAACAACATCGTCATACCCGCGCTCGCCGCGGGTATCTCGCACCATGCCGCACAGCCCCCTCCCCCTCCGATGCCCCGCGCTCGACGCGGGGCCCAGCCCGCGATCTCCATCAACAGCGCCACATCCGCGCATCCACGACCGTCCCCAATCCGCATACCATACACAGAACATATGTACCTCTCAAGGAAAGGCCCTCCACATGTCCAACCCACCCACCCCCCCGACGCTGCCGACGCATCCTCGAAGCCCACCACCTCGACTGCCAGGGACTCTCCCCCGACGCTATAGCCGAGAAACTCCGCTGCGCCCGCTCCACCGTCTACGCCTACTTCCGCGACTTCCAACTCCACCGAGCCCACATCCTCCGCACCGTCGCCGCCGACCGCCTTGCCGACCAGGTCCACATCCTCACCACCCCCGAGACCCAACCCGACCAGCACCGCCAGACTGTCGCCGCCACCCGAGAACTGCGCCTCCTGCTCACCGCCCTGCCCAACCTCCAGGAACAGGAGCGCCAACAGCGCGAACAACTCGTCAACGCCCGCCAGGCCGACGCTGTCGCCCTCGCTCGAAGCCGCCATTTCTTGGCCGGCAAGGACGGACACGTCCGCTACGTTGCCGGCGACCGCTACGGCCAATGCCTGCCCAAGTGCCCGATGTGCCACCCGGACCTGTACGAAGGCGACGACCCCCTGCCGCCTCTCAGATCGCCGCACGAACTCGCCGACCCTGACGTCGCCGACCTGGACGAACCTGCTCCCACCGAGCCTGAACCGGACCAATCCTCACCAAACCCGGACAAATCCGCACCCATCCAGACAAATCTGGACAAATCCGGACAAGAATCCGACGAAAACCCCGCCCACGACAGCGAATCCGCCCCAGCCCGCCAATATTCACCCCCCAGACCCCGCCAACCCCGGAATTGGCCCAGACTCACCACACCCCACCGACCCAACCGAAGCATCGTCATCCCCCTCCCCGACATCGGCAGGTACTGATGTCCCCTCCGCCCCTCCCTTCCGGCCCCCTCTCCCTGAGGGAGAGGGTTGGGGTGAGGGCCCTCCGCTGCCCTGAACGAGCAGATGTACAGCGCAACCACCCTCGATCTTTACAGTGACAACCATGCCCAACAAGCCCGGCGCCCTCTACGTCGTCGCCACCCCGATCGGCAACCTCGAGGACATCACCCTCCGCGCGCTCCGTATCCTCGCCGAGGTCGACCTGATCGCCGCCGAACACGTCCCCGTGGCCCGGACGCTCACCCGCCATTACGAAATCGACACGCCCGTCCTCCCCTACCACGATCGCGGCCCCGACGCTCGCCGAATCGTCACCCGAATCGAGCAGGGACAATCCGTCGCCCTGATCTCCGACGCCGGCACGCCCGGAGTCTCAGACCCCGGCCGCAACCTCGTCGCCGCCGCGGTTGACGCAGATATCGATGTCGTCCCGATTCCCGGCGCCGCCGCATCTGTCGCGCTCTGGTCAGTCAGCGGATCGGATTCGCCCCAGGCGATGCTCCACGGATTCCTGCCCCGCAAGGCCAATGAACGTCGCCAGGCCATCCACGATCTCGCCGCTCTCGGGCGCCCGTCAGTCGTGTTCGAGTCGCCCCGCCGCCTGCGCGATACCCTCCAGGACATCGCCGACATCGTGCCCGATGCAGACCTGGTCGTGGGCCGGGAACTGACCAAGCTGCACGAACAGATCTGGCGAGGCCTCCCGGCCGAGGCGCTCCACGAGTTCACCGATCCCCGTGGCGAGTTCACCATCATCCTGACACCGCCGCCCGACGGCTCCCAACCATGGACCGACGACGACATCGCTCAGGCCCTCGCCGAGGCCGCCTCACAGGGCGCCTCCCGCTCGCAGGCCGCCCGATTCGTCGCCCAACAGTCCGGCCGTCCGCGACGAGAGGTTTACTCGCTCTGGCCGTTCGAGTCCGACCGATGACGTTCAAACTCAACCGACCGCGTAACCTAGAGGAAGACGTGCCTTCCAACCCTCCTCAGCTTGAAATCGACCCCCGCGAACGACCATGAGCGACAACATCCTCGTCTGCGTGGCCTGGCCCTACGCCAACGGCCCCATCCACCACGGACAGCTCGGCGGCGCTTACTTGCCCGCCGATATCTTCGCCCGCTATCACCGCATCCGCGGCAACCGCGTCGCCATGGTCTCCGGCTCCGACACCCATGGCACGCCAATCACCGTCCGCGCCGACGACGAAGGCCGCACACCCGAGGAAGTCGTCGCCGAGTACCACCAGTCCATCCTCGACACCTGGGACGGGATGGGCATCTCGTTCGACACCTTCACCACGACCATGACCGACAACCACGAGGAAGTCGTCCATGGCCTGTTCAATTCGCTGCTTGAGCAGGACTTCCTCTACCGGCAGACCCAGGATCTCTTCTACGACCCGGAAGCGAAGCGCTTCCTGCCCGACCGCTACATCGAGGGAGAGTGTCCGCACTGTGACGACAAGAGTGCTCGCGGCGACCAGTGCGACACCTGTGGCCGCCAACTCGACGCCATCGACTTGCTCAACCCCCGATCCCGCAACACCGGCGCCACTCCTGAACTGCGCAGCTCGGAGCACTACTTCCTCCGTCTGACCGCCTTCGAAGAGCGCCTGCAGGAATGGCTCGACGACGACAAGGACTTCTGGCGCACCCACGTGCTCAACTTCTCCAGAGGGATGCTGCGCGAGGGCCTGCAAGATCGCGCCATTACCCGCGACATCGACTGGGGCGTGCCCGTGCCGCTCGAAGGCTGGGACGACAAGCGCATCTACGTCTGGTTCGAGGCGGTGATCGGTTACCTCTCGGCGACCGTCGAATGGGCCGCGACCAACGGCGACGAGGAAGCCTGGCGCGACTTCTGGCAGTCCGACGACGCCCGCATCTACAACTTCATCGGCAAGGACAACGTCCCCTTCCACACCATCATCTGGCCCGCGATCCTGCTCGGCGCCGGCGGATACAACCTGCCCTACGACGTGCCCGCCAACCAGTACATCACGATGAGCGGCTCCAAGGCCAGCACCTCGCAGCGCTGGGCCGTATGGGTCAACGACTACCTGACACGCTACGACCCCGACCCGCTGCGCTACGCGCTTGCCGCCCAGATGCCTGAGACCGCGGACTCCGACTTCTCCTGGTCCGAGTTCCTGCGCCGCAACAACGACGAACTCGTCGCCACCTGGGGCAACCTGGTCAACCGCGTGCTCTCCCTGATCAACCGCCACTTCGACGCGAAGGTTCCCGACCCCGGCCCCCTCGACCGCGACGCCACGCGCATGCTCGACCGCGCGCAGTCGGGACTCGAACAGGTCGGACAGTCGATCGAGGCCGTCCACCTGCGGCAGGGCATCCAGCAGGCCTTCGCCCTCGCTCAGGAAGCGAACCGCTACCTCGACCAGACCGCCCCCTGGCAGGCCGTCAAGACCGACAAACAGGCCGCCGCCCGCAGCCTCTACACCGCGCTCAACGTGATCGCCGCCCTGCGCACCGCGCTCGCCCCTTACCTGCCCTTCAGTTGCCGACGCCTGCACGAGATGCTCAACACCCCGGGCAGCATCGATGACCTCGGCTGGCAGATGCACGCACTCCGACCCGGCGACCAACTGCAAAAGCCAACCCCGCTGTTCAAGAAACTCGACTCCTCAATCGTCGAGGAAGAAGAAGCCCGGCTCGGCACATGAGCCAGCCTCCTGCGCTCTTCGACACCCACGCCCATCTCCACGACCCCTGGATCGGCGACGACCTGCCCGCCGTCATGGCCCGCGCGAGCGAGGCCGGCGTCGAGCGCATCGTCACCATCGGCTGCTCCCTCGAAGACAGCCGAAACGCGCTCGCCGTCGCCGAGCGGTACGACAACGTCTGGGCCACGCTCGGCGTCCACCCGCACGACGCCAAGGACTGGGACGAACACACCGAAGCAGAGTTCACCCGCATGGCCGACAACCCCAAAGTCGTCGCCATCGGAGAAGTCGGCCTCGACTTCTACCGCAACCTCTCACCCCACGCCGATCAGTACCGAGCCTTCGAGGCCCAACTCACTCTCGCCGACACCCTCAACCTCCCCGTCGTCATCCACTCCCGCGACGCCCACGAGGAGACCTACGAGATACTCAAGAGCTGGGCCGCGTCCCCCTCTCCCTCCGCCGTCAGGCGGGGGGAGTTGTCCCGATCCTCTTCCTCCTCTCCCCCCGCCTCTGGGCGGGGGGAGATGTCCCGTAGGGACAGAGGGGGGCTCCCCGTCGGCGTCATCCACTGTTTCTCCGGAGACGCCGAGCTCGCCCACCGCTACCACAAGCTCGGCTTCCTCATCTCCTTCGCCGGCCCCGTCACCTACCCCAAGAACGACGCCCTCCGAGCCGCCGCCACATCCCTCCCCCTGGACGCCATCGTCATCGAAACAGACTGCCCCTACCTCAGCCCCCAACCCCAACGAGGCAAGCGAAACGAACCCGCCAACATCCACCACACCGCCGAGCAGATTGCAGACGTTCGTAGGGAGTCACCCGCCGCCGTCGCCGAGCGAACCGTCCTCAACGCCGTCGGGCTGTTCGCGCGCTAGTCCGTCGACGATCCTCTGTAGAAGAGGTTCCAGCACAGTTTGGAATCCTTCCAGCACGTTCAAGCACCACTCAAGCGTCTCGTCGATCTTCTCTCTCGGATCGCTGATCGATGCCTTTCTGGATGCCGTGACCCTGCCAGCCTGGAGTCCATGAGGCCCTTCTGGATCCGGGCGAACAAAGACGGGCTGGAAACCCAACTCTTGCTCTATCGCATCCTCCTCCTGCGCTAGGCGACTGATGATGGCATCGTTGCGAAGAGTGTCGCCGGTCCTCACGTCAAGCGTCACCGTTACGCCACCTCTCTTGCGCAGATCAATCCAGTACTTGAGCCACTTACCGTCCACTTTCACATTGGTTCGAAACGACTTCGACATGGCGACATTGGAGAAACCGGTTGAGTCGGTGAGCTTCCGCTCAAGCGCGCCCTTGGCAAGGCGGTCGAAAAAATCGACTCTGACCCTTCTCTCGTTGTCGGACATCACGGTCGGCTGACTCGTAGACTTTCGCCTCCTTCCCCAATCCTTGGGCGAGGCGATTGCACGAAACTCCACGCCGGCCGACGATTCTCCTATCTTGAGCGCCCTGACTTCTACAGCGAACAGCGCGAGTGCGGTTTCGGCCCACTCGTTCAGGGCGTTGACTGCGTCCAAGTGTTCAGGTCTAAGCTCTGCTGCCACCCATACTGCGGCCTTGGCTCCCACGCCCGCTGCATAGGTCAGGAGCTTGCCAAGATGGTCGTGGTCGGACTGGCCAAGTTGATTCTCGATCGCAACACTGCCGAATGCGCTCGCAAAAGCCAGAATGTCGAGCGAAAAGTCGCCAATTGGAACCTCAGTGTCTTCCCGTTCCAGATCCAGTCCTATCTCACTTCCCAACAGATCCAGATTGTCCGCCAGCCAGGGCGTAAAGTCGCTCGGCTCATCCGCGAAAACATCACGCAACGGTAGAACCTCCAGCTGACCCAGCTTTCGCTTCGGCATCCTCGCACCCTTTTTCGATCGCCCAACGGCGTACCCAGAGTACGCTAGGCCTGATGACCACCCTCGACCGACTCTATGCGCCCATTGCCGACGACCTGGCCATCGTCGAAGACACGCTCTCCCTCGTCGCTCAGTCCGACTTCCTGCCCCTCGAAGCGATGCTGAACCAGGTGCTGTCTCGCGGCGGCAAGCGGCTGCGACCGGCGATTTCTTTGCTGTGCGGCGGATTCGGCGACTACGACGCGGACACCCAGATTCCGCTGGCCGCGTCGATCGAGCTGCTCCACACGGCGACGCTGGTGCATGACGACGTGATCGATTCGGCCGATACTCGGCGCGGGCATGTGACGGCCAATGCGACCTTTGGCAATCCGGCCTCGGTGATGCTGGGCGACTACATGTTTGCCCACGCCGCCGAACTTGTGGCGCGGACCGGGCACATTGGCGTGATTCGGCTGTTCGCGGACACCCTGATGGTCATGGCCAAGGGTGAGCTGGCCCAGGACGTCTCCGCCTTCGACGCCGACTCGGGCACGATGCGCGACTACTACCGGCGGATCCACGGCAAGACGGCCTCGCTCTTCGCGACCGCCGGCGCGGGCGGCGCGATGATGTCCGCCTGCGACGCCCAGACGATCGACTCCCTGCGCGAATACGGACGCTCTATTGGCATGGCCTTCCAGATCGTCGACGACATCCTCGACTTCTGCGGCACGGAGGAGCAACTGGGCAAGCCGGTCGGCGGCGACCTGTCAGCTGGCACGCTCACTTTGCCCGCAATTGTGCTGATGGAGGACAATCCCGACGACAATCCGATCAATCGGTTTCTGAGCGCCAGGGAAGAGAACGGGCGCGGGGAGTTCCTCGACGAGGCGCTTGAAGCGGCGCGTCAGCCGTCGATCGTGGAGCGCTGTATGGAAACGGTCGAGGAGTGGCGCAATCGCGGACTCGACGCGCTGCACGCCGCGCCGACCAACGGTCCACGGGAGCAACTCACAGCAATCGCCGAGTTCGTCACCCAGCGGGATTTCTGATTCTTGCGGGCTAGTCCCGCTTCATCGGCTGCGGCTGAGGCTTCCGCTCCGGCGCCCTCGCGGCCATCCGGTCCTTTTTCAGCTCACGCTCTTTGCGCCGGTCCTCACGCGCAAGACGCCGCTCGTGGATTTTCTTGTCGACCAAATCCGTGTAGTCCTGGGTCGCGAGTGGTTCCTGCTCGCGGTGCTTGGTGACCTGCGGGTGCTCGTACGGGCGCGCCTTCTTGGGCAGATACGTGACTTCCTGGCCCAGATGCCAGTACGTGCCCTTGTCGGGGATGCGGCGCGGATAGCCCTGACGCATGATGAACGCCGAGAACGAAGACGGCATGACGCGCTCGCACTCTTCGTCACAGTCCGGGCAGGGCTGCGGCTCGGGCGCTTCGCGAATCGGCCGGACGACCTCGAAGATTCCCGCGCATTCCTCGCACAGATACTCATATAGCGGCACGATGCTGCTCCTCTCGCTCGCTGTCAGCAGCGGACTTCACCGCGCTGCGGCCAATCGTCTCTGCTCGCGCCAGATCCTCGGCGAAGCTGCTTGAGCGCAGCCGGCCGTCCAGCGCTTGTTCCAATGACAGTCTCAGGTGCCGCTCAAGCTCTGTCGACGCTGCCGCGTCGACCCGCACCTGCGCCGTCGACTCAGCCGACGACCGTCTCATATAGCGTAACAATCGAAAGACCGGTGAGGACAGACGTTGTCCGTGTCCCGCTCCGTGACAGCTCGGGCAGATGACGCCACCGTCGGCCGGGGCGTAGCCGTTGCCTTCGGGTCCGACCTCTGCTCGGCATCGTACGCAGGCGTCGAGTTCGGGCCGGTATCCCTGCTGATCGAGAAATCGCAAGGTGAACCAGCGGCGGACCGCCTCCGGGGATGAGGTCAGGGCGAGCGCTTCCAGAGACTGTCGCAGCAACTGGTAGAGCTGACCCGAGTACGCGTCTGCGTCCGTCGAGCGATCGACCAGTTCGGCCATCGCCAGCGCCTCCGTCATCCGTTGCACGTCATCGTGCAGCGGAGACCACGTGTCCAGGGTCTGGGCATCGGTGATCACGTACAGCGAGCGGCCCTGCGCCAGCCCGAACTGACCCCGGCTGAGCGGCTCCACATGACCCGACATCTTGCTCAGCGGCTTACGCACGCCCTTGGCCACGGCCTCGACTCTGCCCCGCGTCGGAGAGAACAGCACGCAGATCCGGTCGGCGTCGCCCAGCGGACGCTGGCGCAACACGATGGCCTCGGTGCGAATCGGCCGAACGCGCGGCATCAGCCGCTGCCGTCCCGGCGATCGACCTCAACGCGGTGCGTCATCGCCGCTCGCAGCGTTCGCTCGTCCGCGTACTCGACATCTGCACCGACCGGCAAACCATGAGCGATCCTGGTGACCCGCACACCCATCGCGCCAATCACTCGCGAGAGATAGCCGGCGGTCGCTTCGCCTTCAAGATTCGGATTCATCGCCAGAATCACCTCTTCGACAGAGGCATCTCCAAGCCGAGACAACAACTCGCGGATCTTGAGGTCTTCGGGGCCAACCCCGTCCATCGGGGAAATCGCGCCGTGCAGCACGTGGTAACGGCCGCGGTATACACCGGCCCGCTCGATCGCCGCTACGTCCAGTGGCTCCTCGACGACGCAGATGCTCGAGTCGGAGCGCTGCGGATCGAGGCAGAGCGCGCACGGATCGGCGTCCGTGATGTTCTGGCAGATGCTGCAGAGCCGGGTGGAGTCTTTGACTTCCAGCAGAGCCTCGGCCAACGCCTCCGCTTCGGCGCGCGGCGCGCGCAGGACGTGATAGGCGAGACGCTGGGCGCTCTTTGGACCAATGCCGGGCAGGCGATGGAACGCCTCGATCAGGCGGGCAATCGTTGGCGCGGTCGCGGGCGAGCGCTGCATGCCAACCGCTCCTACTGCAGGCCCGGCAGCGACAACCCGTCCGTCAGACCCGACATCCGCTCCTGCTGCATCTCTTCTAAGCGGTCCTGCGCCTCGTTCACTGCCGCCAGGATCAGATCCTGCAGCATTTCCGTGTCGTCCGGGTCGACGACATCGGGGTCGATGGTGACCTCGCGCAGCTTGTGATCGCCGCCCAACCTCACGGAGACGACGCCGCCGCCGACCGAGGCTTCGACGGTCGCTTCCTTGAGCTCGTCCTGGGCTTCGGCCAGCTGGGTCTGCAGTTCCTGCGCCCGGCGCAACATATCCGGGGAGAAACCTCCAGCCCCGGCGACACCCTGTCCGCGCGCCTTGTTGGAACGCGCCGGCCGGAACATTCCGCCCTTCCGCTTCGCCATCGTCAGCCCTTTCGCCGGATCCGTTCATTTCCAGTTTAGGCGCTCGACTCTCGAGACTTCGGCCGCGCGCGAGTCAGCGCCGGGATTTTCTCTGAGGGACTGAAATGCCCCGATATCCAGCAAATTGCTGGGTGATCGCGCGATCAGGGGGTTCAATTTTGCACTGTTTGGTTCTGGTTTCTTCAGCTTTCTGCCAAGAGTTGTTGTCCGATGTTGGCCGATCTTGTTCGATATTGGACGGATGTTGGACGATTGGGGACGGAAACGGATTGTCGACGTTCGGGGATGGATGGACGCATTCGACTGGCTTAGTTGGAGTGGAACGGCCGGGCACCGAAGCGTGACCTGGCTTCGTCAGCGAGACGGCTGCGTTCGGGTTGAGCCGCCGGTTTCGCCTCCGGTGGGCTCGGCTGGGATGTCTTCGGCGCGGCTCCAGCAGCCGGAGAGGAATCGCCCGCCGGGGCGCAGCGGATGGCGACACGGCGCTTGAGAACCTCGGACGCCGCCTCAGAGACCGCATCGGACGCATCCATCACCTTCTGCATATGAACCTGCTGGAAGTTGGGCAGGAACCCGAGCGTCAGCGAGTCTTCCGACTGTTCGGTGATCTGGCAGGATCCGTTCAGCATCGTCGCGATCAGTCCCTGGTTGCGACGGCGCAACGCGATGCGGATCTGCTCCAACAGATCGTCGGAGGCTGACGCCTCGCCTGACCGAGATGGCGTGGCGCGCTGCTCACGGCGGGGCGCGGTCGATTGCTGAGAGGCCGGACGCTGTTCCGCAACTTCTTGCTGCGGCTGGCTTTGCACTCGCGGCAAGCTCCGAGTGGCCTGTTGCTCCCGACGCTGACCCTGGCGCCGTTGGCTGTCCGGTCGTTGTTGGCGCTGGGGACGCTGTTGCGGGCGCTGTTGGGGTGCGGGGCTCGCTGACGCCGGAGCTGGTGGTGGTCCGTAGACGATCGATGCCAGGGCCAGTTCCAGCGGCAACGGCTGATACGGATCGCGGCGAACGTCGGCCTCCGAGAAGGCCTTGAGCGCCGTCACCGCCGCTTCAGCCTCGACGCCCTGACAGACCTCCTCCAGGCGCTCCAGTTCGGGCGCGGAAAGCGACAACGTCCCGGTTGCTCCGGTCAGCTGGAGCAGGGCATGGCGCAGGTGGATCACGACCTGGCGCTTGAAGCGGCCGAAGTCGATGGCGTCTTCCTGGACCGCCGAAAGCACCGCCAGACCCTCGGCCAGCTTGCCGCGCAGGGCGGCCGAGGCGAGCTCCATCGCTCTTGCGTCAGGGCTCAATCCCAGCGCCTCCTGCGCCGCCTCCAGCGAGACCGTTGAGCCGCACATGACCCAGACCTGGTCGAGCAGGTTGACGCCGTCGCGCAACGAGCCGGTCGCCTCCCGTGAAATCAGGCGCAGGGCTTCGTCAGGGATATCGATCCCCTCTGCCTCGGCAATCGCGTTCAGTC
The DNA here is from genome assembly GCA_026705025.1 of Chloroflexota bacterium. GTDB lineage: Bacteria > Chloroflexota > Dehalococcoidia > Bin125 > Bin125 > Bin125. Next base: position 92,359 of record JAPPBN010000045.1, on the reverse strand, counting down.
GCGCGACCATGTCGTCGACGCTGACGCGACGGAAGTCGAAGCGCTGGCAGCGGCTGAGAATCGTCGGCTTGAGCGCCTCCGGATCGGTCGTGGCGAGGATGAAGACGACATGCGGCGGCGGTTCCTCAAGCGTCTTGAGCAGCGCGTCGGCGGCTGCGCCTGTGAGCTGATGCACTTCATCGATCAGGTAGACCTTGAACCGGGCCGATCCGGGCCGGTAGTTGGCCCGTTCGCGCAGCTCGCGGATGTCATCGATGCCGCGATTCGAAGCGGCGTCAATCTCGACCAGGTCGAAGCCCAGATCGTCCACTTCGCCAAGCGCCGTTGCGGTGGTCGAGGCCGTGCGGCCGTTGATCGCTCGCGCCAGAATCCGGGCGGTCGTCGTTTTGCCCGTTCCGCGAGGCCCGCAGAACAGATAGGCGTGCGCAATCCGGTCTTGGGCGACCGCGTTTCTGAGCGTGCGGACCACGGTCTCCTGGCCGACGACCTGATCGAAGTCGGCCGGGCGCCACTTGCGATACAAGACGGTGCCGCTCACGACACGCCTCCGGAGTTCCTGCTTGCGATGACTTGAGAGTAGAACATAGTATCTACTACCGTCAAGTCCGAGCAGCGCTTGCCAGTCCAGCGCGACCCAGCGCGACGAGTTCCATCTGCTTCATCCGCGCGTCTTCGTCCGGTTGCTCGTGGTCGAAGCCCAACAGATGCAGCGTGCCGTGCACCACAAGCAGGGCGAGTTCTTCTGCGAGCGTTCGCCCGCGCTCGCGCGCGCCGCGTGCGGCGACCGGCAGAGCGATCACGATCTCGCCCAGCTCAGCCGCGCCATCCGGTCGGCGCAGGCCGTCGAAGTCTGTGTTGAACGAGAGCACATCGGTGGCCGAGTCCTCTCCGCGAAACCGTCGGTTGAGGCGCCGGACCGTTCGGGAATCCGTCACCCGAACGGAGACGACACGGGCTATGCGCAGTCTGCGCGAGCCCAACGTTGCTCGCACGCAGCGCTCAAGAGCATCCACATCCACGCGGTGGACAAAAGCGGAATCGACCAGGATGTCGACCTGGTGTTGCGAAGCCGTCACATCACGAGAATATGGCGGCGACAGCGGCCTCTGCGGCGTTGATCAACAAACCAGGGTGCAGACCGATTACGAGAACACCGGCGGTGACCAGACCCATCGTCGCCAGGACGCTGTTGGACGGACGCGGCATCGGCGCATCGTCCTCTTCTTCAGCCGAGTCGATGAACATCGCCTTGACCGGCCGCAGGTAGTAGGCGGCCGAGATCAGGGTGTTGACGGTGCCGATCACGGCCAACCAGGCGAGGCCGCTCTGCACCGCCGTCTCGAACAGATAGATCTTTCCGAAGAACACCGCCGTGGGCGGCAGGCCGATCAGCGAGATCAGGGCGAATGCGAGCACGATCGACAGCCAGGGCGACTTCTTGCCCAACCCGGCGTACTTTCGGATGTCGTAGCTGCCGCCGTTCTGGTTGGCGATCAGGATGATCACCGTGAACGCAGCCAGGTTGGTCACGGTGTAGCCGGCGAGGTAGAAGAGGATGCCGCTCGCGCCCAGTAACTCACCGCGATCGGCCGAGATTGCCGCCAGGCCGATCATCAGCGTGCCGGCCTGCGCGACCGACGAGTAGGCCAGCATGCGTTTGATGTTGTTCTGACGGAGCGCAAAGAAGTTGCCGACGAACATCGAAATCGTGGCGAGGACGGCGAAGATTGTCTTCCAGTGCTCGGCCAGCAGGTCGTCGCCCAGCGCCTCGAAGAAGACGCGGATCAGGATGGCGAATGCGGCTGCCTTGGAGGCGACGGAGAGGTAGGCGGCGATTGGCGTCGGTGCGCCGGTGTAGGCGTCGGGCGCCCACATCTGGAAGGGGGCGACCGCTGCCTTGAAGCCGAATCCGGCGATTAGGAAGACGGCGGCCAGGATCAGCGCATCCAGATTGCCGTCGCCCTGCCAGGCGATGTAGTTGGCGATCTCAGAGAGGTTGGTGGAACCCGTCAGACCAAGCAGGATCGCCATGCCGTAGAGCAGCACGGCCGATGCGACGGCGCCGGTGAGCAGGTACTTGAGTCCGCCCTCGGAGCCCCAGCGGTCCTTGTAGAAACCGACCAGGATGTATTGCGAGATTGAGGTGAGCTCCAGCGCGATGAAGATCATGATCAGGTCGCGGGAGCCCGCGAGCAGCTGCAGCCCGGCGGTGGAGAAGAGGATCAAGGCCAGGTATTCGCCACGACGCGACGGCGTGCGCTGCATGGTCTCGGTCGAAACCAGCACGGCGGCCATCGCAGCACCTGCGAGCAGGATCTGGAAGAAGATCGCGAACTTGTCGACGACCAGGACTCCGCCGAATCCCTGCGATCCAACGTGGCCTTCGGTCAGCAGCACGGCAGAGTAGAGGATCGAGCCAAGCAGCGCCGCCAGGGTCGTGCCCATCAGCAGGCGGCGGTCTTTGACGAACAGGTCGGCGATCAGGAGGAAGCCGCCGACGACGAGGAGGACGAGCTCTGGTCCGAGCAGGTTGACATCGCTGAGCATCAGCCGCCTCCCGCCCCACTTGAGACGAAGGTCTCGATGTTCTCGACGATCGGCTCAACGCCCATCTCCAACAGGTCCATGACGATTGACGGGTAGACGCCGAGCAGCACGATCAGGGCCATCAGCGCGCCGATGATCGTGAACTCGCTCCAGTGGTCCGCGTCGGGCAGGTTGGACCACTTCTCGTCCTTGGGACCGAAGAACGTTCGTTGCAGCGCCCAGAGGATGTAGGCCGCGGCGAGCAGGACGCCGAGCAGGGACACCGAAACGGCGGCCGTTTGCGATTCGAACGCGCCGAGGAAGATCGTGATCTCCGCCACGAAGCCGGCCAGCGCCGGCAATCCGAGTCCGGCCAGTCCGGCGAAGACCATGCCGATCCCCAGCAGCGGGATGTAGTGCGCCAGGCCGCGCATATCGGCGATCTGACGGGTATGGGTGCGGTCGTAGACGAGTCCGACCATGACGAAGAGCATGCCGGTGATCAGGCCGTGGGTGACGAGTTGCATCGCCGCGCCGGCCATCCCGGTCACCCCGAGCGCGGACACACCCAACAGGACGAAGCCCATATGGGACACGGAGGAATACGCGATCAGTCTCTTCAAGTCGGTCTGTCTGATCGTCACGATCGCGCCGTAGACGATTGACACGGTCCCGATAATCGCGAGCGCCAGGTCGGCGTCGGCGCCGACATCCGGCATCAGGGTGAAGAGCAGCCGCAGGATGCCGTAGCCGCCCATCTTGAGCAGCACGCCGGCGAGGATTACGGAAACGGCGGTCGGTGCGTCGGTGTGCGCGTCGGGCAGCCAGGTATGCAGCGGCACGACGGGCAGCTTGATCGCGAAGGCGATCAGGATGAATGAGAAGATGACCGGGGCCGGCAGGAAGGCGGCGGCGAGCGCGTCCTGGCGGATTTCGCGGATGTCGAAGGTGTCGGCGGCGACGCCCATGGCCAGGAATCCGGCCAGCATGAAGGCCGAGCCGAAGACCGTGTAGAGCACGAATTTGAGCGCCGAGTAGTTGCGGTTGCCGCTGCCCCAGATGGAAATGAGCAGGAACATCGGGACCAGCTCGAGCTCCCAGAAGAGGAAGAAGAAGATCAGGTCGAGCGAGGTGAAGACACCGAGCACAGAGGTCTCGAGCACGAGCAGCCAGGCGAAGTACTCCTTCGTCCGCAGATCGATGCGCCACGAGACGAGCACGCCGACGACGGTCAGGAACGCGGTCAGGAAGACCAGGGGCATCGACAGTCCGTCGACGCCGAAGGCGTAGGTGACGTTGAAGCCGACTGCTTCGGCGGAGATCCAGTCGAACTCGTCGACAAACTGGAAGCCGGAGACCGAGCGGTCGAAGAGGATGAACATCACCAGGGCGATGATCAATGTGGCCAGGGCAATGCCCAGCGCGATCCACTTGGGGTAGTCGACCTGGTTACCGGGAGCGTTCTGGACCAGCCATTCGGTGCGCGTGTGGCGACCGGGCAGCAGCGCGATCAGCAAGACACCCGCCAGCGGCAGGAAGATCAGCAGCGACAGTACGGGGAAGCCCGGATCCATCTATCGCTCCTAGAACAGCACGACGGCGATCCAGATGATCATGCCGCCGAGTCCAATCGAGAGTGTGCCCGCCTGCACCCAGCCGTTCTGCACGAACCGGGCGCCGCTGGAAATGGTCAGGCCCTCGCGCCAGGCGCGGTTGACGACGCCGTCCACAATCGTGGCGTCGAACCAGGCCGAGGATCGGGCAATCCAGCCGTAGAAGACTCGCCGGGTGAGCAGGTTCTCCGCCAGCGCGTCGAGGTAGAACAGTTCGGTCGCGAATCTCTGGGCCTCGGGAATTGGCCAGATGCCGCCCACGCCCCAACTGCGCACGCGCTCACGATCGCGCATGAATCGGTATGCGATGCCGGCAGCGATCAGTGCGAAAGCGGTCGAACTGATCGCGACACCCCAGTGCCAGTGGAGGAATGGGAGTTTCTCTGTGTGGTGCGCAGGATGGGGCAGCGCACCGTAGACCCAGGTCTGGATCTCTGACCCGAGGGTTACGAATCCGCTGACCACCGCGAAGACGGCGAGGATTATCAACGGGGTTGTCATGCTGCGAGGAGACTCGTGCGGGTGCGACGGATCCTCGTTGCCGTGCTCGCCCGGAGCCACCTGCTCGCCACCCTTGTACTCCCCGAAAAACGTCATGTAGACCGCGCGCACCATGTAGGCAGCAGTCAACCCGGCAGCGATGAAACCGAGCACGAACACGCCCTTGTTATGCAACCACGCCTCAACCAGAATCTCATCCTTCGACCAGAATCCCGAAAGCGGGAAAATGCCTGCCAGGGCAAGTGTGCCAATCGCGAAGGTCGCAAACGTGATCGGCATGAGCGTCCGCAAACCGCCCATCTTCCGCATGTCGAATGTGTTGGTCGAGTGGTTGACCGAGCCGGAACCGAGGAACAACATCGCCTTGAAGAAGGCGTGGGTCATCAAGTGGAAGACCGCGGCGGCATACCCGCCGACGCCGATCGCGAACATCATGTAGGCCAGCTGGGAGATCGTCGAGTAAGCGAGCACCCGTTTGATATCGACCTGCACCATCGCCAGGATCGCCGCGCCCAGAGCGGTGCCGGCTCCGATCCAGGCAATCAGGTCCGATGCCGTCGAGGAAGCGTGAATGACCGGGAAGAAGCGAGCCAGCAGGTAGACGCCTGCTGCAACCATGGTTGCTGAATGGACCAGCGCCGAGACCGGCGTCGGGCCCTCCATCGCGTCGGGCAGCCAGATGTGCAGCGGGAACTGCGCCGACTTGCCGACCGCGCCGGCGATCAGCCCGAGACCGAACAGCGTCATCGCCGTCTGGCCGATCAGCAGGCCATTGAATGCGAACATCCCGGCTTCAGCCCCGCTGTCAGCGAGCTCGTTGATTGCTGAGATATCGAGCGTGCCGGTCTTGCTGAAGATCAGGATCATCGCGGCGAGCATGCCGAGGTCGCCAAGTCGGGTGACCAGGAACGCCTTCTTCGCCGCAGCCGCGGCAGCCGGCCGGTGGAACCAGAATCCAATCAGCAGATACGACGTCAGCCCGACCAGCTCCCAGAAGGCAAACAGCATCAGCAGGTTGTCGGCCAGGACCAGTCCCAGCATCGAGGTCGTGAACAGCGCCATGAAGGCGAAGTAGCGGCGGTAGCCGTGGTCGCCGTCCATGTATCCGGTCGAGTACACCTGAACCAACAGCGACACGCCGGTCACGACAACCAGCATCACCGAGGTCAGCCCGTCGATCCGCACGCCGACGTTGACAACCAGCTCGCCGGCCGTGAACAACTCGTGCGTCCCGATGTTGAGCGGCAGACCGCGCAGACCGATCGAGTCGATCAGGTTGATTACCGCAAGCAGGAAGGCAACCGCCAGCGCGATGATCAACGGCGTCGAGGCCAGTCGCGGACCGCAGAACAGATCGGCGATCGGCTTCCACGAGCGCGGATAGCTGGGATCCCACTCGGGAATCTGACGCTGCAGATTCTGGTTGACCGCCGAAATCCCCGCCAACACGAACGCGGTCAGCGGCAGGAAGAGAATCACCCAGAAGATGGTCTCGGACACGCCGTTATACCTTCCCCAGGATTTCCCGCGCCACGTGCGTCTTCGAGTCCGGCACCATCAGAATGACCGGCGCGAAATCGCCCTCGTCCTTGCGATCGGGCTCAACCACGAACCGCACCGACACGCCCTCGGCGAACAGAAGCTCGCGCAACGTCTCGGCGACGTAGCGGTTCGGCGCGGTCATCAGCGGAGCCCACATCCCGTCCTCAGCCCTTCAACAAGGTCGTGCGATCGACCGAGATCGTTTGCCGGTTCCGATAAACCACCAGCGCCAGCGCGAGCCCGACCGCCACTTCTGCGGCGGCCACGGCGATGATGAACACCACAAACACCTGCGTCGACAACGCCACCTCGGCCGAGCCGAACCGCGAAAACGCAATCAGCGTCAGATTCACCGCGTTGAGCATCAGCTCAACCCCGATTAGCACCCCGATCGCATTCTTCTTCGACAACGCGATGAAGAAGCCGATGCAGAACAACAACGCCCCAAGGACGAGGTAGTGCTCAAGTCCAATGATCATGAGCCGGCCTCACCGTCGGACGGGATCGGAGGATCGACCACGTCAACCGGATCGACCGACGCGTCGCCTTCCAGTTCAGCCTGCAACGACGACGCATGCACCGCCGCGTCCTCGTCGTCCTGACGCGCCAGCGCAATCGCGCCGACCAGCGCCGCCGTCAGCAGCACCGCCCCGATTTCGAACGGCAGGATGTAATGCTTGATCAGGCTCTCGCCGATCAGCCGCGCCTGCTCGGTCAGAGCCGCCTCGCGCACCGCCCCCCAGTCCGTATCGATCGCCACCCAGAGCGTCGAGATCATCACAAGAATCACGACCAGCGCCGCCGGACCGCCCGTCTTCATGTTCTGCGAGTTGTCCCGCTCGGCGCGCGGGGTCAGCATGATCGCGAACAGCATCAACACCGAGATCGCGCCGACGTAGATCAGCACCTGAACCACGGCGATGAAGTCGGCCGACAGCGTCAGATACAAGCCCGCGACGCCCAGCATCGACATCACCAACCAGATCACGGCGTGGATCAGGTTGCGGCTGATCATGATCATCGACGCGCCGCCCAGGGTCATCGCCGCCAGCGACCAGAACGCCAGATGGAAACCGAAGTCGCTCATGACCTAGTCACCACCCACCTGGAACTGCGGCTCCTCGGTCCGGGAGGCAACCTGGCGAGCGGCCCTCAGACCACCGATCTCCGTACCGACCATGCGGATCCGGGCCGGTCGGCGCAGCGCCGCCGGTCGCGAAACACGGGCGAACAGCATGATCGCGCCCAGCGTCAGGGCGATGTTGAATACCGCCATGATCGGCAGCGCAACGGTCGTATCCCAGCCCTCGGAAATCAGCAACGTCCGCTCGACGAACGCGACCACGACGAACAGCAGCGTCGCCGGCACCAGCGCCTTCCAGCAGAAGCTCATCAGCTGGTCCACGCGCAGGCGTGGCAGCGTACCGCGAGTCCAGATCAGCAGGAAGTAGACCGCGCCGGTCTTGGCCAGCAGGATGATCCAGCTCGGCACCCATTGATCGAGGCCCCACAACCACCAACCGCCGAGGAAGAACGTCGCAATGAACGCCGACACGACCAGCGTGTTGCCCAGTTCAACCGCGTAGAACAGGCCGAAGCGCATACCCGAGTACTCGGTGTGGTACCCGGCGACGATCTCCGACTCCGCTTCCGAAATGTCGGCCGGTGTGCGGTTCAGCTCCGCCGATGCCGCAAAGAAGAACGCGATCGCCGACAGCGGGAAGAGCAGGATGAAGATCACGTCCTCCTGCTGCTGCCACTCGACGATCCCGTTGATCGACATCGTGCCCGAGAACACCACCAGCGTCAGCAGCGCCAGCACCATCGGCACCTCGTAGGAGATCGACATCGCCACGGCGCGCATCGCGCCGAACAGCGCGTACTTGTTGTTCGACGACCAACCCGCCATGAAGATCACCAGCACCGTCGTGCCGGACACGGCCAGCAGGAACAGCACGCCGACGTTCAGATCGGCGACCGACATCCGCGGACCAAAGGGCAGCACGCCCCAGATCAGCACGCCGGGCACGAAGATCAGCACCGGCGGCAGGAAGAAAATCAGCTTGTCAGCCGCACGCGGGGCGAGTTGTTCCTTGAGGATCAGCTTGACCGCGTCGGCCACCGGCTGCAACAGCCCCTTGGGCCCGACACGGTTGGGTCCGTAGCGCTGCTGGAAGCGGGCGATCACCTTGCGCTCGACCCAGATCAGGATCAACAGCGTCGGTCCGATCACGCCCAGAATGCCCAGCGTGCCGAGCACGCCGGCGATGATCGACGCCAGCCAGTCCGGACCCCACTCCGCGATCCACTCGGTGATCAACCGCTGAAGGTTGTTCAGGTCGCGGAAGTCGTACCAGGCCCCCAACGTGGAGCCCAGAACGCTGGTGAGACCGGCGAAATCGGTCATCGATCGATCTCCCCCACCACGATGTCAATCGAACCCAACGTCACGATCGCGTCGGCAAGGGTACCGCCAATCGACATTTCCTTCAGCGCCGTCAGATTGATCAGCGAGGGCGGACGGCAGTGGAATCGGTACGGCGCGGGCCCGCCGTCGGAGACCAGGTAGAAGCCCAGTTCGCCGCGCGGAGACTCCACTCGGGCGTACGACTCGCCGGGATCCGGTCGGGCGTGCAGCGGCACATCGGCCAGCCAGGGGCCGTCGGGCAGGGTGTCGACCACCTGCCGCAAGATCCTCAGGCTCTCCTTGACCTCGGCCATGCGCACGAGGAAGCGGTCGAAACAGTCGCCCTGCTCGCCGACCGGCACATCGAACTCATAGTCCTCGTAGCCGCAGTAGGGATTCGCCTTGCGCAGATCCCAGGGCACACCGGTCGCGCGCAGCACCGGACCCGAGAGCGACGAGTTGATCGCCATCTCCGGCGAGATCACGCCGATTCCGCGAGCGCGCGCATGCAGAATCTCGTTCTCCAGCAGCAGCGCTTCGTAGTTGGCGATGTTTTCCGGCATGTCGGCCAGGAACTGCTCAAGTGTCGGCAGTAGCTCGTCGGGCAGGTCAAAGGCGACCCCGCCGATCCGCATGTAGTTCGTGGTCAGCCGCGCGCCGCAGGTCATCTCGAACATGTCGAGCACGCGCTCGCGATCGCGGAACATGTGGAACAGCGGCGTATGCCAGGCGCCGCAATCGTTGATGAACGTGCCGTTGGCCATCGCGTGCGAGGCCACCCGCTGCAACTCGGCGAACATCACGCGGATCGCATTCGCGCGCGGCGGAACCTCGACGCCCAACAGCTCTTCCGCCGCCAGGCAGTAGGCGAGGTTGTTCGACATCGCGGCCAGGTAATCGATCCGGTCGGTGAAGGGAATGTTCTGTGTGTAGGTCCGCTCTTCGGCCAGCTTCTCCATCGAGCGATGCAGATAGCCGATCCGCATCTCCGCGTCCTGGACGATCTCCCCGTCAAGCGTCACCTTGAGCCGGAACACCCCGTGCGTTGAGGGGTGTTGCGGTCCCAGGTTGACGACGACCGGTTCGGAACCGTCGCCGGTCGTCAAGGCCTCGATCGTGCCCTGCATGGCGAGCTGAGTGTCGTCGGCGGTGGTCACGACGATTCCTCGCCTTCTTCGGCAACGACCAGTTCGCCCTCAGGCTGCGGGTCGTTCGGATGCACTGGTCGTTGGGGCACGCTGCCCGGCACCGGCCAGGCGTTCTCTTCGCTCTCGTGCGGGAAACCGGGCAGTCCGGCTCGCACCTGCCCCGGCATCTGCAGGAAATCCTTGCGTAGCGGATAGCCGGGGAAGCCGTCCCAGAGGAACATCCGCCGCAGATCGGGGTGCCCCTCGAAGCGGATCCCAAACAGGTCGTAGACCTCGCGTTCCTGCAGATGGGCGCCGTGGAACAGGCCGGTCAATGAGGGAAGCGCCGGATCTTCGCGATCCGTCACCCGCGCCTTGATCTGCAGGATGTGGTTCAGGTCCAGCGACTGCAGGTGATAGACGATTTCGAAATGCAACTCCTGGTCGACGGCGGTGAGATTGGAGAGGAAGATCAGGTCGCTCTCCTCGGAGTCGCGCAGCGCCTGGATTGCCTCCACCAGGCGGTCCGGCTCGAGGAACAGGATGCCGCCGTCTACGCAGGCCGCGCCGGGCGCGCTCGCGTTGACGATCTCCATCGCCGCCGAAGCGTCGTATTGGGCCGTCACGTCAGCGCCACTCCAGTGCCTGGCGCCGCCACTCGTAGACCAGCCCCAGGAAGAGCACGGCAATGAAGATCAGCGCCGCCACCAGCCCCGTCACGACCACCGAATCCAGCGCCACCGCCAGCGGGAAGAGGAAGATCACCTCGACGTCGAAGAGCACGAAGATCAGCGCCACCAGGTAGTAGCGGAAGTTGAACTGGACCCAGGTTGGCCCCTCGGTCTCGACCCCGCACTCATAGGTGTCCGACTTGACCGCATTGGGCAGCCGGGGCCGCAGTCCGAACTTGAACATCGCCCACGACGCGATCAACGGAAGCGACGGGAACAGAGCGGCAAAGATCAGCAGGATGCCGAGGTGCCCGTACTGTTCCAGGACATTGTCCATCTGGACGACCCCGCTCCTGCCTGCCCCGCACTCGATGCGGGGATCCAGAACCCGCCGACGACGGCAGGCGACTCTGAGGGAGTATATGCACCAGCCTCAACTCACTCAATCGCCACCCCCCTTCCCTCCGCCGATGCCCCGCGCTTGACGCGGGGCCCAGACCGAGATCGCCCCACGCAGAACACCCCCTGATCATCCACAGACCTCTCCACTCCCCCCCTCCGGCCCCCTCTCCCCGAGGGAGAGGGCTGGGGTGAGGGCCCTCGCACCCACACGCAGACCACCCCCCAGCGCATCCACCGACACACTCCAACCCGCCCATTACGAACATATGTACCTACACTGGATCCCCACGACCAGTTCGAACAGGAGCCCCGACCCATGTCCGCCATCACCCACGCCCACGCCTACATCCGCACCACCGCCCCCTCCAACAACCCGCCCCTCGCCCTCAACCCCAGAGCCATCCTCAGCCAACTCCAGCACTTCGCCACCAACGGACCCAAGTACATCCAGTTCCAGGCCACCCGCTCTCTCGCCCGCATCGTCGGCCTCTTCGACCGCACCAGCGACGCCATCCGCGAACTCGGCTTCGGCCCCGCCGACGACCAGACTGAACCCAATCAGCCGGATCAGCCAGAAGAGTTCAGGCTCCTCACCAGCGAAGACGAAATCACCGAGGAAGATGACGACTACCCCTAATCCTCCCCACCCGCGTCCCGGCGCGCTCCTGAAGCGCGCTCACCAGCGCAGACGTTTTTTCCCGGACGACCGGCAGGGCCTCAGCCACCAGACCTGCTTGGCTCACCTTGACCGCTCCCGTCGTGCAATTCGGGAGCCGGTCGCGCCCTCGTGTCCGCGCCCGCCCGGCAGCCGGCAATTTCCGTCGGGGTGATACCATGCCCTCGCCCCCTGCGTTAAACCTTGCACCAGTCCAGTAAGGCGCCTACATGCTGATTGACCTTCACAACCACACGTGGCCGCGCTCCCACGACTCCGTGCTCGACCCGAAGGACCTCGCGATTCGCGCCAAGGAGGCAGGGCTCGACGCCATTTCGTTCACCGAGCATGACGCGCTCTGGCCGCATGACGAGGTGCAGAAGATCGCCGAAGAAGTCGGGATCGTCATCATTCCCGGTTGCGAGGTCTCCACAGACCCGGGCCACATTCTCGCCTGGGGCATGGAAAAATACGTCTTCGGCATGCACCGCGTGGAGCGTCTGGCCGAGCATGTCTACGAGCGCGGCGGCGCGCTCGTCTTCGCTCATCCCTACCGGCGTCAGATCGCCTGGAAGGACAATCGCGAGGACTGGGAGGTCGCCGTCGAACGGGCCGCCAGTAACAGCGCCATGGATCACGTCGTCGCGCTGGAGATCCTCAATGGCCGCGGCAAGGAGCGAGAGAACCGGTTCTCCGCCGACCTCGCCGCCGCCTCTGGCATGAACGGCACCGCCGGCACGGATTCCCACGCCGTGCACGACATCGGCAAGGTCGCCACATGGTTCGAGACCGACTCCATTGAGACCTGGCAGGACCTCGTGCGCGAGCTCAAGACCGGGAACTTCTGCGCCGTCGACATGGCCACGGGCGAGGAGTTCGCGGTGCCCTCGCGGCCGCCCAAATTCAGAATTGTCGCAGCGGGCGCGGGCGGCAGCTAAACTTCGCTGCGTCCCTCCCTAACAACGCGAAACTACTCCAGAGACAAGCGAGGAGCCAAATGGCAGACCAGGAGTTTGAGTCGGTCGTCACCGACGAGATGAAGGCCTTGATCGGGGTCAAGGGCGAAGAAACCGTCAGCGAACTGACCACGACCAGCGTGCGCATGTTCGCCCGCTCGGTCGGCTACGTCGACCCCGCGTTCTATGACGAAGCGGTCGCACGCGAGCGCGGTTTCCGCAGCTTGCCGGCGCCTCCGGGCTACCTGGGCACGCCGATCTTCAATCCGGCTGAGTCCGACGCCACGTTCGGCGGTCGTCGCGGCGGCGGCGGCTTCCGCTCGCCCTATCCGCTGGTGCTCAACGGCGGTACCGACATCGAGTACACCGGGGAGCAGATCTGCGCCGGTGACACGCTCACGTCGGCCACCGCATTGGCCTCATTGCAGGAGCGCTGGAGCGGCGCGCTGGGCGTGCCGATGCTGATTCAGGTCTCGGAAACGACCTACACCAACCAGCACGGCCAGGTGGTCGCCGTCTCGCGCGGCACCGGCATCTCCTACCCCGCTCCGGGCGGCTGATTCAGCCGTTCGCCTAAACTGTCAGAGACAGAAGGAGACGAGATATGTCAGACGCAGTGCCGGACCAGATCTACTTCGAAGACATCGAAGTCGGTGACAGCATCCCCGAACTCGAGAAGAGCCCGACCAGCCAGCAGCTCGTCCAGTGGGCCGCCGGCTCAGGCGACTTCTACCAGATTCACTACGACACAAGCTACGCGCAGGACACGGGCCTTGACGACATCATCGTCCACGGCGCCCTCAAGCACGCCTTCCTCGGCGAACTGCTCTGGCGTTTCGCCGGCCCCGAAGGACAGGTCAAGCGCGTGCAGTGCTCATACCGAGGCATGGACCCCGCCGCCCAAGGCCGCGAGTCGGCGCAGGAAAAGAAGTTCACGCTGCGCGGTACCGTCACCCGCAAGTACACCGAGGGCGAGCGCAACATCGTTGAACTCAACATCGAAGGCGTCCGAGCAGACGGCTCGGTCAGCACCCCGGGCAACGGCGTCGTCATTTTGCCCAGTCGCGGCTAGTCGCGGCTGGCCGCCTCGGCCACGCTGGCCCCGGCCTCAAGGCGCGCTGCGGCGCTGGTACTGGCGATCCCAGAACCACTCTCGCAACACGTGCATTTGGTGAAACCGATGCGTCGCCCGCCGCACCCGCCCGCAGTCGCGGAACCCGGCCGCCGAAAACGCTCGCTGAGCCCGCACGTTCCAGTCGAGCGTATGCAGGTACACCCGCGTCAACGACGTGTTCGTGAAGATGTGGTCGACCAGCAGCCCCACCGCCTCGCGGCCAAAGCCACCGTTCCAACAGGTGCGGTCGCCCAGCAGAATGCCCAACTCCGTCTCGCGGCGTTGGAAGTCGGTGTTGTAGTACATGACGTTGCCAATATGACGCGGTTCGTCAATCGTCTCGACAGCGAACGTTGATCGATACACCGGCGTAGAACGCAACTGCCAGGCGTACTGGTTTCGGTACTGCTCGTACGTCAACGGACTAACGGTGGCGGCGTCCAACTCCGCCAGCTCGACGTCGGTGCGCCAGATCCAGTCCAGCCTGGCGTCGTCGAGGCGCTTGCGCCGAAGCAACACCAGCTTGCCCTCAGCGACCACGTCAGCAGGACTGGTGACCACGACAGACTCCAGGTTCGCCTCGGTCTCGGGGTATCAGACGCAGGGTAGATCGCCGCTCAGGCCTGCGCCGGACCGACCCGTCGATCCAGCAGCGCTGCGGCGTCCTCCAGCAACGACGCCGTGTTGCGATAGCTGACCATCCGCATCGCGTCGCCCAGTCCAACCCAGCGCACGTCGATGTGTTCGTCATCGTGGTGTTCAAACGAACCACCGGTCGGCTGCATCAGCCAGAAGTGTACGGCCTTGTCGATGCGCGCCTCTTCGCCGCCGAACGAATAGCGCATGACGCCAATCTTCTCGTCCAGCTGAACCTGCAGTCCGGTCTCCTCGGACACTTCACGCAAGGCAGTTTCGTCCAGCTTCTCGCCATTCTCGGGCGTACCCTTGGGCAACGACCACCGCCGGGCGGGCGTCTGTACCAGCACCACCTCGACCTCACCCGGCCGCTCCCGCTCACGCCAGACGACACCGCCGGCGCTCACCGCTATTCCCTTGCGAATCGATTTGGGTGACCTAGTGGTCCTTCGGGTTCCTGTCCGTCGTGGGCGCTCGCTGCTGCTCCGCACGCCATAACTCCTGCTCAACATCAATCAACGATTTTCAATCTATCAGAGGCACCCCAGAACTCCCGCGCGACGCTACTCGTGCCTCCAGCCAAACGGATCGCGAGAGGCGCCCAAATCTTGCAGGTCGTCAAGCGACGCTGCTTCCTCCAACGCTGTCTGGACCGTGGCTCTGACGGTCGGATCAGGGTGGGTCCGTAGCTGCTGGAGTTCTTCCACCGCCTCCTCGCTGCCGATCTCGCCCAGCGCTGCTACCGCGCCCTGAATCAGTTCCTCCGACGAAGAGGGGTCATCGAATAGCTCCAGCAGCATCGGCGCGCCGTCCTCGGAGCCGATTTCGCCAATCGCCTGGACGGCGGCCAGCCGCTCGTCCTCATCCTCGGCGACGAGCGAACCCTCGAGGACCGGGAGCCAGTAGACGTCGGCGCTTCGGCCCATTGCCTGGACCGCGCCCAGGTGCAGGGCGGCCGTGTCGCTTCGAAAGGCCTCTTCGATCAATTCCGGTACCCAATCGGCGGTCACGACGCCGACAGCGGAGACGGCCGAGGCGCGCAGTTCGTCATCCTCCCGAACATCTTCGGCGATTGTTCGCAGGCAATCGACGACATCGTCGGCGTCCTCGCCCGAGGCCCATCCCAGCTCGAGGCGCATCGCGACCTCGCCAAGGGCCGTCACAGCCTCGCGACGGACATCGGAGTCTTCCTCCTCCGAGTTGGCGACCGCAAGCAACCCTTTCGTGGCCCCTCCGGTCTCACAGATCGCCAGGCCATTCACGGCCAATGACCTCACCGCTGCGTCGTCGTCGGTGATCATCGCAGCGAACACGACGGTAAAGTCGTAGCCGCCAAACTCGGAGCCGATCCGCTGCAGCTGTTCCATTAAGGCGAAACGGCTCATCGACTCGAGCTGAGCCAATTGTGCGGAGACCAGACCTGCCGAATCGGGCGCCAGGCGAGACACTGCGTGAAGGTCGTCAGGTTCCAGCTCGATCTGGCCCGACGCGACCGCGGCGATGACCCGCCGCAACCCATCCACCGGTTCGGCGGCGTCCTGGTGACTGATTGGTTCGCTCATCAGCCTTCCACGGTCGGCGCACGTTCCATCAATACACGGATGGCTTCTCTCGGCTCCAGATCCTCGAAGAGAACCTGTGAGACCACCTGGGCGATCGGCATGTCGACCCCGAAAGCCTCGGCCACCTCCAGCACTACTCGGGTCGTCTCGACACCCTCAACGACGTGAGGGTTGTCCGCCATCGCCTCAGCCAACGTCAAACCGCTGCCGATTCTCTCGCCCAGAGTCCGGTTGCGGGACCGCGGACTGCTGGCAGTGGCCAGGAGATCGCCGAGCCCGGCCAAACCGGCGAAGGTAGCCGGCTCGGCGCCCAACGACACGCCAAGTCTGGTGATCTCGGACAGCCCGCGGGTCATCAGGGCTGCTCGCGCGTTGTCGCCGACATCCATGCCCACCGCGGTACCAACCGCAATGGCGATCACGTTCTTCAGCGCGCCTCCCAGTTCAACGCCGACTACGTCGTCGTTGGTGTAGACCCGGAAGGAGTTTGAGTTCAGGGCCTGTTGCAGTCGATGTCGATCGTCCCCATTCGCCGAAGCGACGACGGTCGTCGCCGGCAGTCCGCGTGCGACCTCCCGTGCGATGTTGGGTCCAGAAATCGAGCCAACCCGCCCTTCCCGACCAGCGAGGGTCAATTCCTGCTCCAGCACCTGGGTCATCCGCAGGTGGGAGCCTTTTTCCAAACCCTTCGCCGCCGACGCATGAACGGTGTCCCCTGGAGTCAGGTTGGGGAGCACCTTGCGCAGGTTCTCCCTCAGTCGCTGCGACGGCGTGGCCCAGATCACAACGCGCGGAGGCGAGCCTCCCGGATTGGCGCTGAACGTGAGGCCCTCGGGCAAGGCGATTCCGGGAAGTAACCGACGATGCTCTCGAGCGGCAGATAGCTCCGCCGCCTCCTCATCGGTCCGGCACAGCACCACTGCGTCGTTTCCGGCTCGATTAACGCAGGAGGCCAGTGTGCAGCCCCACGAGGTCGCTCCGACGACCATGACTCTCATGTCGCGGTCCGACCCATCGACAGGACACGCTCGGTGCCGGAGGCGATTCTCTCGATGTTGTCCTTGTGCCCGATCAACACCAATAGCCAGGTGCCGACCGCGTAGGCGATGTAGGCGTCCGGGGCATGCCCATATGCGGCGAGCAGCGAGATGCCAATCGCCGCCGAGGTAGCGCCCGTCAGGGTCGCCAGCGACATCACCTTGACCCGGAGCAGGATCGGCAACGCCGTGCCGAGAGCGAACAGCGCCCCCATCGGCATGATCGCGATCATCGCGCCCAGCGCTGTGGCTGCACCTCGGCCGCCGCGAAAGCCTGCGTAGAGCGGAAACTGGTGGCCCACGACCGCGGCTAGCCCGGCCACGACTTCACCGGTCGGACTGTCCCAGACGGCCATCACGATCAGGATCGGCAGGGCCCCCTTGACCGCGTCCAGAACCAGGACGGTGACCGACCAGCGCAGGCCCAGGGCGCGAAACGTATTGGTCGCGCCAGTGCGACCACTGCCGGAGGCGCGAATATCCTCGCCGCCCCGCCACTTACCGATCCATAGTCCCGTTGGAACCGATCCCAGCAGGTAGCCGATTAGCCCGCCGACGATCCAGGCCTCAATCACGACCTCTACCCCTGTCGTCCGATTCCGACGATTCGCGACCGCGCAACACGCAGCGTAGCGGCGTGCCCTCAAATCCGAAGGACCTCCTGATACGACCCATCAGGAAGCGTTCATAGGAGAAATGGACGGCGTCGGGGTGGTTGACGAAGAACGTAAACGCCGGCGGCGCCGCTTCGGTCTGCACTCCGTAGTAGAACCGGATCGGCTTGCCTCGATACGTGGCCGGCGGACGCTCAACCTGGGCCTGCTTGAGCATCGCATTGAGCCTCGGTGTGGGCACCCGTTGTCGTCGCGCCTCGGCAACGTGGAGCGCAGCCGCGACAACGCTGTCGACAGCGTCGCCGGTGAGCGCCGAGACCCAAACGATCGGCGCCCAATTGACAAACCGGGCACGGCCGGCCAATTGCCGCTCGCGGCTATCGCGCAGCCCATCCTCGGCGTCGACCAGGTCTGATTTGTTCATCACGATCACGATCCCTGCGCCGTCGTCCATTGCCATACCCAGAACGTGCAGGTCCTGAGAGGTCACGCCCTCATGCGCATCGATCACCACCGCTGTGACATCGGCCCGCCTGACTGCGGCGCCGGCGCGTCGGACCGATGCGCGTTCAATGCCGGGCGCGACCCGACCACGCCGTCGAATACCAGCGGTGTCGACCAGAGAGACGCGCTGGCCGTCGAAGCTCAACAGCGTGTCGACAGCGTCGCGCGTTGTCCCGGGCACCTCAGAGACGATCATGCGCTCGTCGCGCAAGAGAGCATTGACCAGTGACGACTTGCCCACGTTGGGCCTGCCGACGATCGCGAGGCGGCAGGCCACGTCGTCGGCTTCGAGAGGTTCGGCGACAGCCAGGCCGCCGGTGACCTGATCGAGCAGATCGTCGATCCAGCGTCCATGATGGGCAGAGATCGCGACCGGCTCGCCGAGACCGAGGCTGAAGAATTGCGACGCCTCGGTGGCCAGAACGTCATTGTCCGCCTTGTTCGCGCACACCGTGACCGGCTGAACGGCCTCTCGCAAGAGCGCCGCGACATCATTGTCGGCCGGTAACGGGCCGGTCTGAACGTCAACGACAAAGACGATTGCGTCGGCTTCAGACAGCGCCTGATCAACCTGTTCGGCGACCGAGTCGGCGAAGGGACCGGTGAGCTGCTCGCCGAGCAAGCCACCCGTGTCGATGACCGAGAAATGCTGTCCGCGCCATTCGGTGGTTGCGTAGTTGCGGTCTCGCGTTGTGCCTGGCTCGCCGCGAACGATGGCTTGCCGGCGTCGGACCAGACGATTGAACAGAGTCGACTTGCCGACGTTCGGCCGCCCAACAATCGCAATAGTCGGCAGGACATTGCCCGGGAGCGCCCGCACATCGACCTGCGGGAGATCGTCCGCCGCTTCGCTACTCACTCTCGTCCTCCCCCGCCGACGACTGTTCCTCGTCCGGCGACTCGTCGACTTCGGGATCCGTCGGTTCCTCTGGCTCGGGTTGCGGGATGGCATTCAGGGTGACGGTCACTTGCGTAGGCGCAAGTTCAACCAGTTCGAGCCCTTCGGGCGGAGTCCAGCTTAGGTCGATGCGGTGTCTGCCTGTCGCATACGATCCCAGATTGACCTGGATTGGCTCCAGGGGACCAGTGAGAGCGGAAATCAGCGCGACCGGACCACGCAGGGTGACCTGCGCCGTGAGCGGCCACGCGAAGGAGAGCTCCAGTTGTTCGCGCACCCCGAAGGTCTCGATGTCGACCGGTAACCGGACGGATGTGATCACTGGTTCCACGACGACAACGACACGTGCCGTCGTATCTGAATCCCCGGCTGGCGCAGCGCCGCCACCGAAGACCAGGGCGACCGCCGTTGCCAGGTTGCCTTCGACCCCGGTGATATCGACCGGCTGGGTCAGGACCCTCACCTCGGCATCAAGCACGTCGACCGATACCAACACATCGACGGTCGCCGGCGAGACTCTCACTGAGCTCACGCGGTAGCCTTCGGCCGGGGTTCCTGTTATGTCAGGCAAGACCGAGGCGGTTCGCCGGAACAGCTCCTGGTCAATTGGCACTCGAACCTGAGCGAACCGTGGATTTACCACCACCTGTGTGACAGCGCCCCCACCGGCCGTGCGGGCCTCGAGCAGCACGCTTCGCTCGACGGACACGGTCGCGCCGCCGAGGTCGAGCCTGGCAACGAGTGAATCGACCGCCTCCACCTCGGTGGCAATGCCCGAGACGATGGCGCTCTCGGGCAGCACTTCTGAAGTGCCCACGCGGAAACCGAGTGGCGGCGGATTCGAGGTTTCGATCACGACCGGCACTTCCCGCTCAACCGTCTCCTGGAGAATCACGACCGCGGTCTCGGGTTGAACAGCGCGAACCCGGACGTCGCCTTCCACCGCTTCCACCCGAACCGGCAGGCTATGACGTCCGGCCGACCGATTGCGCAACGACACCGTGGCTTTGAAGTGCTCCGGGCGCGCCGACTCCACATCTTCCTCTCGTCCCACAACAGTTACCGATACAGGGAGCGGGTCGCCGACGACCGCGAGGTTGGATCCAAGGTCAATCACGTCAACCTGCAAGCTGAACCCAAGCCGGGTTTCAATCTCACGATTTTCGGCATCGGCAATCACGAACCAGACGACGAGCGCCAGGACCACCACCGTGATCAACAGGGTCGCTTCCTGTGCGGCGCGTCGCACTCAGGAACCCGTCGCGTCTCCGCCGGCGGCCGATGTCCTGCCGGAATGTCCGTCCGATGCCCTGCCAGGTATCCGCACACCCAGACGATCGCCCCAGCGCCGTGAGTGAAGCAGTCGTGAGAGAGACGTTTCCAGCTTAGCGACGCTTAGTGGGGAGGACAGTAATCCACCGGCGGCGAGGGAGATCATTCCCGTTTCCTCGGAGATCACCACAGCAATCGCGTCGGTTTCTTCTGAGATCTGTAGCGCTGCGCGATGCCGCGTTCCCAGATGACCGCCCATCTGGCCGTTGTTCGGTCCGCGGGAGGAGAAATCTCCCGAGAGCGTGGGCAAGATCACGGCTGCGGCCACCACCTCGGACGGCCGAAGCAGCACCGCGCCATCGTGCATTGGAGAACCGGGCCAGAAGATGGTTTCCAGGAGTTCGGTCGTCGGTTCGGCGCCGAGGCGTACACCGGCCTCCGCCAACTCCTCGAGACCCGTATCTCGTTCAAACACGAACAACCCGCCGACCCGCTGTTGCGAGAGTCGATGAGCGGCGGTGGCCGCCATGGGAATCATCGCCCGATACGGTTGCCGACGGCTGCCCCAATGCCTCAGCCCACCGGCCCGTCCGACGTGCTCGAACGCCCGGCGGAACTCCGGTTGGAAGACCAGGAGGACCACGATCAAGAGGACGGCGAGCGCGTTGTCGACGATCCAGTTCAACACCAACGAGTCGGCGACTCGTCCAATCACGATGATCGCGACAACCACCAACACCATTCCCCGAATGACCGACATCGCTGTCGTGCCCCGCAACAATCGGAGCGCCGCATAGAAGACCACCGCGATCGCGGTGACCTCCAGTGCATTGGTCCAACTGAAGCCGCCGAAGGCCACCTCAATGTCGTTGATCAGGGCATCCACGACATTCGCCTCGGTTCCCTTGTCAGTCGCCGATCAGGTCCGACGCTCGCAATGCTAGGCGAACGGCAGGTCCGTCAAGCGACTAGTCAAACAACCAGGCGAGCAAGGCCTGCTGGGCATGCAGTCGATTCTCGGCCTGGTCCAGGACCACAGATTGCGGGCCGTCGAGCACCTCGTCGGTGATCTCTTCCCCCCGATGCGCCGGCAAACAGTGCATCACGCTCGCTCCGCGCGACGCCTGCGCGACCAGCCTGGCGTCGACCTGGTAGCCCGTGAACGCCTCGAGGCGTTGCTTCGCTTGCTGTTCCTGTCCCATGGATGTCCATGTGTCGGTGTAGACCACATCGGCGCCGTCGACCGCTTCGACCGGGTCGGAGAGCAAGGAGACGGAACCTCCAGATGCCGCAGCGCGACGCGATGCTTCGTTCACGCTCCCCTGGTCGAGTTCGTATCCCGACGGCGACGCGATTCTGATGTGCATGCCTTCACTCGCCGCTGCTATTGCCAGCGAGCGCACGACGTTGTTCCCGTCGCCGACGTAGGCCAGCGTGCGGCCGGCAGTACCGCCATGCTCACGGATCGTCAGCACGTCGGCCAGCGCCTGGCACGGGTGTTCCCAATCGCTCAGCGCATTAACGACCGGGACCCCCGATGACGCAGCCAGTCGGTCGAGATTGGTCTGGTCGAAGGTGCGGCAGACAATCAGGTCGCAATAGCGACCGGCCACGCCTCCCACATCCTCCGGCGACTCTCGGTCGCCGAGGCCGACCTCGGGCGGCGACAGATATAGCGCCCGACCGCCGAGATTGGTCACGGCGAGTTCAAACGACACGCGGGTCCTCAACGAGGGTTTCTGGAAGATCAGCAAGCCGGTCTTTCCGGACAACTGCGAACCCCGGCGCTCGGCCTGCTGCTTCGTCTTCAACGCACGATCCACGACCTCGGCGATTTCCTCCACCGAGAGATCGCAAACGCTCAATACGGAGCGAGACATGGCGCAACCACCCTTCAAATCCAAATGTAGCCTTGCGGATTTCGCGTTGCTCACCTGATTCGTTTAATGTCTTACCGTCCATGGGGCCAGTTCAGATCAACAGGAGGTGAGATGCCGATCAGGTTGGAGATTCGTCCACCTGCGCCGCAGAAGCGGGTCGATGGAGACGCTAGGTATCGATGGCCAAACCTGCGGCGCAGGTCGGCAAGCTGGCTGCCGCTGTTGTTCGCCGTCGCGATGGCTCTGGGCGCGCTAGGCAGTCTCGCGGTGCAGCAGTCCCAATCGCAGATCGATCCGGTCGTTCGAGCCGCTCCTTTGCCGACCGAGGCGCGCCCGGCGTTGATCGATCTGAACGCGGCGACCATTGCCGAACTCTCGACGCTGCCCGGGATCGGTGATCGCCGGGCCGAAGCGATTGTCCTGGTCCGCTCCGAGCAACCGTTCGTCTCGCTCGCCGACCTGGTTGATCGCGGGATTCTGCGGCCGTCGGAAGTGCTGGCGATCACGGAGTTCGCAACGGTGTATGTCGCCGGCGATTAGGTCAGCAGCGCGCTGGTTGCAGGGCATGAGGCTGCCGTACCAGCCTCCGCTCCTGCACTGGGCGCTGGCGTTGGGCCTCGGCGCCGCCCTGGCATTGACGGAGGCGGCCATCTGGACCGTCGCGATTGCGCTTGCAGGAGTGGTCGCGTTTGCGATTGCCTCGAGCGCCAGGATTCGTGCCGTCCCCAAACGCCGACGCCTGCATCTGGCACTGATCCTGCTCTCACCCGTTGTATTGGGGGCTGGCTACTGGCGGGCCGCCGAGACCAGGTTGCCCGCCGACAGCCTCGGTGCAGCGGATCTGGCCGGTCAGACTGTGCGCCTCACCGGCGTTGTAGCGGAAGAGCCGCAGTTTCGCAGCACAGGAATCCGACTGCTGTTGGATGCCGAGACGATTGAGGTTGGAACAGACCAGCGCCGTATTGATGATCGCGTACGGCTGCACATTCCTGATCCACAGGTCATCGAGTACGGAGATCGCATCGCACTGGAAGCGGTGTTGACGCCAACTTCAGAATCAGAGGACGAATACCTGCAATGGCTGTCTAGTCAACGTATTGCGGCCAGCGGATTGGTTCGCGCCGGAAGCCTTCGACAACTTGGCCAGGCTGACATCGGTTGGCGGCATTCACTGGCCGCCGACGCTCGCGAGGCGCTCGATGTCAGCCTCCGCAACTCGCTTCCACCTCCGCTCTCGGGCATTGCCCAGGGGATCGTTACCGGTCGCAGCGACGCGATTGATCCCGAGTTGCGTTCCGAGCTCAACGACACCTCGCTGTCCCATCTCATCGTGATCTCCGGAAGCAATCTGACCCTGCTGATCACGATGGTGATGGCGGCATCGGCCTGGCTGGTTGGTCGGCGCGGGGCTGCGTCGCTGGCCATCCTGGCAGCCCTGTCGTACGGGACGTTGATCGGTCCCGACCCGCCGGTCCAGCGGGCGATGTGGATGGCCGTCGTATTCGCCTCGTCGCATCTGCTGGGTCGAGGCTCGTCCGCGCTGTACGCCGTTGGCGCGACCGCCGCGCTGATGGTCGCGCTTGAGCCTCCGGTCCTGCACGACTTGTCCTTCCAACTGACGCTGGCTGGGACGCTTGGCATCGTGATCTTGATGCCGACGATCTCACAGGAGTTCCTCAGCGGCCAACGAGGACTCTCAGGCGCGGTCCGCGACGCAGCCCTGGTCACCTTGGTGGCAACACTGACCACGATGCCGTTGATCGCGTTGCACTTCGAACGTGCATCCCTGATCGGTCTGGCGGCGAACCTGGCGGTCACACCGCTGTTCAGCTGGATCATGCTGGGTTCAGCGTTCACGGCGGTGGTTGGACTCGTGTCCGATGGTCTCGCGGCGATCATCGCCTGGCCGCTCGCCTGGCTCCCGTTGCGTTGGCTGGTGTTCGTCGCCGAGGAGGTTGCCCAGCTTCCGGGCGCCGGCACCACCGTGCAGGGGTTCGGACACGTCCACCTCCTCCTGATCTATGCCGCCATCCTGCTCGCGTCGCTTCGAACACACCGCGAGCGGGTCGCCCGCTGGACCAGGACCTCCGACAGCAGAGATGTAGCGAAGGCCACCGCATTGCTCGGCCGCATTGGACTTGAGGTCATCCCTGAGCTCAGGGGTTGCCTCAGGCAGGTCGTCGTGTGCGGCATCGCTTCGGCCGTCGCCGCGACGCTCTGGATGTCAGCCACCAGTGAGCCAGAGAACCGGCTACATGTTCACTTTCTCGACGTTGGCCAGGGAGATTCGGCCTTGTTGGTCACGCCGGCGGGAGGCTCGGTGCTGATCGACACCGGTGAACGTTCGCACGACACCCTTGCCGCGCTGCGTTCACATCTGCCGACAAACTCTCGGCGGATCGATCTCGTCGTCATCACGCACCCGCAGTCCGACCACGGGGAGGCGTTGTGGGCCGTGCTGGAGCACTATGACGTCGGGCAGGTCTTACTCAGTGCCTACGTCGAGCGGACTGCATTCGGGCGCCGGTTGGTCGACCTGCTCGAACAACATGACATTCCCAGGATTGAGGCAGAACCCGGCCGTCACATTGAGTTAGCGGGAGCTTCCCCGCTCACGCTCGATGTGCTCTGGCCTCCGGCTCGCGGGTTGCCTGAGGAGTATCGGGACAATCCGAACTCCACCTCGATCGTGATCCGCGCGCGCTACGGCGATGCCGCGTTCCTGTTCACCGGGGACATCAACGTTGAACAGGAGCTTGACCTGGTCCGGCATCCCTGCGCGAACGGTT
Organism: Chloroflexota bacterium; assembly: GCA_026705025.1. Classification (GTDB taxonomy): domain Bacteria; phylum Chloroflexota; class Dehalococcoidia; order Bin125; family Bin125; genus Bin125. Next base: position 67,653 of record JAPPBN010000045.1, on the reverse strand, counting down.
CCCAGCCCTGCGAACTCCGCGCCGACGTGCTCAAGGTCGCCCACCAGGGCAGCCGATTTTCGTCCTCGATGTTGTTCCTCGAAACGGTCCGGCCCACGCTGGCCATTCTCAGCGCAGGTGCCGACAATCCACAGGGACACCCTCACGACGAGGTTCTGACGTCGCTCGCCGCCGTGGGGGCCACCTCACTGCTTACCGCCGAACATGGCGACATCAGCCTCGCCACTGATGGCACTTCAATCAGCGTCACGACGGAGCGCTGAATCTTCGATATCGTCACAGGACGCGCCGGGATGGCGAAATTGGCAGACGCGGCGGACTTAAAATCCGCTGGCCTGACGGCCGTGTGGGTTCGAGCCCCTCTCCCGGCACCACTTCACACGCCGACGACCCGAAGCCCTAGACTGCGCAGCGCAACGGCGCATCGGCGCGCCGTGCCCAGAAAGGATGTCGCGATGAAAGCCGCCGTCTTCCACGGCCCCAATCAGGATTTGACAATCGAAGACGTAGACGTTTCGAAGCCCGGCCCGCGTGAGGTACTGGTCAAGACGGCCGCCTCCGGCGTCTGCCATTCCGACCTGCATTTCGTCGAGGGTCTCTACCCCTTCCAGGCGCCCGGCATTCTCGGCCACGAGGCCGCAGGCGTGGTCGAGGAAGTCGGCGAGCTGGTTCAACAGTTCAAAGCCGGCGACCACGTGATCATGTGTCTCTCGGTCTTCTGCGGGAACTGCTCCTACTGCCTCAGCGGGCGACCCGCCCTCTGCCGCAGCCCGGAAACCCAGCGCCGACCGGATGAGGACCCCCGTCTCTCCTGGAACGGCAACCCGGTCGCCCAATTCGCCAACCTCTCGACCTACGCCGAGTACACCCTGGTCCACGAGAACGCGCTGGTCTACGTCGACGACGAGATGCCCCTGGACAAGGCCGCTCTAATCGGTTGCGGCGTGATGACCGGCGCCGGCGCGGCGATGAATACCGCCAAGGTCCATCACGGCAGCACCGTGGCTGTCTTTGGCGCCGGCGGCGTGGGCCTGTCAGCGATCCAGGGCGCACGAATCGCGGGAGCGAAGCAGATCATCGCCGTCGACCTGCACGAGCACAAGCTCGCACTGGCACGGGAGCTCGGCGCCACCCACTCGGTCGACGCCTCCACTGGCGACCCGGTCGCGCAGATCCAGGACATGACCGACGGCGAGGGCGTCGACTTCAGCTTCGAGGCGATCGGCCTCAAGACCGTCGCCGAACAGTGCTTCGCAGCGATCAAGCGCGGCGGCGTCGCCACGATCATCGGCATGGTCCCGCTCGGACAAACGCTGGAGATTCCGGCGCACGAACTGCTCTCCGAGAAGGTCCTGCAAGGTTCGAGCATGGGCAGCAACCGCTTCCGGACGGACATGCCCAACCTGGTCGACTACTACCGCCAGGGTCGCCTGATGCTGGACGAGATGGTCACTGTGACCGCGCCGCTCGAGGACATCAACGAAGCCTTCCGGGCAATGAAGGCCGGCGAGGTCGCTCGAACGGTGCTGACCAGCTTCTAGTCGACAGAGGCCCTCACCCCCCGCCTTCGCGGGGGCAGGCTCTAGCCCTCTCCCTCGGGGAGAGGGGACCGGAACCGCCCTGTCCCTCGCGTAGACGGGAACTCCCTCTCCCTCTGGGAGAGGGTCGGTGTGAGGGTCCCTCCCGACGCGGAACGTTGATACGCTGAACTCCGCGGAGGGGTGGCCGAGCGGACGAAGGCGGCGGTCTTGAAAACCGTTAGGCGTGCAAGCGTCTCGGGGGTTCGAATCCCTCCCCCTCCGCCAGCAACTTGCCGAATCTGAGATCAACGACCGGCAATCGCCCTCGCCACCGTCAACACCGCCTCAACCGTGGTCGGATGCGGCAACCCGCGCCCGCCCTGGTGCGCCGCCACACGCACCATCGACGCCGTCGGCGCCACCTCGAACTGCATCGTCCCCTGATCTCGCAGGACTCCGCCTACCCAGCGAGTCACGCGATCGTTCTCGCTCAGGAGTTGCACGACCTCCGAGACGTTCGCTCCTGTTGCGTCCAGCGGCCGCCAGACGAAATCACGCGACTGGCCGAAATCGGCGCTGCCGTCGCTCGGCTGCGCCTGCACCGGCGTCGCCCATCGCGACGGCCACTGCTCCGGCAGGGCCCGGCGATCGAGCGTGACATGCAAGCCGGTCACGGTGACCCGGCCCGTGTGTCCCGCGGCGTCGCCGCCGATCCGAGAGGCGATCACATATCGCAGCGGCGCCTGTTCGTCCTCGAGCTCAACCACGGCCAGCGTCCGCGAACCCCTGGCCAGCGACAACTCCTGCAGCACCCCATCGGGATCAACCGCCGGACGGCCGCTGACGCTGCGTTTCGCCAACATGTCGATCACGGCCTTGGTCGACTCATCGTCTGGACCACGTCTGAAGAGACGTTTGAGGAAGCTCACAAAGGGCTCCGAACCTGGCGCGTCAACTGCTCCATAATGTTACGCGCCGATTAGGCGCTGAACTGGAGGTAACGGATGCTCGTCGTCATGCGCAGGTTCTGGATTCAGAAGGGCTCGTTCGACGAGTTCGAACGACTCAGCCGAGAAGAGATCTGGCCGTCGATTGAGGCCGCGGGCGCCCGCATCCTGGGGATGTTCCGGGCCGAGGAGCCTCACCCGAACGATGAAGTCACCGAGCCCTGTGACATGGTCATCCTGTTGACGCAGTACACCGATCGCGACCATTGGCACGCCACGCGGGCTCGTCAGGACACCTGGCGCGGACCCGACGATGTTCGCAACAGGCTCGCTACAGGCGGTCGCGCCAGACACGAACTCACCCTGGCCACGCATCCCACTTTCACCGAGCCGGTACACGTGAAGATCGGAGGCCCCTTCTTCACCTGGAAGGACGAGCCGATGGGGAAGGTCGAGTAGCGCCGTTGGTCGCACGTAACGAGAACATCAGCGGCAGGCGGCGGTCCGGCTTTCCCTCGATGTCTGGTAGTCGCCAAACGCCTCGCTCCGCCTCGACCAGCCAGGGCAGCGCCGGATAGACGGTCCAATCCTGCTCGTGCAGGAAGTCGAGCTGCAATCCTGCCGCCAGCACGGCGGTCACAATCTCGCCGAGGCCGTGATTCCATTCGTAGGATTCCTGGTGCTCGAACGTGGCGGACGGGTCGGTGTAGTCGCCGTCGCCGCTCCAGTGCAGTGGTTGCTCCGTCTCGAAGTAGGGGTAACGCAGAGGCAACTCACCTAGGGGCGCGTCGTCGTCGACCGAAAACGTGATTGGATGTACGTCTCTGACGTACAACCGGCCGCCGTCCTTCAGGAATCCGGCGCAGACGTCCGCCCAACCGGCGATGTCCGGCAACCAGCACAGGGCGCCAATGTTCACGTAGACCAGATCAAACGTCCCCATGCGGTCCGCCAGGACCTCGGGCGATGCGTACAATTCCGACTCCACAAACTCAGCGTTCAAGCCTGCCCGATCGGCAATCTCCCGAGCGGTATCGACCGCTGAGGGAGCAAAGTCGACGCCAACAACTTCGGCTCCCAGGCGAGCCCAGGACAAGGTGTCGAGGCCAAAGTGGCACTGCAGATGCAGGAGCGACTTTCCTGCAACGCTGCCGACTTCATTCAGATCAAGCGGCAACAGCGTTGTGTTGCCCGCCAGGAATCGTTCGACGCCGTAGAAGTCTGAAGCAGCGTGAACCGCAACCGACTCGTCCCAGCGAGCCCGGTTCGCCTCTCGGTACGGATCAAGTGATGACACGGGAGCCCATCCGCGAGGCCAGTATCTCGGGGAGGATGACAGAACCGTCGGACTGCTGGCCGTTCTCCAGCAGGGCGGCAATCGCTCTGGGCAGGGCCAAACCGGAACCGTTCAGGGTATGGACGAACCGCGTGCCCCTCTTGTCTTCGGGTCGATAGCGGATGTTCGCGCGCCGCGCCTGGAAGTCGGTGCAATTGGAGATGCTGGACACTTCCAGCCACTCCTGCGCCCCGGGCGCCCAGATTTCGAGGTCGTAGCTGACCGAGGCGCTGAATCCGATGTCGCCGCTGCAGATCTGCAGGACTCGGTACTCCAGAGCCAGTCCCTGCAACAGCGACTCCGCCGAAGCGAGCATCTCTTCGAGCGCGGATGCGGAGGCTTCCGGCGTTGTGAACTGATACATCTCAACTTTCTCGAACTGGTGCACTCGCTTGATCCCGCGCACGTCTCGTCCGGCACTCGTCTTCTCGCGCCGGAAGCATGGGGTGTGCGCGGCGTAGCGAATCGGCAGCTGATCCTCCGAGAGGATCTCGTCGGCGTGCATGTTGGTCAGCGGGACCTCGGCCGTCGGGACGAAGTAGTAGTCCTCTTCTTCGTCTCGGTAGAGGTTGTCGCGGAACTTTGGCAACTGGCCGGAGGCGCGCATCGCGTCTTCGCGCACCATCGCCGGGACGTAACACTCCTCGTAGCCCGACTCGCCGTGGCAATCGAGGAACCAGCCGATCAACGCGCGCTGCAGACGAGCGCCCGCGCCTCGGAGGGCGTACATCCGTGAGCCTGACATCGCGGCGGCGCGCTCGATGTCAATGATCCCGAGTTGCTCGCCGATCTCCCAGTGCGGCCTGGGATCGAAATTGAAGGCCCTTCGCTTACCCCACTCGCGGACGACGACGTTCGAATCTTCGTCGTTGCCATCCGGCGTCTCATCGCCGACGACGTTTGGAATCTCCGCCAGCAGCGCAATCATCGAGGATTCGACCGCGCGCAACTGCTCTTCCAGCTCGTCAATCCGTGCAGCCGATTCCCGCTGAGCGGCGATCAAACGTTGGCGCTCCTCGTTGTCCTTCGCCTTCCCGATTGCTCGGCCGGCCGCATTCCGTTCCGCTCGCAAGTCTTCCAACTCCACCAACACTTCGCGGCGCTGGTCGTCGACTTCAATGGCTTCATCAAGCGGAGCATCTGTCCGCCGCCGCTTCAGCGACCTACGAATTGCTTCGGCATCCTCGCGAATCATCTGCGCAGAGATCACGCTCTCTTCTCCCCGAAATGCGCTTCATGGTCAATCGCCGCCATCCCCAATACCCGCACATCCTCCGAGATTCGCGCCGAGACGCCCTCGAGCGTCATCGGCGCGTTGTCCTCAAGGTGTTTCCGACTCACCCATCGCCACGTCTCGCTGGGCGGCGTCGGTCGTTCGCTGTTCGTCGGGCGAGTGAAGTAGATCATGTCGATGTGGTGGTGGGCGTCCTCGCCAGCGAAGGAACGAATCGGCTCCATCATGATCGTCGCCGGGGGCGACAACTGAGGAGGGTCGGCATACTCGAAAGCATCAGAGGTTGGCATGATCTCCACGGTGATACCTGTCTCCTCCAACGCCTCACGCCTGGCCGCCTGCAAGGGATCCTCGTTCGGTTCAATATGGCCGCCGGGCGGCAGCCATAGGCCAACTTTACGGTGCCAGTGCAGCAGGGTCGCGCCATCCATCGACACAAATGTGGTCACCGTGAAGTGTCGGATACCGTCCACGGGACGTACCGTATCGCACATGGAACTGATCTCCGCCGAGAATGGCATGTCGCCGACCTGGTCGCCCGACGGCCAACAGATCGCCTTTCTCAGCAACCGCGCCGAAGGCTGGGATCTGTACACGATGCCCGCTGCCGGGGGTGACGCGACCCGATTGACGAGTGGCGCCACGGTAGACAACCCCGCCTGGTCGCCGGACGGTCGCTGGATTGCCGTCGAGCGCAATCATCGGATCGAGGCAATAGCGCCGGACGGCAGCGAACGCGAGGTGTTGGTCGACGATGCCAGCCATCCGACATGGTCGCCCAGCCTGCAGCTTGCCTTTGTGCGCAATCGGGATCTCTACGTTCTGGAGCCGGATGGCACGCAGGGTTTGGTCCTGCGAGACGCCGATCAACCTCATTGGTCGGCGGATGGTGAAACCATCGTCTTCGCGAGGCACGGGATCTGGGAGTTGGATGTCGGAAGCGACAGGCTCAGGCAGCGGACGCAGAATGCGACAGACGAGTCGCCCTGCATCCAGTTCGACGGCGACATTGTCTTCATCCGCAACGCCCAGCTCATGATCATCCACCAGGACGACTCGATGACGGATATCTCCTATCTGCCATCACCGGCGGGCGCGCCGGATCCGCACCCGCTGGAGATCGACACGGTCGCCTTTCAGCTCCACGTCGGCGGGAACTGGGACATCGTCACGGCGTCGCTGGAACATGGCAATGTGCGCAAGTTGACGCGAGCGACCTGGACGTCGTGGAACGCGCGGTTGTGACTACCTGGCATCCGGCTTCGTTATCGTGACCACATGTCGCACTTTCTGATCCGGCAGGCTGCGCGCGTGATTGCCGGCAGCGCGGCGCCGCAGGTCGCCTCTCAACTGGCACAACGGCTGACCGCGCAGCAGACCCGGGACGAAGACCGCCGCCGCTTTCTGATCTGGCTGGCCGGGCCGTTCAAGCTGTCTCAGCCCGACGCATATGAGCAACTCTGGCCCCGGATGAGCGGCAACGACCAGACGATCAACGCGCTCACCGGCGTCTTCCTCGAACTCCAGACCGCCGGCCCGAGCGCCCTGGCGGCCTGGTTTACACAACTCGCGGAGTCGGACCAACAGCACTTCGACGAGCTGATTGCCGCGATGCAGCCGAAGCAAGCGGACACGCAGCAGCTAATGAAGCAAGCCTCGAAGGAGGCCGAATCCACGTTCAGGGGCGCGGCTCGGTTCCTTGGCCGCACCTACCGCAAGACCTCCGCAGAAGCGCGCAAACGAAAGCGATAGCCACGATGCCGATGATCGATCACATAACCGACGAGCAGGCCGACCTGATCCGCAACGCCAAGGTGTTCTTTGTCGCGTCCGCCGACCCCACGTTCGGCGAGGGACCCAACGGCGAGGGTCCGGTCAACCTGTCGCCCAAGGGCGCGGCCGACCTGCAGGTCATCGACTCACACACGATCGCCTACTTCGACTACCGCGGCAGCGGCAATGAGACCGCCCGGCACACTGCGGGCGGCGGGCCGATCACGGTGATGGTGACGTCCTTCGACGAGGACGCCGCGATTGTTAGGCTCTACGGCCACGCGGTCGCAAAGCCGCTTGAGGAGTCGATCCTGGCCGAACAGGCCGAGGCGCTCCGCGCGGTCGAGATGCCTACGCCTGAGCGGCAAGTGATCGAGATCAGCGTCGACCGCACGCAGACCTCATGTGGCTACGGAGTGCCAATCTACGAATACAAGGGAGATCGCTCTCGCGACGAGCGCGGCCGCCGCTACAAGTAGCTACGCGATCAGCTTCGCCAGTCGATCCAGCTCCGGCACGACCTCGTCCGCCCCTGCGTGGGGCAGACCAAAGACCACGCGGTCAACGCCGAGTCGCTCGTACTCGGGCAGCGCGTCCTCGATCGCCGGGAAGACGTTGATTGAAATCGAATCGAAGTCGCGTCCGGCCAGTTCGGCGCGGGATTTGATGTCCTGCATTGCGCGCTCGACGAAACCGGGCGCGGGAATGTTCGGCAGCCAGCCGTCGCACCAGTCGACCACGCGCTGACGCGCCCACTTGCTGCCGGCGCCCATCAGGATCGGTGGGTGCGGGTTCTGCACCGGCTTTGGGATCACGTGCGTGCGCGGGATGTCGACGAACTCGGAGTGATACTCCGCGATCTCCTCCGTCCACATCACCTTCATCGCCTCGATCCGCTGCTGGGTCACCTTCCAGCGATCCTTGAAGCTGACCCCGAGCGGCTCCATTTCCTCGGCCAGCCAGCCCGCGCCGATGCCGAACTCGAAGCGACCGCCGGAAATGAAGTCGAGCGAGGCCACCTGCTTCGCCAGCGCGATCGGCTCGTGCTCCGTGACCAGGCAGATGCTGGTGCCGAGCCGAATCTCCGAGGTCGCGCCGGCCGCTGCGCCCAGCGCCACGAACGGGTCATGAAGGCGGTAGTACTGCTCGGGAAGCGAGCCATCCTCCGAGCGAGGGAACTGTGTCTCACGGTCGGCGGGCATGTGTACGTGCTCCGGCACCCAGAACGACTCAAAGCCTCGCTCTTCCGCCGCCGCCGCCAACGCCCCCGGATCCATTGCCATATCGGTCGCAAAGATCATCACGCCGTACTTCATCGAGAGTTCCTTTCGAATGTGGCCGCTCAATCGACCACAGGTTACGACCTCAAGAGCACAACTAGGCTGCCAGCATGCAACACCACACTCTCACTCCTCCAACTCCTCCGAGTCGAGTACCGATGGTGCTGGACACCGACACGGCCAACGAGATTGATGACCAGTTCGCGGTGGTTCATGCGCTGCTGTCGCAGGATCGCCTGCAACTGGAAGCGATCTACGCGACCCTGTTCCTGCGTCAGGGCGATTCTCCAGCGCAGGGGCTCGATGATTCGGAGGCCGAGATCCACCGCCTGCTCAATCGACTGGGGGTTGAAGGGGACGGACATGTGCATCGGGGTGCGGATCAGTTCCTTTCAGATGACGTTGCAACAGTGGGCAATGCGGCCTCGGACGATCTGATCCAACGGGCGATGGAACCGAGGGATGGCCCGCTCTGGGTGGTGGCGATCGGCGCACTGACGAACATTGCCTCGGCGCTCAATGCGGCTCCGTACATTGCCGGGCGGATCGTGATCGTCTGGCTGGGCGGGCAACCGCAGCATCGGGACGACGCCACGGAGTTCAACCTCTATCAGGACCCCGTGGCCGCGCGCACCGTCTTCGCCAGCGGCGCTCCACTGGTTCACATTCCGTGCTACGGGGCGGCGTCGCACCTGTTGACCAGCACCGCGGAACTCGACGCTTACGTGCGGCCGCAGGGAGCGATTGGCGAATACCTGAGCGACATCTTCCGCGATCACAGCGAGCAGTACCCGGGGCGTTCGAAGGAGATCTGGGACCTGTCGGCGACCGGCTACGTGGTCAGCAACTCGTGGGTGCCGACTCGCAGCGCGGCGCGCCCGTCGCTCTCGCAGCAGATGAAGTGGGTGGCGTCGCCGGACGACGCTCCGCTCGCCGCGTTCGCCGAGGCGCATTATGTCCAGCGCGATCCCATCTTCAACGACCTGTTCACCAAGCTGGCCGAGTTTCACGCGGGCGAGCGAAGTGCGGGATTCGCCGACTGAGGTCTCAGAGCGGCACGGTGACCGGGCGGGTCATGCCGCCGAAGGTGGGCATCCAGCAGGAATGTTTGCCGGGGCCTCCGGCGACGATGATGTGGATCTCGTCCGGTTTGTCCGTAATCGGCAGCCACTCGTCCGAGCTGTGCGTCGGCAGAATGCCTCCGGCCATGCGGATGTTGACGGACTCGAGGAATTCTTCACTCAACTTGCTCGCCGGATAGCGGGCGTTCTCCCAGAGGTACTCCTGAACGGCCTCGCGCGTCCAGCCCTCCGAGGCCACGGTCTCGGCGTGCTCTGGTCCGAAGGCGAGGACGGGCTCGCCCTTGCCCAGGATGTTGTTCGAGCCGGCCTGACCCATGGCGCCGGCGACGGTCTGGAGGATGCCGGCGGCGGTGTTGCTGCCGTGATCCTGGATGTTGTGCGGACCCTCGCAGGCCCAGGTGGTGACGCAACTGTCCTCGGCATTGAGCCCGCGCGTGGTCTGGAACGGCGGCCAGGGCGAGGCATCCTCGCGCTCGGTCGCGCAGAAGGCGAACTTGGCCGGCGTGCCCTGGGTGGCGCGGTCACCTCGACCTGGGGTCGCGCCCGCGACGTTCAACTGGACCAATCGGACGGCGCGCCCAATGGTCGCGTTGGACGGAAACGTCGGACCGAAACAGCCCGAGCCGCCGTGGATTCCTGCTGAACGGGCAGCAGGACCGGAGGCGAGGATGAAGACGGCGCAGGGGTGGGTCGTGGCGTTAATGCCGTCGAGGTTGAAGGGCGGCTGAGCGATCGCCTCGACGGCGGCCAGGACGACCGGAAACTGCTGCGGTCGGCAGCCGGCCATAACGGCGTTGATCGCGATGGCCTCGACCGTCGCCTCACCCTGGCGCGGAGACAGAACGCCGAGCACTTCCAGGGGATCGCGACCCGACGATTCCAGCATTACAACGACCCGATTCGGAGTCGGCGGGATCAGCGGCAATCCGTCTGACCAGCCGCGGCGCTGACACTCCTGAGAGAAGTCGAAGGGATCGGACGGCAGGGTAAAGCGGTCGGCCGCCCTGCCGCTCGCTGCGCTCACGAGTTCGCCTGGCCGAGCAGCGCCGCTTCGAGACGGTCGAGGACGCCGACGTCGACGCGGGCGCGGACGCGCTCGGGGCGTAGCCCGCCCAGCGGATGCGGGATGATCAGACGATCGAGCTCGGGCAGGCCGCGTTGCTCGGCTTCGAGCTGCAGCAAGTCGGTGAAGGCGGTAGTTCCGACGGTGACGGTGGGGATTCCCATGTCTTCGAAGAGGACCGAGGCGTGGACACTCCACGTCGTGCAACTTCCTCAATCACAGCTGCCGATCAAGAGAAAGTCCGCCCCATTGCGCAGCTCATCAATCGTCGAGTCGGAGGGCGGCCCGCCTACGGGCTTGCTCCCCACGACCAGTTCCCCAAGTCGGTGGCGCTCGCCCAGCCGCTCGACCATGGTTTCCAGCAGCAGCCGAGCATTCGCCTTGCGGTTCTCGAGGATGCCGGGCCGGAGGCCGACCAGCGATGTCGGGCGAGGCGCCGCAGTCGCCTCATGGACGGCGACGTGGGCGAGGGGGCTGAGGACTTCGATAGTTTCCGGCATGAAGAGGCTCCGCTCGTGACAGTCAGCACGGTATCTATATCAGGTTACTGATTCTCGCGGAACTCGCCCTACTCTTCGTCGGCTCGTGGATCGACCACGATTATCTCGGAGTAGCCAACGATCCTAGTTTCCTGGGCGTCCCCGCCCGGACACCGGGTCATGATTTCGACTCGCACGCGACCAGCGACTATTGGAGTGCCCTTGACCCTCATTCCGCTCTCTCCTGTCTGCACGTTCGAGAAACTCTGAAGCTTGAGTCCGTTCCATGTCCCGCCAGGATTGACGGTGAATCTCCCCCAGGGCCCGAGCTCTCTCAGATATGTCGTGCCGTCGGAGTAGGATCTTTCGACGACACATCCTGGGATCTTGTTCGAGGTCACAACTACCTCATCACTCCTTAGTCTGTACGACTGTCCAATCTCCAATGTCACACTGAGGTGCAACTGCTCAGGCGGGATCTCCTCATAGTCCGATGCGGACTCGGGTGCCGGTTGAGTGAGAATCCTGTTCACTCTTCCTGTAAGTTCACTCTCCGGACTTACGAGTGGAGGTATCCCTATCTCCACTCCGAATCTTTTGGCAAGAATCAGAGCGCCGGCTGTGTCGAACCCTGGCACGTACCGTTGCCAGAGCATCAACAAGGTCGCAGCAAATCTGGGTCCATAGCCGGACTCTGGGCCACTAACGACGCGTGCAATTCGATTCAACAGATTAGTGGCATCTTCGACGTGGATGAACGGCTCTCGTTGATCGGCGTAGGAGATACCCCACTCCTCGGCCTTTAGCTCAAGAACTGGACGGTCGTCCCGACCACGATACAAGTCATCGAATATGGCATCTGTTACGTCCTTCATGATTGCCCAGTAGGTCTCCTTGTCGGGGAGAGTGTCGTGCCTAGCTTGGGAAAAGGAGCTGGGGATGAACTCGAAGCGAACCCGATCTTCCCAGTCAGCCACCAGATAGTACAAGAGATTGTAGTTGTCTCCGGCGAGTGGCATTCTGATAGATAGTTGCGCGCCGCCGGGTGGGTCTGGATCTTCCAGGTCAGTGGTAATCCAGAGCCCCGGCCACCGAGCTGTTAGCCGAATAGAGCTTCCGATAGTCTTCCCTTCGTGCTTGCCCGCGGAGTCAAGGTTGATGTGATACCAGCCACCGTTTCCTGTGGCGATGAACTGCCGATTCACGACAAAGATAGTGAAGTCCGGCCTCAATACGCGTCGGCTGGTAAGTTGGGTTGGCTTCATCCCTCCGCATGATCGACCGGATCTCGTGGCAGCCAACGTTCCTCCTGCCAAGCCAATCACGTTGTCGCAACTGTCCATGAACACGACGCGGTCGTCATACACGGTGATCTTTAGAACTCGTTCGACCTGGACACTGGTCTCCCAGTAGACAGCCCCATCGCCAGCCTCGATGAGCGCACCGCGCTCCAGGATCTTGCCAGGCAACGCGAGAATCTCGCCTCGCTCGGCGGCCGCGCTGAGGCAGTCAGTGAAGTCTTCCTGCGAGGAACTGCCGGGAATCCCCTCGAGATAGAAGTGCCACCAGACCGTGTCGAAGCACCAGGCAGGGACCGGCGATTGACCTGCGCCGGACGTGGAGGTCGACGCGAGCCCGGCAAACAAGCCGCACAGTACGACAGTCAACACGACAGACCGCCGTACTCCCCTACGTTCCATTGGACGACCGCCCCGTCTACTTCGCCCTACTCAAGGTAGCCGTAGACGAGTTCGCGCAGCTCATCCATGTCGGGAAAGCGGCCCATGGCGGCCTTGCTGAAGACCAGGTCTCCGTTCACCGACCACTCGAACAAGCCCTTGGTGTCGGGGATCAGCTTTACATCGGAGACGAGGTGCTGGATGTCGGTCATCAGCTCGCCCAGCATCCAGGACGTGCGCGGCCAGTAGCCGCAGTCGGCGCAGTAGACGACTTCGATCGCGATCTGCTTGTCGGACATTGGCGGGCCCTCACCCTAACCCTCTCCCTCGGGGAGAGGGAACCGGAGCTAGCCGCCCAGGTATTGTTCCAGCCGCCGGCCGACATCCACAGTGTCGCCGGAGGGCAGTGGGATCATTTGCAAGTCGGCGCCGGCGTCGGAGCGGGCCTGGAGCTGCTCGGGTACCGACTCGATCGGGCCGATCACCTGGATCTCGCGGACCATGCTCTCGGAGAAGGCCATCAGCGCGCCTTCCGAGTCGCGGTCGGCCCAAGCGGCGCGCGATTCCTTGATATCGGACTCGAAGCCGGAGCGCGAGAGCATCTGCCAGTAGAAGGAGCCCATCCGATTGGTGTAGTGGAACAGCGGCTGCCGCGCGTTGCGCCAGACCTGCTCGTCGTCGCCCTCGCCGGTCACGTAGACGTTGGTAAACGGGGCGACGGTGACGGAGTCCTCGGGCCGGTTGGCGTCGCGCGATGCGCCGGCGAGTTGCCGCTTGAGCGGCTCGAAGCCGCGTTTGGGCCAATGGATCGGGTAGATGCCGTCGGCGATCTCGCCGGCCTGCTGGATCGAACGCGGCGTGATCGCGGCGATCCAGACGGGCATGTCTTCGCGCACCGGCTCGTAGCCGAGCAAGCGGAATCCGCGCTGGAGGGTATAGATGTCGCCCTCGTATTGCAGGCGCTGACCGCTGAGCAGCATCTTGATGATCTCGGTGTACTCACGGATCCGTCGCAGGGGGCGGTCGAAGTCGACGCCGTGGAAGCCTTCGATCACGAGGTTGCCGGAGGATCCGAGGCCGCAGACCATGCGGCCGCCTGAAATCGTCTCGAGCGTAGCGAACTCCTGGGCGATCGCGGCGGGCGAGCGCGAGAAGGTGTTGAGGATGCCGGTACCGATCTGCATCTTCTCGGTGTTCGCGGCGATCACGGTGAGCCAGGGCAGGACGGAGTGTCCCCAGGCCTCGCCGGTGGAGATCATTTCGTAGCCGAGGTCTTCGGCGATCTTGACCTTCTCAAGGGTGTCTCGCCAGTTGGCGTCGAATCCTGCCAGAATGCCCAGTCGCATGGTCTTCTCCTTGTGATGAGGGAGGGCCCTCACCCTAACCCTCTCCCAGAGGGAGAGGGGACTGACCCTCGCCCCGGCTCGCTCTTCCTTGGGGAGCGGGAGGGGTGAGGGGATTACTCGATTTCGACGATCATTTCGATTTCGACCGACATGCCCATGGGCAAGGATTGCATGCCGACGGCGGAGCGGGCGTGGCGGCCGCTTTCGCCGAAGAGCTCGACGAGCAGGTCGGAGGCTCCATTGGCGACCCCGGGGTGGTTACCAAAGTCGGGGGTGCAATTGACCATGCAGAGCAGCTTGACGATGCGAGAAACGCGGTCGAGGGAGCCGATCTCGGCACGCAGGGAGCCGAGCAACTGGACCATGACGGCGCGGGCGGCCTGATAGCCGGCGTCAACGTCGAGGTCGGCGCCGAGTTTGCCGCGGATCAATTCGCCGTCCTGGAAGGGTCCGTGCCCGGACAGATAGACGAGGTTGCCGGTGCGCACCGCCGGCACGTAGTTGGCCAGCGGCGGGTTGGTGGAGAGATCGAGTCCCATCTCCAGGGCTTTGGCGTCGGCATTGTGTGCAGACATCGCACGCTCCTTGCGCTTCGCAGATCGAAGCTCAGGCTATCGCAGCACCGTTTAGGCGCCGTGATAGGCACGCAGCTCGATCTCATTGCCATCCGGGTCGCGGATGTAGAGGCCGTCGGCCATGCCTCGGGCGCCGAAGAGGGCGAAGTCGGGATCGCGCACGATGTCGTAGGCGCCTGACTGACGGACTTCGTCCATGCTCTCTGCGCTGACGACCATGCAGAAGTGATCGAGATTCCGGGCATTGTGATCGACGTCACCGTCGATGAGATCGATGATGGTGTCGGCCGAGATTCGTACGGAGGGGAAGGGGCACTCTCCTCGGCGCCACTCGTCGGCGCGGACGGGAGTCAATCCGAGCATGTCGGTGTACCAGTTGAGCGAGCGTTCGACGTCCGACACGCGCAGCACGATGTGGTCCATTGCGAGGACTTCAACCATGTTCGTTCCTCCGTTACGTCACGAAGTAGAAGGCCATCAAGTCCAAGGTACCAAAATGATGCGCAACCTTGGACAGGCGTACTACGCTCTAACTCGTTCGGGGAGCACGACATGGCCGTTGACGTTCGCGTCGAGGTTCATCTGGCTCGGGGCTTGCGCGTTCACGTGGAGGCTCCGGACAAGGTTGTGGTGTCAGGCGCGAGCGCGCGGGAGGCGATCGACGATCTGATCCGCCTGCACCCGGCGCTCGGCAAGTTCGTGCTCGACGACGCGCGCCGGCTTCGGCGGCACGTGAACATCTTCATCAACGACGAACAGCTCTGCGACCGCGATCAGCTGTCTGATCCGGTTTCGGACGGAGATCGGATTCACATTCTGCCGGCCGTGTCGGGCGGCACTAGCGAGGACAATCAGGGACTGAGGAACGATCATGACTGAAGCGGGTCTGTTGGTGAGCACTCGGAAGGGGCTGCTAATCGGTTGGAGTTCGGCCGGCCGGGTTGACTGGGAGTGGACCGGGCTCGAATTCTCCGGCTGGGTGATCGACTACACCGTTCGCGATCCGCGCAGCAGGGCGATCTGGTGCGCAGCGCATCATGAACAGTGGGGCGCTCGTCTTCATCGGTCCGACGATGACGGCGCGACCTGGAGCGAAGCCGGGATGCCGGCATTTGCCGACGGCGAACGGTCGCTGGAGAGCATCTGGACGATCGAGCCCGGGGCGCAGGAGGGTGTCCTGTTCGCGGGCGTCATGCCGGCGGCTGTGTTCCGCTCGGATGACGACGGTGATAGCTGGCAGGAGATCGAGTCACTATCCAGTCATCCGTTCTCCGAGTACTGGATGCCCGGCGCAGCCGGATTGATGTTCCACCACCTGAATGTCGATCAGAACGACCCGGACCGGCTCGTGATTGGGGGCTCCGCCACAGGGATCTTCGCGTCGTACGACGGCGGCGAGAGCTGGGAGTCTCGCAATGCCGGGATTCGCTCCGATCACATGCCGCCCGATTTGCAACACATGGCGCCCTGCGTTCACTCGATGTTTGCTCATCCGAAGCAGCGCGGCCGGATCTGGCAGCAGAATCACTTCGGCCAATATCGGTCGGATGACGATGGCGAAACGTGGATCGACGTTGGCCAGGGCCTGCCCGGAGAGTTCGGCTTTGCGTCGGCGATCGATCCGGGCGATCCCGACGTGTGTTACTACATCCCGCTCGATTCCGATCAGTCGCGCATGCCGCGAGATGGCGCGCTCGCGGTGTTCCGCACAGCAGACGCTGGAGAGACCTGGGAGCGACTCTCGTCCGGACTGCCGCAGTCAGGCTTTCACCAGGGGATTTTCCGGCAGGCGCTCGGTCAGGACGGCGGCGATCCGCTCGGTCTGTACATGGGATCGAGCGGCGGCCAGCTGTATGCGTCGAACAACGACGGCGAGAGTTGGACACTGATCCGTTCGAACCTCGCTCCGGTTACCGCGGTGCGCGCATGGCAACTCGACGACACTGACTAGGTCGGCGCTGCCCGTATCTTCGGGGACGTGTCCAGTCAATCTCCGGTCCCGCCAGAATCGGCGCTACACCAGCCGCTGTCACCGCTTGAAGTCCGCCGGCCGCTGACGCTCCGCGCAGGAGCGCTGGCGATGCTGCTGGTCCTGCTTTGGGGCGGACAACCGGCGGCGATCAAGGCGGGTCTGGAGGAGGGCGTCGGGCCACTGCGCCTGAGCGCCATCCGGATGGCGCTGGGCGGCGTCGTGGTGATCGGCTATGCGATCGTCACCAGGACCCCGCTGAGGCCGACCCGCAGCGAGTTGCGACCGCTCTACGGACTGGGCGTGCTCTTTGTTGTCCAGACGATGCTGATGTACGTCGGCGCCGACAACACCAGCTCGGGACACGCCTCGGTGCTGATCTTCTCATTCCCACTCTGGACCGCTGTACTCGGCCACCTGTTTGTCCCCGGCGACCGGATGTCGACGCGGCGAACGGGCGGGCTATTGGTCGCCTATGCGGGCGTCGTCGTCGTGTTTGTCGGAGGATTCAGCGCGCCGGGCGCGAGCGTCTGGGGCGATCTGATGACCGTGACTTCGGCGTCGCTGCTCGCGGCGCGCCAGGTCTACCTCTCCCATTTCTCGCAGAGCATTCATCCGGCCCGTCTATTGATGACGCAGTCGGTCGCGGCGGTCCTGATCTTCGGTCTGTCCGGTCTGTTCCTCGAGTCCGGCGGGATCGCCTGGACCAATGAGTTCATCATTGCCCTGCTCTACCAGGGCGTGGTGATCGGCGGATTCGGATTCATCGGCAACACCTGGCTGGTCAAGCGCTACTTCCCCTCGCAGGTCTCGGCCACAATGCTGTTCGCGCCGATCTTCGGAGTGATCTTCAGTTGGGCGATTCTCGGAGAGTCGCTCGGCTACGAAGTCCTGGTCGGCGTGGTGCTTCTCGTGATCGGGAGTTCGTTCGTGCAGCTGCGAAGGCAACCGCAGGTCGAGTACTCGGACTAGATCCAGTCGTCCAGACCGAGCAGCTTTCTGCCCAGGGGAGTTAGCTGGGCCGGCGGAGACTCCGATTCCTTGCCTCTGGGATCGCCGGGGAAGGCTCGTGGATTTTGAAACGCTGGATGCGCGCTTTCTCGCCATGACGCAATCCGCGCCTCGCGCAGTTCCTCGTCGGCTGGATCTGCCGGGAACATGCGGACGTATTGCGCCAGCCTCGGCTTGTCCGAGAAGTTTCGGCTGTTGCCGTGGGGCAATGCAGAGTGCCAGATGATGAAATCGCCGGCGTTCGCCTCGACCTCGATTGGCGGACCAATCTGCGCGGGAAATCGCTCGTGTAGCTGCTGATGCCGCAGATCCTGATCCGAGATTCCCGCCGACACCTGCGCCGCTCGACGATGCAGACCGGGGACGCACTGGAAGCCACCCTCGCGCTGTTTCGTATCGACCAGATAGAGCACGCCCTGGACCAGGAACGGCGTTGGCGTCTCGCGGACATCGATGTCCCAGTGGATCATGCCGTGGTGGTCGTATTCGGAATGGGCCTCGTTGGGCGGCGGCTTCAGGTTGGCGCGGTCGATGTAGACCCAGAGGTCGTCCCGGTCGAACAGCTCGCGGAACAGTTCGTAGAGCGCCGGATTCTGGCGCACATCCCAGAGCGCCTGGTCGTGATACATCTCGACCATGCCGTTGACGCGGTGTGGGTTGCGGTACCAGTCGGAGGGATCGTTGCGGTCGAACTCGAGGAAGTTCCAGATCGCGTCGACGACGGCGTCAACCTGTTCGGACGGAATCAGCTGTCTGACGACGAGGTAGCCATTCTGGTCGAAGAATGCGCGATCAGCTTCAGATAGGACTGGCGACATGCGGTTCAGTCCGCGAACGGCGCGTCGACGCCCGGCGGCATTGCCACGTTGAACGTATTCAGGCCGATTGAGACGAGCGCGTAGTAGCCCATCACCGAGGCAACCTCGAACACACCGCTCTCGCCGATCATCCTCTTGAGCGCGTCGTAGGTCTCGTCCGATACGCGCTGGTTCTCAATCAGTTCACGCCCGAACTGGTAGACGGCCTGTTGGCGCTCGTCGCCGAAGAAGGGCTGTTCTCCGTCGCGGATTGCGTCGATCGCCCCCTCAGACACACCTGCGTTGACCGCCAGACGTGCGTGGGCCCAGAACTCGAAGTTGGCTCGCCAGTGACCGCCCATTGTGCAGATCGCGACCTCGAGCAGGTCGGCCGGCAGCGATGTCTGGTAGCGGATCGCGGCGCCCAGTTTCTGGATCGCATCACCAAGTTCGGGCGACTGGAACAAGGCGTTGAATGGCCCAATCAGCGCGCCGTCGGGACCAGCCAGTCCGCCGTGCTCGCGATCCGGGTTGCCTCGCGGCCCTGTGGTGATGTTGTCCCACAGCACCTGTTGGGCTTCGTCAAGGTTGTCGAACGTCTGTGGTTCGAGTCGGGGCATAATCACTCCCTGGAATCGTTGCTCGTTGCGATTGCGTTTCGAAATTGACCGGGCAGGAGCTCGTCGGGGTATGCCGTGCCGACGAGGCCCCTGGCTTCCAGGTCCGCGACCTGATCATCCGAGTAGCCCAGCAGGTCGCAATAGATCTCGCGATTGTGCTCGCCGAGCTTGGCCGGCGGCGTTCTCAACTGGTTGGGTGTGCGGCTCATGGTGAACGTGAGCCCCGGATAGCGATGGGTGCCGACCCCGTCGATCGTCATCTGCTCGAAGAAACCCACCTCGCGCAGATGCCGATCCGACAGTGCATCGAACGGGTCATTGAGCGGGCCCGCGCAGATGCCGGCAGCTTGCAGCTTGTGGAACAGGTCTTCCTTGTTCCAGACCCTGGTTTCTTGCGCGATCAGTTCGTCGAGTGCATCAGAGTTGGCCAACCGCGCCGCCGCGTGGGCGAAGCGGGTATCGAGAGGAGCATGAGCCAGCTCCGACTGCACCGAGGCTTCGCCTGGCCCGGCGGCCAACGAGTCACACAGGGAGACGAACTCGGCGTCGGATCCAACGTCGATGGCGATCCATTGGTCATCGCCACGACAGGGATAGACGCCGTAAGGAGCGCGAATGTGGTGACTGTTGCCCTGGGACGGTGGGTTGACGCCGTTCATCGTGTACTGGAACAGGTACTCGGCCAGGGTGGGGATAAACCCTTCATTGAGCGGCATCTCAATCTGTTGCCCCAGGCCGGTCTCCGCCCGGCGCCGGAGCGCCATCATCACGGCGACGGCTCCCTGCACGCCGGACAACCCGTCGCTGGCCAGGGTCTCGCCGATCGCCTCGGGGCCCCGGTCCGGGTATCCACGCAGGTGCGTGTGTCCGACCATCGCCTCGACATGCAGTCCGAACGCGCGATACGAGGAGTACGGACCTTCGAGTCCAAAGGCGGGCATTCGCAGCATGACCAGCCGGGGATTGATTTCGCGTAGGACTTCCCAGGAGATGCCCGCCTTGTCCATGGTGGTCGGCACATTGTTCTCGACCAGCACGTCACAATGCTTGATCAGCTCGAAGAACGCCTCGCGGCCCTCGGACGACATGATGTCGCAGGTCATCGAGCGCTTGTTCCGGGCGTGCGAGTTGAACGACGCAAATCGATTCCACGGATCGTCGCCGGGATCGGCGTCGGGATACTGAGGTTGCACGCCGATTTCGGCGCCCCGCAGCATCGTCTCGCGGGACTGGACGTTCTCCGCTCCGCGCGTGTACGGCTGGATCCGATTGACCGGTTCCACATTGATCACGTCCGCGCCCCACTCGCCGAGCAACTGCGCGACGTGCGGCCCTGCCCAGACGACGGTGATCGCCGCGACGCGAATGCCTTCCAGCGGCAGATGCAGCGAGCTCGAAGGCCCCTCGGGCATGGGACGGCGCTGTTCCTCGAGCGGATCAGGCGGCGTCAAGTCGAGCACGACCCGGGAATGCTCACCGAGCCTTGGCGAACGCCTGGGGCGGGGAGGATGAGATTCACTCATTCGGAACGGGAATCCGGGGTACGGCAGCGCCGTCCCATGCCAGTGGGTGATTTCGTGCCACCAGTCGCGCGAGGCAAGCTGCGGATCCTTAAGCACGTCGCGGACGGTCATCACGGCGCCGGCCAGCAGTCCGGCGGCTTGCGCCGAGGCAACCGCATCGACCTTGCTCAGGTCGGAGAGGTGGGCCTCGACGGCCTCGTCCACTTTGGCCCCGAACCGCGATCCCGGCCGCGGACCCGCCAGGAAATCCTCGTCCTCGAGCAGATCCTCGCGCCCAATCCAACGCAACAGGCGAGGCATCCGGTTGCCCGAGCCGACGATGTTGACAAAGCCGTCGGCGCATGGATACATGCCGAAACCGACGAGCCGGCGCGAGGGCAACGCGCGGCCGGGCGCCACGCCGCTGTACTCGGCAGCCACGAGCTGGATCGTTCGCCGATCGCGGCATCCCGCCTGGCAGCGGTAGATGGAGATATCGATCCGGTCACCGGCCAATGGATCATCGGCGACCCGCTTGAGCGCGAGCAGGATCGCAAATGCGGCCGTGGCACCGGCGTGATAGCCGGCGTAGTGTCCGGCAACTTTGATCGGTTCGCGGTCGGCGGCGCCGGTTGCGTGCAATGGACCGCCGATCGCTTGCATCGTGATTTCCGAGCCGCGGTAGTCGCGGTAGGGCCCGGTCTGTCCATACGGAGTAATGGAACAGAGAATCAGCTTCGGGTTAATCGCATGTAGCGTGTCCCAGCTCCAGCCGGCCGCTTCCGCGTCGCCCGGCGGCAGCGACTCGACCACCACATCGACGAGCTGCGCCAGTCGACGCACCGTGGCGGCGCCATCGTCGGTGTGCGGATCAAGCACGATCGACTGCTTGTTGGTGTTCAAATGCATGAACAAGCCGGAGGCCTCGGGATCAGCCTTGTTGTCGGGAAAGGGGCCGAACCGGCGCGACGGATCGCCGCCGCGCGGCTCGGCCTTGATCACCCTGGCTCCGTAGTCGGCGAGCAGCTTCGTCGCGTACGGACCAGCGATGCCGCTGGTCAGATCGAGGACAGTGATTCCCTCCAGCGGACCGGTCATACGACTCCCAGACGAAGCGGCTGGTTCTCAAACGGGCATGCACACCCGTCCAGCCGCTCTGATGCGGTCATGCTAAGCCACAACTCCGAAACTGAACGAATGATGCATGAACGCCGAGCTAACGGGCGCGCCGTGCGGGCAGTCCGAGCATTGGACGCGCTCCTGCATCAAAGTTCCACTGCAGCGCGGCGCCATGTTGGCGAGCCGTCTGCAGATCGCGCCAGCGCCGCTCCAGGGTCCAGCTCCGGCGCGCGGCGTTCGTGCCGCTGGCGCGAAACAGACGCTCGACCGCGTCGGCGCTTGCGTGCACCGCGTGTACGTTGGCCAACCGGCACCGCGCCAACTGACTCGCATCGGGTGCGCCCGCTTCCACCGACGGCCAGGCTCGCGTCCACGCCTCCTGCACGAATGCTCGAGCCGCTGCAACCTCAGCCTGGGCTCGGGCAAACTCAAGGCGAAACGGCTCGCGGTCCCGCAGGGCCTGACTGTCGCCTGTCGTGGCCTCGGATGCAGCGCTTGCGAGATCGTCGAGCGCGCCCTGGGCGGTTCCCACGGCATGCCCGGCGTTGGCGATCCAGGCCACGAGCGAACGATCGGGCACACGCCATTGCGGGCCATCCGCTGCAGGTTGATCGAGCGCCGCCCAGGTGTGTCCCTGCTGGACGAACGCGTCCTTCAGTTCCCAGTCATGGCTTCCGGTGCCCTGCAGACCCATGGCGTCCCAGGTGTTAATGACCTTGCCGGCTCGTTGAGGCAGGAGTGCGAACCGGACCTGATCGTCGAAGTCCACGAAGGTCGCCACGATGTGCGTCGCGTGCTCCACGCCGCTGACGAAATTGAGCCGGCCGCTCAGGCGAAAGCCCGAGACGTCTGGTTGAGCGGTCGTCATCACCCGAGATGATCCGACGATTCGACATCGAGGACCGCCTGGTTCCTCTCCGCCAATCATCTGACTCAGCACCGCGTTTGGCAGCCAGGCGGCCAGCAACGACACTTCGCTGGCGATCATCACCACCCAGGCCGTCGAGGCGTCGGCTTGGGACAGCGCCTCGATCGCGTGGAAGACCACGAGAGGGTGCGCCTGCTCCCCGTAGCTGCGGGCGGGGATATTCATGCGGAACAACCCGCGATCTGTGATCGCGTCGATCACATCGGGAGTGACGCTTCCGCAGGCTTCGATCTCGTCGGCGCAGGCGCGGATCATCGGTTCCAGCTCCCACGCCCGCTGGACGAGCGGATGCTCTTCGTACGCCGCGAACGGGTGGTGAGCGGTGGGCATGAACGCAGGGTAGAGGCGGGCCTAGACTGCGCGACAACAGGATTCGGCGAGGGATTGAGGCACGAGATGACGACTGAGCGACCACGATCTGCCGACGAAGCGCTGCGAGAGCGAGCGCGCTCAGTGATTCCCAACGGCATGTACGGACACCAGAACGCGGCAATCATGCCGAAGAACTTCCCGCAGTTCTTCGCGCGCGGCGAGGGCTCGCACCTCTGGGACGTCGACGGCAACGAGTACATCGACTACCTCTGCGCCTACGGGCCCATCCTGCTCGGATACCAGCACCCGGCGGTCGACGAGGCGGCGGCCGAAGCGCAAGGCGCCGGCGACTGCTTCAACGGTCCCTCGCCGAAGATGGTTGAACTGGCAGAGCTGCTGGTCGAGATCACCCCGTGGGCGGACTGGGCCTGGATGGCCAAGAACGGCACGGACGCCACGGTGTACGCGGGTTCGGTCGCTCGTACGGCGACCGGGCGCAGCACGATCCTGCGCGCGCACAACGGGTACCACGGCGCCTCGCCGTCCTGGATGAACCCACAGGACATGTCCGCCCAGGCTGACGGCACGCTCGAGTACGAGTACAACGATCTGGAGTCGGTGCGGGGAGCGGTCGACGCTGCGGAAGGCGACGCGGCCGCGATCATCGTCTCAGCGTTCAAGCATGACGTGGGGATCGACCAGGAGCTGCCGACGGTTGAGTTCGCCCGAGGCGTCCGAGAACTCTGCGACGCGAACGGCATCGTCCTGATCCTTGATGACGTTCGGGGCGGTTTCCGCATCGACATGGCCGGTAGCTGGGCGCCGCTGGGCGTCGATCCTGACCTGAGCGCCTACTGCAAGGCGATCGGCAATGGGCATCCGATCTCGGCTTTGATGGGACGCGAGAGCCTGAGCGAAGCGGTGGCCAAGACCTTTGCGACCGGTTCGTACTGGTTCTCCGCCGCGCCGATGGCCGCCGCTCAGGCAACCCTCGAGACCATGCTGGAAACCGACGGCATCGCCCACCTCGACCGAGTCGGTAGCGCGTTGCGCGCCGGCTGGCAGCAGGCAGCCGACTCGCACAGCGTCGGCATCCGCCAGACCGGTCCGGTGTCGATCCCCTTGATGCTGTTCGACGGTGACGACTTTTCGACTCGCGAAGTGCCTCGCGCCTACCGGTTCTCGGCCGAACTTGCCGATCGAGGGGTCTACCTGCACCCCGTCCACAACGGCTTCCTCTCGACGGCGCTGTCAGACGAGGATGTCGCCCACACGCTTGAGGCCTCCGACGAAGCGTTCGCGGTGGTGGCGGCCGAGTTTGGCGATTAACGTCCGCGGCGCGGATAGAGCAACGAGAGCGCCAGGCCAACGCCGGCGCCGATCATCGCGGCCGCGACCGTTGAACGCCGCAGCGAGCGAGCGTCTCCGCTTCCATGGCTTGTCTCCTGCAAGGGCGGCAACGATGGATGTTGCCGACGCAGTTCCAGATCGAAGACTTGGGCGGCGCCGTTGAACGCCTGAGGGTGCTTCGGCTCCAGCACCGGGAACTCGATCACCCGATTGACCACTGGCGAGTCGGGTTCCGACCGCGGACGCTCAACGCTGACGGCGGGTGGCAACTCGGCGCTGCGCAGGCGAATCTCCTTCATCCTCAGAATCGCCAAAACGGAAATCAGCACAATGGCGGCCGCGAGCAGGAAGTTGTCAGTGATTGCCGTCGCCACCGCTGTCTGCACTTGCGGCTCGGCCACAGCCCAGATCTCAGGCCCCAGATCCTCCACGAGACCCTCCCGGAACAGTGGATCGACCAGTTTTTCGGGTTGGATCCGATCAACCAGGTCAGGACTCAGTCGTTCCACGAGGCCGCTGGCCAGGCGCGCGTTGAAGAGCGCTCCGATCACACCAATCCCGATGACCCCGCCGACCTGCTGAAAGAACTGGTTGAAGGCCGAGACGATGCCGAGGAATTTCTGCGGCGCCGCATTCTGCGACGCGATTGACATGACCGGCATCATCAGACCCATGCCGGCGCCGAACAGGAACAGGCGACCGAGCACGCCGGGAATGGTCGTCTCGCGCGTCATCGTCGAGAGCAACAGCATCGAGCCGAGCATCATCAACGATCCGGTCGCCGCCAGCACCTTGTATCGACCGGTGCGCGACATGAGCTGTCCGGAGACGATCGAGGCCGCGACCGATACCAGGATCATCGGTCCCATGACCAGACCGGCCGTCGCCGCGTCGACGCCGATACCCACCTGCAGGTAGAACTGCAGATAGACGAACACGCCTATCATTCCCACGCCGATGAAGAAGTTGACGACGGCCGCAGTCGCGATCGTGTGGATCCGGAACAGCTGCAATGGGACGATCGGCTGCTCGGCTCGTCGTTCGACCCTGATGAAGAGGAACAGGGACAACGCCGAGATCAGGAACAGCGCCAGCGTCTGCGGCGCCAGCCAGCCCCACTGGGACGCGAGGCTGAGCGCGATCAACGCCGGGATCAACGTGATCGAGAGCGTCAGCACGCCGGCCACATCGATGTTGAGCTCACGCTTCGGCGGTCGCAGCCAGGGCACCTTGAGCGCGACCACGGCAATGACCACGGGGCCGAGAATCAGCATGATCCAGAAGACCCAGCGCCAGGACAGCGTCTCGGTCAGCACCCCGCCAACCGGCGCGCCGATCAGGCTGGACAGCGCAAACACACCACCGAACAGCCCAATGAACCGTCCCCGTTCGGCCGGCGCATAGAGGTCGCCCACGACTGAGAACGACGAAGTCATCAGGATCGCCGCGCCGACGCCCTGGACCGCGCGGAACGCGATCAGCTCATAGATGCCGGGCGCGAACCCGCACAGCGCCGAGCCGATCAGGAACGTCGCCATACCGACCAGCAAGAGCGGCTTGCGGCCGAACATGTCGCCCAACGTGCCGGCGATCGGAATCGTGACGACCTGCGCCATGATGAACGACTGGATCAGCCACGGATACAGCTCGAGGCCACCTAGATCGGACACGATCTGCGGCATTGCCGGGCTGACCACGCTCTGCTCGAGCGCAGCCAGGAACATGCCGAGCAGAGCGCCACCGATGATCAGCCGCTTGGTGCGTCTCGGGAGGTCGATTCCCAGCGGACGCTGCTCGTCGGGCGGAGACTGCAAGTCGTCCGAACTGGTCTGAATGGCCACGTAGATATGTTTCGGATGCTCGAACCAACCGTCAATGTACGTTCGCCGGCAGGGTCGCTCAATCCAGCAATAGTTCGAGACGCACTGCTAACCTGATTACATCTCAAATCGCTCTCGCCGGTAGGAAGGAACACGCCATGGCCGAGATGATCTGCGATCGCATCAAGGTGATCGACTCCGACACTCACGTCTCTGAACCGGAGACGCTGTGGACCGACCGGATTTCGACCAAGAAGTGGGGCGATCTCGTGCCTCACGTGATCTTCGACCCGGAGATCAACGAAGATCGCTGGGTCATGGGCGGCAAGAAGTTCATGCCCACCGCCGGCGCTGCGATGGCCGGCTGGAAGTCGCCGCCGCCGAACCACCCGCCCAGCCTGAAGGAAGCCGACCACGGTTCCTGGGAAATCCACGAGCGACTCGAGCGGATGGACGAGTACGGCATGTATGCCCAGGTCGTCTACCCCAACGTCGGCGGCTTCGGCTCGGGCAACTTCCTCCAGATGACCGACGACGAGTTGCGGCTCGACTGCGTGCGGGCGTACAACGACTTCCTAGTCGACTGGACCTCGGTCGAGCCCAAGCGCTTTATCCCGATCATGGCGATGCCGTTCTGGGACACCCAGGCCTGCGTCGACGAGATGCAGCGCGCCTACGACCGCGGTCACCGCGGCGTGCTGATGACCAATCAGCCGCACACCTTCGGCCTGCCGCGCATCACCGAGGACCACTGGGACCCGATCTGGAATCAGGCGCAGGACATGGGCCTGTCGATCAACTTCCACATCGGCTCCGGCGACCTGACCGAGTTGCGCAACGTGACCGTCGACAACGGCCGCCAGGCCGCCTACGCCAAGTCGACTGTCAAGCTGTTCCTCGACAACTCCAACGCCGTGCTCGACATCATCCTCTCGGGCATGTGCCACCGCTTCCCCGAGCTGAAGTTCGTCTCGGTCGAGTCGGGCGTCGGCTGGATTCCCTATCTGCTCGAGGCGATGGACTGGCAGTGGAAGAACTCCGGCTGCCTTGAAGAGCACCCGGAGATGGACTTGCTCCCCTCCGAGTACTTCAAGCGACAGTGCTACGGCTGTTTCTGGTTCGAGGAAGACTCGGTCGTCCAGGCGATCGAACAGCTCGGCTCCGAGAACTTCATGTTCGAGACCGACTTCCCCCACCCGACCTCAATGTCGCCAGGCCCGAACTCGGTCGCCCGCAACCCCAAGCAGCACGTCGAGGAAGTCCTCAGCGTCCTCCCCGAGGAAGACCTCCTCAACGTCCTCCAGCGCAACGCGATGAAGGTCTACAACTTCGAGGTGTAGAACCTGAATCGTCCGAAGACCTACCTGCCGCGCCGGGCTCCACAGGGGTCCGGCGCGGCCGACTAGTACCAGTCGAACGGCGTGTTGGGCCGACTGGCCCAACCGCGTCGCCCCTGCTCACGCATGCCTGCTGCCAGACGCTGCATGTCTGCGCTGTAGTCCGACGGCTCGAGCTGGCGCCAACTGCCGTGTCCGGGCAGAACCCACTCAACTCTCAGCGTCGCCAACATTTCGACCGTCTCGGTCAGCGCTTCCCAGCTGTAGAACATCTGAAGCGGCGTCACGTCGAGTTCGCCTCGTCGCTGATTCCACAACAGCGTGTCCCCGGTGAAGAGCCAGCGATTGTCGACGTGGAAGACTAGATGTCCTTCTGTATGTCCTGGCGCAACGTGGGCGATCACTCCCGGAGCTATCTCCACCGAGTCTCGACCGCGAACGATGTCCGTGGCCTGGGGCGCGACATGGGCCTCAGCCTCATGAATCCAGACCTGCGACCCGAAGTGGCCCGCCCAGCGGTCGTAATCCGCGACGTCGTCGCGATGGCTGAGCAGGATGTGGGCGACGCCACCCAGTGCCTCGACTCGCTCAACGAGACTGCGCTCGAAGCGCGGCGTGTCGAACATCACGTGACCGTCTGGCCTCGTGGCCAGATACGAATGCGCGCCGAATGACTTGCGCGAGTTGTGACCAAGCGCCAGCAAACCCGGCGTCATCTCGTGGGGAAATGGCGGCTCTGACGGTCGGGGTACTCCCCGACGATGAACCGATTGGGTCGGACAGGCCACCGCCGCTCGCCAGAGCGCTTGCTCGTCCTCGCGAGTGACCGGCTGGCGCGCGACGTATGAACGTCCTCTGTCGTCCTGCTCGATCAGACCGGGCGCCCAGTGCCGCGCGACATCGCAGCGAATACAGCGCTCATCCACCGACCAGTCCCCAGTTACCGATGCAGTGCCGCGCGTCGCCATATCGGTGAGCCTATCGATTCGACGATTGATCTGCCCATGGTGTCGTGCCTGATTCGCAGCCTCGTCGGGCGCCAACCACGCCCTGACAGGTACATTGGTAGGCATTGCGTGCAGAGCGCTACACTGCCGGTTGAACCGCAATCAGCAGGCGCGTGGCGCGCCTCACAGAGAGGAAACTGAACGATGGAAATGCAGAATGTCGTCATCGTTGACGGCGTACGTTCCGCCTTCACCCGCGGCGGACGCGGCGCCTTCACGGCGACACGGTTGGACACCATTGGCGTCCAGGTGCTCCAGGAGTTGCTCGGTCGCTACCCGCAGCTCTCCCCGACCGAGATCGAAGACGTCGGCATGGGCTGCGTCGGCGGCGTGGCCGAGCTCGCCGGCATCGGCGCCAACCACATCGTCCGACTGGCCGGCCTGCCCGAGTCCGTCTGCACCTTCGACTCCAACCGCCAGTGCGGCTCCTCGATGGAGACCATGCACCGCGTGGCCCAGGAGATCATGGTCGGCGCAATTGACGTCGGCATCGCGCTCGGCGTCGAGCGGATGGGCCGCCAGCTCGGCGGCGGCGGCGGCGCGGAACCGAACCGGATCACCGAGTTCAACCAGGACCGTCACCAGATGACCGAGTCGCAGCGCAACCTCGCGCCCGACCACGGCCTCGACTTCTCCGTTCCGATCCCCGACGAGATCCTCGACTCCTCGCCCGTCTGCTCGATGCTGCAGACGGCCCAGAACGTCGCCGAGATGTACGACATCTCGCGCGAGACGCTGGACGAGTTCGCGGTCGAGTCGCACCGCAAGTACGGCGAAGCGCTGGCCAACGGCTTCTACGACGGCGAAATCGTCCCGATCGAGGTCCAGCGACCGGTCTTCGACGAAGAGGGCAACCTGCTGCTCGACGAAGAGGGCGAAACCGTCACCGTGACCGTTGACGAGGGCTACCGCCCGGGCACGAACTTCGAGGGCCTCAGCGGCCTGCGCACCGTCCGCGGCACCGTCTCGCACACGCAGAGCGAGATCCGCATCACGGCCGGCAATAGCTGCCCGACCAACGACGGCTTCACCGCCGCGCTGCTGATGAGCGAGCGCAAGGCCGACGAGCTTGGCCTCGAGCCGCTCGCCCGCATCGCCGGCTTCGGCGTCGGCGGCGTCAAGCCGCAGGTCATGGGCCTCGGTCCGATCCCGGCGACCCGCAAGGCGCTGGCCCACGCAGGCGTCGACGCCTCGCAGATCGACCGCGTCGAGTTCAACGAAGCCTTCGCCGCTCAGGTGATTCCGTCGGTCCAGGAACTGGGCATCTCGATGGACAACGTGAACGTCAACGGCGGCTCGCTGGCCATCGGTCACCCGTTGGGCGCCACCGGCACCCGCCTGGTCACCACCGTCGCGCGCGAGCTCAAGCGCTCCGGCGGCCAGTACGGTCTGGCCACCCAGTGCATCGGCGCCGGCATGGGCATCAGCACCATCATCGAGGCCGTCTAGGGTCCATCGACCCAACCGACGACCTCAACGAGCCAAGCAGGGGTACGGGTTTCGGCCCGTACCCCTGCTTCGTCTTTGCACTTCCGATCACGGGAACATAACCTGTTTGCGATTGCAAACTACAGCTATTGAAGGCAATCATCCAAAGGAGCCGACATGTCCCAACACAGATGGAAACTGGCCACGCTGGCCTTGATCGCCGTGATCGGCGTCATTGCCGGCGCGGTCTATGCCGCCCACCACGGCGAGTCGGAGGTTCGGGTCGCGACGATGCGCCACAGCGACGGCAGCGTCGAGGTCGCCGTCCAACAAATCAATGCTGACGGCAGCTGGGGCGACCGCCAACTGCCCACTGCCCGCTACCTGGAGCCTGGCATAGTCGGCGAGTGGCGCGTGTCATCGCCGGTCGCCGTCTCCGTCGCCGCAGCAATGGCCGACGACTCCATGCAGGACGTGTCCATGCCGGACGAACCGGCCGAGCTCTACTGCGTCATCCACCACGGAGCCGAAGGCGATCCATTCTGGACCAACTTCAACCTGGTGGCGCGGCAGAATGCGGCCGAACTCGGTTTGACCAACGTGGAGATCAGCGGCGAGCCCGTGGTCGCGGACCACGCGGCAGCAATCATGGATTGCGTCGACCGTGGCGCCCTGGGTATCGCGTCCTCGATCCCGGAACTCGATGGACTGCGCGATGCGCTGACCGCAGCGCGAACCAGCGGCGCATTCCTCGTCACCTTCAACTCCGGAGCCGACGTCGCTGGACGCGTCGGATCGACAATCCACTACGGACTCGACGACCGAGGAGCCGGTGAACTTGCCGGCCGCGAGTTCAACGGGGCCGGTCTGACCGGCACCATCCTCTGCGTCATCCACGAACCGGTCAACATCGGCCTGTCGGATCGCTGCGAGGGCCTGGCCAACACCTACGGCGGCTCGGTCGAGCGCGTGGACCTGCCGCCCGGCAGTCTGACCGATCCGATGATCTCCGGCAGGGCGATCGGCGAAGCCATCGCGGTGAACCAGGCCGCTGGTGTCCTGGTCCTCAATCCAACCCTGGCCCACGTGGCGATCGGCGCTATTGGCTTCCTCGGCAGCGACGCCATCGTTGGCTCCATCGGCCGCTCCCAGTTCAGTCTGGTACAGGTCTATGAAGGTCAGATGTTGTTCGCGATCGACGACGGCGACCTCTCGCAGGCGAGCCACGTCATGCTGGCTCTGAAGAACGTCGATTCCAGCCCCAGCGTCCGCGCCATGCTGGCGCTCACCGCGGCGCAGGCTCCCGAGACGACGACGATGCTGATTCGCCCGGTTGCCCTCAACCAGGCCTACATCGACAACCTGCCTCCGGGATGGCAGCAGCAGATCTGCGCCCTGGCCATGCAAATCGCCCCCGACCAGACCCCCTCCTTCTGCGACCAGTAGGAACCGCTTGGCAGAGGCAACACCAGAGGGCGGGCCCATCGGCCCGCCCTCTCGCGTGTCTTCTGACATCGCAATACCACTTTGGCTATTCGATCCGCTGTGCGAACAGCGGAATCCCCTTTGCGTATGCGAAGCGCTGCGGCTCCCACCATCCGAAGATTGACTGGGCGTACTCGTCCTCCTCCGCGCTTTCGCAAATCCAACACCAAAGCCAAGGAGCCGAGTGGCATGACATCAACGCGAATATCGCCAGTGCTCCGCAGGGGCCATCTTCACTCTTCGGTGTGCCCAACAAGTCCCAAACCAAGAAACGCCTCAGACCGTCCCGTCTAGCCACCGCTCTTCCTTCAATCCCGTGAGACAGCAGTTGGACCTCCGTGGTCTCGCGCGCCGCATCTTGCACCGCCTGTTGCAAAACATCGGCGAACTCTGGCAGCACCTCGATCACCTGAGGCCAATCGGTCCGTTCGTCCACTTCTGCAAACCCCAACCGTTTGACAAGCCATACAATGTCGTTCTGTAACCAGATCCTTTCCAGTTCTGTCTTAAGAACAGG
Source organism: Chloroflexota bacterium (assembly GCA_026705025.1). Taxonomy (GTDB): domain Bacteria; phylum Chloroflexota; class Dehalococcoidia; order Bin125; family Bin125; genus Bin125. Next base: position 36,137 of record JAPPBN010000045.1, on the reverse strand, counting down.
CGGGCTGGACATCGTTTCACCTCCGGTCCGAATCCTGGCGGTTATCGACGCCATTAGCAAATCGAAACCTCGAAATGCCCGCTGGTCAGCCTTGGACGCGCAGAGAGCTTCTCTTGGCCTTGGGCCTCTATCTCGATCCGCTGTTGGGCAGTCAGGACAAGTCGAACGACAGGATCATTGACCTCGCAAAGCGGATCGGAAGATCGCCCGACAGCGTCGTCTTCAAAATGGCGAACTTCAAGCACCTAGATCCAACAGCTGTAGGCGGCTTTAGCAACGTCGGAGCGCGGGATCGCGAACTCTGGGACGACGTTCTCAACAGGCCTAGGCAGATCCACGAAGCGGTCTCTGAGGCGTGGGCAAACGAAGAGCCACTTGTAGACGGACCTTCGCACGAAATGATTGGGATAAACACGGAGGGGCCTCAGCTAACAGAGGCGATGTCAACCACCAAATCGAGACGCGGCCAAGATCTTTTCCGCCGCGCAGTGCTGAACGCGTATCAGAATCGATGCTGCGTGACCGGTGTCGGTGATACCCGATTGCTCGTCGCCAGCCACATCAAGCCTTGGCGCGATGACAAGGAGAACGGCTTAAATCCAACCAACGGACTCTGTCTGAACGTCCTTCATGACAAAGCCTTTGACATCGGTTTGATTACGGTTGGCGAGGACTACCGGATCAAGGTCTCCTCGATTCTGAAGGACAACGACGAGGACTTCCTGAACCTCAATCTCGTTTCATACGAAGGCGTTTCCATTGGATTGCCGCAGACTCATCAGCCATCTCAGGAGTTTCTTGCGCATCACCGCCAGCACATCTTCACCCCTTGACGGGTGGTCTCTCATCCGAATGCCGGCTCGAGACCGCGCCTGTCCGGAAGACCAACGGTCCTACTCAGCAGTTCCTCACGGACGCACCTTCGCAGCGTGCTTCGGCCGCCCCAGCGGGCTCTGGTTTCGGTACAGTCAGAACACGTGATCACATATACGGAGAGTTGACCGCATGTCCTATCGACAACTCGCTCTCGAACCGGACGCTCCTGCAATCTCCCAGATCCTTCTAGACGAGAGCTCACAGATCTCCGACTCAGACAGACTCATCTGGACTCATCTGGACAAATCTGGACAAACCTGCACACCTGACGCGACAATTCCTAGTCCAGAACAGCAATTTCTGTCCAAGGGAGCGAAATCTCGCCGCTCCAACAGTCCAGCCCGCTTCGGATACCCTCCATTCAAGACCGAGTAACAGGAGACATCACATGGTCACCGAGACACGACCCACGACGCCGGTTGGCGTGACACACCCGCTTGACCCATTGACTGCCGACGAGATATCGGCGGCTTCTCAGATCGCCTCGTCGCATGCGCCTCGCGACGGCTGGCGATTCCCTCTGGTGGCGTTGGATGAGCCGGCAAAGGATGTGGTCCGCGGATTCTCCGACGGCGACGCGATTGAGCGCCTGGCGCTGGTCCTGCTGCATGACATCACGACCGGCGACTCCGTGGAGTGCGTGGTCGACCTCGGCTCCGAGGCCGTGGTTCGCTGGACTCCGCTGGAAGGACAGCAGCCGTTTCCGCTGATGGAGGAGTTCGGCCGGGCTCAGGAGGCGGTTCGCTCCGACTCTCGTTGGATTGCGGCGATGAAATCTCGGGGCTTCTCGGATGAGCAGATTGAGCTGATCCAGATCGACCCCTGGCCGGGCGGCAACTTTGGCACCGCCTGGGAGAACGAGCACCGCACGCTCAAGGCGATCTCCTACCTGCGCGACTCTGAGGAGTCGAACGGCTACGGTCGGCCGATCGAGCATGTGATGGCAGTCGTCGACCTGGTTGAAAACCGCGTCCTCGACGTGGTCGACGAGCCCGGTCCGGCGGCGCCCGAGACGTCGCTCGACTACCGCTACAACGACATCGAGCCGCGCGAGGGCCTGCAGGCGCTCGACATCGTCCAGCCCGACGGCGTCTCCTTCACGCTCGACGGCCACCTGCTGTCCTGGCAGAAGTGGCAAATGCGCGTCTCGCTGCACCCGCGTGAGGGTCTGGTCCTGCACCAGATCGCGTACGACGACGATGGCGAGCTGCGGCCGATCTGCTACCGCGCCTCGATGACCGAGATGGTCGTGCCCTACGGCGACCCCTCGCCGACGCAATACTTCAAGAACGCGTTCGACTCGGGCGAGGTCGGCGGGCTGGGCCGGTTGAGCAACTCGCTCGAGCTGGGCTGCGACTGCCTGGGCGAGATCGTCTACCTGGACGGTCACGTGACCAACGAGTTCGGCGGCTCGCGCACGATCAACAACGCGATCTGCATCCACGAGGAAGACTTCGGGATCAACTGGAAGCACACCCGAGTCGAGGATGATATCCCGGTCTCGGAAGTGCGGCGCACACGGCGACTGGTCGTTTCGGCGATCGCCACGGTCGGCAACTACGACTACGGCTTCTACTGGATGTTCTACCCGGACGGCTCGTGGGAGCAGGAAGTCAAGGCGACCGGCATCGTGCAGACGATCGCCGCCGACCCGGACGACCCGCAGATCACGCGTCACATGATCGCGCCCGGATTGGCTGCGCCGATCCACCAGCACTTCCTCTGCTTCCGCATGGACATGGAGGTCGACGGCGGGACCAACACGGTCTACCAGGTCGACACCCAGCCATTGCCGGCGGGTCCCGAGAATCCCTACAACAACGCCTTCACCGCGGTCGCCAAGCCGCTGCTGAGCGAAACCGACGGCGAGGGCGTGGTCAACGCTGCCTCGGCGCGTCACTGGCGGATCGCCAACACCAACAAGGTGAACCATGTCGGCCATGCACCGGCGTATCTCCTGGTGCCGGGCGAGACGGTCGCCATGATGGCCGGTCCCGACGCCGCCGTGCGCGGTCGCGCCGGCTTCACCCAGAAGCAACTCTGGGTGACGCCCTACGACGATTCCGAGTTCTATCCCGCCGGCGATTACCCGAATCAGAGTCTGCCCGGCGAGGGCATCCCGGCCTGGACCGCGGCCGACCGCGAGATCGCCGATGAGGACGTGGTGCTCTGGTACACGGTCGGGATGAACCACATCGTCGTGCCCGAGGATTGGCCCGTGGCGCCGGTGCATCGGAGCGGGTTCAAGCTGCGACCGGCCGGCTTCTTCGAGCACAACCCGGCGCTCGACCTGCCCGCGCCCGACCACTGCGCCCACGAGATGGATCACGACTCACACGACCACAGCAACCACGTCGGCCACAACGGTCACAGCTAGGGGCGTCGGTGGTCACCGAGGCAAGAACGCGGATTCATCCGCTCGACCCGCTGTCGGCCGATGAGATCGTCCGCGCGTCGAGGATCATCAGCGAGTACCTCCGCTCGCCGGAGTCGTTGCGCTTCCTCCTCGTCGCTGCATTGGAGCCGCCCAAGGGCGCCGAATATGCGCCGCGCTGCGCAGAGGCGATCTGCATCGACATCGATTCGGGTCTGACGACAGAGGTCGTTGCCGACCTCGACGCGGGAATGGTCACTTCCGTGACCGCGCGTCCCGATGTACAACCTCCGGCCTTGTTCGAGGAATACGAACGTGCAGACGCGACCATTCGAGCCGACGCCGATTGGCGTTCGGCAATGCGCGGCCGCGGATTCAACGAAGAACAGATCGACTTATCGTTCATCCATCTCTGGCCGACGGGCAACTTTGGTTCGACGTGGGAGACTGAACACCGAATCCTCAAGGGCATCGTCTACCTGCGCGACGAGCCGGACGACAACGCCTACGGACGGCCGGTCGAGGGACTGATCGCGATTGTCGACCTCGCGGAAGATCGAGTCCTGGAAGTCATCGACGAACCCTCACCATTGCCGCCAACGTCGTCGCTGCGCTTCGACCATGATCACGGCGGACCGCACCGAGAGGATCTGAAACCGCTCGATATCGTCCAGCCGGACGGACCGTCATTCAGCCTCGAAGGCCATCTGTTGCGCTGGCAGAAATGGCAGATGCGCGTCTCGCTGCATCCGCGCGAGGGCCTGGTACTGCACCAGATTGGCTATGAGGACAACGGACAGCTGCGTCCCATCTGCTATCGCGCGTCGCTGGCCGAGATGGTCGTGCCGTATGGTGACGCCTCGGTCGGGCACTACTTCAAGAATGCCTTTGACTCGGGTGAGTGCGGCATCGGACGGCTCGTCAACTCCCTGGAGCTGGGTTGTGATTGCCTCGGCGAGATCGTCTACCTCGACGGTGTCGTCACCGATGAGCGTGGTGGAGCCCGAACGATTAGGAACGCGATTTGCATCCACGAAGAGGATGCCGGGTTGCTGTGGAAGCACACCTACCGGCATCCCGACGAGCGCGGCGCGCAGGCCTGGCTGCGGCGATCTCGGCGTCTGGTCATCTCAACGATCGCGACGGTCGACAACTACGACTACGGCTTCTACTGGTACTTCTACCAGGACGGCTCGTGGGAGCACGAGGTCAAGGCGACGGGGATCGTGCAGACGATGGCGATCGAGGACGATGATCCACAGGTCACCAGGCACAAGATCGGTCCGCGGCTGGCCGGTGTGCATCACCAGCACTTCCTCAGCTTCCGGCTGGACATGGAGGTCGACGGCAGCGAGAACACCGTCTACGAGGTCGACACGATCTCGCTGCCCCTCGGTCCTGAGAACCCCTATCACAACACTTTCACTGCGGCCGCAACGCCGATTACCGAAGAGTCACAGAGCGGGCGGGAGGTCAAATCGTCCGCGGCTCGACATTGGCGGATCGCGAATGACTCGGTCAGGAACCCCATCGGCGAATCGCCGGCCTATGTTCTGACCCCGGGCGCGTCGGTCTCAATGATGGCTGACGAGCGCTCGATGATCGCGCAGCGCGCCGCGTTCGCGCGCAAACAGCTCTGGGTCACCTCGTACGACCCGGCGCAGCGCTACCCGGCTGGCGACTATCCGGCCCAGAGCGAGCCCGGACTGGGCATTCCGGACTGGATCGATGCCAACCGCCGCCTGGAACAGGCGGATGTCGTGCTTTGGTACACCGTGGGAATGAACCATCTCGTACGTCCGGAAGACTGGCCGGTCATGCCGGTCCAGCGCGCCGGGTTCAGCTTGAAGCCGTGGGGCTTCTTCGACCGTAATCCCGGCCTCGACGTGCCGCCACCCGATCACTGCGAACACGACATCGAGCACGGACAGGATCATCACGCGCATCACTCGCGTAACAGTCACAGCTAGGAATCAATGACCAACTCAAACGAGACTTCGACGTCGAAATCGGGCATAGTGGAGGTAGTGGCCTCTGGCGGGGTGCCCGATTGTGAGGGTGGTGGATGGTCTCCGGTGTCTCGGCGATGAGCGGACTTGAGACGTTCGAGGAGCTGGAGTCAGAGGTTCGCTCCTACGTCCGGGCCTGGCCCGCCGTCTGGTCGAGGGCGTACGGGGCGTCACTGTGGGATGAACATGGTCGCGAGTACCTCGACTTCTTCTGCGGCGCCGGTGGTCTCAACTACGGGCACAACAACGAGGCAATGATTGCGGCCCTGACCCGGTATCTGCAATCGCAGGGAATCATCCACTCGCTCGACATGGCGACCACCGCCAAACGTGACTTCCTGCAGCGATTCAACGACGTCATCCTCAAACCGCGGGGCATGTCCTACAAAGTGATGTTTCCCGGGCCGACCGGCACGAACGCGGTCGAAGCGGCGCTCAAGCTCGTTCGCAAGGTGACCGGCCGACGGGACATTGTCTCGTTCACGAACGCCTTTCATGGCATGACGCTCGGCGCGCTGGCTCTCAGCGGCAACGTCGTCAAGCGCGAATCCGCTGGTATCCCGCTGCAGCATCAGCTCACCGCGCCGTATGACGGAGAACTCGGCGTCGACGTCGACACCGTTTCCGTGCTGGACGCAATGCTGGCGGATTCCCCAAACTCCGTCGCCGGCGTGATCGTCGAGACCGTCCAGGGCGAAGGCGGCCTGCACAGCGCCGACTTCGGTTGGCTGCGACGCCTGTCGGAATGCTGCAAGCGGCACGATGTGTTGCTGATCGTCGACGACATCCAGGCCGGCTGCGGCCGCTCCGGCACGTTCTTTTCCTTCGAGCCGGCCTCAATCGAGCCCGACGTGATCTGTCTCTCGAAGTCGATCTCCGGCAGCGGCCTGCCGATGTCGCTCACGTTGATTCGTCCTGATCTCGACATCTGGTCGCCGGGCGAGCACAACGGCACCTTCCGCGGAAACAACGCGGCGTTCGTTACCGCAACCGAGGCGCTGAGCTGGTGGGTCGATGACTCGCTCTCGAACGACGTACATCGCAAGTCGGAGATGATCCGGGCAGAGCTTGAATCAATCGCAACAGAGCACGAATCCATGCGAGCGACTGTTCGCGGACGTGGATTCCTGCAGGGTCTCCACACGCCGATCGCCGGCCTGGCGTCGCAAATTTGTGCAGCGGCCTTCGAACGCGGCCTGTTGATGGAAACGTCGGGCGGCGCAGGCTCCAACGTGGTCAAGCTGATGCCACCACTCACGATCAAAGACACGCAACTCGAGAACGGTCTGGCCATCCTGCGCGCCAGCGTTGAGGCCGCCGCCCCTTAGGCCGGCGTAAGAGTCAGGCTGCCCTCGCTGTTGGCCTCGATGTCGGACCACTCGATGTAGAGCGGGAAGTACTCCATATCGAGCCACTTGTGAATGTGGTCGTTGTAGTGCAGGCTGTCGGGCCTTCCCGAATTGCCCGGCGGCAGCACGATTCGTGCTCCGTTGAGACTGGACAGATCGAAGATCTGGCGGTAACTGACGCCGTGGTCGGCAGGTTGATTGATCAACCCTGTCGCGTTGTTGGGCGTGTTGCCGTCGCCGCCCTTGGGGAAGTCCCCGACATTGAATCGAGCGGCGCGCTCCGGATCGCGGCCCAGGTTGTGACGCCAGGTGACGGCATGAACATTGCCGAACTTCCAGCGGCTCGGGTCGCTGCCGTGGCGTTCGCTGAGCACGGTCGCGGTCGTCGCAAGCGCCTCGGTGATGGCGTCGTCCCATGATTGACCGTCCGCCAAAGCGAGCGAGCTGTCGTTCCTGAGTTGCTCGTGCAGGATCCGCATCTCCTCGTATGAGCTCTCAGGAACCCGTGATGGCGCCTTGAAGTAGCGCCGAATGGTGAGGGCGATGAGTTGCTCGCAGAGCTCGTAGTAGACGAGCGCGGAGGCGGAGTCGATGGCCATATGCCCATCCCACCCGGCGATCATCGACTGCAAATCGGCGGCTGCGCCGGCAGTGACCTTCGCTTGACCAACGCGCTCGGCGATGAAGCGGGCGTGGAGGCTGGTCTGATCGGACTGGACTTCGGGCATATCCTCCGGCGACCAGTCGTCGCGACCCTGCAGCAGCTGGCGCAAGCGGTCGGCGCGGTATGGAGTCTGACTGAAGCTGAGGTAGTACGGGTAGTCGTCGGTCGTCGTGCGATTATTGGCCGTAATGATCACGCCGTTGGCGGGATTCAGATCCTGCGGCAGTTCGTCGGCAGGAACATCGCCGTCCCACTCATTTTCGCCATCCCAGCCGCTGACCGGCGTGAGCTTCACGTCACGAATCGGAATCCGGCCGGTGTATTGGTAGCCAATGTCTCCCTGCTGGTCGGCGAAGCAGAAATTGCCCGAGATTGAGTCATACCGGCGGAAGCCATGGCGCGCGTCGTGGATGTTGTCCGCGGTGAAGATGGTCATCATCCCGTCGAAGTCATGGCAGGGGTCAGACAGTCCGAACCGAGCCGTCAGCACCTCATCATCGGCTTCCGGATCGCCGTGGACGACGGGTCCGTGCCGCGTCGACCAGACGGTCTGGGTGACCGATTCTTCATTGCGGATCTCGATCACTTCCTCGCGCCGTTGCAGCGGTTCGCTCCCGCTGAGCCATACGGCCTCGGGACCCGACCCGTTGCGCACGATCCGTTCGCGGTAGACGTCCCAGCGGTCGCCCTGGGCGTGCGTCATCGTCCAGCCGATCTGCGTGTTGTGCCCGTAGTAGACCGGTCCGGGGTAGCCGGGGCTGCAGGGGCCGGCGACGGTGAACTCGGGAGACTGCATGTGCATGACGTACCACTGCGGCGGAACGCTGAACGCCAGGTGCGGGTCGCCCACGACGAGCGGTTTGCCACTCGAGGTATGCGCGCCATCGATCACCCAGCAGTTGGAGCCGTCGAGGCCTCCGCGCCGGGTACCGGGCTCCGCCTCGAGGTCGGCGAGCGCGCCAGCGAACGCGTGCGCACCGTTCGTCCAGGAGGCGCCGGACGGCGCGATCAGGGCAGAGTCCGCGGGCACATCAGGAATCAGGGCTCGGAGGGCGTCGATGCCCAGGCGGGCGGCGACCTCGCCATTGCCGATCTTGGTTGCCCAGTGCACGTTGGCCGAGACCATTTTCAGAATCGCCAGGGAGTCGACCGGTGACCAGGGTTGCATCTCGTGGTCAAGCAGACCGAACTCGACCGGCACCGGTCCGGCCGCGATTGCCGCGTTGATCCCGTCGGCATAGGCCTGCAGGATCATTCGCGCCTCGTCCGACTGTTCCTCCCACTCGCGAGCCGCGTCGCGCCCAAATCCCAAGGTACGGTTCATCTTGTCGATACGAAGGAGGCCCTTGTTCAACAGCGACGCCGCGCGTCCATGGGCCATGTGCCGATACAGCTCGAGCTGCCAACCGCGATCCTGGCCGAGACAGAACCCCTGCGCGAAGAACGCGTCGCGCGCCGATTGCGCCTCGACGTGGGGGACGCCCCAGCGGTCGCGCACGATCCGGGTCGGCGACTCAAGGCCCGCCGCACGAAGTTCGCCATCGATTTGAGGGAGTACTGCCTGTTCAGCCATCTGTCACGCTCCGTCACCATGAGTCGGTTGTCGACAGGCATGGTAGACCCGCACGGAGCGTTGACATCCCATGACGGCCAACGAGTGTTCCAAGTCGGCGCCAGTCTTGGTTTCCCTCTTATGTGAACTCACGTTCCGCCGTTATGCTCGGGAAGAATCGAATCAATGCAAGAGATCGATAGGAGCCGGCATGACCCGCTTGGGCAAATCTCATCTGCTGATATTGCTTATTGGCTTGGTAATCGGTGCGGTCGCCCTGGGCGCCATCCAGGCGGCAATGCACTCGTCCACCGATGTCCGCGTTGGCGTCAAGAGACTCGCCGATGGCAGAGTTGAGGTCAAAGTTCAGCAACTTGACGACGAACAGGGGTGGCATGATCTTGAGCTTCCCCCGGCGAGATTCCTCGAACTGAATGTGCCTGTCGACGCCTGGCGTTACACGAACCCGATCCCCGTCTCGGTCGCCGAAGAAGAGGCTGAAGTCGTCATCCTGCGCGAGCCGCCGCTGATGTGCGTGCTCGGTCACGGGTATCCCGAGGATGACCGATTCTGGCGCTGGACGCTCGCCGGCTCGGGCGTGGCCGCCTATCAGTACGGCGTGCAGATTGTCCGTTACGGCGCGCTCGATAGCGACGAACACGCGGCCGACCTGCGCGATTGCATCAGCCGAGGTCCAATCACGATCGCGACCTCGTTGCCCTACGCCGACGACCTGCGCGAGCCGCTCGCCGAAGCCCAGGCCGCCGGCATCCAGGTCGTCACCTTCAACTCCGGCGCCGAAGACGCAGACAGCGTGGGCTCGCTCATGCACATCGGTCTGGATGACTTCGCCGGCGGCGTCAAGGCCGGCGAACAATTCGTCGCAGCCGAGGTCAGCGGCACGGTGCTCTGCGTGATCCATGAGACCGACAACGTTGGACTCGAGGATCGGTGTAACGGTCTCGAAGCCACCTACGGTGCCGGTCACGTCGAACGGATCTGGGTCGACCTGACTCGTGTGTCGCCCGACGATGAGGTCCACGGGGAACACACGACACCTGAGCACGTCCAGGTGCTGCTCGCTGAGCGGATCGCGGCCGGCGGAGTCGGCGCCATTCTGACCCTGAACCATGACACCGGGATTGCAGCGCTCGGCGCAGTTGCAGAGTCGGACGCTGAAATCGCGCTGGGAAGCTTCGGCTTCAGCGACGAGCTGGCCGACGCCGTCCGTGACGGCGAGATGCTGTTCCTGGTCTGGGACCACCCCGTCGCGCAGGGCTACCTGGCAGTCTCAGCCATGGCCCTGGCCTACACGCTCGAGTTGAGCGATCTCAACGCCGAGGTATTCCTCAATGGCGCGCAAATCCTGATCGAGCCAACGCTGGCCGACCAGGAGCGGGCAGAGAACCTGAAATCGATGTTCGCCGGTCCGCCTCCCGCGCCGCAAACGGAGGATGACGAGTAACGAGTAAGACGCGACGTCCTCGAGCGCCCAACGGCTACGTGCCCGGCCGGGCCTCTGGCGCAACCCGAAGCGCGGCTGATCAGCTTGATCAGCCGCGCTTCGCAATTCAGACTGGGCAAACTGCGGACACCTGTGAGCAACGCGGTCTGTGGCGAGGATGTCGACATGAGATACATCATCTATGGCGCCGGGGGGATTGGCGGCGGTATCGGCGCGTTGTTGCAACTCGCCGGTTGCGATGTCGTATTGATCTCTCGCGGAGCCCATCTGGACGCGATGCAGCAGGATGGACTGTTGGTCCGTCGACCGAGCGGCGAGCAGCGAGTGCCCGTCACCGCCGTCGGACATCCATCAGAGCTGACCTTCGGTGACGAGGACGTCGTCATCCTGACGATGAAGGGGCAAGACACCGCCGGCGCCCTGGACGACCTCGAACGCTGCGCCGGGCCAGAGCTGCCCATCGTCTGCGGACAGAACGGTGTTGGCAACGAACGCAGCGTCGCCCGACGTTTTCTCAACGCATACGGGATGCTCGTGGTCATGCCGGCGACGTTCCTGGTAGCCGGCGAAATCGCGCTGTTCGGCGAACCCAGAGCGGGGCTACTGGACAGCGGACGATTCCCACGCGGTGTGGACGAGACCGTGACGCAGTTGTGCGCCGATCTCTCACGCGCCGGCTTCAACGCCCAGGCTGACGCCGATGTGATGAGGCTGAAGCACGGCAAACTGCTCGACAACCTGGGTAACGCGGTCGGCGCGCTCTGCGGCGAAACGGCGTTGCGCTCGGCCGGCGACGAGGTCCGAGCGTTCATGCGGCGCATGCGCGAGGAAGCGATCGCGTGCTACGACGCTGCGCAGATTGACTACGCGCCGCGCGCCGAAGTCGGCGAACGGCGAGCGGCGACATTCAGTTCAGGTGAGATCCCAGGCGTCGAGCGCGGCGGCAGCTCCACCTGGCAATCCTTCCGGCGAGGCGTACCGGCGATCGAGACCGACTGGCTCAACGGCGAGATCGTGCTACTGGGGCTGGAACACGACGTCCCCACGCCGGCGAATCGCGCCCTCCAGTTGATGGCGAAGCGGGCGCTCAGGTCGGGCTTGAGTGTCGGCTCGGTGGCGATCGGCGAGATCGTCGCGCTGGAGGAGCAGCTGGCCGCGGGATAACGGATTCCTATCCGGCCAACCCCTCAATCACGCGCGCGTTCGGCAAGCGGGCCAGGTCATCCGCACTGACTCCCACCTTGAGCGAGCGGCTGCCGCCGCCCAACCACATGACCTCATCACCGCTGATCCTGGAATCGATCAGAATCGGAATCTCCGGCGGCAGATCGAATGGAGTGACGCCTCCGGAGAGCATGCCGGTCACGCGCTCTGTCTCCTCGAATGACGCGAACGAGCACTTACGCACACCCATCTCCTTGCGCACGGTTCGGTTCACGTCCAGCCGATTATTGGCCAGCACCAGGCATGCCGCGTAGCTCTTCGGCTCCTTCTTCGAGGCGACCAAAATCGTGTTGACCGACGCCTCGGGCGAGATCCCGAACACCTCGCAAAAGACGGCCGTGTCGGCCTGGTCGGGCCGGCAGACGATGGTGTCGTAGGCGATCTCGTGTCTGGCAAGAAAGTCGCGAACGCGAGCCTCGACCACTTCAGATTCAGTCATTGGACTTCCGCGTGTGCAATACCGCTTCCAAGCGGTTATATTACCCGCACCCGAATGGTCGAAGTCGGACGGTAGTCCGTACCTCGATCGATGTCAGGATGCAAGGAGCGACAAATGACAGAGCGCAATTACTGGAAGCGGATGCAGCGCAAGCGCTTGAGCCGACGCTCACTGATGAGTGCATCGGCACGAGCCGGAGTGGGGGCCGCCGGTCTGGCGCTGGTTGGTTGTGGCGACGATGATGATGATGGCCAGCAGGCCGCCGCGCAGGTCCAGCAGCAGCAACAGCAGGACCAGGCTCAGGCGCAGCAGCAACAGGCGCAGCAGCAGACCGCGGCTCAGCAACAGGCGCAGCAGGCCGCCGCTCAACAGGCCACCACTCAGCAGGAGACAGAGGAGGAGGAAGCCGTTGCGCTGCTTCCTGGCCAGCTGACCGCGGAAGAAGAGGCGATGTCGCTGACGCCGGAGGAAGAGTGGCGGCTGCGGTATCACTGGAGCAAGCTGCAGAACCTCCCTGGTCAGGCCGATGGTCCGAAGTACGGGGGCACCTGGACACTCGCCCACCTTCCAGCCGCGAACTGGAACGTCCTCGGGCCGAACGCGAACCTGATGGCGGCGTTTGCGCCCATGTTCTACAGCCAGCTCGTCGTCTTCCCCATGGACGACTGGGCCAACGCGCACTACTACCTCAACGAGGGTGATCTCGCCTCGGGTTGGGAAGTGCCCGACGACACGACGGTCGTCTTCCAGATACAGGACGGCGTCAAGTGGCAGGACAAGCCGCCAGTCAACGGCCGAGACCTGACGGCAGAGGACGTGAAAATCGCGTACGACGCGCTCCGCGACGGCTCATTCCTGGCCCCTGGATCGGATGATCCGCCCGTTCCGGTGCAAGCATCGTCCTACACCGCGGTCAAGGACATCGATTTCGACAACGCCTCGAACACGGTTCGCTTCAACCTGCTTGAGCCAGCCGCGTATCTGTTCAACAACATGATGAACCCGTTCCACGTTGTCGCGGCGCCGGAGTTCATCACCGACGACTACACCGTGCTTGACGACTGGCGCAACACCGTCGGCACCGGACCTTACGTGCTTGACTTTGTCGAGCAGGGCAAGGAATGGAAGGCGACCAAGCACCCCGATTACTTCAAGAAGGACCCACGCACAGGCATGCAGCTGCCGTTCATGGACGCGCTGCACGGGCCGGACTTCATCGCTCAGCGAGAGTCCGAGTGGGCCGCCTGGGAAACCGGCGTGATCGACCGGATGACGATGAATGACACATTCGACGTCGAGCGCGCTTTCGAGACCCAGCCGGACACCACAATCCAGGTCACGGCGCCTCCTCCGGGCTGGCAGCCGTACATGACCTTCCTGGACCTCAACGCCGCGCCATTCAACGACATTCGTGTCCGCCAGGCGCTGGCGCTAGGCCTCGACCGGACCGAGCAGAAGGAAGGCGTCTACAACGGTCTGGCCGCTGCCGGTTATGGCCAGAACTGGACCTTCTTCCGCGACGACGACTCGCCCTGGGGTTTCCGCGAGTGGCCCTGGACGCCCGCCGAGCTCGGCGAATTCGGCGAATTCAATGCTGCCAAAGGGCGCCAGTTGCTCGACGCGGCCGGCTTCAACGAGGACAACCCTCTCGAGTTCCAGTCCACCTTCCACTCGGTGCCCGGACCCTATCTGAACCTGTTCCTGTTGGTCGTTGACCAGTGGCGCAAGAACCTCGGCGTCGGCGTGGAGCACTTCCAGATCGACATCGAGAGCTGGATTGCCCGACTCGTGACCCGCGAGTTCGAAGACACGCTGTTCACCTGGTTGATCGGTGCCGAGATGGACGCCGACGGCCTGGCCTACGGCAAGCTGCACACCGATAGCCCGGGCAACTTCTACGGCATCTCCGAGCCGGACGTCGACGAGTGGTGCATCCAGCAGCGCCAGGAGTTGGATGTCGACAAGCGCTCGGAAATTCTCGAGAAGATCCGTGTGCGCGAGCTTGAGAACATGTGGCGAATCTTCGCGGTCAACCCGTATCGCATCGCTGCCAGGCGCGGCTACCTGTTCAACGAGATCGACACCTACAACGCCTGGAACCCAGGCTGGGGCGCCACCAACACGGAGCGCATCTGGAAAAACCTGTAAACCCGAGCAAGTGGCCCGTACGAGCCCAGAGCGCGGGGCGTCCGCGGACCAGCTTGAACGCCGGTCCAGGTCTCGGAGGATGCGATGAGCGGCTATCTCGTTCGCCGTCTGATCGGTGTCGTCGTTGTCATCTTCATCCTCTCGCTCGTCGCATTCATGCTGGTCAATGCGTTCCCCGGCAGCACGGCTGAGCGTCTGCTTTCGCAGAGCCCGCAGGGCGCGACAATCACCAGCGATCTGATCGAGCAGTACAACCGTCAGCTGGGACTGGACAAGCCCGCCCTGGAACGCTATGGGACCTGGCTCTGGAGTGCGCTGCACGGCGATCTCGGCAGATCGTTCGTCTCCAGTGAGAGTGTGCTCAACGACATCAAAATCCGCTTACCTCGCAGCATCGAGTTGGTGGTCATTGCCAGCCTGATGGCGCTGGTGATCGCGATTCCCGTAGGCGTGATCTCGGCCGTGCGGCAAAATTCGGCGTCGGATTACGCGGGGCGGCTGTTCACCATTGCCGGGCTGGCGATCCCGAATTTCTTCCTCGCCATTCTTGTCGTCTCATTCACTGCCGGTTGGCTCAACATATCCCTCGCGACCCTGGACTCTCCATATATCTGGGAAGATGTCGGGCAAAATCTGCTCAGCATGATCGCACCTGCGTCTGTGCTCTCCGTGTCGTTGATGGCCACGCTGATGCGGATGCAACGTTCGCAAGTGCTGGAGATCGTCCATGAGGACTACGTCCGAACTGCAAGGGCGAAAGGACTCAACGAGCGCTCGATCGTGATCCGTCACGTGCTGCGCAACTCGTTCATTCCCGTGCTCACCATCTTCGGGAATCAGTTCGCGTTCCTGATCAGTGGCGCCGTGATCATCGAGTACATTTTCCGCGTCAATGGCGTCGGCGCGCTACTGGTCACTTCCATCCGTTTGGCGGACTTCAACGAGGTTGTCGGCATCACGGTCGTCATTGGCCTGGGAGTCGTCTTCATCAACCTGCTGGTCGATCTGAGCTACGCCTGGATCGACCCGCGGATCCGGTACAGCTAGGGAGCGCGCATCGTGTCAACGGCCACCGACGTCCTGGCTGAGGTCGACGTTCCGGTTCATCGCGGTCCCAGCCGTCTTCAGCGGCTCTGGCGCATGGCGCGACAACGTCCGCTCGGCGCGTTTGGCGCCGTGATCATTTTCATTCTGGTCGTGACCGCTGTATTCGGGCAGGACATCACCGTCGGCGGCGAGACGATCGTGCCCGGCTTCGCGCCGTACAAGGCAGAAGAGACGAACATCGTCGACAAACTGAAAGGGCCGTCCTGGAGCCACATCGCCGGCACCGATGAACTCGGCCGCGACATCTTCACACGAATCATCTACGGCGCTCGTACAGCGATGATCATTGGTCTTGCTGCGACCGGAATCGGGATCGCCATTGGCACGTTGATCGGTACAATCTCGGCCTACATCGGTGGATTCTGGGACCTTGGCGTGCAACGCATCTCGGACGCGATGCAGGCCCTGCCTCCGTTGGTCCTGATGATGGTCCTGGTGACGATGATGTCGCCCGGCATTGGGACGGTGGTGTTCGTCATTGTCATCTTCCTCGTACCCGGCACCCAGCGGGTGATCCGCGGCACCGTGCTGTCGTTGAAGGAGTTCACTTACATAGAAGCGGCGCGAACCATTGGCGCATCATCTCCCCGGATCGTCTTGCGGCACATCATGCCCAACATCGTCGCGCCGATCATGGTGCTGGCGACGGTCACGATCGGCGGCACCATTCTCGCCGAAGCCGCGCTGTCGTTCCTGGCCTTAGGCGCGAACTCCGCCGCCAACCCGACCTGGGGATTCATCCTCTTCGAGGCGACCAGTCGCGGGCAGATCACCCGCTGGCCGTGGCTCGCGCTGACGCCGGGGATTGCGATCACGCTGATCGTGCTCGCCTTCAACCTCTTCGGCGACGCGATTCGCGACATCCTCGACCCGAGACTGCGCGGAACCAGCGCAGGCGCTTAGAGACTTTGGCTCTGCGGGAACCTTTTCGGACTGGCCGTCGTCTGATCTATCGGAGGGTCAGTGAGGTCAGACGGTAGAAACTGTCACCCCGCCCGCCCACCGATGTCCGCATGGGAGACATCGGTTGTCTCTCCGACTGGCCACCCTCCCATTGCCTGTGTCGCGCCCCCGTCCGGTTATCCGGCGGGGGCGCTTCCGCTTCCCGGAACAGGGTGGGCTTAGGCGCCGATCTTGTTGAGCAGGCGGTTCGTGTCGACGACGTGGCGAGTGAGGCCCAGCGTTTCCGGTTCCAGACCCATTGCCAGACCGAGCAGCTGCGGTACGTGCAGGATCGGCAGGTTAAGATTGCGGTCGATCACCTTGGCCGCGTCGGGCTGCTGGGCGTCAAGATTGAGGTGACAGAGCGGGCAGGGAGTGACCAGGGCGTCGGCGCCCTTGGACTGAGCCTCGTCCAGGTGTGTGCCGGCCATCGTCAGGGAGTTCTGCTTGTTCATCGTCAGAATCGGGAAGCCGCAACACTTGGTCATCCCGTCGTAGGTGATGCTGGTCGCGCCGAGGACCTCGATCAGCTGCTCCAGGCTGTCGCGCCTGGTCGGATGCGTATCGAACTCAAGGGTGCGTTCGGGACGCACGAGGTAGCAGCCGTAGAACGGTCCCAGGTTGAGTTCCTCGAGCGGCCGCTTGACCATCGAGTTGATCTTGTCGATGCCCACATCCTCGAGCAGGATCCAGAGCAAGTGTCGGGGATCGACGGTACCGCGGTACTCGAGACCCTCCGGCGCGAGATGATGGTTGATCCGGATGCGGTAGTCGACGTCGCGGAACTTCTCGGCCGCGAGGCGGTGAACGCCGACGCAGGTGGAGCAGATATCCATCAGCGGCAGGTCCATCTGCTCCGACATCGCCATCGTCCGGGCGTTGAGCACATCCTGGAGGTACGGTTCCCCGTCGGAGATGATCCCGGCCCCCGTGCAGGCGGCCGCCTCAAGCTCGACCAGGTCCATGCCCAGGTGTTCGGCGACTGCGAGCGTCGACGTGTACAACTCCGGCGCCGCGCCCTGCGCGACACAACCGGGCCAGAATGCGTACTTGCTCATGATGATCCGCTCTCCCGCTCGTGAGCCCTGACCCCGCTCAGGTAGATGGCTCGCTGATTCTGCCGAATGATCTAGTGTCCGCCGATTGCGGTCTCAAACTCGGCGCCGAAGGCTTCTGCATCGACGTCATGGTGATGCTTCTCGGCCTCGACCTCTTCAAAGATGCGCTCGATCTGCTCGCGCCCTTCGGCGTTGGCGCCGTGGCGCTGGGCGATGGTCAGCAGCTTGCGCGACTTCAACAGCCGGATCGCGCCGGGCGTATAGTCCATCATTTCCTTGTGCGCGGCGAGGTTGCCCGTCAGGAGGCGCCCGATGCCGACCGATTGCACCGGCAGCATCATCTCATCGAGACGGCCGCGCTTGCGCACGCCGGACATGAATCCCTTGTGGTGGCGCACACCGTGGTTGTTGACGTGACCGGCCTCGATCGCGAGCGTGCGGAGCTCCATGATCGCGTCCATCGGCAGGACGTCCTTGGGGCAGGCCTGCACGCACATGTAGCAGCGCGTGCAATCCCAGATACCGCCCTGCTCCTCGGAGAGAAACTGGAGCCGCTCTTCGCGCTTGGAGTCGCGGCTGTCCATCACGAAGCGGTAGGCCTTGGCCAACGCGGCCGGACCGAGGAAATTCTCGTCGACGGCGGCGACGGTGCAGTCGGAGTAGCAGGCGCCGCAATGGATACAGGTCGAAGCGTGCGACCAGTGGTCGAACTCCTCGACCTTCTGCCGATACTCGCGCTCCGGCGGGTCCTGATCCTCATATGGTTCCAGCCAGGTTTCGGCCCGTTCGAACTGGAGCAGGAACTTCTCGACGTCGACGACCAGATCCTTGATCACGGTCTGATTGCCCTGCGGTCCGACCGTGATCGGATCACCGCGTTCGGCGGCGGCGTCGACCTGCGTTTGGCAAGAGAGCATCGATTGCCCATTGACCTTCATCGCGCAGGAACCGCAGATGGCGTGACGGCAGGACATTCGGAAGGAGAGTGTGCCGTCCTGCTCCCACTTGATCGCGTTCAGGCTGTCGAGCACGGTCTGGCCGGGCTGGACGTCGACGTTGAACGATTCCTCGTAGGACTCGTCCGTGTCGGGGTTGTAGCGCTGAATGATGAATTCCTGCTGGGCCATGGGGTTTCGCCTGTTCTGCGCTTGGTTTCGCGGTTCTAGGTGTTCAGGTTTGTCCAGATCTGTCCAGATCTGTCCAGATTTGTCCGGATGGTTCTAGTAGGTTCGCTCCTGGAGCGGGAATGGTTCGCGGAATTTCGGTTCCATGTTGACCTCGCAGTACTCGAGGCGCGGCCCGTCCTCGCCGTCCTGCGGTCGATAAGCGAGCGTGTGGCGATGCCAGTTCTCGTCGTCGCGATCGGGGAAGTCTCGACGCGCGTGGCCGCCGCGAGACTCTTGCCGCGCGATCGCTCCGACGGTGATCACTTCCGAATACTCGAGCATGTGTCCGAGCTCGATGGCGTCGAGCAGGTCGGTGTTGAAGGTCGAACCGTGGTCGTCGATCGACACGTTCCTGAAGCGCTCCTGATAGTCCTTGACCTCGGAGAGACACTCCTTGAGCTCGGCGTCGTCGCGGAAGACGCCGCACTTGTCCATCATCGTGTCTCGCAGCTCCGCGCGGATCTGGCCGACTTTCTGGGAGCCGTCAGCGCTGAGGAAGTGATCGACCTCGCCGACCGCGTTGGCCATGTCACCTTCGTCGATACTGGTCGGCTCGAGGTCGTGAACCGCGTCGAGAATGCCGCGGCCCGCACGGCGTCCCATGACGACGGCTTCGAGCAGCGAGTTGGTGCCGAGCCGGTTGGCTCCATGCACCGAGACGCACGAGGCTTCGCCGGCGGCGAAGAACCCGGTGATCTCGGGGGCGCCGTCGAGGTCCTTGATTCGCACCTGGCCGTTGATGTCGCAGGGAATGCCGCCCATTGAGTAGTGCGCAGTGGGCTGAATCGGGACCGGCGCATCGAGCGGATCGATGCCGGCAAAGTCGCGGGCGAGATGCAGTACCGACGGCAAGGCATAGCGGATCCGTTCCTCGCCGATTGGACGGAGGTCCATAAAGACCGAATCGCGCAGTGCGGTGACGCCGCGTCCGGCCTCAATCTCGGACTGTTCGGCCCGGGCGACAATGTCGCGAGGGGCGAGCTCCATTCGGCCGGGCGCATAGTTCTCCATGAAGCGGAATCCGTCGGAATTGACGATGTGCGCGCCTTCTCCCCTAGCTGCCTCAGAGAGGAGAATGCCGGAGCCCTGCAGGCCGGTGGGATGGAACTGAACGAACTCCATGTCCTCCAGCGGGATGCCGGCGCGGTAGGCCATGACGACGCCGTCGCCGGTCGATGCGAAGGCGTTGGTCGTGACGCGGAAGGCGCGACCGTAGCCGCCGGTGCCGAACATTACGGCCTTGGCCGAGATCGCCTCGATCTGGCCGGAGAGGATGTCGTACGCGACGAGACCCTGGCAGACGTTGTCCTTGACGACGAGGTCGAGCGCATACCACTCGGAGTAGACCTTGACGCCGCGGCGCAGGAGCTGCTCGAAGAGCACGGTCAATACGGCGTGGCCGGTGCGGTCGGCGGCGTAGCAGGCGCGGGGCGCAGTATGCCCACCGAACCGACGCTGCGCGACGCGACCCTCATCGTCGCGCGAGAAGGCGCAGCCCATGTGCTCGAGTTCGAAGATGTTTTCCGGGCCCTCGCGAGTCAGCACTTCGGCGGCGTCCTGGTCGACGAGGTAATCGCCGCCCTTGACGGTGTCGAACATGTGCAGGTCCCAGGAGTCCTCGGCCGAGTTGCCCAGCGAGGCGGCGATTCCGCCCTGGGCAGCGCCCGAGTGGGAGCGCAGCGGATGGACCTTGGAAAGGATCGCCACGTCGAGCGTGGGATCGCTCGAAACCTCCAGCGCGGCTCGCATGCCCGCCAGACCTGAACCGACAATCAGTACATCGTGCTGCAACATCGTGCTGTCTCCCCGTCGCAAAAGCATGGCGGATGCAACGCTCAGTTTCGCACCAAACGACACTGGGCGGTAGTCATTTGAGCGGCAAGCTCACTCCTGCCCTCGATAGTGACGGACGATCTTGCGTCCCAGGGGACCCACCGCTTCCAGCGCCAGGTACTGGATCAGAATGACCGACTTGGCGTCGATGATCTCGCCGGCTTCGACCAGGTCGATCGCCTCACCCAACGGCTTCCATTCGACGATCAGTTCCTCATCTTCGTCCGCCTCAAGCGGTGATTCGACGCACTCTCTGGCGATGTAGCCGTGCAGAAACTCGTCGGCGAAACCCGGCGCGACGTAGAAGCCGCGGGCAAAGTCGAGGCGGCCAGGGTCGAGCCCGACCTCCTCGCGCAGCTCGCGTCGGGCGGTGTCTTCAGGGGACTCGCCGGGATCGACACGGCCAGCCGGGAGTTCCAGCAGCGGACGACCGGTCGGATGCCGCCATTGACGGACGAAGGCGATGTTGCCATCGTCACGGATGGCGAGGATCACAACGGCGTCGGGATGCTCGACGACTTCCCTGGTCGCCCGGCGGCCGTTGGCCATCGCGACTTCGTCAACGCGGACGTTGATGCGCCGACCATCGAATACCCGCTCGGAAGAGAGCACGGTCTCCAGGAGCGACTCATGCGCTTCGCGCATTGGCCCTCACCCTAACCCTCTCCACCAGGGAGAGGGGACTTCATGTCGAGTCGGTCGCGCAAGTCAATCGTGACGGCGATCTCGTCGCAGGCGTTGTACTTGGGACAGCGGAAGCACTCGTTCCAGACCTTGCGCGGGAAGGCAGAGACGCCGGAGATGCGAAATCCCAGCCGCTCGAAGAATGCCGGAGTGGTGGTCAGCGCGAAGACGGTCTTGAGACCCATGCCGACCGCTTCATCGAGACAGGCATCGACGACGATGCGTCCCAGTCCCTTGCCCTGTGTGCTCGGATCGACGACCAGCGATTTGATCTCGGCCAGATCGCGCCATTCCACGTGCAATGCGCCGGCAGCCAGCAATCGATCGCTGCTCGGATCGCGGACGACGACGAAGTCGCGAATCGTCTCGTAAATCTCTCCCTCGGTGCGCGGCAAGACATCGCCTGTTGCCTCGAACCAGTACTGGATCAGCCGATGGATTTCCGAAGCGTCACCGACGACGGCCTTCTCGGCCGCAAGCGGCGCTTGAACCGGCGCACGGATATCGACGCCGATATCTTCGAGCGCGTGAATCTCGGAAGCGCGCTGGCGCATTGTGGCCGCAGGGGTCGGGCCGACGGTTTCAGAGGTCATGACGCGACCGCAGCGTGCAGCAAATCGCTGGCGCTGGCCAGGTTGGCGTCGGTCGGTCCGCCCAGCATTTCGGCCAGTTCGATGATGCGGTCTCGTTCCGACAACATCATCACGTCCACGCTGGTTCTATCATCCACTGCCGCCTTGCTCACTGTGATGTGATCCTGTGCCCGTGCAGCAACCTGGGGCAAATGGGTGATGCAGATCACTTGCCGATGCTCTCCCAGGCGAGCGAGTCGCTCGCCGATCATTCCGCCGCTGCGTCCGCCCAGACCAACGTCGATCTCGTCGAAGACCATCAGCGGCACGACATCACTTTCGCCCAGAACGGCCTTGATTGCCAGCGTCAGACGGGCGGTCTCGCCGCCCGACGCAACCCGTTGCAACGGACGCGGCGGCGATTCGGGATTGAATGAGACCAGTAACTCCACCTGGTCAATGCCGTTCTGGTCGAAGCCAACCGGCTGGTCATCGATCTGGAGCGCTCGCTCTCCCGGAGCCGGTTCAATCGACTCGAAACGGAATTCGATGTTAGCGCCAGGAAGGCGCAGACCGTCGCACTCGCGCGCCACCGCCTCACAGAGACGCAGCGCTGCTTCTTGTCGGCGCTGACTGAGATCGGCGGTCGCGGCTGCCAGATCGTCCGCCAGACGCTCGGCCTCGGCCGACAGCTCTTCGCTATCGGCCGACTCCTGTTCAAGTCGATCAGCTTCTGATCTGGCCCGCTCGCCATAGGCGATCACTTCTTCAATCGTGTCTCCCCAGCGGCGCTTCATGTCGCCCAGCAATGCGATTCTCGCCTCGACCTCGGACAACCGCTGAGGGTCGATCTCCACCTGGTCCGCGTAGGAGCGCAGCGAGCGGAGCGCCTCGGCCGCCTGTTCCGCTGCCGCCTCGATTGCCTCCGATATTGGCGAGGCCGTGTCATCGAGCTGCGCGATCCGGCGGATAGCGCCGAGCGCATGACCGAGCGAATCTTCCTGCAGCGAGGAGATCGCATCCCCAGCCTCGAGTGCCAGGCGTTGAGCATTGACCAATCGACCATGCTGACCGAGCAAGGACGCCTCTTCGTCGGACTGCAGGCCGGCCGCGTCGATTTCGGACGCCTCATGCCGCAACAGCGCGACACGTCTGATCCGTTCGCGTTCGGACTGCGAGAGATCGATCAACTGGCGGTCCAGCATTCGCAAACGTCGGACCATGGCGGAAACTGCGTCCCGCTGATGCTCGACGCCGGCGAACCGGTCCAAGAGGTCGAGTTGCTGCTGCGGCCGGAGCAACGAGAGATGTTCCCGCTGTCCGTGAATGTCGGCGAGCAACGGCGCCAACTCGCGCAGCACACCGACGGTTGCCGCCCGATCATTGATGCGCAGCCGGCCGCCGAGCCGCTGCGAGCCGTCCCGTGGACGGGTCAATGTGCGCCTGACGATCAGTTCTCCCTCGAAGGGAATGTCGGCGTCCGACAGCTGCCTGGCAACCGGTCCATACGCCTCGCTGTTGGCGAGATCGAACATTGCCTCAACTTCGGTGGCGTCGGCGCCTGGCCGGATCATTTCGGCGTCCGCCAACGAACCCAGCGCGAATGTGAGCGCCTGGATCAACACGCTCTTGCCGGCGCCGGTTTCGCCGGTGATCACGGTGAATCCGGGCTGCAGATCGAGCTCGACCCGGTCGGCCAGCGCGAAGTCACGCAGATGCAGGCCGGTCAGCAACGTGGATCTCCTGATGCCGATAACGAAAGATGTGCTCATTGGAGCACATGTTCATCCTATCGGAATCACCGGTGTCTGCAGACGAGAACTATGAGGGATCGGCCGTCTTCTGGTCGAACGCTTCGACGCCGGTGCGCGACACCGCCTCGATCCGGCGTTCATCGAGCCAGGCAAGGCGTCGGCCGAGTTGAGCGAAGAAGGGACGCTCGCCGAACCGGACCAGCCGAGCCAACGACTCGCTGCGCCGAACCTCGACCCCGCCCCCAGGATGAAGCGCGAAGGGACGTTGGCCGTCCACGGAAAGCGAGCCGGGATGTTCCCGACCCAGGCGCAGCTCGATCACCGCGTCGCCCGGGAGGACCATGGGCGCGGCCTGCGCCAGGTGCGGCGCAACCGGGGTCAGCACGACGTTTCGCGCCTGAGGATGCAGGATCGGTCCACCCGCCGAGAGCGAATAGCCGGTACTGCCTGTCGCCGAAGCGACGACCACTGCATCGGCGCGGACCACGCCGACCAGGTCTCCGCCAACCCAGACGGCGATGTAAGCAGGCTGGCCCAGGCTGCCGCGCCCGATCATGACGTCGTTCAACGCCGGGAGCTTCCCCGGCGCTTCTCCATCAACGCCGATCGGACGAGCCTCGAGCATCGTCCGATCCTCGATCATGAAGCTGCCGTTGAACAGGTCGGGAATGTGCTTGTCAAGCTGTTCGGGCAACAGTTCAGTGAGGAACGCCTGGCGGCCGAGGTCGACGCCCAGAATCAGACAATCGTGGCCGGCGCTCGCGCGCGCCGCCCTGAGAATGGTGCCGTCGCCGCCGAGGCAGATCAGCAGATCCGTGCGCGGCAGATGCTCGGTCGATTGCTCCGGTTCCCACGGCATTGAGGTCCAGACATCGACGCCGCGCTTGTTCAGGTCGGTGGCCAGGTCATCGGCGGCGGCGCGCGCCTCGTCGAGACGCGGATGGTAGTAGATCCCGACGCACTTGATTTCAGTCACGGTGTACGTAGCCAGACGAACCACTCGCAATTGCCGGCCGGTCCAGCCAGGGGAGACTTGAGCACGCCGCCAATCCGCCAATGATGCTCGACGGCCCAGGAGACCACGCTGCTCAATGCCCGGCCTTGCACGAGCCGGTCGCGGACCACGCCGCGCTCGTCAACATCCGTCGACGGAGCCTCGAACTGTGGCTTGACCAGCGCGACCACGTCGGTCTGGGCCGACACTGCCTCGGCGACGCACGGCAGCACCTGTTGCAGGCCAATGAACGAGACGTCGACCGTTGCGAGGCTGGGCGAATCGGAGATTGTCGGGAGCTCGCAGATGTGGGTGCGCTCGAGCGACTCAACACGCGGGTCCTGGCGCAGAGACTCGGCAAGCTGCCCATAGCCAGCGTCGACCGCATAGACTCGCTCAGCGCCGCGCCTGAGCAGGACGTCGGTAAATCCACCTGTAGACGCACCAACGTCCAGGCAGATGCGATCCCGGACCTGGATCGGCCATTCGTCGAGCGGGGCGACCAGCTTCTCGCCGCCGCGGGACGCGTACTCCCGAGTCGCCTTGACGCGCAACTCAGTGTCACCGGGTATCTGGAGTCCCGCCTGCGTGTAGCGACGGCCGGCGCCATGCACGCGGCCGGACATGACCAATGCTCGGGCGCTGGTGAGGTCTTGGGCGTCGCCTCGCTGGACCAGGAGTTCATCGACCCGCACGCGGCGGGAGCTGACCGGCGCGGCGGCGCGCGACATCAGGCGCTTTCCTGGCGTGTCGCCATTCGTCCGTCGCGGCGACGGATTGCCTCGTACTCGACCGCCAGCCCCTGGTCGTTGAGCAGCAATGGACGCTCGCCGCGCCGGACAGTGTCGGCGTTGACGACGCACTTCTTGACCTCGGGCCGGCCGGGAACTTCGAACATCACGTCCAGCAGGAGATCCTCGACGACGGTGCGCAGACCGCGCGCGCCGGTCGCCTCGGCGATTGCCTGTTCGGCAATCGACTCCAACGCCTCCGGTGTGAAGCTGAGTTCGACGCCGTCCATATCGAAGAAGCGCTCGTACTGGCGCACCAGCGCGTTCTTGGGCTCGGTCAGGATGCGGACCAGCGAGGCCTGGTCGAGTTGGTCGAGCGTGACCACCACGGGAAGCCGACCAACGAATTCGGGGATCAGACCGTACTTTTGCAAGTCGTCGTGGCTGAGATGGTGCAGGAGATGGTCGCGGTCCTCGGCCGATCGTTTGGCCGAGCCGAAGCCGATGTTGCGAATCCCGGTCGTGACGCGGCGGTCGATGACCTGGTCGAGACCCTCGAAGGCGCCGCCGCAGATAAAGAGAATCTTGCTGGTGTCGATCTGGAGGAATTCCTGGTGGGGATGCTTGCGGCCGCCCTGCGGCGGCACGGAGGCGACCGTCCCCTCGATGATCTTGAGCAATGCCTGTTGGACGCCTTCACCGGAGACGTCGCGGGTGATCGACGGGTTGTCCGCCTTACGAGCGATCTTGTCGATTTCGTCGATGTAGATGATCCCGCGCTCGGCGCGGGCGATGTCGAAATCCGCCGCCTGAATCAGGTGAAGCAGGATGTTCTCGACGTCTTCACCGACGTAGCCAGCCTCGGTGAGCGCGGTGGCGTCGGCGATCGAGAATGGCACATCGAGAATTCGGGCCAGCGTCGAGGCGAGCAGGGTCTTGCCGGAGCCGGTCGGACCGACGAGCAGAATGTTGCTTTTCTCGAGTTCGACTTCATCCTCGGGGTCGACGACGGTGTTGATTCGCTTGTAGTGGTTGTAGACGGCGACAGCGAGGACGCGCTTGGCCTCGTCCTGGCCGACCACATGCTCACAGAGCCGGTCGTAGATTCCCAGCGGCGGCAACGTCTGCGGGGGGCTGGCTGAGGGCTGCGGCTGCGGCGGCCCGGAATTGAGTTGCTCGTCCTGGATGACCGCCCGACAGGCTTCGACGCATTCGTTGCAGATGTACACGCCGCCCGGTCCGGCGACGAGGCGCCTCACCTGAGCCTGGTCCTTCATGCAGAACGAACAGTGGTACTGACTGCGACCGCCTCCATGCGCACTGCTCATCAGCTCATGCCCTTCGCTAGCACGTCAGTCACGTGAGCCGGCCGGTTGTCCAGATGCTACGCGCCTGCGGCTGCGGCTGCATCTCCGGCGACTTCGCTGGAGAGGACGGAATCCACCAGACCGTATTCCTGGGCCTGTTCGGCGTCGAGGTAGAAGTCGCGATCGGTGTCGGCCGCAATGCGGTCGAGTGGTTGTCCGGTGTGTTTGGCGAGAATCTCCCGGATCGTCTCGTTGTTGCGCAGGATCTCGCGGGCGGCAATCTCGATGTCCGACGCCTGACCGCGCGCGCCGCCCAGCGCCTGGTGCATGTGAATCGTGGCGTGCGGTAGCGCGAAGCGCTTGCCCGATGCCCCGGCCGAGAGCAGCACCGTGCCCATCGAGGCTGACATACCCACACAGATCGTGGATACGTCCGCCTTGATCAGCTGCATCGTGTCGTAGATCGCCAGACCGGCGGTGATCACGCCTCCGGGAGAGTTGACGTACAGCTGGATGTCGCGGTCCGGGTCCTCACGGTCCAGGTAGAGCAACTGAGCAACGATCACGTTTGCGATCTGATCGTCGATCGGCGTGCCGAGGAAAATGATGCGCTCACGCAGGAGCAGGGAGTAGATGTCGTATGCGCGTTCGCCGCGGTTGGTCGTCTCGACCACCATCGGGATGATGTCGCTGGGACGGGTCAGGGTCATGGAGCCCTCCTTCGCGGGTTAAGTGTAATCACGATTCGTAAACGCACGGTTACGCAGCACACATCAGCGGACAGAAGTCGCTGGCATATCAGCGGCGATTATTCGTCGGCCTGCGCTTCTTCTTCAGCGATTTCCTCAGTCACCTCTGTGGGGTCTTCCTCTTCTTCCTCGGGCAGTTCGTCTTCCTCTTCGATTACGTCATCAGAGACGCCCGCAGCGTGATTCGTCAGGGCGATCTGTTGCAGACGCTCGACGGTCCGCTCGCGCACGAGTCGCGCCTGGACGTTGGCGCGGATGCCCTCGTCTTCGAGCATCTGCCCGGTTTGCTCGGGATCCTGTGTCGGCATGCCGGCGAGCATTTGCTCGAGGTCGGCGGTGACTTCTTCATCCAGCACCTGGATGTCCTCGGCCTCACTGATGTTCTGCAGCACCAGGGTGTTGATCACTCGCTCATTGGCCTGTGTGCGGAAACTGGCCATCAGCTGTTCGCCTTGCTCGCCGCCGTCGCGCAGGAACGTCGCCGGATCCTGTCCCATCTGACGCGCGAAGTCCTGGCGCATGTGCTCGATCTCGTGCTCGACCAGCGCCGGCGGATACTCGAGGGTGGCGCGGTCCACAGCAGCCTGCATCACTGCCTGGCTGAACTGTTCGTCCGCTTGTCGTTCGGTCTGCTCCCGAAGTCCCGACTCCACACGCTCGCGTAGCTCAGAGAACGTCTCGAACTCTTCCGAGACCTCCATCGCGAAATCGTCGTCCGCCTCCGGCAGTTCCTCCGACTTGACGTCGTGAATCGTGACGGTGAAGACCACGGTCTTGCCGGCGACCTCCTCGTCGTCCCAGTCCTCGTCCACATCGATCGGAATCGAGTGTTCTTCGCCGACCGCCACGCCGACCAGCTTCTCGCTCAATCCGGGGACGCCGATGACGGCGCCTTCGCGGAGATGAAACTCTGCGCCAGGCTGATCCAGGATCTGTTCGCCATCGACTTCAGCGCGCACGTCGGCGGTGACTCGATCATCGAGTTCGGGCTCGCGCTCAACCGGTTCCAGGAGCGCATGTTGGCGGCGTAGCTCCAGCAGCCGCTCTTCAACCATTTCCTCGGAGAACTCACTCTCCGGCTTGGCGATTGAGATGCTGCGGTAGTCGCCCAGCTCCACCTCGGGGGTCAGAGGGACCGTCGCCGTGAACGTGACCGGTTCTCGGCCAGTGATCTCGATGCTGGGCTGTGCGACCGGATCGAGTTCCTCCTGCTCAAGCGCCTCGGTCAGCGCCTGCGGAATCAACCGCTCGGCCGCCTCTTCGAACACCATGTCGGCGCCGAGCGCGCTCTCGACGACGCGGCGCGGCGCCTTGCCCTGGCGAAAGCCGGGGATGCGGAAGCGCTGCGAGAGACGCCGGGCGGCCTGGTCGAGCGACTTCTTGACACGGGCGTCATCGAGCTCGATTTCGAGCAGCATCTGCGCCTCGGGGATGCGTTCAGAGGAAACTTTCATCGGTCAACCTTCATGGACCAGGGACTCGGGCATAGCTGCGGCTGAGCATATCAGCGCATCCAGCTATCGCCCGCGAGGATTGAGCACATCGTTAATCGCGTCCCCCAGCAGGTTGAACGCGAGCATCAGCGCCAGGAGAAAGAAGAACGGCGCGAGCAGCAACCAGGGATAGAGCAGGAATGTCGTGCGTCCGCCCGCATTCTCGACCATGATGCCGAATGACGGAGTCGGCGGCGTGATGCCGATGCCGAGCCAGGTCAGAACAACCTCCGCCCCGGCGATCTCGCCGAGTGAGGCGCTGAAGCCAACAATGAACCAGGGCAGGATTCCTGGAAACAAATGCCTGATCAGCACTCGCGGCGTTCGTGCACCGATGGTCTCGGCCGCCAGAATGTAGTCCGACTCTCGAAGCGCCAGCACCTGCGCGCGATAGAACCTCGCCGATCCGGCCCAGCCGACGAGCGAGGTAGCGAACACGATCAACACGTAATCGTCAACTCCCTGCGCAATCAACCAGCCCATGCCGGTCGCATCCTCAATGGTCCGGAACCACTCCTCCCACTGATCCCGAAACACTGCGACGATCACGATCAGGAACAACAGACCCGGCATTGCCAGCATGACATCGCCGATGCGCATGATGATCTGATCGACCAGCCCTCCTCGATAACCGGCCAGCAATCCAAGACCCAAACCAAGAAAGAGATTCCCGAACAAAACAGAGATCACGCTGATGATCAGCGTCGTGCGAAGCGAGAACATCGCCCGTGCGAAGGCATCGCGCCCATTTCGGTCGGTACCGAACCAATGCCGCGAAGATGGCCCTTGAAGGGTCTCATCCTCACTCAAGACCAGTTCCGTTCGAGCGGGCAGAATCGTCTCGGTAGTCAGCGGTCCGTACTCGTCAACAATCTCAGGATTCAGCTGTGCGATTGTCGCGATCTTGACATCGAGTCGTTGCGTAAATGCGCCCAGGGTTTCCGGCGCCCCGTCCACCGCCCTGATCGAGCGCCGCTGACTCAGATTGGACTGAGTAGGGTCCTGCAGACCAATGTCGACGCCGAACGCGTCGAGCATGGTGTAGGCCCCAGCCCCGTAGAGCACGATGATGACGGCAATGCAGACAACCGCGATCTTCTTGCGCAGGATGGCGCGCAGTGCACGCATCCACGGGGACTCTGACTTCTCGGGCATTGCCCACTGCGGCTGAATTTCAGCTCTGGTCGTCATGAGAATCGGGCCGTGAAGCGGATACGCGGATCGATAAAGATGTAGAGCACATCAATCAGAGCATTGACGACGATGAACAGTGTGGCGGTCAACAGGGTGAAACCGAGGATGACGTTGAAGTCCCGTTGCGTGATCGACTGGAACACGAACTGCCCGACGCCCGGGACCCCGTAAGCGGTTTCAATGATGATCGAACCACCGATGATTCCCACGATTGAGAGTCCGAACACCGTGGACAACGGCAGCATCGCGTTTCGCAAAACGTGGCCGTACAGGATGCTCCGCTCCGTGAGCCCCTTGGCTCTGGCGGTCCGGACGTAGTCATCGTCCATCGTGGAGAGCGCGCTGACTCTGACAAACCGCGCCATGCCTCCGATCGACGGCAACGTCAACGCCAGCACAGGAATGATGTACGAGGCCGGGTCGCCGGGCGTCCACACGTTGGGCACATTGAAGCCCAGGAAGTTGAAGAATCCCGCGAGCCCGTTCACCATCAGGACGGCGATCAATACGATGAAGATCGGCGAAGGGATGGAATCGAAGACCTTGAGCGCGGCGATCAACGCGGGATCTTGCCAACGCCCGCGGTGAACGGCTGCATACACCCCTAATGGGATTCCCAGGCCGAAGACCAGGCCCATGACAATCAGATTGATCTGCGCAGAGACCCAGATTCGTTCGCCAAGCAGCTCCTGCACCGAGCGCACCGGAGACCGGTAGTAGTACGACGGCCCGAGATCCCCGCGAGACACAACGCCCCAGACGTAGCGAGCGAATCGTTCAACGTAGTTGCCTTCGAGTCCGAATTCTTCACGGATCTGCTGAGCGCGCTCCGGCTCGATGTCGCGGGCGCCGGCGATGATTTTGACGGGGTCGCCCGGTGCGGCATGGGTGAGCGCATACGACAGCGCCATGACCGCGAACACCAGAATTGGCACCAGGAGCATTCGTCGAATCAGGAGCGGGATAGCGCCTGATGCCATGAATCGCCCCCACTAACTATTGAGTGGGCGTCGAGGTCGCCGCCGACCCTATTCCTCGATGCTGACGAAGCGCAGGTGGGGAATCACCATTCGCGTCGGTTCGTAGTTCTGCACGTACGGTTTGACCAGCTCGTGAGCCACCGAGTAGTACAGCGGAATCCAGATCGCCTGCTCGACCAGCATGTTGTCGACCTGCCGGTAGAGGCTCGTCCGCACCTCCTGGTCGAACGAGTAACGAGCCTCTTCGAGGAGCGCGTCGATCGCCTCATCGTCGAGTTGCACATCGTTCCCCAGCGAGGCGCTGTAGAACTTGTAATCGAGCACGTTGTGCGGATCGGGATAGTCGAGGCTCCAGCCCAGCGAGAAGAATCCGTACAGGCCACGGTCGATGTCGGAGATGAAGCTGGCGAACTCGACCTGCTGGATGTCGACCTCGAGGCCCAGATGCTGTCGCCACATGTCCTGGATCGCCTCGATGCTCGGTCCCGGCGTGGCGCCGGCCCCGGAGATCGTCAGGCGGATGTCCTCCAGCGTCGTCGTGCCCGCGTATCGCGACGCGGCAAGATACTCCTGCGCCAGCTCCGGGTCGAAGACGAGGCCGGGATAGTCGGCGTCGTGGGCCGCGAGCCCTGGCGGGACAATCTGGCGCGCCTGGATCAGCAGGTCGGCCTGGACCTCCTGCGTGATCGTGGTCTTGTCGATCGCATGTGCCAGCGCGAGCCGGACGTTCACATCGTCGAACGGCGGCGTGGAGACGTTGAATGCGAGGTAGAAGATGGAGAGCTCGGATCGCGTCACGTACTGCGAGTTCAACTCGTTCGCAGGATCGCGCACCCGCTCAATGTCGTTGATCCCGACGAATGCCTGGTCGAGTTCGTCGTTCTCGAATTGCTCCACCGATCCGCCGGCGAATCGAACGGAGACCTTCGCCACCTGGGCCGGTTCGAGGTGGTAGTCGTCAAACCGTTCCAGCGTGAGACCTTCGCCGAGCTGCCACTCAGTCAGCCTGAACGGTCCGCTCCCGTTGGGATTGAGCGCCCAGCGCTCAGGATCCGCCTCAACCTGGTCCCGATCGAGAACGTATGCAGTGGGATAGGTCAGCTTGTAGAGGAACACCGGCGTCGCCTGCAGAATCGTGATGTCGAGCGTGTACTCGTCGACGACCTGGATGCCCACAACTTCATCAACCCGCTCGCGGACATACTCGGCAGCCCCGACAATGTCCCCCAGGAAATCAGGCGCGGTTGGTGACAGCGTCTCAGGATGCAGGTTGCGCTCAAGCGTCCACTTGAAGTCCTGAGCCCGAATCGGCTTGCCGTCGTGGAACGTCGCGTTGCGCCGGATGGTGAATCGGTACGTGACGGTGCCATCGTCATTGAGCGTCGGGCTGGGAACCGATTCCGCCAGGTCGGGCGCGATCCGCAGATCGCGATCCAGCACCAACAGTCCACCGAAGATCTCGACCGCGATCACCGCCGACGACACATCGGTGATCTGAGCCGGATCAAGGTTGATCGGCTCTGCTCTGGCGATCCGGAACTCACCACGTTCGCGAGGGGCGACTGGCGCAGCATCACCGGCTTCGGCCTGAGCCGCGCCGGCTTGCTGCTGTTGTTCCTGCTGAATCGTGGCCTGACGTTCTTGCCGCGTGACCTCTTGCTGCCCGGCCTGGTCGTCCTGCTCGCGCTCCGCCCGCTGCGTGGCTTGCGACTGCGCGTCCTGTTCCGGCTGCCCATCGTCCCCACCACACGCTGCCAGGCCGATCCCGACAGTAAGCAACAGTCCGATGATCAGGAGTTTCAGCGCCGCCGTGCCTCTGAGCTCTCGCGCGATTCGGTCAACCATCACGGCTCCAGCCTGCTACTTCCTGTAATCACCCATAACGCCCTTGCCGCGTATATCAATCGAAGATTATCACTGGGCGGCTGGGGTGGCGGCCTCGCTGACCTGCAAATGAAGCTCGTCCAATTGTTCCAATGTGATCGACATCGGCGCGCCGGTCATCGGGTCCGACGCAGACATTGTTTTCGGAAACGCGATCACCTCGCGGATGTTCTCCGTCCCGGCCAGCAGCATGGCCACGCGGTCGATCCCGAATGCAAACCCGCCATGGGGCGGTGCGCCGTACTCGAACGCGTTAAGCATGTGGCCGAAGCGCTGCTGCGCCTCCTCCGCGCCGACGCCGAGCAGCTCGAACACCGTCATCTGCAGATCACGCTCGTGGATCCGGATCGATCCGGAGCCCAGCTCGAATCCATTGCAGATCGTGTCGTATGCCCGCGCCCGGACGTTCGCCGGATCACTGTCCAGCATGTCAATGTCTTCGGATTGAGGCGCAGTGAACGGATGGTGCAGCGCGTCCCAGCGCTGACCCTCTGCGTCCCACTCCACGAGCGGAAAATCGGTCACGAAGCCGAAGTTGAGGATCGAGTCATCGACCAGATCGAGTCGCCGGGCCAGCTCCCGCCGGATCCCATCCAGCACCGTCGAAACCATCCCCGAGTCGCCCGCCGCCAGCAGTACCAGGTCGCCCGCCGACGCCCCGCAGCGCTCACCGATCCGGCGCGCGTCCTCAATCCCCAGATGCCGCAACACGGGCGAGCGGACGTCATCCTCGGTCGCCTCGGCCGGCTCGGCGCTGAACTGCAACGAGACCAGTCCGGGCGCCCCCATCGTTTTGGCCAGCGCGGTGAAGCCATCCACCTCGCGGCGAGACAGCGACGCGCCGCCCGGCATGACAATGCCCCGCACCCGGCCGCCATTGGCGATCGTCGACGAAAACACGCCAAAGCCAGAGGTGGCAGCGATGTCGGAGCAGTCGGACAGCTCAAGCCCGTAACGAAGATCCGGCTTGTCCGACCCATAGCGCTCCATCGCCTCATGCCAGGTCAGCCGAGGAAACGGTCGCGGCACCGTCAGGTCGGGCCGAAGCGCGGCGGCCAGACCGGCGAACAGCTCTTCCAGCAGGCCCAGGATGTCCTCTTCCTCACAGAACGACCACTCAAGGTCGAGCTGAACGAATTCCGGCTGCCGGTCGGCGCGCAGATCCTCGTCGCGGAAACAGCGTGCGATCTGGAAATAGCGCTCGACTCCGGCAACCATCAACAACTGTTTGAACTGCTGCGGCGCCTGCGGCAAGGCATAAAAGGCGCCAGGCGTCAGCCGGCTGGGCACGACGTAGTCGCGGGCGCCCTCGGGCGTCGCCGCGACGAGGATCGGCGTCTCGACTTCCAGAAACCCCTGCTCCGTCATGAAGTCGCGAATGTACTGGTTGAGCCGATGCCGCAGTTCAAGCGCCGCGATCATCGCCGGTCGGCGCAGATCGATGTAGCGGTACTGCAGTCGCACGAGTTCGTTGACTTCGTCCTCTTCGCTGATCGAGAACGGCGGTGTCTTGGCTGAGTTCAGCACCTCGACCGATGTCGCCACGACCTCAATGTCGCCCGTGTCGAGATTCGGATTGCGCGTTGCTTCGGAGCGCTTGACCACCTCGCCCGCCACTCGGAGCACATACTCGCCCCGCACGTCATTGGCGGTCGCGTAGGCCTCGGGGTAGTCATCCGGTCGAACGACGACCTGAACGATCCCGTCGCGGTCGCGCAGATCGATGAAGACAAGTTGTCCATGATCACGTCGTCGGTGCACCCAGCCGGCCAATACCACCGACTCGCCTGCGTGCGCCGCCCGTAATGTTCCGCAACCGTGTGTCTTAAGCACCACGCCCTCCAACCATCTGATCCTGTCCACTGTGTCAGCAAGTCCGCACGCGGGCAATCAGTTCCAACACTCAGGCAGACTCATAGACTCGACGTATGCACGACACGCCGCTCGGGCTCTACATCCACGTCCCGTTTTGTACGGTCAAATGCTCGTATTGCGACTTCAACTCTTTCGCAGGCATCGACGACATGCAGACCGAGTGGGAGGCCGCGGCTCTAACCGAACTGTCACTCTGGACCCCACGATTGCGTGGGCGCGAAATCTCGACCGTCTTCATCGGAGGAGGCACGCCCAGCCTGCTGCCGGGCGAGTCGATTGGGCGAATCCTCGACACGATCAGAGCCGGTCTCAGCCTCTCGCCTGATGTGGAGATCACCCTGGAAGCCAACCCGGAGAGTGTGCAACCCGAACGCCTGCGGTTCTATCGGGCAGCGGGAGTCAATCGAATCTCGATGGGCGTGCAATCACTCGACTCCAGTGAACTGGTCTTCCTCGACCGCATCCACAGCGCCGAGCGAGCCGAGGCGGCCTTCGCCGAGATTCGCTCGGCGGGATTCGGCAACGTCAACCTTGACCTGATCTACGG
Organism: Chloroflexota bacterium; assembly: GCA_026705025.1. Taxonomy (GTDB): domain Bacteria; phylum Chloroflexota; class Dehalococcoidia; order Bin125; family Bin125; genus Bin125. The sequence continues at coordinate 1,167 of JAPPBN010000045.1, read as the reverse complement.
CTTGCCCGGCCAGTCGCTGGCGACCTGGCAATCGACGCTCGAACAAGTCCTGACCTGGTCCGGCGGCGGACCCGACCACATCTCCTGCTACGCGCTGACCGTCGAAGAGGGAACGCCGCTGGCCGCCAGAGTCGCCTCCGGGCAGGTCGTCGAAGCGAACCCGGACTACGTCGCAGAGATCGCCGATTGGACCGCTGAACGACTGGTCCAGGCGGGCTTCGAGCAGTACGAGACCAGCAACTACGCCCGCAAAGGCCTCAGCTGCCGGCACAACTTGATCTATTGGCGCAACCAGGAGTACGCGGCCATTGGACCGGGAGCCCACGGATTCATCGACGGATTGCGATTCAACGTCGTGCGCAGCCCGCGCGTCTACATCGATCGACTTCGCAGCGAGGAACCGACATCCCCGGGAACCGAGGGGCTCCCCTCACCCGCAATCGCCGGCGCCGAGCGAGTCGACGAGCTGGAGAACGTCATCGACACGCTCACCTCCGGGCTCCGGCTCACGGAAGGCGTTGACGAGACCAGCCTCCCCCCCGCCTACCAGCAGATCCGCCCCATCCTCGACTGGGCAGTCGACAACGCCCTCGCCCAGCGCCAGGAGGGTCGAATCCTCCTGACCAGGAGAGGCCATGCAGTAGCCAACGAGGTCTTCGTCCGGCTGCTCGAAACCGTGAATCCCTAGCGACAACAAGCCCCGCTTCCGACTCCCTCTCCCTCTGGGAGAGAGCCTGCCCCCGCGAAGGCGGGGGTTGGAGTGAGGGCCCCTCCGTCTCCCACGACACACCAACACCGAACATCCTTTCGCTACAGTGACCAGAACGTTCGTTCCGTTCTGTGAAAGGCCCCAGCCATGTTCATCCCGCCCAAACGCCGCCGACGCATCATGCGCGCCCACCACCTCCGCCAGCTAGGACACACCCTGCGCCAGATCGCCGAGAAGCTCAACATCTCCGTCGCCACGGTGCGCGCCGATCTCAAGCTCGCCCAGACCCACTGGGCCACGATCGCCGCCGCCTCAGCCGACGACCTCCTGCTCGAATCGCTCCAGCTGCTCCAGGTCCGGCTCACCCGCGCGATCAAGAACGATGACGTCTCCCGCAATGCCAGCCGCCTCACCCCGGTCGACTACCTCCGCGCCCGCGACGCCCAGGAGACCCAGCT
>JAPPBN010000023.1:0-27911 GCA_026705025.1 Chloroflexota bacterium | reverse complement strand
GACTCGATGATCGCCTCCATCAGCTTGCCGATCGGGGTGTCGTCGGCGTGCTCGGTGATCGACGTAACCCGGATCCCGCGCCGTCTGAGCATCGACTTGAAGGCGACGGCGTGCTCGCGCTTGCGGGTGAAGCGGGAGAACTTCCAGACCAGGATCTCCTGGAACGGCGCGTCCGGCTCTGCTGCCTCGTTCAGCATCTTCGTGAACTGGGGCCGGTCGGCGACGCGGCCCGACTCGGCCTCGTCGATGTACTCCCGGGCGACCACATAGCCGTTGCGCTCGGCGTAGTCGCGCAGCGCCCGAAGCTGGGCGGCGACGGAAAGGTCTACGTCCTGGCGGTCCGAGGAGACGCGGGCGTAGAGGGCTGCCGGAGTTGATTCGGTCGGTTGCTGCATGAGAGGCTCCTCTCGCGGCGGTTGCGTTGCACCGCGTTCCATGTTCGAAACATCGTACCCAATCTGGCTGGCCTCGAATATGTCGCGGGCGTCCGATCGGCGGAAAACCGGCGAGCGGGAAGCGTCACTGGTTCCGCGATCGACAAGAGAAGAAGCTGACGTACCCTGCTCCAGGACAGGAGTCGAAATCGCATGAACGTCCGGACGCACCGCGAACTGGCGAACTTCATCTGGAGCATCTGCAACCTGCTGCGGGGGCCGTACAAGCGGAATGAGTACCGCAAGGTCATCCTGCCACTCACCGTGCTCCGACGGTTCGACTGCATCCTGGCGGACACCAAAGACGATGTCCTTGCGGCAGCCGAGAGGACCAAGGACCAGACCCAGACCATGCAGGACATGGCGCTGAAGAGTGTCTCGTTGCGCGGGTTCTACAACACATCGAGGCTCGACTTTCAGAGACTTCTCGACGATCCGAATCAGATCGCGCAGAACCTGAACGCCTATATCGCCGAGTTCTCGGAAGATGTGCGAACGGTCATAGAACGCTTCGGCTTTGGCGAGCAGATCGCGAGGATGGACGAGAAGAATCTGCTCTTCCAGGTCATCCAGGCCTTCGCCAACGTCGACCTCTCTCCAGAGCGCGTCGACAACGTGCAGATGGGGTATGTCTTCGAGGAGCTAATCCGGGTCGGCGCTGAGCAGGCGAACGAGGAGGCGGGGGAGCACTTCACCCCTCGCGAGGTGATTCGCCTGATGGTGAGCCTCCTCCTATCGGACGAACCCGACCTGGGCCGCAGCCACGTCGTCAAGCGGATCTACGACCCGGCCTGCGGCACTGGAGGCATACTCTCCGTGGCGGAGGAGTTCCTGCGCGAGCACAACCTGGAGTCGCTGCCGGTGCTCTTCGGACAGGATCACAACGACGAGGCGTGGGCGGTCTGCAAGTCCGACATGCTCATCAAGGGCGGGAACGCCGAGAACATCATTCTTGGCGACACCTTCAGAGCCGACCACTACCAATTCCAGCCTGACGGAACCAAATGGACCTTCGACTACATGCTCGCCAACCCGCCGTTCGGCGTGGAGTGGAAGCAGCAGGAGCGGGATATCAGGCAGGAGGCCGACACGCTCGGCTTCGACGGTCGCTTCGGCGCCGGACTACCGCGCATCAACGATGGCTCGCTGCTGTTTCTGCAACACATGCTCTCGAAGATGCAGCCTGTCGACGACGACGACGGCGCGGGCGGCAGCCGGATTGCGATCGTGTTCAACGGCTCGCCGCTGTTCACCGGTGACGCAGGTAGCGGCGAGAGCAACATCCGGCGCTGGATCATTGAGAACGACTGGCTCGAAACGATCGTCGCACTGCCCGACCAACTCTTCTACAACACCGGCATCTCGACCTACATCTGGATTCTGACCAACCGCAAGGAGGAACGCCGGCAGGGCAAGGTGCAGCTCATCGACGGGCGCCAGTTCTTCATCAAGATGCGCAAGAGCCTGGGCAACAAGCGCAACGAGCTGTCGCGCGAGCAGATTGCGGACCTGACTCGCATTCACGGCAACTTCAAGGACGACGAGACCCGAGAACTGCCTTACGAAGACCCGGTCACGCACGAGACTCGATTGCGACCGCGGGTCGTGAGCAAGGTCTTCGCCAACGAGGATTTTGGATACCAGAAGGTGACGGTCGAGCGGCCGCTCCGACTGAACTTCGCCGCCTCACCTGAGCGCATCGACCGGCTGGAGGAAGTGAAGGCGTTCCAGAATCTTGCAAAGAGTCGCAAGCGAGCCGGTCCGGCGCATGATGCCGAATTGGCTGCAGGCGTGAAGCGGCAGGAGGAACTTCGCGTCCTTCTCAAAGTGCTGCGCGAGGAGACCGGCGGCGCCGTCTACGACGACCGCGAGACGTTTGTCTCGACGCTGGATGACGTACTCGAGGCGCGCAAGGCCAAGCTATCGGCGGCAGAACGCAAAGCGGTGCTCGCGGCGCTGGGTGAACGCGACCCCGAAGCCGCAGTTTGTCTCGACCGTCGCGGCATTCCCGAGCCGGATCCCGAGCTGCGCGACACCGAAAACGTGCCGCTCTGCGAGGACATCGATGGCTACATGAGGCGCGAGGTCCTACCCCACGTGCCCGACGCCTGGGTCGACGCGAGCAAGACGAAGATCGGCTACGAGATTCCGCTCAACCGCTACTTCTACGTCTACGAGCCGCCGCGCCCGCTGGAAGAGATCGAGGCGGACATCCAGTCGTTGGAATCGGAAATCGTCGATCTGCTCTCGGATGTCGTGCGAAGATGATTGGACGACGGAAGAGAGGGAGCCTAGAGGGGATCGAGCACGGGGATCGTGAAGCAGGAAGCAAGGCACCTGGTAACGAATGCGGTCGATTCGCTCATCCTCAGCGTTGAGCACTTCAATCGACCCTCCGATCGAGGTCGCCCCGTTGCAGTCTTGCTCATGATGGGCCACGCATTCGAGATGTTGTTCAAGGCCGCAATCATCCAGCGCGGCGGCAGCATCACCAAAACAGACCGGTACCAGACACTCTCTCTCAGAGAGTGTCTGCGAGTGGCAACCAGCCAGGCGGGCGTGCGGTTTATCTCTGCTGAGCAAGCAGACACCGTCCAGGTTATCAGCGACTTTCGAGACGCCGCCCAGCACTACCTCCTTGAGCTGTCTGAGCAACACTTGTATGTCCAGATGCAAGCCGGATTCACGCTCTTTAGAGACATTTACCAGTCGGTGTTTGACAAAGAACTCAGTGCACATCTGCCTGAACGCGCATTGCCGATTTCCACGACAGCGCCGGCAGACATTGAAGCAGTTTTCGCCTCAGAAGCTGAGGAAGTGCGGCAGCTGCTGCGTCCAGGTAGGCGTCGACGCGTCTCGGCGCGTGCCAAGTTGCGAGGATTGGCAATTGTGGAAGGCGCGTTGAGTGGTGAGGACAGTCGGCTCTCTGATCGACAGCTCAACCGCTATATGACTGAAATGGCAGGCAACAAGGGCTGGGAGGAGATTTTTCCCGGTGTGGCCGCGATTGAGTTGACCGCGACTGGAAGTGGTCCTTCTCTGGATCTGCGAATCACGAAGAGAGAGGGGTTGCCAGTCCGCCTTGTGTCTGCCGATACTCCGGGTGCATCAACAGTGGCGGTGAAGAGAGTCGATTCGCTGGGGTACTACACGCTTGGCAGAAACGATCTCGCCAAGCGACTCGGGCTGACTGGTCCCAAGACATCAGCGCTTATCTGGCACCTGAACCTGAAGGAAGACGAAGACTGTTTCCGAAGGGTTTCGATCGGCAAGAGCACCTTTGATCGCTACTCTCGACATGCCGTAGAGCGGATGCGCGAAGCGCTATCGACGTTGGAGATGAGCGAAGTTTGGGCTCAATACAGCACGAGACCAAAGGGGTCGTAATGGCCTGTGCACCCGGCATCCGCGAAGATCCAGCGTGGAGGAGCTATCCGGCCTACCGAGCTTCTGGAATCGACTGGCTCGGCGCAGTCCCGGGACACTGGTCGGTAAGGCACCTAGGCCTGGCATTGGCGAGTGTCATTGGTGGCGGAACGCCGCAAACATCGAGGGAGGACTATTGGTCGGTCGAAGGGGAGAACGGATTGGCCTGGGTGGCCATTGGCGACATGTCAGACGGAGGAACCGTTCGCCAGACCGAGAAGAGAGTAACGCCAGATGGCGTGCTCGCTGCTAGGCTCCGCGCTTTGCCTGCTGGAACTGTGATCTATTCAATGTATGCGTCTGTTGGTGCGGTCGCGCGTTTAGGAATTCCGGCCACGACTAACCAAGCGATACTAGGCCTTATCCCCGCTAATGGCTTGCTCTCTTGCTACCTCTACTGGTGGCTCCACGCCATTCGACAGCCAGTCTTGTCCCTGACAAGGGACAACACCCAGAGCAATTTAAACGCCGAAACGGTCCGAGGATTCCCAGTCTGCCTCCCACCCCTCGACGAGCAGCGCGACATCGCCGCCTTCCTCGACCGGGAGACTGAGCGGATTGACTCGCTGATTGCGAAGAAGCGGCTGTTGATTGAGCGGCTGCAGGAGTATCGGACGGCGCTGATCACCCGCACGGTGACGCGCGGCCTCCCACCCGAGGCAGCCCGCGCCGCCGGCCTCGACCCATCGCCCCGCCTCAAACCGTTGGGCGTGGTGTGGTTGGGGGATGTCCCGGAGCATTGGGATGTCGGCCACTTGAAGCGATGGTTCATGATTGTGAACGGTGGCACGCCAAAAGGCAGCGAGGAGTCATTCTGGGATGGAGAAGTCGCTTGGCTGACTCCTGACGACCTTGGGCGAAGCCAGACGATGTGGATCGGCGCGGGCAATCGCAGCCTGACATTGGAAGGACTGGAGAGTTGCAGCGCTCGCCTCTGTCCAGACGGGTCTATCGCTTTGTCGACAAGGGCTCCGATTGGGCATGTGGCAATAATGTCTGCGTCGTCTGCAACGAATCAAGGGTGCCGGACCTTGGTGCCAGGTCCTCAGATGGACAGCGAGTTCGCGTTCTTTGCCATGTCGGCTGCCAGACGAGTTCTTGAGTCCCTGGGACAAGGATCTACGTTCATGGAACTGGGCCAAGGTGACCTGGGAAGCCTGCCACTGGCTAGACCGCCACTTGCCGAACAGCGAGTTGTGGTGGACTTTCTCAAACGCGAGTCAGAGAGAATAGCGGCCCTGCTCTCATGCTCTGAAGACGCAATCGAGCGCCTCCAGGAGTACCGCACCGCCCTCATCACGGCCGCGGTGACGGGCAAGATCGACGTTCGAGACCAAGGCTCGGTCACCGCGGATCTCGCCGAATAGCAGCTTTCACGTGTTCTGGCGCCTCAGAGGTCAGGGCGCCCACTCGGACTCGCTCCAACAGAGGAGCCGAGACCGGCTCATGCGCCTCGTACCGTCCACTGGCCACACGCTCACGGATCAGGTCCAGGTCAGGAAGCGCCGCACCTCGATAGTAGATGCACGAGTCATGGGAGGGATACGGGTGTTCGCCTGGGACGACAATGACGCAATCGCTGCCGCAATGTGCTCGTCTCGCTGGGTCATGGGTCGTGAAGTTGACAGCGGCCACTCTACCTTCGTCATCGGCTTCGGACACGATGATCCAGAGATGGCCCTGTTCGTCGAGGCCGAAGAAGGTTTCGCCAATGTTCACCCGGCGCGCACCAGCTGACTGTGCATCTGATAGACGGCCTCGTTGTTGTCTGTGACAAGCTCAATGGCGTACTCGCTGTAGCCGGCATAGCGCAGGATGTCAGTCGGATCGATCGGGATGGGAGATTCGCCCGGATCTCGCCACTCCGGCAGAGCCTGCGTTTGGCTGACCACCTGTGATGGTTGCAGGCACCCGTAGGTGTCGTAGATTTCGTTGAGCAGCTTCACGTTGCTCTCGGAGAGTTGCTCCCATTCGACCGGCTCGCAGAGGTGGGCGACAAAGTGCTTGCGCTTGATGTGGCGATGCCAGATCGAATCCTCGCGCGGCTGCTCCTCCAGCATCAACTCGAGCGTCCGGCAAGGCGTTGGGCCATGCTTCATCGAGGCGTAGTGGTCGAGCGTGATCGTCATCTCAGTCGCGATCAGGGCCACGCGGTCGGCGAGGTAGAGCAGCTTGACCAGCTTGAGGTAGTCCATTGAGCCGCCGGCGCGGTCGAGCAGAATCGAGGCAGCCTGCGCTGCGCGGTGCTCGTCGAAGACAAATCTCATCATGGCGGTCACTCTATCCCTTAGCGGCAAGTGTCGCGCGGTCGATCCAGGTCGTCAAGACAACGAGCGCGGCAGCGGTATCGTGGTCACAGTTCCATTGTGGCGATAGAGACGGTAGTCATGAGCACGCAGACCAAGGAACAGGCGTTCGAGGACACCGTCGAGTCGATGCTGCTCAACGGCGGCTGGATCAAGGGCGTGCGCGAAGACTGGGATGTCGAGCAGGCGCTGTTCGCGGAACCCGCCATTGCGTTCATGCGCGACACGCAGCCCGAACAGTGGAACAAGGTCGCCCAACTGCTCGGCGATGACCTTGAGCCGCGGATTATCGAAGTCCTCCTCAAAGAGCTCGACACCAAGGGATCGCTGCACATCTTGCGACACGGATTCAGATTCCACGGCCAGACATTCCGGCTTGCATACTTCAAGCCTGCCCATGGCCTCAATGAGGACGCGCAGAAACGATTCGAGCGCAACGAACTCTCGGTCACTCGACAGGCGCTCTGCCATCCGAACGAGGGCCACACAATCGACCTGCTGTTCGCGCTAAACGGTATCCCGGTCGCGACATGTGAGCTCAAGAATCCAATGACCAATCAGACGTGGAAGAGCGCCATCCGCCAGTATCAGCAGGACCGTGATCCCAACGCCCCGCTGTTCCGATTCCAGAAGCGCGCCCTCGTCCACTTCGCCGCCGACACCGACGAAGTTCACATGACCACTCGGCTGCAGAAAGAGAAGACGCGCTTCCTCCCGTTCAATCGAGGCAGCAATCCGGGCGGCATCGAGTGCGGCGCCGGCAATCCTCCACATCCGTCCGGATACCGGACGAGCTACTTCTGGCAAGAGGTTCTGGCGCGAGAGCGCTTCCTCGATGTCATCGGTTCCTACATCTTCACCGAGACTCGCGAAGAGAAGGTCGAGGACGAGCAGGGCGCGCGGACGGTCAAAAGCGAGTCGGTCATCTTTCCGCGCTACCACCAACTCGATTCCGTGAACCGGCTCGTCGCCACGGCGAGAGTCGAAGGCGCGGGCCGCAACTACCTGATCCAGCACTCGGCCGGCAGCGGCAAGACGAACAGCATCTCCTGGCTCTCGCACCGCCTGGCGAGCCTGCACACCGACGCGGACGAGAAGGTCTTCGATTGCGTGATCGTGATCACCGACCGCCGCGTGCTCGATCGTCAACTCCAGGACGCGATCTACCAGATCGAACATGCCCAGGGCGTAGTCAAGCCGATCGACCAGGACTCGCGCCAGCTCGCGGAGGCGCTGGTCGACGGCACCAAGATCGTGATCACGACGCTGCAGAAGTTCCCGTTCGTCATGAGGGGCCTTCTGGCAGTGGCGGGCGCCGCATCCCCAGATGCTCCGTCAGAGTCCGATCTTGAACGACAGAGTGAGTGGCGGAAAGAGATTGCGCAGCGCCGGTACGCAGTGATTGTCGACGAAGCGCATTCCAGTCAGTCGGGCGAGTCTGCCCGCGAGATGAAAGGCGTCCTCGGCTCTCGCTCCCAAGAGGCGTTAGAAGCCAGCGAGGATGGTGAGGATGTGCTCAACGCCGTCGTGGAGTCACGCGGGCCGCAGCCCAATCTCTCGTTCTTCGCCTTCACAGCGACGCCCAAGGGCAAGACGCTGGAGCTGTTCGGTCGCAAACCCGCGCCGGACGTGAATCCGATCCCGTTCCACCTCTACAGCATGCGCCAGGCGATCGAGGAGGGCTTCATCCTCGATGTCCTGCAGCATTACATCGACTACGACGCCTACTTCAAGCTGGTCAAGGACGCTGAGGACGATCCAGAGCTTCCGAAACGTCGCACGGCAACGGCGATTGCCAAGTTTGCACACCTACACGAGCACAACATCGCGCAGAAGACGGAAGTGATCGTCGAACACTTCCGCAACCACGTGCGCTACCTCATGGACGGCCGCGCCAAGGCGATGGTGGTCACCTCGTCGCGTCTGCACGCCGTGCGCTACATGAAGGCCTTCAGGAAGTACATCGCCGAGCGGGGCTACGAAGACGTGCGCCCGCTGGTGGCATTCAGCGGGACGGTTCACGATCCGGACACGGGGGAGGACTTCACCGAGCCCAGCATGAACACTGATGCCGTGACCGGGAAGCCGATCAGCGAGTCGGCGCTGCCCGCGCGCTTCGACTCTTCCGACTACAACGTCTTGCTCGTGGCGGAGAAGTACCAGACCGGCTTCGACCAGCCGCTGCTCCAGGCGATGTACGTCGACAAGCGCCTCGACGGGGTTCAGGCCGTGCAGACACTCTCCCGTCTCAACCGCACCGCAGCCGGGAAGCAGCCGCCGTTCGTCCTCGATTTCGTCAACGATCCCGAAGACATTCGCAGTGCGTTCAAGCCCTACTTCGACCAGACTCAGCTGCTGGAAGAGTCCGATCCGTACCGCTTGGAAGAGCTAAAGCACGAGCTCGACCAGATGCAGGTCTACCACTGGAGCGAGGTCGAGGCGTTCGCTCAGGCTTTCTTTAACGCTGGCCCTGGTGGCGTGAAGAGCGTTCATGCCCAACTGGTGAGTCTGCTGCAACCGACGGTCGAACGATTCCGCGAGTTGGAGGAAGAGGGTCAGCAAGAGTTTCGCGACCGCTTGCAGGCATTCGTGAATCTCTATGCCTTCCTCAGCCAGATCATCCCCTACGGCGACCACGATCATGAACGACTCTCTGCGTTCGGTCGCGCTCTTCTTCCACTCGTACGTCCAGACAGAGAGGACATCATCCACATAGGAGACGATGTCGAGCTTGAGTTCTACCGGCTCACGCGCCAATCGTCCGGCTCCATCTCAGTCGCCGAGGGAGCGCCCGAGTACGTCAGTAGCCCCACCGAAGTCGGTACGGCAAATCCCGAGGAGGAGCGGGCGCCGCTCTCGGAGATCATCGAAAACCTCAACGACCGATTCGGCACGGAATTCAACGACGAGGATCGGCTGTTCATCGAGCAAATCAAGGCGCGCGCCGTCGGCGACGAGCGCATTCGCCAGATAGCATTGGCAAACTCCCCAGAGAACCTCATGCTGGTCCTTCCGCCCGATATTGATCGTCTCGTGTACGAGCGAATGGGGCAGAACGACGCGCTCGCATCGAGAATCATGAACGAGGCAGATTTTCGCGCGGTCGTGCTCGCTGGCTTGATCCCCGAGATTCACGAGGCGGTCGGCGCTCTGAGTCAGGAGGAACCGAAGCAACTCGTCGAGTCATCAGAGGCATAGCGCCAGCCGCTTGTCGCATGCGGCGTCGATTGCCGTGCATCGAGGTGCGCGCCGGCACCGCCCAGGCGAGCTCGACCCCCACCGGGCTCGGTCCTCAACCGGTTGTCTCTTGAAATCTTCCATGCAACGTCACCATGCCGTCCGGAACGCGCCGCCAGCGTCCGGCCGCCGATCGCCGTCAGATCCGCCCCTTGCTGTCGGTGGCTCAGCAGCGCGGGAAAGATCGCGGCCCGGCCAAGAGTCCACAGTGACTTGCACTTGCGTTTGGGTCCGATGATGCACGCCTGAGGCACGGTTCATGCCAGAGTGAACGCGATGCAGCGGTCTGGCGCGCGCCAGGACTGTCCTCTCTCGCTCAGTTTCATCGCAGCAAGCCGCCCTTGACCCGATTGGCGCCGCTGGTAGAGACTGCTTGCTGGTGTATCACAACAACAACCGAATGGGAGCAGCAATGGTCTCCGCCGGTCAACCGCCCGACAAACAGACCATTGAGGGTATGCGGGAACACGTGATTGACTACGCCCTTCCGAACCTGATCGCCAAGACGCGCGATCACCTAGATGGCGGTCCGTACGGCAGATATGAGGTTTTGAATGAGATTGACTTGATCGAAGCCGACCTAGAAAGGCTGCGAGCTACGGAGGAGGAGAGCAGCGGTTGACCATTCGTTGCTCTGAGTGCGAGGCCGACACCCTCAACCCAAGAACCGTTTGACCGAGACGAGGATGCCCAACGTGACTAAGCCGCAGGATGACGACGCAGCGTTTTTCGAGGCTATGCAATCGCAACCGCTCGATGAAATCCGATACATCGCCCGCAGAATGATCGAGGAAGCAGACGAGCCGCTTGAATACAGCGCTGCCTGGGTAGCCGCCACCAGCCTCTACGGCGCCGAACGGGTTGCAGAACAAGTCGCCCTTCTGTCAGGCGTCCCGACGCTCAGCCAAGGTGTGTAGCGACTGGGCCGGACCAAGAACTCGAAGACGGACCCACAACTGCAGATGGCCGTCGCGGGGTCCATATGCAGGCTGTGCGGATCTCCCGTCAGCGATTGATAGGCCGGCCAATCAGGGGTGCGGCTCGCACAGGGATCCCGAACTCCTATGGGCAACCGCAACCGGGAGCCCCATGTGGCCCTTCGGCCCGCCTCGGGAGTGCTCAGCCATGTTGGTCGCCAGGATGGAGATCGTCGCCTCAGCCTCCTGACAAGGCGGATGTCCGCTCAGCGAGCATTGAGCCACTCAGACAGGGAGGTCACGAGCACGGCATGGGGATCTGAAGCCTTAGACCTTGGACGAACCATGCGATACGCCGTGTCCGATGTGCATCTCGCGCACCCATCGCGTCCGATCCCTGTGATCTGGCTCTTTCGCCAAGACGATGTACTCGGATGTCATCTGGCGATCCTCAATCCTCACTCGTGATCCCGATCACCTCAGTCCCTTCGGTGCGCTCAGTTGCCCGTGGTCAATACCGGCTGCCCGTTCAGCCCTAATGGGAACCATGCTTAGTCCATCGACGCGCCCGACCGCTCGGCGAATGCCCGTTCCGCGATGGGACAATCTCTCGATCTCCACGCAGGGCCTAGCGGTCCGCGCTCGGCCAGCGTGCTGCAATCGCTAACCCACAGCGGCACTGGGAAATCAGTGCGTTCCTGGCTTTTTCGGGAGACCCTGAGGAAGTGATCGGCCGCGAGCGGGTCTTCGACCGCGACCAGTACGAGCGGCTCAGCACCGTGATCGTCGGTCGGGCGGTGCGTGGCGTAGTAGCGCAGGTAGGGGGCAACCTTGGCGGCCATGGTTGATGGCCGAATCGCGCGGCGCTCCCATTCGAGGAAGAATGGCTGATCGCGCCCGTCGCGGCGGAGAACGCCGAATGCGTCGGGCTGAACCGAGTGAAGTCGGTCTTCAAAGCGGAAGTAGCGCGAAGCCCGGTGCGGGGGATCGATCTGGGTAAGCTCCCGGCCGTTCGAACGGGCCTGGTCGGCCAGCGCCGCCAGGAACCCATGCACGGCCTCGGTGTGGGTGAGATGGCGCAGCAGCTGACGAGACCTGCGGCCGCGCAGGTTGCGCCAGCCAAAGGGCGCGTCCGGATCAACCAGGGAAGCGCTCCAGCGCTTACGGGCCGCGCCGACCGAGGCGCGATCTCGTCGGGCGAGCAGGGTCAGCCCGCGGTCGCTGAGTACGAGCCGGCGATGGCCGTCGATCCTCGGCGCCGTCGCCAGGTCATGCCACTCCAGCGCGGCCGTGAGCTGCGAGACGCGTCGGCGCTCAACGCCGAGCAGCAACCCCAGGTGGTCGGACTTGATCCAGGGCCAGTCGCCGATCAGTTCGAGGCAGCGCTTCTCCGACGGCTTGAACCGGGAGAGCAGCAACCAGTCCGGTTCTTCGGCCTCTTGCGCCGCCAGCGACCGAGGCGGCAACGGACGCCGTGGAACGGTCTCAACCGCCCACTCTCCTCCGGGACGGGCGTAGCTCAGCGTCTCGCGCAGGCTCAGGAGCACGCTGCCCGTCGGGGTCCGCCAGACATCGTCCTCGCTGTCCGACTCGGCCGCGTCGCGCTCCAGGGCGAGGAAACAGATGAACGGCATGCCCCGGGCGAGCCGGCGGGCCTGCCGCAGCCGGACCTCGTCGGGCACGAGCAGCAGTGCGGCCGAATAGAGCGCTCCCTCGCGGAGCCGGCTCATACGGACGGCGAACGCGGTCCTGTCGGCGGTACGGCCCCAGCGGACCACGGCCAGGGTTTGGGCGTCGGGCAGCGCCAGCGCGGCGTCGGCGGGCTGCGAGCGGTACCAACGCAGGCGCGGCGGCCCGTCGACCGCAGCCAGGGCGCAAGCGAGCCGGTAGATCACGGCCGCCGCGTCCAACCGACCGGCGAGCATGCGCCGCCACTGCTCCGAGATCGGATGATCACGCAGGAGCATCTCGCGGCTGCGATCCGTGGTCAACGCGAGCCTCTCGATCCCTCTGGCGCTGAGCAGGAACCGCCGCGTCGGGCGGATCAGCTCCGAGGCGTGAGGCAGATCCTCGACCAGACCGGCCCGCCGCAGATCTCCCAGGCGCTGGTAGACGGCGCGCTCCGACCAGCGCGAGAGCAGGGCCAGCTCGATCCGGTCGACGAGCGGCAGCTCGGCCACGAGCCTGAGCAGGTCGTGCTCAATCTCCCTCATCTACCGGCTCCTCCTAAAGGCTTGATCGTCTGTGTCGCGCTGCGCACCAATGTTCGAACAGGATATAAGAATAGGCGTGCGATATTCATTACCCTGTCCACTGTCCGGCTGCGACTGTCCGCTCCTGACCGGTGCACCCGTGAACAGGAGATAGGAGTAGTTGGACAGTGGACAGAACGGCACGGCGCCCAGTGTTTTACTGGGCGAACGTTGGCCAAGTGGCGCAGTTGACGCAGGAGATTCTGCGCGTGCAGGCTGCACGGGGTTTGGACAGGCTCGGTGCTATCCGGCCAGTTCGAGGACAGGTAAGGGGGAGACGGTGAACGGCAACGAGGTAGTCGAAGAGCGGACGGAAGCAAGCCCGCCGGGTGGGGAGGGGAGGCTCTGGGGCCTCCTACAGGACCTGGTGGCGCGGGAGGGGAAGGCGCGCACGGCGGAGCGGCTGGGGGTCAGCGACCGCACCTTGCGTCGGACCCTGGAGTCCGAACACCTCAGCCGGAGGATGACTTCGGCCCTCTTGCGCGAGCAGAACGAGCTGCGCGACGAACAACGGGTGGCCAGGGAGATGCAGCTGCAGAACCTGACCCAGTCGGTGCAGCAACTGGAACGGCGTCTGGCTGATTTCGAGCGGGTCACCGGGGAGCAGCTGGACGAACTGGGTGACCGGGTGGCTGTGGCGGCGCGGCAGGCGACCGAAGCGAAGGAGCGGGTCGCCATGGCCCCTCACACCCCCGCGAGGTGGGGTGGTGCTCCGACGGCGGTCGCAGCGCCGCGGCCGGTCCAGGTGCGAGCGGAGGAGTTGCACGCGCTGGTCACGGTCGAGCCCGCGCCCGACGACGCGGCGGTCTACCGTGATGCCCTGCCCCTGGTGGCGGAGTGGCGGCGCTCTCTTGTGGAGCGGAGAGAGGCGACCCACACCTATGCCTGGCTCAAGGGCGAGATGCGCTTGCTCGAGTTGGAACTTCGGCTGATCGACGAGTACGAACTGACCATGCCGCCGGCTGATCGAGCTTGGGACGGGCTCCGTCGGCAGACCGAGCGGCGGCTGCGGTCTCGGGTGCTGGACCACTTCCGCCGGCAACTGCGCTGGACCCGGCCGTTGCACTGGGTGCTGCGGCTCCTGAGCCTGGGGATATTGCTTCGCACACCCAGCCTGGAGCATCAGCTGCGGAAAGAGCTGCAGGAACGTCGCTGGGGATTGCTGTCGGAAGCGGAACACACGGAGGGGTCGGAGCAGGAGGCGGACGTGGACACCTGAAAGTCGACTCTGGTCGATGACGAGCCCACAAAGATGCCCAGGCACACGCCCAAGCAAGTGCCCGACCGCACCTATCCCCAGGTGGTCACGACGGAGGAGCGGGCGGGCGACGATGAGGTCTTCAGCGAGGCGATGCCGCTGGTCACTGAATGGCGCTACCAGCATGCGCAGTTCAAGCAGCACTGGCCCACGCTGGAGGGGTTGGAGGCCGAGGTGCGGATGCTGGAGTTGGAGACGGAGCTGATCGAAGAGTGGGAGCTGACCCTGCCGCCTGGCCAGCTGCCCTGGGAATGGGATCAACGAAGGCGGGAGCTGCGGAGGCGCAACCAGCGCCTCGGCACGGCGCGCGCGAACCTGCGGCGCAGACGCAGGAGGCGATTGCTGCTGCGGGTCTGCACGCTCGGACTGATTCGACTGTTCGGTCAGTTCGGTAGCCGGTCAACGCCATGGCCGGCTCGCTACGGCGGAGACGCTGGCAAGCCACACCGGCCAGTGGACGCTCCCCGCCGCGTCTTCCCCGAGCTGATCACGGCGCAGGCGGAACCGGGCGAGGAGAAGGTCTACGGAGCGGCGGCGGAACTGGTCGTCGAGTGGCGCGATGCTTGGGCGGACCGCAAGCAGGCGCGTTACACCCTGGACTGCCTGCGGGCGGAGCGGCGGCGATTGGAGCTGGAGCTTCGGCTGATCGGCGTGTTCGGGCTGACCCCGCCCCCGGCCGACGTGCCCTGGGGCGAGCGGCGGCGCGAGCGGGAAGCGGAGTGGCGGCGGCGGGCGCTGAGGCGGCTGCGCTGGCAGCTGCCGATGACCTGGTGCCTGCACTGGCTGCTGCGCGGGTTGACACTGGGACTCTGGGGCAGGGTGAACGGTGCCTGACCGAGCGAGACGGTTGGCGGCGCGGAACCGAGAGTGGGCGCACCATGCGTAGCCGACCGCTGCTTCCGCGAGATGGCCCAGGCCCGCGTCGACCGCAGCGAAGACAAGACCTTCCGCAGCTTCCTCGCGCCCGGCCTGTTGATCCTCGACGACCTCGGTCTGCACCGGCTCGACCACCAGCAGTCGATCGACCTCTACGAACTGGTCATCGCCCGTCTCCGCACGGCCAGCTTCGTGATCACCTCCATCCGCGCCGTCGAGGAATGGCTCGGCCTGTTCGACGACCCGATCCTCGGTAACCGCGCCCTCGACCGGGGTGCCAACGCCAGCTTTCGATCATCATGGACTGCGAGAGCTATCGCCAACGGCTCTCGTCGCACCGAGCTCTGCTCGAACAGAAGGAGGTGGTTGACCCGTCAGCCGCACACTGATGTCCTACCATCTACCGGCCTCCAACATGCCCCAATGACTCTGGCTATGACTGGCCTAAAGACACTGGCGAACGGCAATATCATCGAGTAACTCGTGTGCCGAGAGGCCCCGACTGCCGTAGCCGACCCGCGCTACCTCCGCCTCTTTCAACGCCATCCACCTCCTCACGGAGCGCGATCCAGACTACGATTGTCACGCCAATCCAGAGCTGCCCCGACAGGATGCCGATCATGAGCATTCTCACTACGCGCCCCGCCGTCATCGCCGCCGTCATCGCCGCCGCCATCGTGACCAGCGCCGTGCTGTTTGCCACGACCGGCGACACCGTCACCACCGACGTGCAGATCAACGCCCGCCAGTTGGCCGACGGCCGCGTGGAGTTCGCCCTTGAACACCAGGGGCAGCGCATCCTGCCGCGCCAACGGTACTTCCCCGCTCAGGCCCCGGTCGACCGCTGGCTGCGCAGCTCGGCCGTGCCACTCGAGGTGGAGATACCCAAGGAGCCGAGCAGGGTCGACGATGCCATGACCCAGAGCGGCGGGACCCAGACGGAGGCGCAGCCTGAGAGCTGCGACATCACCCGGGCCTCGGTGGCCGTCAGCCGTTCGACCGTCAAGGTGGTGACCAATCAGGGCTCAGGGACGGCCTTCTATGTGGGAGGGGACGAGTACGTGACCGCTGCCCACGTGGTCCAAGGGCAGGCCGAGATCCGCCTCTCGTCGGCCCTGGTGCCCGCGACCGACGCAGAAGTTGTCGGTTACCAACCGGGCGCCGACATCGCCATCCTCCGCGCACGCGGCCTGGTCCCAGCGCTGAGTTTGCGCACGACGGGGCCGCTAGCGGGCATGACCATCGGGGTCGCGGGCTACCCGGGTGGGCTCGGGCAAGAGGCCTCGATCACGCGCGGCGTGGTCTCGCGCGTGTTCTCCGAGGCCGGCGTCTCGTTCCTGCAGACTGACGCAGCGGCCAGCCCGGGCAACTCGGGCGGCCCGTTGTTCGACGCCTGCGGACGCGTGCTCGGGGTGGTCTCGGCGAAGCTGGCCGGAGTCGCCTACGAGGGTGTGATCTTCGCAGTCATCGACCCCTCTCTGAGCCAAGCGCTGGAGGTGATCCGTAGCGGCCATGGCCAACGTGACGTTGATCCCTCGACGGCCGCAACTGCAGATGTATGGCTCTACCTGCAGGACGGTGATCTGCGGTACGACGGCAGCCTCGGTTGGCTCGTGGTCTCGGCCCTGACGGAGTTCGATCTCGCCCAAGATTACTTCAACCGGCTGGAAGTGCTGATCTCGACCGACGGCGGACTAACCCACGACACGTACCAGAACCGTCAGGCGATCTTCGCCGGCGAGCCCCTTCAGCTGAGTGGTCTGTTCCGGGTTCGACACACCGAGGTCAACTACGTGCGCGCCTCGATCGGCCAGGGGCTCGGCGAGCCGGACTTTCAACTGCGCTGCGGCAAGCACGAGAACAGCACAGCCGAACGCAGCATTTGGGCCTGTCTGCCTCGCTAGTGGACAGCGCCGCTGATCTACTCCCCAGACCGCGCATGGCCAAGGCATGGACGGCGCTAACGACACGGGCCCTGGGAGGCATCGCCATGGCCGCCGCAAATGGTTGCCCCTCACCCGACCGCCTCCGGGCTGCCGCTCCACCCATTCCTGCAAACCGGACTGGTACCTCGACGCGCGATGCACCCCGTCGCCAGTCAACGACCCAGACTGGGACCTCGAACCGCCCAAGCCTATATTCCCACCGCCATGCCTTTCGCCGCTGAGCGCCCAATCGCTGGACCGAGTGGTGCTGCAGACGCTGCTGCACGGTTCACCCCAAGCCCTCGCGCCGCCAGGTGGAGTCTTGGACCGTCGAAGCTGGCGAGTGGAATCAATCCAGCTGCGCCGCTCGTGACGCCGGCGCGGGCGTCCGAATGATCGCCGTCCACGACCAAGGAGCAACCAGTCTGTCACACGTCCTGTTGGCTCGAGCGATCGGCTCTCAAGCCAACCGGAAGATACAAAGAGCATCCATAACCGGCGCTGGCGACCCGCACGCCCCGTTCCTGCTGCGCATCGAGCAAGCAGAGGAGCTCGGAATGCTCGCCCTCGTCGAGTAACTCATTGACTGGCCACCACACGTACTGCTGGCCGGAATCACCGTCGCCGCCTGCCAGCGGGTCAAGACCCTTGCGCTCGAGAATCAGACCGAAGACATTGAACGCCGCTACACCGCCACGGCGCACCCCTCGCTGCGCTGGTGCCGTTGGCTCAGTGCCCAACCCAGCGACTGCGGCGAGCGCTTCGCCGCGTTAAGCCGGGCCACCGAATGCCTGCCCGAATCCGAAACCGCGCTTGAGCGGGACCACGACCCCACCCCACCGCCGCTCACGCTTCGACCCGATAGACCAGAGTGTGCCAGATGCCCTTGAGACACACGCCAAGTTGCATGACATCGCCACCCACCGAACGGTAGCGATCCAGCGCTGGCTCCAGAGCAATCCCTGCTCCCCACCTCACTTCACGTCGACCTACAGCACCTGGATGAACCCGGTCGAGCGGTGGTTCGCGGAACTGACCACGAAGTGGCTCCGATGCGGTGCCCACCGCAGTGCGGATGGACTGACCGCCGCGGTTGAGCGCTGGGTCGCCGATTGGAACCACAACCCACGCGCCCCTTGTCTGGCACAAGACCGCGGACCAGTTCTTCGACAACCTCGCCAGATATCTCAACCGCAATTCTGAATCAGGACACTTGATCAAGTGCGATCAAAACACGCACGGCAATCAACTGCGACGACAAGAAATAGGCAGCGCGGCGCACAATCGCTCTTGATCCCCGGCCATTCCCGTGCCCGTCGGACGCAGGGTCACGCCGCAACGAACTCCACCGGACCTGCCGAGTCGTCTTGGGGATGGAGCGAGGCGTGACGGCGCGTTGATTCTTGCCTCAGTGTCGGCCATCATCGTCGCCGCGATCACGGTCTGGAACACCAACACGGTGAGTCGCCAGCGCCGCAGAGCGCAGCGCGCCGTTCGAGAGCGCCGCGAACGGAGGGAGCTGAGTAAGCAGAAGAAAAGCTTCGCGTCCGAGCCGGCGCTGGTCGAGTTCGAAGACCGATTCAACGAACTGGCGGACGCCTATGAAGTGAAGCAGATTCCGCGTGATCTGGTCGCCCTGTGGGGCCAAGTCTTCCGGCTAGCCGGAGACTCTCCGGTTGGCTGCCCGTTCCGCTACGGCGCACTGGAAGTGCATCAGGAAATGATCGCGATGACGGTGCGCAAGGGTTCTCGGTCGATCACCAGTCGAGAGTGGCTGGAGGTCTATCCGATTCCCCTTACGCCGCGCTCGGCGATCAAGCCGTCCAGCGCTCCGATTCCGGTGATCAAGGACTAAGCGCTGACGAGGCTGCAAGTGGCGGCCTGATGCCGGCGCGTGGAAGGCGGAGCGCATCTACAGGACGACTATCCCCGGCCCGAACCTTTGAAATCAGGCGATCTGCAGGCCGAGTACTGTGGCGGCGCGAATGACGTCGGGATCGTCGGGCTGCACCGGTTCAGCGGCGAGCGCGCCCAGAGGCGCAGGCGCATCCGGGGTCGGCTCAAAGACGGCCCAGTTGGAGATTCCGTCGTCCAGGCGAGATTGGTATCGGTTGCTCAGTTGTTCCGTGCGAATTGCTGAGTTGGCCGTTCATTGCTATCGTCGAACCTTGCCGATAGCGGAACTCAAGGAGCCGTTCCGTGGTCAAGCGAGCGACGTTCGACGGTGCTTCCTTCTTTGCCGCTCTCGATGGCGAGAGACAGGCGCGCCAATGCACATGGAAGCGGGTTGCCGACGAAAGCGGCGTGAGTGCATCGACTCTAACTCGTATCTCGCAGGGCAAACGACCAGACGTCGACAGCCTTGCTGCGCTGTCCGCCTGGTCCGGGCTTGACGTGGACCGATTCGTCAAAGGTCGCTCGGCGAAGATCGAGCCGGAGCCCCTGGCCGTGATTTCCTCTTGTCTCCGCTCCGATCCTCGATTAGACGAAGATGCGGCGGCGGCGCTGGAACAGATCGTGAAAGCGGCGTACCGAAGCATGAGCAGCCCGGAGAGGCCGGAATGAGCCCAAGACCATCTCCCGGCCGAAGTCGGGCACCGGACCGATCGTCAGCTATGCAATCCGGCCGGCGCGGTCTCGTCACGACTACGGCGGCGAGACTCGCCCCTGATGCTGAGACTCTTGCCTCGCCGCCACGCACCCTAAACGGGAACCATGCGCAGACAGAGCCGGTCAGTTGCACCCGGGCAATCGACGAAACCACGGAGACCCAAGAAGATTGCCCCGTTTGTCGGGCGGATTCCTCGATCTTGAGGTCCATCGACCCCCTTGCGTCCGATCCCTCTTGGCCAGCGTTGGCCATTGCCGACCTCTTTTCGGGCTGCGGCGGTCTGTCGCTGGGATTGCAGAGGGCGGCGCAGGAGGCCGAGTGCTCCCTCGACGTCAAGCTTGCCCTGGATTGGGACCGCACGGCGATTGACGTTTACGGCGATCTGTTTCCGACCGCAACGACTGTCTGCAAGCCTATTGAAGACGTGCTGGATGGCGAGATGGATTCTCCGCCTACGCCGACCGAAGGCGAGCTGGCGGAGAAGGTGGGACGACTGGATTTCATGCTCGGTGGACCACCATGTCAGGGCCATTCGAACTTGAACAACCACTCCCGGCGCGACGACCCCAGAAACGGGCTCTACCTCCGCATGGCGAGGGCGGCCGAGGTGCTGAGGCCTTCGGCGCTCATCATAGAGAACGTCCCCACCGTCACTTACGACGTGCAAAAGGCCGTCCAGCGAACGATCGAATACCTAGATGAGTCCCTCAACTACACCGTGGGAGCGGGCGTCATTGACCTGTCGAACCTGGGCGTGCCCCAAAGGCGCCGAAGGCATATCATCCTCGCCTTACAGGACGCCGATTCCGACGCGCAGAAACTGGTTGACGACTTGAAGTCCCCGATCTGCGGACATGTC
Organism: Chloroflexota bacterium; assembly: GCA_026705025.1. Taxonomy (GTDB): domain Bacteria; phylum Chloroflexota; class Dehalococcoidia; order Bin125; family Bin125; genus Bin125. The sequence goes on along the minus strand of JAPPBN010000023.1, from coordinate 7,810 downwards.
CCAAGAACGGTCCGCTGGGCTATCGAGGATTTGGAAGATGAGCCCAGCTCCTGCATCTTCGATACCGCCTCAACGCCGTACCCCGTAAACCAGTCGCGCATCGACTGGCTGTTCGACAAGGACAAGACCAACCTGCCGAACAGGCTGAGGCCTCCATGCCATAGATCCGACCACAGCTACACCGCCATGTACGGTCGGATGGAATGGGATCTTCCCGCGCAAACGGTGACCACGGGCTTCAACAGCATGGGGCAGGGCAGATACGTGCATCCGTCTCGCAGACGGGTGATCACGCCTCACGAGGCCGCCAGATTGCAGACGCTGCCGGATTTCGTGAATTTCAGGACCGTTCCAGCGCGGAAGCATCTTGCGAAGCTGATTGGGAACTCCGTGCCGCCTTTGCTCTCGTATGCCATCGGTAGATCGGTCATTCCTCTCTTGAGGGATACTCCGCAGATCTCAAGGGAGGCTGGAGCACCCGACCGAAGCGCCATACGACAGGGTGGCTGACGTGCGGACCATCAATTTCACAGTTGACTCGGAACTACTTCGCGAGCTCGGAGAGCGTTTGGTTGGGCGCCAGTACATCGCCCTCGCCGAGCTGGTGAAGAACAGTTACGACGCGGACGCGACGAGAGTGGAGATTCGAATACTTGACGACTCGATAGAGGTGTTGGACAACGGCCACGGCATGACTGAGGACGACTTTGCAAGCCGCTGGATGCGCGTCGGCTCGACGCATAAAGTTCACGAGATGACCTCGCCGAGGCTGAAGCGCAAGCTGACCGGTTCAAAGGGCGTAGGCCGTCTGGCTGTGCAATTCCTGGCCACCGAACTGGAGCTCACGTCGGTGCCGAGGGGAGAGCGAGTTACGCAAGCGTCCAAGGACCGAGAGCTGTTCGCGAGGGTGGATTGGGAAACGGCGGTTCAGGCTGGAGACTTGACCCAGGCCACCGCCGCGTACGACTTGCGGGAACCGAAGAAACCCGCATTTCCGCTTACGGGGGCTCATGGCACGAAGGTAACTCTGAAGCGGCTCAAGCACGAGTGGAGTCCCGAGGAGTTTCAGAATCTCGCAAGAGAGATCTGGTTTCTCCAGCCCCCCTTCCGGTCATTGACCGGTGAATCCGACGTCAATGACAGCGGTTTTGAGGTCAGCTTGAGTGCCCCGGATCCTGCCGCCGTCGCTTCGTTCGACACTCAGATGGCCCGAATACTGGACCTCTACAGATCGCGGATCGTAGGAAGGCTCCTGCCCGCCGACGATTCCCACAGGACGGACGACGGCTCCAGCGGTCAGCCCTCAAAGCGGGAAATGGCACTGTCGTTGGAGCTTGAAGGTCAGCCAATGCCACCGTACAAGCTCTCGGTCCCAGTCCGCGGCGAAGACTCCTGCTTGATCGACAGCCTCGACTTTGAGATTCGCATATTCACTTTGCGACGCCGTCAGCCGTATGGCATAACCGTGCAACAGGCGCGGGACTACATGGCGCAGTGGGGCGGCGTGCACATTTACGATGCCGGTTTTCGTATTCCCTACGCCGGCCCTGCCGCGGACTGGTTGAAGTTGGAGTTCGACCACGCTCACCGCCTAACCCAATCCAAGCTTCTTCCGTCCGACTTGCGCGTACCTCTGGGGCTAAATCACCTACCGACCAACTCGCGAGTTCTGGGCGTTGTCAACATCGACACGAGCCGGGAGGCGAGGGTCGCGGCAGTCAAGGAGCGGGAGGCAAAGTTGGCGGCAACCAAAGACCGGGAGCCGGGGGTAGCGGCAGCCAAAGAGGTTGCCAAGGGACAGCACCTCCAGATACAGGTCTCCCGAGATCGACTTGTCGGCAACAGGGCATTTCAACAACTGCAGGATGCTGTGCGATTCGCTCTGGATTACTACGCCACTCGTTTGGCTGCTCAACGGCTATCGGAAAGGGCGTCAGGTCGCAAAGTAGGCGCATCAGGTCTGCTGGTGAGGAACGTCTGGGACGTGCTAGAGAAGCACGAAGGCGAGATTCCCCCGAAAGTGGCTAGCGAGCTGAGAGCGGAGCTGGACAAGACCGTCGAATCCTTACGCGAGCAGGCCGATTGGACCAAGAGTCAGTCCGGCCTGCTCGGGGCGATGGCGACGGTCGGGTCCACGGCCATGGCGTTCGATCACCAGCTCAACCAACAGCTCAGCCTCTTGGAGCGCCATGCTGAGACTTTGGACGATCTCGGTGTCACGAATCCAGGAATCAGCGAGGTCATCGCCCCCATAGCGACAAACATCAAGGACTGGATCCAGGGAGTGCGTGATACGCGCGCTGTCTTCTCTCCCATCTCGGATGAACGCAATCGCACGACGATTACGCGATTCAGGGCGCAGGCGCTGGTCCGGAGCATGGCTGACGACATGAGAGTGATACTGCGAGGTGTGAGCGTTGATGTCTCAGAGATAGACGAGGACCTCCTGCTGCCGAATGCGAGCTATCCGATCTGGATGGCCATCTTCCACAATGTGCTGATGAACGCCTCCAACGCGATGCTCGACAGCGGGACCAAGCGCATAGCGGTGTCATCGACCGTCTCCGGCGAGAGCTGCGCCATTCGGATTCAGGACACCGGGGTCGGCATTAGCCTGAACGAGGCGGAAAGCCTGTTTGAGCCCCTCAAACGAAGTCTGGCGATCTCCGCCGAGCGACGGGCACTGGGATACGGCGGGACCGGATTGGGCTTGGCCATCGTTAGGCTGCTGGCCACGGACTTGGGAGCAACCGTCCGCTTTGCGAAGCCGGACGCCCCGTTCAGAACGTGCTTCGAGTTGGCCTGGCGGGAGGAGACATGAGCGCAATGCAAGTGTTGGTGTACGACGATCACCCGGAGATCGCAGAGAGCCTGGCCAATAGGGTCCGGACGGTTTGCGGCGAGGCGAGCGTAACGGCGGTCAAGCAAGATGACTTTCAGGAGTCGATCGGGCTACTGAACAGCAGAAGAACCGCGTGGAGACGCGGCGAAAGTAAAGCAGCCCTGATCGAATCGAATCTTATCGACACGGCGGACGTGATCGTGATCGACTACGACCTCCTGGGATACTCCGACCAGGGAGACACAACAGGAAGCCGTCTTGCGTATCTCCTCCGCTGCTTCAGCAAGTGCGGTCTGATCGTAGTCCTGAACGAATACGGGGCCAACTCATTCGACCTAAGCCTCCGCAGTCCCTCAGCGGGCTTCGCCGACTTGCACCTCGGAGACATTCAAATCGGCAATCCCGGCCTATGGACGCGTCCGTTTGAAGGCTACAGGCCTTGGCATTGGCCCTCTCTTCCAGAGGCTAGGTCGGACTTTGAGGAGTGTGTCAAGGATGTTGAAGGGAACTTGGAAGAACCCATACTCGAGTTTCTCGGACTGCAGCGCCTCATCGACTGGTTGCCGAAGGGGGCGCGCGACTTCTTCCACGGCAGCGGAAACTTGGAGTCTGTTCGATTCAACGACTTCGTGAAGCGCGCCCGAGGCGGTGCCGAATCGAAGGACGAGTTGCCGCCCGAGTACATGGCGCGCGTTGCCGCCGCTCGGCTGCTTGCCCTGTTGAACAGTCTCATTCTTCCTGAGCAGAGCATTTTGGTCGATGCGCCGCATCTGGCGTCGAGGTTTCCCAGCCTCGTGCGGGAGGAACACCGTGATATCCATGGTTGGAATGGCTTGTGCGATCCGATCAGCGAAAACGTCGACGAACTGTTGGCCGATGTCGTGCAGAAGCACAGATTCGAGAAGCGGCACTGGCTCTGGAGGCCAGCATGGTATTGGCCGGATATCAGCAGGGACGCACGAATCCCCGAAGTGCAGGATCCCTGGGTGGTCGAAGACGTCGATTGGGTCTTTTGCGAGAACGTCTCTCGATTCGTACCCGGGAAACTCGCTGACGACTTCAGAGCGGATGTCTCTCCGCCCTTCGACAAGCGATTCGTCCTGAGACGGGAGGCTCAAGAGGCACTCGAGTTGGTGGGCAAGATTGGTACCGGTGGGGCTCAAGATCCGCTTGTGGTCGAATACGTTCCTCAAGCCGCGTTCAGCATGTAGGGAACGCCATGCAGATGAGCCCGGCCGATCAAGATGTTCGACTCGCCATCTCAGACATTTTGTCGAAGTTCTTGAGCAACTACGAATGGAGTGAAGGATCTCTCGCGACACTTACGCAGCTGGTGTACGAGAAGTACAAACCCTCCCATGTGGACGCTCAAGTGCTCAGTGATCTGCTGAGTAGGAGCCACGAGCTTAGGCTGAGGGAACAGCGTAGATTCCTGTTCCTTGAGCCTTTGGTTGACGAGGAGATTCTCCCGCTGTTGACCCTTGAAACATCAAACCATTGGGTCAATTTCAGAGCCTATGTGCTTCTTACCATGCTCGATCAGTTCGATGAGCTACAGGCCATTGCAATCCGTTTCGAAACCGACGAGGGAGCTCGGGCGAACGGTGTGAGAGGTGCTCATGACTTTTGTCACGCACAACTCTGTCGACAGATCGAAGGTGCGACGCAAGCGACCACACCGAGTTGGTTGCCGGATTCCCAGCCTTCACTGCCGCTTGATGCGGAGGATCAAATAGGACTCGTGCTGTGCATGCTGACGGCGCTATACGGCGGTCGCCGCGTGGTTGAACGGATCAATACGGCTGGCGACAAGACCCTCCGCGAGCACTTGAAGAAGGTGCGGGCATTGTCTTGAATCGGTCCGCGTGATCCGCCATCGACCATCCACTACGCCCCGACCACTGAAGCGCGTTCCCGATTGCCATCCCTGCTCCGAAGCTAAGAAACCAGATGGCAACCACGTACCGGCGGGAAGTCGCCGCCTCAATGTGGGTGGAACTGAGTCATTGCAGGCCGATGCTCCCGATACCCCGGCAAGACCGAACCCATGAAGCCGCATAGGCAGTCAGCTGTGTTCAAGGTCGGAGTTCCCCTGGCGTCGTTCCCTACATCGACGCAGCGCCGAGCCGTCGGGGACAGGAGAGATGACCGCCGGGTTTTCTAATCGCGATCACGTCTGGGCGGTTCGACATTGGCGCGCGTTCAGTTGTGGATCCGCGGAAACGGAAGGCCAAGCCTCACAGCCACACTGGGAGCAGATTCCTACGAGCGGACTGCGTCTGACAAACTGAAGAGAGGCGCGCCAGTTGCTCCCTCGCGCATTAGGATATCGGTGACTCTCGATGAGCGACAACGGAGTTCTGACGTGACCACAGCGACCCACCAAGACCGCAAGGCCCGGGGTGCGTACTACACACCACCGGAGATTGCCGCCTTCCTGAGTCGCTGGGCCATCAATCGCCGTCCCGCCGTCGTTCTGGATCCCACCTGCGGTGATGGCATCTTCCTCCACGCGGCTGGCCAGGAGCTTCGCGACCTCGGTGTGGCTGAGCCGGACCTCGTTGGAATCGACATCGACGGGCAGGCGCTCCGGCAAACAGCTGAGCGGCTCAGGCAGGACGATCTCTCAGCGACGCTGCTCCACTCCAGCGTTTTCGACGTTGTCCCAGGAATGCTGGGACCAGGCCGTCTTGAAGCGGATGCAGTCGTCGGAAACCCCCCTTTCATCCGCTACCACGACCATTCCGGTGAAACGCGCTCCGCAGCCAACGCCGCCGCGCGAGCTCAGGGAGTGGCTTTGAATGGATTGGCGTCGGCTTGGGCAGCCTGTCTCGTCCACGCCACGAGCTTCTTGAAGCCCGGCGGGCGCTTGGCGATGGTCCTCCCAGCGGAGTTGCTGACAGTCAACTACGCCGCACCCGTGAGGGACTGGCTCCGCTCTCGCTTCGGGCGCATCGGCATTGTCGCCTTCCGGCGCCTGCAGTTTGACGCCCTTGCAAACGTCGTACTGCTCCTCGCCGACGGCGAGGGCGGCACGGACCAAGCCCACATCACCCAAGTAGAGGATTCGTCTGCTCTCGACCGCATCGACCCATTCGGGAGCGGACGGGACGTTGCGCTCAACGGTGAGAAGTGGTCGGCGCTCCTGTTGACCGAGTGTCAGGCGTCAGCCTACAGAAGTGGGGTGATGGCCTTCGCGGAGCTGGAAGCGGAGTACGGACGGGTCGAACTGGGCGCCGTGACTGGAGCGAACGAGTACTTCGTCATTGACGAGGAAACCCGGCGTGAGTTCGGCTTCACTGAAGGCCAGGTCCAGCGGACGAGCCCGCCCGGAACGAGGCATCTGGCGGGTCTGGAGTTCACCAAAGAGGATTGGGATCGGCTGCGCGACGAAGGGCGCCCGGTGTGGTTGTTCCGTCCAGACTCCGAAGATCAGTCTCCCGCTGTCGAGGCATACAAGCGTTTCGGCGAGCAGCTCGAGATTCCCGGCCGATACAAGTGCCGGATTCGACCTCAGTGGTGGCGTCCGCCCACAAGCGCGCCTCCAGACTTCTTTTTCACCTACATGAGCCACCGCTTCCCGCGACTCGTGGCGAACGACGCAGGCGTCACCTTCCTGAACTCAATGCACGGTCTTCACCTCGCTTCCGGCGCGCCCAGCTTCGTGCGCCGCGCTCTCCCCCTGGCAATGCTGAACTCCCTCACCGTTCTCGGGGGCGAGGTGGGCGGGCGCTCCTACGGAGGCGGCGTTCTCAAGCTGGAGCCCCGCGAAGCCGCTCTCCTCCCCGTCCCGTCGCTTGAGGTTCTCGACTCGTTCTGGACCGCGATTGAGCATGAATGGCGATACCTGGACCAGCAGCTGAGTATCGGCGAGCGCGACTCGGTCGTGAATCATGTGAACGAGGTGCTGCTGCGCTCGACGATGGGAATGAGCTCGACGCGTGTTCAGCTTCTGCAGTCCGCCTGCGATGCAATGCGGGATGGTCGTCTCGGGATGGCACGGGGGGCGCGGTGACCGAGAACGATGACATCGCCCTTGAACTGGAGGCCGATGTGGGCCATCCAGGGCGTCTATGGGAGGCACTGGCGGCGCGGGTCGCAGCGGACTTGGACGTCCAGACCTTTAGCGCGATCTCCGCTGAGTGGTTCAACCTGATGTGGTGTCTGGATCGCTATCGATCCTTTGGGGCGGCCCCGATCGGCATGGGCAACCAAGAGGCATCGATCGAGAACAGGCTCAGCGGCATCTACCGCGCGAAGGGCAACTGGTTTGCGACGATACTCGCGCAACTACTGACCAACGCCACAGGCCAAGAGATCAGACCGCGGCAAGAGGTGCAGGGCTTCTCGCAGACGCACCAGATCGATATCGCATGGCCGGCCCGAGAAGACGACCCATTGGTCTGTGCCGAGGCCAAGGTGACAGGCGGACCTGCCTATGGCTCGACAAGAGCGCGGGGCGCGATGAGCGATTGGTCGAACAGGCGGAAGGAGCTCAAGTTTGCTGCGACGGACCTCAAGCTGGGTCGGCGGAAGCACGACACCCAGATCGATTCTTGGGGAGTCTGGCGACGCGCTGCTCCTCCGGCAACCTACATCCTCTGGGGCGCCCGCCTGCGTCCAGATGATCGAATCGAACGGGTGACTCGACAGGTGGAGCGCGTGGTCGGTACCTACCTGGATGGGGGAGGGATAGTCGCGTGGCGGACATCGAGCGATGGATTGGGCTACGAGGCTGTGCCGCTGCCGCCGGACGCTCAGTCGCTATCGCTCGACGAGGCACTGCGAGAGATCAAGACCCGCATCAACCAGCAGGCGGCTCCGGGACAACCGCCTCCGCCGCCTCAGATTGAGCCCTGAAGGCCCGAGGTTTGTTCGCCCAGATCGCCGTTGGACGACCTACAGATTGACCGACCATACGAAAGTTCGCAGTTCGGTAGCGTTACGCCCACCAAACTGGACAAAATC
>JAPPBN010000036.1:0-114132 GCA_026705025.1 Chloroflexota bacterium | reverse complement strand
GATAGGTGCCGGCAGCGTGCCAGGTCATACGGATGAAGAGCGGACCGTAGTGGCCGTAGTCGGCTGGCCACCAGTCCTGCGAGGTCGTCATGACCTCTTCAATGTCCCGCTTCAACGCCTCGACATCGAGCGACTTGACCGCTTGGGCATAGTCGAAATCGGAGCCCATCGGGTCGGAGGATGAGGTGTTGCGGCGCAGGGGTTTGAGGCTGAGTTGATCGGGCCACCAGTGCTGGTTCGTGGTCACTTCGTCGGTCCCTTCAGGGGCGCGCAAACGCGCCACGCCGAGCGCCGAACTCCGCTCTGGATTGCTAACTGTCGCGGCGCTGACGGCTTCCGTTGTGTCGTTTCATAGTCGATTCAGCGTATCATCGCGCCCTGTTGTCCCAGCGCGATCCAGCGCCCCGGAGAAGGGCGCAACGGCTGTTCACTCCGGCGTCTGTTTCGGGGATAACTAGCGCCTGTCCCCGCCAGCACGTACCCATGTCCGAGTGAGCCTGCGCGGCGGCGCGGCGCTGCTGGCGACCCGCACGAGCTGATTGGCGACTTCACCCGAGAAGTCATCTGCGAACGGTCGGCCGCCTGGACGGAAGTCAGGCGAGGGCCTGATAGGTCCACTTCATGAAGCGGCGGGTGAGGTCGGCCATGCCGCCGGGGCGGTTGCCGTAGAGGAAGACGTGGTTGAAGAAGCAGCAGACGAGGTCCTCGACGGGGTCAACGAAGAACCAGGTGCCGGCCGCGCCGCCCCAGCCGAAGGTGCCGGGGGAGCCGGGGTAGAAGGATCGCTCGACCGACTTGCGGACGGCATAGCCGAGGCCGAAGCCGTAGTTGGGGACGGGCAGCAGATCGATCTCGCGATCTCCCAGGTGGTCGGAGGTCATCAGCTCCACGGTCTTGCGGCCGAGGATGCGGACGCCGTCGAGCTCGCCGCCGTTGAGCAGCATCTGGGCGAAGCGGGTGTAGTCGGGCGGCGTGGTCAGCATGCCTCCGAACAGGCCGTTGCCGGAGCGCAGGTCGCGCGAGCGAGAGCGCACCTTCTCGGCGGTTTCGGGTCGATCGCGAGTGATCAGATTGCCCTCGGCGTCCCAGGTGTGGTCGGTCACGAGACGTCCCTGGTCGGCGTCGTCGCAGTAGAAGCCTGAGTCATCCATACCGAGCGGATCGAAGACGCGCTCGCGGAAGAGTTCGTCGAGGTTCTTGCCGGTCAGCCGGGTGAGGAAGAGCGAGAGGACATCGAAATCGGAGCCGTAATTCCAGCGGTCTCCGGGATGGGCGTAGAGGGGCATGTCGGCGATGGCGAGGACCATCTCCTCGTAGCTGCGCGGCGGATCATTGATTAAGGTGTCGCCGGGCATGAAGCCCGTGCCCTGGGAGGAACGCACGAGCATCGGATAGTAGGCGGCCGGGAGTTTGCCGATGGCGGGCAGCCCGGACGTCATGGTCATCAGGTCCATGATCATGATGTCGCGCCGCGCGGGTTCGGCGTTCATGGGCGGGAACGCACCGCGCAGTCGATCGTGGGGCTGCGTCTCCATTGCCACCAAGCGGTTGCCGAACTCCGGAATCCAGCGGGAAACGGGGTCGTTGAGCTCGAAGGCGTCGTCCTCGTAGAGGCTCATCAGCACGACCGCGGCGACGGGCTTGGTCTGCGAGTACATGCGGAACAGGCTGTCCATGCCGAGCGGGGCCTCGCGTTCCACGTCGAGCCGGCCGGCGGCGTGGGCATGCACGACGTGGCCATGGCGCATGACGATGGTGACGGCGCCCGGGAGGTCGCCGGCTGCGACTGCGGCGTCGATCCTGGTTCCGATCTGGGAGAGGCGGCCCGGATCGAAGCCGAGGGCGGCCGGATCGGCGGTGGGCAGCGTGTCGAGTGAACTCAACGGGAGCTCCTTGCTGTCAGGTGCGGGGCCCTCACCCTAACCCTCTCCCTCAGGGAGAGGGGACCGGAAGGGAGGGAGCGAGAGGCAAGAACGGGTCGTTCTCTCTACAACTTCCTAGGCGTCCTTCAGCTTCTGGACGGCGAAGAGTTGTTCGTTGCCTCTGGGCTGGACGGCGCCCGCGGGCCAGCGCACACCGGAACGGACGACGCCCGCGGTCTGGATTTCGACCAGGGGGAGCATGTAGTAGCCCAGGGTGTGTTCAATGAACAACTGGCTGATCAACTCGCTGCGCTTGTTCGCGTCGAGCTCGAGCCTCTGGGCCCGCGCAAGCTCGGCGACCTCTTCGCTGCTCCCCAGCGTGTAGACGCCCTCCGGCAAGACGGAGATGTTGACGGTTGTCTGGATGTCCGTTCGCTGGCCGTCGATGAACCACCAGATTCCGGGCGCACCGTCGGTCCTTCCGGCTCCCGCCTGTCGAATGCCGGCGTCGGTGAAGTACTCCGAGGCGGGATACTCCTTGATCGTCAGACGGATGCCGATCGCCTCGAGGTCCTGCTTGACCGCGAGCGCCATATCCGGGATGCCCGGGGAGAAGCCGACGACGATGTGGAACGTGGTGTCGAAGCCGTCGGCGTAGCCGGCCTCGGCCATTAACCCCCTGGCCCGCTCGGGATCGTAGTCGAACATCAGCCCCGCTGCCTCGATCTCATCCTCGGTCGGATAGCCGAAGGCGCTGCGGCCCGTGAACAAGGGCTGCCTCTCCGTGCCCGTCAGCAGGCCGTCGATGATCGCCTGGCGGTTGACCGCAATGTTGGCCGCCTCGCGGACGCGAATGTCGAGGAACGGATTTGGCGAGCCGTCCTCGAACAGGGGGTTGTTCAGGTTGAACCTGGGCAGCATCGTGGTGGCGGCCTGGTAGTGGATGGTGAAGTTGGGGTCGTCGATGAACCCCTCCACGTCCTTGGTCGCCAGGCCGTAGACGACGTCCAGTTCCCCGGCCTCCAGACCCGCGATCTGCGTCAGTGTCTCGGGCCGGATCAGGACCTTGAGGTCCTTGTGGAAGGGCACGTGTTTGACGTTGACCGGGTGGTCGAGCGGCTTGAGGTGGTCATCGAAGCGGGTCATGACGAAGTCTGTGTCGTCGGTGTGGCTGACGAAGCGGTAGGGTCCGGTGCCCATCGGCTCGCGGTCCATCGCCGCGTCGCCCACGTTCTCCACGTGGGCCTTGGAGAAGATCGCCCCGACCGTTGAGGCGTTGGGCATCTGGTTGGAGACCCAGGCGGCATCGGGCGCGTTCAGTTCAACTTTCCAGGTGCGCTCATCAATCGCCTGGCTGCTGACCCAGTTCTGCGAGCCGAAGGAGACACGCGCGCTGGTCCAGCCGGCGGGGTGATCGGTGGTCTCGCCGCCCTGGTGGTACTCGGCGATGTTGCCCATCCGCTCGTAGGTGAAGACCAGGTCCTCCGCGACGAGCACCGATCCGTCGTGGAAGAGGGCGGGCATGACCTGGGCGACCATCGTGGTGTCGTCAACGAACTCGGGCGCGATCATGTGCGGACGAATGGAGTTGTCGTCCGGATCGAAGACGATGCCGGCGTCGTAGACGTTGCCGTGGGAGATGTAGTTGACGTGGCTACCGGAGCGGATCGGGTCCAGCCCACCGCCGTCGCGGGCGACCGCGGTCGTGATCGTGGCATCGAGGTCGACGTCGGCGAAGGGGGCGGGAGCGACGGCCTGCTGTTCGGCCTGTTGCTGCTCCTGTTCCTGCGCGGTCTGTTGCTGGGCCTCGGCCTGCTGGGCCTGCTGCTCGGCTTGCTGCTGCTGTTGCTGCTGCATGGCCTGCTGCTGCGCCTGTTGCTGCTGCATGGCCTGCTGTTGCTGTTGCTCCTGCATAGCCTGCTGCTGTTGCTGGTCCTGCTGCTGGACCTGCATTGCGGCCTGCTGCTGGGCGTCGTCATCGTCGTCGCCGCAGCCGACGAGCGCCAGACCTGTGGCGCCGACGCCGGCGCGAGCGCTGGTGCGTAGCAGGGCACGCCGCGTCAGGTGCCTGCGGGACATTCGGGTCCAGTAGTTTCTCTCGGTCATGTTGATCTCCAACCTGTTTCCCAGCGAGCTGTTTGTTCGCTTCAATGAAACAGTTCGATTCGTGGAAAGTATCGCGATCTCGCAATGGGGTTTCAACGGTGAGGCAGCCTCTCGGGGACCCCCCTCTGCCTGCGGCATCTCCCCCCGCTCGCGCGGGGGGAGAGCGGAGATGGGAAGTGGCATCAGTACCTGCCGATGTCGGGGAGGGGGATGACGACGCTTCGGTTGGGTCGGTGGGGTGTGGTGAGTCTGGGCCAATTCCGGGGTTGGCGGGGTCTGGGGGGTGAATATTGGGGGGCTGGGGCGGATTCGCTGTCGTGGGCGGGGTTTTCGTTGGATTCTTGTCCGGATTTGTCCAGATTCGTCTGGATGGGTGCGGATTCGTCCGGGTTTGGTGAGGATTGGTCTGGTTGAGGACGGGTGATTCTGCGTTTGGCCTGTTGTTCGGCTTGGCGTTGGCGGAACTCGATGATGCACTTCGGGCAGCCGAGGACGCATTGTCCGGCACGGGGTTCGTGGATGTAGCGTTCGTGTCCGTCGGGACCGAGGCGGGTTTCGAACTCGAGGGCGCGGGTGCGGGCTTCCGCCTCGGCGGTGGCGGCGGCGAGTTCGTGTTCGCGCCGCCGGTCCTCCTCTTCGTGGATGGCGGGCAGGCTTTGCAGCAGGAGGCGCAGTTCTCGGGTGGCGGCGACGGTCTGGCGGTGCTGGTCGGGTTCGGTGTCGGGGGTGGTGAGGATGTGGACCTGGTCGGCGAGCCGGTCGGCGGCGACGGTGCGCAGGATGTGAGCTCGGTGGAGTTGGAAGTCGCGGAAGTAGGCGTAGACGGTGGAGCGGGCGCAGCGGAGCTGGGCGGCGATTGCGTCGGGGGAGAGACCCTGGCAGTCGAGGTGGTGGGCTTCGAGGATGCGTCGGCAGCGTCGGGGGGTGGGTGGGTTGGGGTTGGCGGTCATGGTTGTCTCCGGTTTCTTGTGGGTACATATGTTCTGTTAATGGTATGCGGATTGGAGACGGTCGTGGATGCGCGGATGTGGCGCTGTTGATGGAGATCGCGGGCTGGGCCCCGCGTCAAGCGCGGGGCATCGGAGGGGTGAGGGGCGTCGGAAGGGGAGGGGTGGCTGGTTCGCGGTGGGGCGGGCCCCTCTGTCACTTCGTGACATCTCCCCCTGGAAGGGGGGAGAAATCTCTGGGGGAATGGAGGGGATTGCGAGAGACCGGAGTTGTGGTGGTTTGTCTAGCATTCGGTTTGGGGTTGGGTCTGGACGGGTCGGACTTGAGTCGGGGTGACTGTGCAGTTCTGGAACTATCTGGTGGTCCGGCTGCTGCAGGCGGTGGTGGTGGTGTTCGTGGTGGTGAGCATCGTGTTCTTCGTGGCCCGGCTGGTGGGGAATCCGGAATCGTTTCTGTTGCCGTACGAGGCGACCGATGCGGAGATCGAGACGATCCGCGATCGACTGGGCCTCAACGACACGTTGATCGTTCAGTACGGGAACTTTCTCTGGGACCTGGTGAACCTGGACTTCGGGACGTCGTACCGGGGGGCGGGCACATCGACGATTGCGGCGATCGGTGAACGTGCGGTGAACACACTGAAGTTGACGGTGGCGGGGATGATCTTCGCGGTCGGTCTGTCGATTCCGCTGGGCATCGCGGCGGCGCTGCGGCGGGGCAAGGTGACCGACTGGATCGCAAGATTCCTCGCGGTGTTCGGTCAGGCGACGCCCAGCTTCTGGCTGGGCCTGATGGTGATCTTCTTCTTCGCGGTGGAACTGAGATGGTTCCCGACCGGCGGGGCTGAGGGATTCAGGTCGCTGATCTTACCGGCACTGTCGCTGGGGTTGCTGGAGATGGCGGCGATCATGCGCCTGACCCGCTCGGGGATGATCGACGTGATGGGGTCCGACTTCATCACCACGGCGCGGGCGAAAGGGCTGCGCGAGCGCACCGTGATCATGCGGCACGCGCTGCGCCACGCGCTGCTTCCGGTGGTGACGATTCTCGGTCTGGGGCTGGGGCGGCTGATTGCGGGGGCGGTGATCATTGAGGTCGTGTTCGCCTGGCCGGGGATCGGGCGGCTGATCATCGACTCGATCGTGCAGTCGGACTATCCGATGGTGCAGACGGCGATTATCGTGCTGGCCGCCTCGATCGCGCTGGCCAACGCGCTGGTCGACGTGTCGTACCGGTTGATCGATCCGCGAATCCGCGCGGGGGCGATCTGATGGCCGAGCGCACTGAGGGTATTGGCTCACCGCTTGATGTGGAGTTCGCGGAGCCGCGCGGGCCGATCCGCTGGCGGCGCTGGCTGGGGCTGTCGGTGCCGCTGGCGATTGCGCTGGTCTTCGTCCTGGCCGGGGCGCTGGCCGATGTGCTGGCGCCGCACGATCCGAGTTTCGTCAACCTGGGCGCGAGGCTGGAGCCGCCGGTCTTCGACGGCGGCACCTGGGAGCATCCACTGGGCACGGATGATGTGGGTCGCGACATCCTGAGCCGACTGATGCACGGGGCGCGGCTGTCGCTGATCGTGGTGGGAATCGTGGTGCCGGGATCGGCGCTGTTCGGCACGCTGGTGGGGATGACATCGGGCTGGAAAGGAGGCGCCACGGGGCAGGTCCTGATGCGGATCGTCGACATTCAGCTGGCGCTGCCGGGGATCCTGTTCGCGCTGCTGTTGGGTAGCATTTTCGGACCGAGCCTGCGCAATGTGATCATCATCCTGCTGGTCTGGACGTGGTCGAGCTATGCCCGGCTGGTGCGGGCGGAGGTGCTGTCGCTACGTGAGCGGGACTTCACGACGGCGTCGCGGGCGCTGGGCGCGGGCGGCTGGTGGATCATGCGCAAGCACCTGTTTCCCAACGTGGTGAACACGGTGGTGATCATCATGACGCTGGAGGTGGCGATCGTGATCCAGGTGGAGGCGGCGTTGAGCTTCCTGGGCGTGGGCGTCCCGGCGGGCACGGCCTCGTGGGGTCGGATGATTACGGAGGGCCGCGAGGTGATGATCGTGGCCTGGTGGCCGATCTGGTTGCCGGGCCTGGCGCTGCTGATCATCTCGCTGACGGGGAACCTGATGGGGGACTGGTTGCGGGATCGGTTGGATCCGAGGTTGCGGCATTTGCATTGAGGTTTGGATTTTCGCTGAAGGGGTAGGGTGGGGTGAGACTGGAGTCGGAGGGCCTTCACCCCAACCCTCTCCCTCAGGGAGAGGGGGCCAGAGGGGAAGGGGACCGGAGGGCTTGTGATGGATGAGTTGCCGCTTCCGCTTGATGGGGTTCGGGTGACCGATTTTTCGTGGATTGTGGCGGGGCCTCAGGCGACTCGGATTCTGGCGGATCTCGGGGCGGATGTGGTGAAGGTGGAGAACGAATCGTACCTGGACTCGATGCGGATTGGGCTTCGGCAGGATCCGCAGAATCCGTCGCTGAACCGGTCGGGCTTTCACTCGAATCTGAGCCGGAACAAGCGCGGGATTACGGCGAATCTGTTCCATCCCAAGGGGCGCGAGGCGGTGGAGCGGCTGCTGGCTGAGTCGGACGTGGTAATCGAGAACTACAGCGCCGGGGCGTTCGCGCGGATGGGGTTCTCCTGGGAGCGGTTGCAGGAGATCAATCCGTCGCTGATCTATGTGTCGGTGTCGGGCTTTGGCCATGTGGGCCGCGACGCGTCGTATACGACCTGGGGACCCAGCGCGCAGGCGATTTCGGGGGCGACGGCGATGTCGGGGTTGGCCGATCAGCCGCCGGCGGGCTGGGGGTTCTCGTATCTCGACCACTCGGCGGGGTACTACGCGGCGATCGCGGCGCTGATGGCGTTGCATCATCGCGCGCGGACGGGCGAGGCACAGCACGTGGACATGTCTCAGATTGAGTGCGGGATGGTCGTGAGCGCCGTGCCGATGCTGGACTACCAGGTCAACGGGCGCAGCTACGAACGAGTGGGCAATCGATCGCGCTATCCGGCGACGGCGCCGCACAATACGTATCCCTGCGCGGGCGATGATCGTTGGATCGCTATTGCGGTCGACGATGAGGCGCAGTGGACGGCTCTGTGCGAAGTGCTTGGGCTCGACGAGCTGCTTGAGGATTCCCGCTTCGCCGACATGCCTTCGCGCAAGACGAGTGAAGATGCGCTCGATGCGTTGATCGGCGGCGTCACCTGCGAGCGGGAGGCGTTTGATCTGATGATTGAGCTGCAGGAACGCGGGGTTCCGGCCGGCGTCTGTCAGCGCACGGACGACAAGCAGGAGCGTGATCCGCAGCTGGCCGAGCGCAGGTTTTATCCGACGGCTCCGCATGAGGAGCTGGGCGAGCATCGCTATGAGGGTCTGCCGATGCAGTTCTCGGGGGCTCGCTGGCGGATGGATCGGGGGGCGCCGTTGCTCGGCGAGCACAACCACGCCGTGCTGACCAAACTGCTGGGTTACAGCGACGAAGAGTTCG
This sequence comes from Chloroflexota bacterium, assembly GCA_026705025.1. Taxonomy (GTDB): domain Bacteria; phylum Chloroflexota; class Dehalococcoidia; order Bin125; family Bin125; genus Bin125. Next base: position 105,728 of record JAPPBN010000036.1, on the reverse strand, counting down.
CGTCGATGCTGGCGGAGCTGGCGATCTGATGACGCTCTCGAATTCCGACACCGCAACCGCACTTCCAGGTCCGCTTGAGGGTCTGCGGGTGCTCGAGATTGGCGACCTGGGCGAGGTGGCGGGCAAGCTGCTCGCCGACGCGGGCGCGGATGTGATCCGGGTCGAGCCGCCGGGAGGCGGTCGGAGTCGTCGCGTGGGACCGTTTGTCAATGACGACCCGAGGCAACCTTCTTTGCTGCACGCATCGCGGAACACGAGCAAGCGGGCGGTGACGCTGGACGTCGCGCAGCCGGCGGGACTGGAAGTCTGGAAGCGGCTGGTGGGGCTGGTTGACGTGGTGATCGACGCCACGACGCCGACGTTGCTGGACGAGCTCGGCGGGGGCTGGCAGTGGGTGCAGACTCAGCTGGAGTTGGCGGACTGCGTCTGGTGCAGCATTACTCCCTTCGGTCGAACGGGTCCGCGCCGAGACTGGGCGGCGAACGATCTGGTCCAGCTCGCGCTGGGCGGGCCGATGATGAGCAACGGCTACGACGACCACGGCCTTCCGCCGATCCGTCCCGAGGGCGAGCACAGCATCGCGGTGAGCAACGAGTATGCGGTGTCGGGGATGTTGGCCGCACTGTGGATGCGGAATGAGGGACATCCGGGCCAACTGGTTGATGTGTCAATCCATGAGGCGGTCTCAGCGACGACCGAAGGCGCGTTTCCCAACTGGGAGTACTTCGGCCGGCTAGTGCAGCGTCAGACTGGTCGTCACGCGGCGCCGGATCCGACTGCTCGCTGGCAGTATCTGGGGGCTGACGGACAGTATGTCTGTCTGATTAACGGCGGTCTGCCTCGTGGCAATTCCGCCTGGGATGGCTTGCTCGACTGGATGGATGAGCATGATGCGGCGGACGACCTCCGCGACGAGCAGTACCAGGGGCTGCTGTTCCGGGACCCGCGGTCCAATCCGGAGGGTCGGCGGCATGTCGCGGATACGATTGGCGACTTCGTTCAGAGCTTGCCTGCCGAAGAGGTGTATCGGCGGAGCCAGTCACTGCACTTTGCCTGGGGGATCGTGAGGCGGCCCGAGGAGAACCTGGACGATCCTCATTGGACCGATCGCGGTTTCTTCTGGGAAGGTGAACTGCCCGGCGTTGACGGGACCGTGCGGTATCCGGGGGCTCCGTACCGGTTTACACGGTCTCCGGTTCGGTTGCGGCGGCGGCCTCCGCTGGTTGGTGAGCACAACCATGAGGTGTTTGTCGGGGAGCTGGGGTTGACGTCGGAGGAGTTGCGGGGGTTGCTTGAGTCGGGGGTTGTGTAGGCGGTTGGGAAACAGTTCGGAGGGGCCCTCACCCCAACCCTCTCCCTCAGGGAGAGGGAGCCGGAAGGGGGCTTGCGCGTGGTTTGTCTCAGGGAGAGGGGACCGGAAGGCCGGGGAGTTCGCAGGAGAAGTCGAAGTGGATGGGGGCGTGGACGGGGTGGGTTGAGCCGGCGAGGCCGCCGCTGAAGACGGCGGAGTACATGCCTCCGCCACCGGCGACGATCAGGACGAGGTCCTCAGGACCTCGCAATGCGGGTAGGTGGGCGTCTTCGTCGCGGAAGGCTCGCTTGGTGGCCCAGCCCCGCATTGTTGAGTTCGGGGTGACGGCCAGCTTCACGAGGCGCTCGATCACGTCCTCGCGGGTGAGTCCGGCTGAGGCGAGGACGCCGGCGTGGACAGGGTTGAGGACGACGATCACGGGGCCATTGCCGATCTGCGTGTTGTTGGCTCCGGGAATCGCGATGGCCCCGGCGACCACGCGAAGGATTCGTTCGTGGGCCTGGGGATCATCGTCGTTGGTCTGCATCATGACGGAGTGAGGCGCGTCGACGCCGACAAGGGTGACGGCGGACTGGTCGGCGTCGTAGCCGAAGCTGGTGTGCTGCGGCGGAAAGGGGCTGCCTTCCTCGTCCTCGGCGAGGCAGCAGGTGAACTTGCCGGGCTGGCCGAGGGCGGCCATGTCGCCGTGGCCGGGGCGTGCGCCGCCGATGTTCATCAGGCAGAGTCGGAGGGCGCGGCCGATGCTGGCGTTGGCGCGATGTCCGGGTCCGAGCGCGCCCCAACCGGAGGCGATCGGTCCGCAGACGTCGCGGGCGGGTCCGTTGACGATGATCACCGGTCCCATCCCGTGGGTGGTTGACTGCATGTTGTCGATGTCGAACTCGGGATCGGTGACGGCTCGTACGGCGGCCAGCACGACGGGCAGGTGCTCGGGTCGACAACCGGCCATGACGGCGTTGATTGCGACCTTCTCGACGGTCGCCTGCCCGGGTCCGATCTCGCCGAGGATGATGTCGGGGTCGAGTTCGACGCCGGCGAGCATGGCTTCGACGCGATCTTCGGTCGGAATGACGACGGGCAGGCCATCGGTCCACTCGCGCAGGTGGAAGAGCTCGAGTGCCGTCCCTTCGTCCGGCGCCTGGTGGCGCGTGGCGCTCAGGTTCACGGTTTGCGCCCCTCGACGCGTCCCTCAAGCAGGGCGATGATGCCGGGCGCGGCCTCGCGAGCGACTCGGGCGAGGTTCTCGTCGCCGGTGCCTGAGCAGGGGTGCGGCAGGACGTAGCGGGGCACGGCGGGCATGCCGACAGCCTGGGCGGTGAAGGCGGCGAGCTCGACGAACGCCTCAGTCACGATGGCGACGGCGGGGAGGCCGGCCTTGGCGAAGATGGCTCCGTCACGCACGGTGCCGGAGGTACAGCCGCCTCAATGGCCCCATGCGGCGAGGACGACGTCGCATTCCTCGGTGATGACGGGGATCAGATCCTCGGTCACAGCCGCAACGTTTGGCTTCTGGTAGTGGCGGAAACTGGCCTGGGGCATGATGTCCGCGAGCTCGGCTTCCAGCTTGTGCATGAACTCGGTGCCGTCGGGGAAGGCGTTTGAGAGCAGGCCGACGGTGATTGGGGCGCTGGTGTCGGCGAAGAGTTCGTACGGTTCAACTTCGAGGCCGCTTTCGGCAGTGGGATCGAGAAACGTGACGGGCATGGGAGACTCCTGGGAGGAGGCTAGGGGATTTCGGTCTGGCACTCTCGGTGAATGGCGAGCACCGCAGGCTGACGTCGATGCTGTCGGCAAGCGCCGGTGTTACGGCGCCTGTTCGGGCATCAGTTGGCGCGGGTGCCGCCGTCGACGTTGTAGATGCCTCCGGTGATGTAGGAGGCGTCGTCGCTGGCGAGGAAGGCGACCATGGCGGCGATTTCCTCAGCTTCTCCGTAACGCTTCATGGGAGTTGAGGCGGCGAGGTTTCGGTGGACGGCCTCGGGTTCGTCGGGATTGACGCCGCGCTCCATCGCTCGCATCATGCGGGTCTCGATGGGACCGGGGCAGATGGCGTTGACGCGGATGCCGTCGTCGACGAAGGCGATGGCGGCGGACTTGGTCAGACCGACGACGGCGCTCTTGCTGGCTCCGTAGGCAGCGGCCACGGCGGTGGCCTGAAGCCCGGCGACGGAGGCGGTGTTGATGATCGCACCGCCGCCCGACTGCTGCATGGCTCGTCCGACGGCCTGCAAGCCGAGAAAGACGCCCTTGACGTTGACGGCGAAGACGCGATCGAATTCTTCTTCCGGGTAATCGACCAATGGTCCGACCCAACCTTCGATGCCGGCGTTGTTGAAGAAGACATCGATCCGGCCGAACCGATCGAGCGCGGCCTGGACGTACCTCGCAACCTCGGAGGCGACCGTGACGTCGGCGGGATGGGTCGCGATTCGACCGCCTTCGCGTTGCACGGCCGCTACCGTCTCGTCCAGATCGGAGTCCGGCAAGTCGACGGCCAGGATATTGGCGCCCTCGGAGGCGAAGCGCACCGCTGTTGCGCGGCCGATGCCACCGGCGGCTCCCGTGATCACGACGACTTTGTCGTCGAATCGGTCCGGCATCGACAATCCTTGCTACTGGTTCGAGTTGCGGCGGAGCATAGCGATTGTCCTGGTCGTTGTCGCGCAATCGCCGTCGACGGACGTTGCAACTCTGGCCCTGGATCGACGTAGGGCGGTTGATAACGCCTGCGGAAGGCCCGTGTTACGTTTGGGGTCGGAATGAAGGGGAGGACCATCCAGGCCTGAACGCGCATGATGTCCGCCGGTCAGCATCCGGCGGAAGAGCAGGCCCAGCGGACGGGCCAGAGCGAGCACACACAGTCCGCCTAGATCGATTTCCCAATGTCCCGGTTTTTCAGATGGGCGCTCGGCGCCTCTGTTGCGTTGCTGGTCGCGGCTGCGCTCCTGGTCGGCTGTTCCGACGACGAGCAGTCGCAACAGCAAGCGCAACAGCAGACGGCGGAGCGACAGCAGGAGCAAGCAGCTGCAGAACAGCTAGCACAGCCCCAACAGCAGCAGAGTGAGTCGCGGGCCGAGGCGGCACCAGACCAAGCGCAGCAGCAACAGCAACAACAACAGCAGCAGCAACAGTCCCAAGCGCAGGCCGTCTCCGCTGAGCCCCTGAACGTCGTGGTCTCAACGCAGATTCTCGCCGATTGGGTTCGCCAGATCGGCGGGGACCGGGTCAATGTGCGAGCCCTGGTCCCGGCCGGGGCAGACGTCCACCTGCTTGAGCTGACCGTGTCGGACATCCGCGCGATTGCAGAAGCAGACCTCGTGGTGATCAACGGAGCGGGACTTGAATCAGCCTACGAGGACGTGATTCAGGAGAACGCCAAGGTCATCCTCGATCTGGCTGTGGCGATCGAGGAGGCCGGACATGAGCTCATGCCGTTCGGCGCGATGATGGAGGAGGGGGGCCACGAGGACGATCACGGCGCGGCCGAGGCCGTTGGTCGTCTGCTCGTCGCCGACGCGTTGGAAGCGCACCTATCCGTCGTCAATCTCTCGGGCGATAGCGTGAACCGCGGCCTGTTCGATATCGCCGCGCCGCGTGCCCGCGTCCTGCCCAGTCCGACCCACCGCTACGGGTTCGTCCTGGCCCGCGGGCCCGAGGACGGCGACGACCGGGTGCACATCTTCGACGGCGGCATCTTCCTCGTCGAGCACGGCGATCACTTCGACCTGGTGCAGGAGCGGGTCTCCCGCCACGCGCTGGAGATCGTCGAAGAGAACCCGATTCACTACGTCAACAGCCACGGCTGGACGGCGATCTTCGCCGACACCAGCGGTCACGTGATCCTGATCAATGAGCACGACCTGATCACGGCCGAGGGCGACTACGAACCGATTGTGCTGGAGGCCGGGCCGCATCACGGCGCGGCACTGGTCATGACCGACGATCACGTTGTGGTCACGACCAAGGATCCCGATGACCCGGACGCCGCTCTGCCGGTGGGTGTTGAGGTTTGGACATTCGACGGCGAAGTCGTCTACGACGCCCCCAACCGCTCTTGCCCGGGCATGCACGGAGAGTCGCACAACGAGCACGGCGCGGCCTTTGGCTGCATCGGCGGGGTGCTCTTCCTGCACGCGCACGACGGCGAGTACGAGCACGACTTCGTCGACAACCCGGCGGAGATGCGCGAGGACTCGCGGATTGGCTCGGTCTACGGTCATCACCATGTCGAGCACTTCTTCGGGAGGGCCTCCTATCGCGACAGCGAGGGCTTCGCCGATGACGGCATCTGGCTGATCGACGTAGCCCACGGCGAGATGCGCCAGGTGTTCAGCGAGCCGAGCATGGCGACGGCGTTCTCCAGCGACGGCGAGATCTTCTACGTGCTCGGCGCCGACGGCGTGTTGCACGCGCTGGACGCGCACGACGGCGATCTGATGGAGACAATGGCGCTGGTCGAACCGGGCGAAGCCGGGCGAGCGGCGATCATCGTTGTCGGTGACATGATGTACGTCGCCGATCCGAACAGCGGTCATGTTCTCGGCGTGCATCTCTCGCACATGGAGATCGAAGAGGAATGGGACATCGGCGGCGCGCCGTCGAGCCTGGCCTTCGTCGGCGTCCTCGACTCAGGCGGCTCGCCGCATGCAGGCCACGATGAGGACGAACACGGACACGAGGAAGGCGAAGAGCACGACGAGGAAGAGCACGAAGAGGACGAACACGGACACGAGGATGAGGAGCACGAGGATGAGGGCGACGCTCACGGGCACCACCACCATCACGGCTCCGAGGATCCGCACTACTGGTTCGACGCCGATCTGGCCTCCGTCGCCATCGAGGCAATCGCTGATGAGCTCAGCCACCTGAGCCCGGACGATGCGAACGTCTTCAGCGACCGTCTTGGTCTCTACCTCGGCGAGGTCGCAGTAGCCGACGCGGAGGCGCGGGCGCTGATCGAGGCCGTGCCGGACCACCACCGCCTGCTGGTCACCTTCCACGACGCGTTCGCCTACTTCGCTCGACGCTACGGGCTGGAGATTGCCGGCTTCCTGATCGAAGGACCGGAACAGGGCATCAGCGCCGAAGCGATTGCGGAGCTGATTGAGCTGATCGAGCATGAGGGCGTGGAAACGGTGTTCCACGAGCAGCAGTTCGATTCTTCGGCCCTCGATGCGGTCGCAGCGGAGACCGGAGCCAAACGGGGCATCATCTGGTCGCAGCCCACGGAAGAGAATCCGACCTACATCGGCATTCTGCTCGGAAACGCGCGAGCGATCGCTGAGCAGTAGCCGGGACCGCGGAGAGATCCTCACGCCTGGCCTGGGAGCGCTGATCGATATGATCAGCGCTCCCAAGCTGACGTTCACGGCGTAGCCGACGAGGGGCGGCAGTTCGGCCGACCTCTAGACTCGCCGTCATGCGGATGCCTACCCGACCCTGGAAGATGCTTGCGCGCGCTGCCCTTGCCGCCTGTTTGCTCCTGGTGGGATTGGGGTTGCTGGTCGGATGCGGCGGCGATCCGAAAGTTCTGACAATCGTCTATTGGCAGGCGCCGTCGGTGGCCGGGCCGTATCAGTCGGGCGGCTACAAGGACCGCGACGCCGGCGCGATCACGCTTGAACCGTTGGCCCACTACGACCCGGACGGCGTCCTGATACCTGCGCTGGCGGAGGAGATCCCGACGCTGGAGAACGGCGGACTGTCGGCCGACTCGCTCTCAATCACCTGGAAGCTGAAAGACGACCTCAAGTGGTCGGACGGCAGCGAAATGACCGCCGAGGACGTCGTGTTCACCTGGCGCTATTGCATTGACGAAGGAACCGGCTGCACGGCGAAGGATGTGTTCGCGGGAATCAGGGCGGTCGAAGCCCTGGACAGCCGGACGGTCAAGATCAGCTTCGAAGCAGCCACGCCGTATCCGTATCAGGCATTTGTCAGCGCCGGTGCTCCGATCATCAGCCGCACCCAGTTCGCCGACTGCGTCGGTGAAGCCGCTCGCGACTGCCGGGAGGAACACCTTGCTCCGCTGGGAACCGGGCCGTACCGGATCGTCTCGTTTACGCCGGAGGTTGAGGTTCGTTACGAGCGCAATCCTCACTACCGGGGCGAGAAACCGTACTTCGATGAGGTGGTGCTGACAGGCGGCGGCAACGCGGAAGATGCGGCACGCGCGCTGCTGGAGCGCGGCGAAGCCGACTACGCCTGGAACCTGCAGGTTGAGCCGTCGTTACTCGCCGATCTGGAAGCGATGGGCCACGGAACGGTGGTCACCGCCTTCGCCGACCTGGTCGAGCGGGTCGTGCTGAACCAGACCAACCCCGACGCGGCGCTGGGCGACGACCGCTCCGAATATCTGGACGGGCGGAATCCGCATCCGTTTCTGTCGTTCCAGCCGATTCGGCAGGCGATGTCGATGGCAATCGACCGGACCCGGATCGCGGCGCTGTACGGGTTTGCCGGCCGGCCGGAGTGCGACCTGGTCGCTGGACCTCGGCGCTATCGATCCGGAGCAAACGACATGTGTCTGGCTCAGGAGATTGACGGCGCGAAGCAGTTGCTTGACGAGCAGGGCGTGCTCGATACCGACGGCGACGGCGTCCGCGAACATGAGGGCGTGCCGCTGCGGGTGACGTTCATGACGTCGACCAACACGATTCGCCAGCTGACCCAGGGGTTGATCGCGCACTGGTGGCGGGAAATCGGGATCGAGACCGAGGTGCTGGACTTCGACGCCGGCGTTTACTTCGGAGGCGATCCGGTCGAAGACGCCGAACAGACCTATCGACGTTTCTTCGCCGACGTGCAGATGTACACCACGGGGAGCGGGATTGAGCCGCAGATTGCCCTTGCTGATTTGCTCTGCGGACAGATCGCGACGCGCGACAATCTCTGGGGAGGCGGCAACATCGCCCGCGCCTGCATGCCGGAGTACGACGCCGCCTATGAGCCGCTGCCTCAATTGCCGCTGGGTCCCGAACGGCAGGCATTGGTCAAGCAGCTGAACGATATGCTCGTGCGGAGCTACGTTCAGATTCCGCTGGTCAGCAGAGGCGTCGTCTCCGCCCATGCCGGAACGCTCAAGGGGATTCGCTTCAACGCCTGGGACAGCGAGATGTGGAACATCGCCGAGTGGCGACGCTGACGCAGCCTGCCAGTCATTGAACGACGCTGAGATGTTCTGACTGCTTCGATTCGCGTTCTTGCCGATTCGTTAACCTGTAGCCAGGGATCGAGCGTTTGCGTGCAACCTGCCGGGGTTATTGTCCGGGATTGCACGTCGGAGGGAACCGACGGTGTCGACATCCAATGAATTCATGGACCTGCCAGGCCGGCTGATTGTGGTCGAGGGGATTGACGGATCGGGCAAGAGCACGCAACTGGACCTGCTGCACAAATGGCTGCGCAGCGAGGGCTACGTGACCGTGTTCACGGAATGGAACTCCTCGCCGATCGTTCGTGACACCACCAAGCGGGGCAAGCGCAAGCAGCTGCTGACGCCGATGTCGTTCAGTTTGATCCACGCGGCCGATTTCGCCAGCCGCACCCACGAACAGATTCTCCCCGCGTTGCAGGCGGGCGTAATCGTTCTGGCCGATCGTTACATCTACACCGCGTTTGCCAGGGATGCCGCGAGAGGCGTCAATCGCAAGTGGGTCCGCGATCTCTATTCATTCGCGCCGCCGCCGGACCTCGCGCTGTATTTCCATGTCTCGCTGGAGGAATCGATTCGCCGGATCGGCGCGGCGCGGGCCGAGATCAAGTTCTACGAAGCGGGCATGGACCTCGGCCTCTCCGAGGATGTGAGCGAGTCGTTCCGGCTGTTCCAGGGACGAATCCTGGAGGAATACGACACGTTGTGCGACGAGTACGACATCACGCGCGTCGATGCTCATCAGTCGCTGGTCAGTCAACAGGTGCTGGTTCGCGACCTCGTTGAGCCGCTGCTGGAGGACATGCCTCGGCGTGAGATCACGAACGTGCCAACGCACATGCAAACCGGCTACGTCTCGCTCGCGGCCGGGGGTGGCCTGTGACCAAAGTCCAGTTCTACGGCGAGCCACCGCCCGGCATCGATCAGGAGTGGCTCCCGGGGCGGCTGATCGCGATTGAGGGAACCGATGGCGTCGGGCGTTCGACGATCATCTCGATTCTGCGGGACTATCTCGAGGCCAATGGCTGGGGTGTCGTCGACAGCGGCCTGCGTCGCTCGCCGTTGGTCGGACCGGGCATCGATCAGGCCAAGGAAGGCCACACGCTCGATCCGATCACCCTGAACCTGTTCTATGCGACAGATTTCTGGGACCGATTCGAGCGAATCATGCTGCCTGCTCTGCAGGCGGGTATGGTCGTGCTGGCTGACCGCTACATCTTTTCGCTCATGGCTCGGGCGATAGTGCGCGGCGCGGCGCGCGAGTGGCTGGAACAGATCTACGGCTTCGCGCTGATTCCGGATCAAACGATCTATCTCGACATCGACGCCGAAGACCTGGTCCTGCGCATCCTCGAGCGCGGATTCGACTTCTGGGAGTCGGGCGGCGACTACTTGCACGACCGCAGCATCTACGACGGCTTCATGCAGCACCAACGAGAACAGTTGCATGAGATGTCGGCGATGGCCGACCGCTACGGCTGGGACGTGGTTGATGCGCGGGGCACGATTGAAGAGGTCTTCGAGGAGGTCCGGGTGGCCGTCATGCCGACGGTTGAGAGCATGTCGCGACCCTGATCGGTCCCGCTTGCGCACCGGTTCTGAGTGTATGCTGAGTCAGCTATCGCGCCGAGGTAGCTCAGTTGGTAGAGCACACGACTGAAAATCGTGGTGTCGGCAGTTCGACTCTGCCCCTCGGCACCAAGTTTCGCCTCCTACTTCAGAGCGGCCGCCAGATACTCGACTACGTGCCGTGGCTGGGCCTCGGTGAAGTATCCGATCTGCTGACGGCAGGAGACCCCGGTCACCGCGACGGGAATGTGCCGGGCCCCGCGGATCGCGGGGAACAGGCGCAGTTCCCCCATTGCTCTTGAGATCTCGTGATGCTCGGCCTCGAAGCCAAACGAACCGGCCATGCCGCAGCAACCGCTGTCAATTGCTTCGGGCTCGTAGCCTGCCCGCCGCAGGACCGACAATGTCTGAGCGACGCCGGCCAGGGCTTTCTGGTGACAGTGGGCGTGCAGATTCAACGGTCCGTGACTGCCGGCGAAGATTGATGGCGCGTCGTCCTGGTCGAGTTCCCGGGCGAGCCACTCGTCGAACAACAGGGCATGAGCAGCGACGCGCGACGCATCCTCATTTCGCAAGAGCAACGGATACTCGTCGCGCAGGGTCAACAGGCAAGACGGCTCGGTTCCGACGATCGGAATGCCCGCGGCGGCGTATGGAAGCAGCGCCGCCACGTTACGCTCGGCGAGCGATCGGGCATTGTCGAGCAGACCCTTCGAGATCGACGGGCGTCCGCAACAGGCTCGCTGTTCCACTCGGGAAACCCGGTAGCCGAGCGCCTCGATGATGGTCGTGACGGCGATCCCGACCTCAGGGTGCACAAAGTTCGTGAACGTGTCGTCGAAGAGGACCACGTCGCCTCTCGCGGCTGACTCCTGCCGCTGGGCTGAACCGGTGCGGCGGCGGAACCACCGATCGAAGGTTTGATTGGCCAATCGTGGCAACGGTCGTTGCGGATTCACGCCGAGCTGCTTCATGGCCAGTTTCGCCAGGGGGGTCGATCCTGCCAGGTTGGCCAACGTGGGCGCCAATGAACCGAGTCGGAGCAGCGTGGAAATGTTGGCGAAGGCGCGATCGCGCAGGGGGACGCCGCGTTCTTGATGTCGGTGCGCGAGGACTTCGTACTTGATCTTGGCCAGGTCAACGCCCGAGGGACATTCGGCTTTGCAGGCCTTGCATTCGACGCAGAGGTCGAGCGCCTCGTGCAATCGGTCGCCAGATAGCTCCTCAAGCGGCATGGCGCCGTTGAGCACCTGTCGCAGCAGGTTGGCGCGTCCGCGGGTCGAATGCTCCTCGTCCTGCGTGACCATGAATGAGGGACACATCCCGCCGTCGAACTTGCGGCAGGCGCCCTGGCCGTTGCACATCTCGGCCGCTCTTGCCAGTCCGCCTTCGGAGGTGAAATCAAGCCAGCCCTGGGGCTCGCGATTGATCGTCTCGGGGCTGAGACGCAGATTGTCGCGGAACGGCGGTGTGTCGATGATTTTGCCCGGGTTGAACAGTCCATCAGGGTCGAAGATCTGCTTCGTCTCGCGGAAGGCATCGACAAGGCGGGATCCGTACATCTTCTCCATGAACGCGCCGCGGACGATGCCGTCGCCGTGTTCTCCGGAGAGCGAACCGCCAAACTCGACGACCAGATCGGCGATCTCCGAGGCCAGTTCCTCCGTCTGGTCGAGCCCGACCGGGTCCTTGACGTTGACGACCGGGCGGATGTGCAGGCATCCGGCGGCGGCATGTCCGTAGTAGCCAGCTCGCAGTCCCTTGGCCCGCACTGCAGCGTCGAATCGGGCGACAAACTCGGGAAGCCGTTCGGGCGGGACGGCGGTGTCCTCGACAAATGCCCCCGGTTTGGGATCGCCGTGCATCGACATCAGCAGGCCCAAACCGGCCTGGCGCATTTGCCACATCCTCGCCTGCGCGGCCGAGTCGGTCTCGGTGACAAAGGCGTAGCCCATGCCCTGTGCTTCGAGTTCCGACTGAATGGTCCGAAGCTGATCGTTGAGGTCGGAGTCGGTATCAGAGAAGCACTCGATCAGTAGAATCGCACCCGGCTCGCCGACGACGAATTCTGCGAGCGGCGCGTAGCCCACGCTCGAGCGGCAGCGCTCGATGATGATGTCGTCGACCAGCTCGATCGCCGCCGGCTTGCGCGCGTTGGCGACGACCGTCGCTTCAGCCGCCTGAATCAACGTATGGAAGTGCGCGGCGAGGATGCCGCGACGGCGCGGCAGTTGGGCGAGCTGCACGGTCGCCTCGGTCACGACGGCGAGCGTGCCCTCGGAGCCGACCACCAGCTGTGAGAGGTTGACGCCCTCCGGATCGAGCAGGGTCTCGAGGTTGTAGCCCGAGACGCGACGCGGGATATCCGGGTATCGGTCGTTGATCTCGGATCGTTCACGATCCGCGAGCTCTCTCAGATCTCGGTAGAGACGGCCCTCGCGGCCGCCGGCGTCGATCAGAGCCCGCAGCCGACGGTCGTCCAGCTGATCGAAGCGGAGCTGCTCACCGTCCGAGAGGATGACGTCCATCGAGTCGATGACGTCTACAGTCTTGCCGTAGAGCCCGCTGTGCGTACCGCAGGAGTTGTTGCCAATCCCGCCGCCGATGGTGGCGCGATTGGCCGTCGAGGGATCAATCGGGTAGTGCAACCCGAACTTGCGAGCCGCCTTGTTCAGTTCGGAGAGCACCAGGCCCGGTTGGACTCTTGCGAGGCGGCGATCGGGATCAAGATCGAGGACAGCGTTCATGTGACGGGTGAAGTCCAGCACGACGGCATGGTTGACGCCCTGGCCAGCCAGACTTGTTCCACCGCCGCGCGGCAGGACCGGCACACTGTGGTCTCGGGCGACGCCGACGGCAGCCTCGGCGTCGGCTGACGTTCGCGGGAAGACAACTGCCACCGGCTCCATCTCGTAGAGCGACGCATCGGTGGCGTACAACAGCCGGGAGGGCCGGTCGATCAAGACGCCCGAAAGGTCCGAGAGCGCTCCGCGAAGGTCGTCCGCGATGGCGTTCAGCGCGTTGGGGCCGTTGTTGAGCATGGCCCGCGCGCGCGTGACCGAGTTGAATCTCGACGGGTTGTGTCCCTCGATCACGGTCCTCAGCGGAGCGTTGGTCGTCATGCCGGCAGGCTAGCGGCCAGGCGGTAGGCGGCCTCGGATGGGTCGTCGGCGGAAAGGATCGCGCTGCGCACAGCGACGCCCCAGACGCCGGCCTCGATCCCTTGCGGAGCAGTCTCTGTCGTCATCCCTCCGATGGCGTAGCAGGCAACATTGCCCAGCAGGTCCCGCATGTCGCGAAGATGTTCCAGGCCGGCTCCTGCTCTGCCGGGATGAGACTCCGTCTCGAAGATTGTGCCGACGATTGCATAGTCAACGTCATCGGCCAGCGCGATGTGTGTTTCCGACTCGTTGTGGACTGAGCGTCCCAGCAGCGCGTATTGTCCAGCTGGCGTTTCGGCGGCGGCGGGCAGATGCAACCCGATCTCCAGGGCTTGCGCGAGCTCCGGCCGATTGTTGACGATCAAGACCGTCTGCGGCGGAATGCGTCGCTGGACCGCTCGGATCACCGCGATGAGCTCGGCATTCGAGAGCTCCCGCTCACGGAACTGGACGACCAGCTTCCCGCCCACGCCGTTGGCAGCCCGCACGATCACATCGGGCAATGGACGGCCATTCGTCCCTTGCTGGTCGGCGATCAGCATCAAGCGGTGCAGGATCATGATTCACGCCTGAGGAAGTGCCAGGGAATGGTGCGGCGCTCGATGAGGACGACAGCGAGAAACAGCAGATAGCTCAGCAGCGCCACGACGAAGATCGCGCCAAACACCAGGTCCGTGCGGAAGGACAGTCGCGACTGTTCTAGGAAGATGCCGAGGCCGTCGGTCGCACCGGCGAGTTCGCCGAAGATTGCTCCAAGGACGGCGTAGATGGCGGCGATCCGCAGGCCGGTGAAGAGATCCGGCAAGGCCGCCGGGATTTTGACGTAGCGGTACATCTGCCAGCGCGAAGCGCCAAAGTTGCGCATCAGGTTGATCGTCGGACGCTCGGTCGCCGCCAGTCCGGCCGCGAAGCCGAGCACGATCGGTACGAACGTGAAGAGTCCAATGACGATGATCTTGGGAGTCACGCCAAAGCCGAACCAGACGATCATCAGCGGCGCGACGACGGGTATCGGGATCGTCTGTGAGGCGACAATGATCGGGTACAGCGCTCTGCGAACCGGCGCTGAGAGGTCGAGCAGCAGTCCGAGGATCAGCGCGCAGACGATGCTGATCGCGAATCCGGCTGCCACCTCGGACATGGTGACCAGGGAGTGCTCCCAGATCGACCCGGCCGATTCAACGCTTTCGCGCACGATCCGGATTGGCCCCGGTAGCGTCTGCGGCCGGATGTCCGAGAGCCAGACGTAGATCTGCCAGCCGACCAACACCACCATCACCAGACCCAGCGGAGCGCCGATGCTGACGGCCAACTCGCGGCGAAGCGGCCGGCCGTTCACGCGATCACTTCCTCTACCTCGGTCTCATGCCTCAGATAGTCGATCAGCTGATGCGCGGCCTCGGTCTCCGCCGCGCGAGCGGTCCGGGGCCGAGGCAGATCGACCTCCAGCACGTTGGTGATCGTCCCCGGGCGCGGTGACATGACATAGACACGGTCCGAGAGCGCAACCGCCTCGTGCGGATCGTGCGTGACCAGGAGCGCCGAGCCACCTATCCGGTTCCAGGTCTCGGCCAGCCACGACTGCAGCTGGCCGCGGGTGATGGCGTCGAGCGCGCCGAACGGTTCGTCCAGCAACAGGAACGGTCGACCCAGCAGATACGTTCGCAGAAAGCTGGCTCGCTGCCTCATTCCTCCGGACACCTCGTGCGGACGCCGATGCTCGAATCCAGCCAGCCCGAACTGAGGGAACAGGTCGGCCGCACGCTGCCGCGCCTCGCGCTTGTCGACGCCCTGCACCTCAAGTCCCAGCGACACGTTCTCGAGTACCGTGCGCCAGGGAAAGAGCAAGTCTTCCTGGGGCATGTAGCCGAAATGGTTGAGACGATCTTCGGCCGTCGGCGATGCACCATCGACGAGGATTGATCCGGCGTCGTGTTCGTCCAGACCGGCGATCAGGTTCAGCAGGGTCGTCTTGCCGCAGCCCGATGGACCGACCAACGCCGCAAACTCGCCGTCGGCGACGGTCAGCGACACATCCGTCAGGGCGTCAACAGCGCCATCGCCTGTGCCGTATCGTTTGCCGACACCTTGGATTTGCAGCATCGAGCAGCGCTACTCCCGCGCCGCCTCGATAATCTCCGTGTCGAAATGAGCTGACCAATCCGGTTCGGACGAGAGGGGATCGCCTTCGTCGTCGGTCAGCAGGCCGTTCTCGTACAGCCATCCGGGATATCCGGACCATTGCAACAGCGTCTGCGAGCCCCAGCGTCCGTCTGAGGCGAGGTAGTAGTCGTCGGCCAATAGTTGCGCCGAGGCGTAGACGAGTTCCGGATCGGGGAACGCATCCTCACCGGCGGTCTCGATCAGCAGGCGTCCGGCCTCATCGGGATCCTCGACCGCGAACTCATAACCGCGCAGGGTCGCGCGCATGAACCGGATCAGGGCGTCTTCCTTCTCGTCGAGCGTTTCGCCCGACGTGACCAGGAGCACGGCGGGACGGTCGGGCACACCGAAATCGGAGTGCCGCCAGGTGCGGTACTTGATGCCCTGCCGATCCCAGTCGAGTCCTTCCCAGGTGACGAAAATCTCGACGGCGTGAACGCGTCCGGCCAAGAGCGCGTCGTAGGCGCCGGTATCGAGTACCACCAGTTCGGCGGTGCCTTCTCCGCCGTCGGCCTGGATCACCGTGCGCCACTGAGGCAGTTCGTACGGCAATCCCCAACCGGCGTAGAGCTTCCCGTCCATGTCGCGGAGCCGCTTGATTGGGCCGTCTTCGAGCGCGGCGATTTCGGTCGGGCTCTTCTGCAGGACCGCGGCGATGCTGACGACGTCCAGTCCCTGGGCCCGCGAGAACGGCACGACGGTGGCGAATGAGAAGGCGACATCGGCCACGCCCTCAGCGACGAGCAGGTCGCCGTTCGCGCCGCTGTAGGGCAAGACCTCGACGACGATTCCTTCGTCCTCGTACCAACCCTGGGCGAGCGCGACGTAGAGGCCCGTATGGTTCGTGTTCGGCGTCCAGTCGAGCTGGACTCGAATCAGATCAGGTTCATCCTCGCCACATGCGGTCAGCAGCAGGCTCAGCGCCAGCAACAGCGCCCCAAGAAGCGCAGCAACCGCCCGGATTGGCGCCCTCACCCGGATTCACCGTTCACCCACGCTGAATCGAAGAAGTGGTACTCCAGCTCCATCGCGGTGCGGAACTTGATCGCCTCCACGGCCGAATCATCGCCGTGCTCGTCCAGCATGTCCATGATGATGTCGACTTTTTCCAGGTAGTCGGGGCCCGAGTACATGTTGATCCAGAACGCGTAGCGGTCGTCGTAAGGCTGATCGGCGAGCCGAGTGCCGAGCCATCCATAGAGCTTGGCGCAGGGAGCCATGGCGGCGAGGTGCTCGCCGATCGTCCCCAGCGAAGCGGTCGCCAGGAGGAAGTCGGTGTACTCGCGAGCGGCGGGCAGCGGCTGGACGTCCTCCAGCGAGACGCCCAGTTCGGGCGCGGTCTTCTCGTGCAGGGTGCCTTCGGTCATGATGCCCGCCAGCAGTGATCCGAACTGACGTCGCGTGGCAAAGTCCTGCGCCCGGACCGCGCCCCAGGCGTAGGAGCGGGCGTAGGCGTCGAGGTAGAAGTGGTCCTGCTGCGCGAACAGGCCGTAACGGGACTCGGACAATGTGCCATCGGCCAGTCCGACGATGAAGGGGTGCTCCAGGCACGCCTCCGCGAGGTCGCGGTTGTCGTCCCAGAGCCGTTGCGAGAGGGGCGGGTTGGACACGGTCAATCTCCTTCTCCAGTGAGTTCTCGAAATGGTTTGTCTTTCATGAGGTGTCGAGCGGCGAGATCATCCCCTCAGACGGGGAAGAGGCTTCGGCGTAGAACTTGCGCGGCATTCGTCCGGCGAGGAAGGCGTCGCGCCCGGCTCGGGCGGCCGCGTTCATCGCGCGTGCCATCTGCACGGGATTGCGCGAGCGCGCTACTGCGGTGTTCATCAGGACGGCGTCGCAGCCCAGTTCGAACGCGATCGCCACGTCGGAGGCCGTCCCAACGCCGGCGTCGACGATCACGGGCACGTTGGCGCGTTCTTTGATTAGTTGGATGTTGTGCGGATTGCGGATACCCAGGCCGGAACCGATCGGCGCGCCGAGCGGCATCACTGCCGAGCAACCGACATCCTCCAGTTTCCGCGCCGTGACCGGATCGTCATTGGTGTAAGGCAACACCTGGAAACCGCGGCGGACCAGTTCCTGGGCGCCCTCGAGCAGGCCTTCGGTGTCGGGCAGCAGCGTCTCCTCGTCGGCGATCACTTCCAGCTTGACCAGTGAGACGCCCAGCGCCTCGCGAGCCAGTTCGGCGGTGAGGATCGCGTCGGGAGCCGTGAAACAGCCGGCCGTGTTGGGCAGCAGGCCATAGCCGCGCTCGGTCAGCAACGTGTACAGATTGGTCGGGTCGGAGCCGTCGGCCGAGCCAACATTGACGCGTCGCAACGCAACGGTCACCAGTTCCGTCCCCGATGCCTCGAGTGACGAGAGCAGCGTTTCCTGTGACGGATAGCGAGCCGTGCCGAGGATGATCCGCGAGGTCATCTCGCGTCCGGCGAGTGTCCAGGTGTCCTTCTCGATCATGTCGTTTGCCACGCTCATCGATCTGCCTACCCGCCCTGTTTCGCGCCGACGATGTCGATTCGGTCGCCGTCGGCGATGTTGGTCTGCGTCCATTCGCTGCGCGGCACGACCGACATGTTGATCGCGACGGCGATGCCCTGCTGCTCGGGGTCGTAGCCGAACTCGCACAACGCCTCGGTCAACTGCCGATGGGAAATCGAGACCGCTTCTCCGTTGAGCGTCACCGACAGGGCCGGCTGAGCTTCGCTCACGATGCCGCCTCCGTGTTCATCCGCGGTTGTCCCAGTCGCTCGGTGCTGTAGGGAGCGAGCAGCTCCGGCGTTTCGCCTGTCTCCATGGCTTCCGCCAGCCAGTGGGCCGTGGCCGGAGCCAGCAGTATTCCATGCTGGTAATGTCCCGTGGCGATCCACAGACCCGGATGACCTGCTGACCCCACGATCGGCATGTGATCGGCGACGGCCGGACGCAGGCCGACGCTGTGCTCCTCGATTTCTACCTCACGGATTCGCGGAATCAGGCTGCAGGCTTCAGTCAGCAGCTCTTCCCGCGCCTGGTCTGTCGGCGTGAGATCCCATCCTGCCTCAGGTTCCTTGGTCGAAGCGACGATCAACTCACCGTCCCGACGCTGGGCGAGACTGACGGAGTTTGTGCGGACGACCCGGTCGATGATGCGCGGCCCTCGAAGACGCAGCAGTTGCCCCTTCACGGGTCCAACTCCAGTGGGGGCCAGGGGCGATTCCTGGTCGACGCCTGCATCCACAATCTGATCGCACCACGGTCCGGCCGTGACCAGCACGGCGCGGGCTTCCAGCGTCTCCTGTTCATCATTTGGATCGGAGCTGCGCAAGAACACCCGCCAGGCGCCTGCCGCATCGTCGTACTCGCCCCCCACCGCCGTTCGCTCCGTGCGGAGACTCACTCTGATGTAGCCGATGGCGCGCTCCAGCGCCGTGAGCAGACGCCGCGGGTCGACCTGCACGTCCTCATCGACGAGCACGGCGCTGATCAGGCCGTTTGGCAGCTCCGGTTCGACCTGGAAAATCTGGCTTGCGTCGATCTTCTGGGAACGAAGGCCTCGCTCCACCCTCTCCTGGTGCAACGCCTCTAGCTGCGCATCCTCTTCGGCCGTTCTGGCTACCCAGAGCGTGCCGTCCATGCGATACCCGGCGCTGCGCCGGCCGATCGATTCCACCTTGGCGATGAACTGAGGAAACCGGCGCAGGCTGTCGAGCTTCAACGGGAAGACGGCGTCATCATCGCCGACCGGCAGGGTGGACGTGCCCAGCAGTCCGGCCGCTACCCGGCTCGCCTGCTGACCAGGCTGCTCGCGTTCGATCAAGACAACCTTGTGGCCGCGGCGCCCCAACTCGAAGGCGCAGGCGAGACCAATGATGCCGGCCCCGACGATCGCGACATCCCAGACCTGTTGATCGGTCATCCCGCCGCCTCCTGCTGCCGTGCAACGAGACGGTCCAGGCCGAATGGTGAGATCGCCTCAGGCACACCGCCCGTCGTCATCAGCTCGGCCATCCAGTGCGCGGTCGCTGGTGCGAGGATGACGCCGCCTCGATAGTGTCCGCCGGCGATGTAGACGCCTTCCGTATCCGTCGGTCCAATCACGGGCAGATGATCGGACACGGCAGGCCGCAGTCCGACGTCGATCTCGCTCACGTACAGGTCATAGAGACCGGGCAGAATCTCGAATGCATAGCGCAACAGATCCAGCGTGCCGCCGGCGGTCGGCTGCATGTCGAAGCCCTGTTCCTCCTCTGTCGCCCCGAGCAGTAGTTCGCCGCCGGCCCGGGGAACGATATAGACGTCGCTGTTGCGCAGCACTCGATTCACCAATGGCTGTCCCGTCAGGTGGACAATCTGGCCCTTAATCGGCCGCATCCCAATCCGCGGCAGCGGGGTAACCAGCCCTTCCTCCAGCCAGACTCCTGCGGCCAACAACACCTGATCTGCACACAGAGTTGACTGCGCATCCCCGGATTGCAGTGTCAACTCGATCCGGCCGCCCGACCGCTCCACCATATTGACGTCCGTGTGCTCAAGCAGCTCCACGCCAATGCTCCGGCACGCCGCCGCCAGCGCGGGGACCAGTTTGCGGCTGTTGACCTGGTGGTCGGTCTCGACCAACAGCCCGCCGATGATCCGAGGTGAAAGGTACGGCTCAATCTGCCGCGTCTCCCGACCGGTCAGTCGCCGAGCGGGCAGGCCGCGATCCTCCTGAATCTTGCGGATGTGGTCCAGTTCCAATTCGTCGTCGCGATGCCGCGAAACCCATAGCGTTCCTTCGTCGCGGTACTCGCAGGAGAGTCCGCTCGCGGCTTCGATCTCCGAGACGAATACGGGATATCGACGCAGGCTGTCGAGTTGCAACTCCACCAGGAAGGGCGGAGTCGTTTCGACTTCGAAGGAAGGTGTCAGCATCCCCGCCGCGACGGTTGATGCTCCATAGCCAACCTCTTCCCGCTCAAGCACGGTCACCGATCTGCCTCGACGGGCCAACTCGAAGGCGCAGGACAGACCAATCACTCCGCCGCCGACAATCGCGACATCGGTTGATCGCGGGTCGCGACTCATGACAGCACCCGCTCGATCTCGTCGGCAAACTCGCGGCACGACGCCTGCGGATCATCCTGGCAAACGATCGCCGACAGCACCGCCACTCCGTGCGCCCCGGCGGCGAGCACGTCGCCAACCCGATTCGCCGTGATGCTGCCGATCCCAATCACCGGCTTGTCGACAGCCGCGCAAATCTCTGCGAATCGTTCCAGTCCCAACATTGGCGCGGCGCGATCACCCTTCGACGTCGTACCGAAGACCGGTCCGACACCGAGATAGTCAACCGGCTGTTTCGCGACCTTGACCGCTTCCTCCACGGAGTTCGCCGTTCCGCCGATGATGGCCTCCGCTCCGAGAATCTGTCGGGCGACGTATGCAGGAAGATCCTCCCTCCCCAGATGTACTGCGGTCGCTCCGACCGCTGCGGCGACGTCGGCACGGTCGTCAATCAACAGCGTCGTGCCGAACTCGCGGCAGGCAAGGCTCATCAGCACGGCCACGCGCATCATTTCCTTCGTCGACACCTGGCGCTTCTCGCGGTATTGGACGACATCGGCGCCGCCAGCGGCCGCTGCCGCGGTCAGTTCGACGTGACTGAACCTGTCCTGCAGCACCTCGTCGGTGATCACGTGCAGTCGTCCGACCTGCTTCTGCTCAGTCATGGCGGGTCATCCAGAAGTGGTCGGTGGGTCCGACTCCGTGTCCGATGTCCAGTCCGCCGCGAATCGCCTCGGTCACGTACTCCTTCGCGTTGCCGATCGCCTCAAGCAGTGCTTCCCCCTGGGCCAATCGCGCGGCGATCGCCGAGGCATACGTACAACCGGTGCCATGCGTGTGCCGCTGATCAATCCATTCGCCGCGGAACACGTCCGTCGAGTCCGTCGTGACCAGCACATCGGTCGCGGGAGCGCCTTCGAGGTGTCCGCCTTTGACCAGGGCCGATGACGCTCCGGCCTCGACCAGCATCTCGCCGGCCTGCTGAGCATCGTCGACACTCCTAATCGACAGTCCGGTCAGCGCTTCGGCCTCGTGGACATTCGGCGTAATCACAGTTGCGAGCGGCAACAAGCGGTCGCGCAGCGTCGATGCCGCGTCCTCCGCCAGCAGCGCAAAACCTGTCTTTGAGATCATCACGGGATCGACCACAACGAACGGGGGCCGGCGACTTTGAAGCTCGCGCGCCACCAGCTCGATCATGTCGGAGCCACCCAGCATGCCGGTCTTCACTCCTGACACATCAAGGTCGTCGAAGACGGATGCGATCTGGTCGCGAACGGCATCCAGCGGAAGCGGCCAGGCGCCCTGCACGCCGAGCGTGTTCTGCGCCGTCACGGCCGTGATCACAGTTGCCGCGTACGCGCCGTTGGCCGTGATCGCCTTGAGGTCAGCCTGGATGCCCGCTCCGGCGGAGGAGTCAGATCCGGCAATCGAGAGAACGACGCGCACGCTCAGCCCTTACTGGGGGCGGTCGTTCGTCGATTGGGTGGGCCTGAAGGTTGTTGCGCTCCCTGCGCCGGCATTACCCGGATCAGGTTCGGCGGGTGTGTTCTCAGGCCCAGTTCCCGTCACCCGACGGTCGGACCACCCCGGCTTGTCTCTATCAGAAGATTAACACACTCAGCTGGTGGCCTCGCCACCGCCGGCTCCCCGACCGCGGAGGATCTGCGGCGACCACTGGAAGATGCGAACCGCGAGCTTCGTGCCGAACGCCTGAATACCGCCGACCGAGATGATCCCGTAGCTGCTCACGCCTCCAAATGCGATCACCCCCACCGAGTTGAATCCGCCGACGGCGACCAACCCGATTGAGTTCGCACCGCCAATCGCCACCAGCCCGATGGCGTTCCATCCACCGATCGCAATCACGCCAATGCCGTTCGCAGTGCCCACAGCGAAGATTCCAATCTCCGAGGTTGGCACATCGTCCAGGATGCCCCACTGCGTCAGACCAAACAGGACGACGAAACCTGCCGCCATGATCATCGCCCAGAAGAAGGAGACGCCCTGCGCAGTTTGCTGGTTGTGTTGACCGGCGTCAGTCGCCGTCGATTCCGTCATGGCAGCCACCAATCAGTGTCGTTCGCGGCAAGGTAACCAAATGAGGCCGCCTCCGCGTTACTTCGGAGGCGGCCTCGTTGGCCGTTAGTCAGGACCGCTGATCAGTCGGACGTGAGGACCAGGGTCCCGGTCGTTGAGAGCGTTCCGCCGGTGCCATTAACGACGCAGCTGCGAGCGCTCGTCTGCTTGCCCGGGTCGCCGGAGAAACCGTCGTCCTCAGCAGTGCCGGAGAGCTGGCGGTAGGCCTCGACCAGCAACTGCATGCCGTACATGCCGGAGTGGTTGAAGCTCAGCCCGCCGCCGTTGGTGTTGATCGGCAGTCGACCACCTGGCGCCGCGTGACGATCTTTCCACAGTGAGGGGCCTTCGCCCGGACGGGCGAGACCCAGCATCTCGGCTGTCATCCCGGCCGTGACGGTGAATGAGTCGTAGATCATGGCCATTTCCATGTCCTCGGGACCCATTCCCGCCATCCGGTAGGCGGACGACGCAGAGCGGCCGGCCGACGTCTCCGTGAAGTCGTTCATCTCGAGCATGTTCCAGTGAGAGATGCTCTCACCGGCGCCGGCAATCCAGACCGGCGGGGTCTTGGACGTGCTGGCGATCTCCGGTCCCGCAATCAGCACCGCGCCGCCGTGGTCGGTGACCAGGCAAACGTCGAGCAGCTTGATCGGCCAGGAGATGGCGCGTGAATTCATCACGGTGTCGACCGTGATCGGCCCGCCAAATGTGTGGCCGCGCTTGCCGCCGCCCCACTCGCCCTGCTCGAGCGGGGGCAGGTCGCCCTCACCGGCCTTGCGATACATGACCGCGCGCGGATTGAGCGTCGCCCATTCACGAGTCACGACCGCGATCTCAGCGAAGTCTTCCTGCGTGGTGCCGTAGCGGTGCATGTGCCGGTTCATCGCGTGCGAGTAACCGGTCGGCGCGCCACCCAGGCCGTAAGCCGACGTGTGCTGCGTGCCTGGATCCCAGGGGTCGCCGCCGCCGAAGGGGCGTCCGGTGCCCTTGCCGCCGGTGAACCGCTGGCTGAATCCCATCTCGCCGTGGGAGACGAGCGCCACGTTGATCACGCCGGCGTGGATCGCGGCCAGGGCGTGATGCACGTGCATCTCGAATGAGCAGCCACCGACTGAGGTCGTGTCGATGTACTTGGGGTGCAATCCGAGGTATTCCGCGAGCTGCGGCGACCAGCCGGCTGAGAAGATCCCGTCGATCGCGGCGATCGGGATGCCCGTCATCTCGCAGACGTTGTTGATCGCTTCGATGTGCAGGGTCAGCGACGACTTGGGCGTCGCCGGGTAACCGATGTCGTTGGCTTCGGCGGCGCCGATGATCGCGGCGGCCTTTGATGCTTCACCAGGCATAGTGTGCTCCTGTGTGCTTCTGAGTGATGTCTCTGGTACGCCTAGACGGGCCGCCAGAAGGGGATGTGGACGTCTTCGGAGGCTTCCTCGAACTCGATCTCCACGGCGCCGCCGATCTTGATCGACTCGGGGTCGTTGGGGTCGACGCCCTTGAGCACGGTCAGCATCCGGTCGCCCTCGGCGAGGTCGATGTAGGCGGTCACGTACGGGACTTCGTCGCCCCAGCCGCGCGCGACGAGGCCGCGGTTGTGCTGGACGGCGAAGGTGTGAATCGTCCCCCTGCCGGTTGCCTCGATCCAGTCGATGTTCATCGAGTGGCAGAACGGGCAGATCACCCGCGGGTACCAGTGGACTCGGTTGCAGTCGGAACAACGGGGGAGCATCAGCTTCCCCGCTTTGGCCCCGTCCCAGAATGGCTGTGAGACCGGATCGGGACTCGGAATGGGCTTGGTGTACTCAGCCACCGCGCTCCCCTCTCAACAATTGCTTGTGTGGCCGCGCAGCAATCCGCTGCGCGAGTTCTCCGTGATCACGTGATTTCGTTCACGCAGCCGCAAGTGTATCAGCGACCCTCTCGGGCCTTGCCCAATCCAGAATCTGCCGCGACGCCGACCCACAGGCCGACATCGAGCCGTCATAGAGGGCTCTCGCACCGGTACAGATTAATCGTTGTTTGCGATATCATTGTCACTGTCACCCAAATCCATCTACCCTCGCTCATGGACGTAGCAGGCGATGACCACGGCCGACGACTCCAGACCAGCAACAATCTCGGAACTCCGCATGGTCCGCGACCAGTTCAACGGTCGCATCGACAACCTCCGTGACGAGTTGAACAACAGGATCGACGACCTCCGGGACGAGATGAACCGCAGAATCGACGATCTACAGAGAATGATGCTTTGGGGAATGGGCCTGCTCGCCGCGCTCATGATTGCCTTGATGGGCGTGGTGCTCAGCGGGGTCTGATCGACCACAGCCATCCGGAGGAACACTGCCGAACCCACGAAAAACGGCGGCCTCCTGACCCTCGGGTCACAGAGACCGCCGTTGCTGGGCGGACTATTGTCCTGCTGTTGGCTCAGCGAGCCCGGAAGAAGGACTCGTTGAACATGCTGTAGATCGGCGAGAGCGAGTTCGCGACCGCGCGGCCGGGACGCAGGTGTCGGATCTGCTTGACGCGATCCACCACCTGCTTCCGCTGACGCGTGCGCTCGTGCTCCTGCTGGGCTTCCCAGCGGCGCCGAGCCACCTCGCGCATCTGCCGTTCCGTCGCGACCCGTTCGGCAGCGGAAGTCGGCGCAAAGGGGTTGGGTTCGGTCGGGACAATCATGAGGTCACACTCCATGGTGCGGGGGCGGTTGAGCGGCGTCAGGGCGACGCGATTCTTCGCCTCCAATTCCGACGGTATGCAGTTCCTGGTCACGCGGCGCACCTGTTTGGTCATCGCCTGGAGAACAGCGCGATTCCCACGTTTCGCTTGACAAGCAGGCGTCAATCTGGCGGTACCCTGCCACACAGTCCGACAGATCACCCAATTCTGGAGCCCGACATGCTGAAGCAGTTCGCCGTCCCCGAAGAGATTGCCGTGCGAATTCCCGGCGACGCCATGCGCGGCGCCGTGCATGAGATCTTCACCGCCTGTGGCATGCCCGAGGATGACGCGCGGCGCAGCACCGACACCCTGCTTTACGCCGACCTGCGCGGGATCGACTCGCACGGCGTGTCCAACATGCTGCGCGCCTACGTCGCCGGCTTCAAGTCGGGCGACATCAACCCGACGCCGAACTGGACAATCGAGCGGGACGCTCCGGCCGCCGCCACGATCAACTGCGACCGTGGCCTGGGTCTGACCGTCGGCCCGCAGGCGATGGAGCTGGCAATCGAGAAAGCGCGCAACCAGGGCGTGGCGACGGTCGTCTGCAACAACGGTGGACATTTCGGCGCGGCTGCGTACCACGCGCAGATGGCGCTGGAGCACGACATGATCGGCCTCTCGATGACGGTCGGCGGGCTGCTCGTCGCGCCGACCCACGGCGCCCAGGCGATGGTGGGCCTCAATCCAATGAGCATCGCCGCGCCGGCCAACGAGGAAGCGCCGTTCATCTTCGACGCCTCGATGTCGTCGGTCGCGGGCAACAAGATCCGTCTCGCGCAGCGGCTGGGCGAGGACCTGCTGCCCGGCTGGGTCGCCACGGCCGACGGCACGCCGATGATGGAGTCGGCGCAGACCCCGGACGAATTCCTCATGCTGCCCCTGGGCGGCACCCGCGAAATCGGCTCGCACAAGGGCTATTCGCTGGCCGTGATGATCGACATTCTCAGCGGGATCATGGCCAACGCCGGCTCGGCGTTGTTCCGATTCAACGGCGTCGGCCACCACTTCACCGTCTTCAACATCGCCTCGTTCACCGACGTCGACGAGTTCAAGAGTCACATGGATGAGTACCTCAAGGCGCTGCGCGAGACGCCCACCGCTCCGGGTGAGGAGCGCGTGATCTACGCAGGTCTCGAAGAGCATGAAGCGGAGATCGACCGCTCCGAACGCGGTATCCCGTATCACCCCGAGGTGATCGAGTGGTTTCGCTCAGCGTTCGGCGACCTCGGAATCCGCGACCACTTCGCCGGCATCGTCTGAGTCTGAGTCTGCGTCTGAATCAGGGTCCGATCCCGAGCGACCCCGCAGGAGCGCGACTTCCGCCATCGCACGGCTGACGGTATTGAAGGTCCAGAGCATCAACACCGCGCCGAGCCCCCAGCCGAGCGGCAGGCGGATCCACGCGTAGGTCTCGGCGCTGACCTGGTCGAGGATCCACCAGCGCAGCACGCCCGCGAGCGCGATGTACAGCCCCCAGACGATCGTTAGCCGGGTCCAGACGCGATGATCGGCGGGCATCTTCTGACGAATATCGGGGAAGGTCTCGCGCACGACGGCGCTGACGATCGGCCGACCCATGAACACGCTGATCAGGAAGACGCCGCCGAGCACAAAGTTATCGACGAAGTCGCGGGCCCAGTAGACCTTGCCGTCCGCCTCGATCAGGCCCCAGACGCCGAAGCCGACATTGAAGCAGACGCTGAACACCATCAGCCAGCGCACGACCGTGATCTGCGGGCGCAAGCGGCGCTGGACGATGTAGACGATCACACCCGCGATGACCGCCGCCGCAATCGCGGCGCGAACGCCAATCACGCCGTTGAACAGGAGATACGCCACTGTCGGACCGACGCCGAGTATCGCGACCGGGTCGACCTGTGGAATCCGGTCGATCTTCTGCGCCCACTCGGGCAGTTCCGGCTGGGCTGGCTCTTGGTCCTGTTGCCGCGAATGCTGCTCTTGCTGCTCTGACGTCAACCGAGTTAGTGCTTCCAGAGTGGTGAGGCGACGTTGAGCGAGACGTCGGCGGCCGATTCGCAGACTGCTTTGATCGTCACCGTCTGCACGACTTCCGCCTCGGGCGATGAGCGCGCGTGCTGCTCGGGGTACCAGTTGACCTCGGCGATGCCCCACTCGTCCGAATCCACCGTGCGCTCCCGGCCGCCGGCAGAGGCGAGCGTGCCCGGACCGTTCTCGATCGTGAAGGCGACCGGCGCGCCCGCGAGCGATCCCTCGCGACTGCTTATCGACGCTGACACCATCCGGTAGCCAACCTCGCCCCGGTCGGCCATGCGCACGCTCACTTCAATCGTGTCTTCGGGCATCGCCCCATTCCTCATCTTGCTCAATATTCTCAGACTACCAGCGACCCCCTCGCCCCCCTTCCGATGTCCCCTGCGCCCTCTTCCGATGCCCCTTGCTTGCCTGCCCCTGGCTTGACCAGGGGACACGGGGCCCAGACCGCGATCCCCGAACGCAGCCGACAGTAACCCCTACCTCATACCCCGACAACCCAGACCCCCATCTCCCTCCAAACCTCTATATATTCAGAACATACGTACACGTCGCAACAAGGAGCATCCCCAATGCCAAACCCCTTCCACTTCCGAGCCAGCATCGACCGACTCTGGCGACAGGCCAACAGCGACGCCCCCGCCTACCGCCGTCTCAACGCCCTCGACAAGGTCGTCCGCGAACTCTTCGCCCCCAACGAACGCGCCCGCCTCAACCATCAGCTCTACCTCGCCACCGACCCCTACGACGTCGCCCGCCACCTCCTCCGCGACCTCTACGACCGCCCCGACATTGGGACTTCCCTTGGCTCCCTCCGGCTCCCTCTCCCGCTGGGAGAAGCCTGCCCCGCACTTGATGCGGGGGGCTGGGGTGAGGGTCCCCCTGCCCTCCCCAAGGAAGAGACCCCCGACGAAGACGACGATCCCTTGTAACCAGCCCCCCAACCCGCCCCGTTTTTTCTTTTTCCTGCGAGGCCCCTCCCCCTCCAGCCCCGCCGTGCCCGCCCTGATCTGATCCCCGCGAGCTCAAACCATCGGCCTCATCCGATATCGTTCGAGATGGTCAGCCCCAAACTCACCGGAGTCCTTCCATGGTCCGCACATCCGACATGCACCCCGACATGGCCAAGAATCTGCTCAGCCTCCCATTGCCGGAGATTGAGCCCCAGCCCTGGATCACCCCCAGGCCTCTGTCCGAGTCAACGGTGGCGATCGTCACGACGGCCGGCATGCACGCCCACGACGACCGTCCATTCAATCCCGGCTCGGTCGAGTACCGACTGATCCGAGGCGACATCGACTTCGCCGACCTGCGCATGTCGCACCTCTCGGTCAACTTCGACCGCTCCGGCTTCCAACAGGACATCAACACCGTGTTCCCGCTCGAACGGCTGCGAGAGCTGGTCGACCAAGGCGTGGTTGGCGGCGTCAGTCGCTATCACTACTCGTTCATGGGCGCCCAGCCCGAGCCGACGCGGCTGGAGAAGACCGGCGAAGAGATCGGCCGGCTGCTGGCCGAGGACGGCGTCAACGCCGCATTCCTGACGCCCGTTTGACCGTTCTGCACGCGCTCCGTGTGTGCGCTCAGCCACTACATCGAACGAGGCAGCGAAGGCCGCGTGGCCACAACCGGCGTCTCCCTGATCCGCGAACACGCGGAAGGGATGAATCCGCCGCGCTCGCTCTTCGTGCCGTTCCCGTTGGGACGACCGCTCGGCTCGCCCGATCAGCCCGACTTCCAGCGAGACGTGCTGCTCTCCTCACTCAAACTGCTTGAAACGGCGACGGAGACTGCCCTCGCCGACTACCCGCACGACGCACCGACCAGCGGCGATGACCCCTGGGCCTGCGCCGTCGCGCTGGCGCCTCCGGAGCCGGCCAACGAGTCGGAGGCATTGCGCGATCAGCTCGTCGAGGAAATCCGGCAGCTCGCGCCCTGGCACGCGGAATCACGCAAACGGCGCGGCCGATCAACGGTTGGCATCTCAGGAGCGTCATTGGATCAGATCGAAGATCTGGCCAATCTGCTCGCGGACTTCGCCACCGGCGAGGAACCGGCGGACGGGGAGATCGACTGGAATCATCCGATGCCCATGCGGCTCAAGTTCGCCTCCGACGACTTGCGAGCCTTCTATCACGAATCCGCAACCGCCCAGCCCGGGGCCAACTACCCCACCGACGCAGACCTCAACGACTGGCTCTTCAATCAGACCTTGCTGGGCACCGTCCTGCGTCAGATCGTCGGTCTGATGCGAGAGAGCGAAGATCGGCGCGTATCGGGCATGGTCATCGGCATGATCCCCGCGGGCTTTGCCCGGGCGCGTTAGCCCTCGGGACGCAGCGGATCATCCTCGTCGAACGGATCCGTGAATCTCGTCCCAACCAGCGACAGATCGCCCTGGAGATCGTCGCCGGCGGGCGCGAATCCGAATGAGAGCCACGAGACAATGGCCGTGAAACGGGCCAGCGCTTCACGCTCCGAAAACGTGCAATGGCCGGCCCGTCGAACGGTCTGCACAACCAGATTGCGCTCCCAACCCGACTCCTGCAACATCCGCTGGTAGTCGCGGTCCAGGTGAATCGGCGTAAACAGGTCGCCGGTGGTCTTCAAAGCCAGCATCGGCGCCCGAAGCTCACCGGTCGGAATCCCGACCCCGGGATCGTGCCGCCGGTCAGGATCTGAGCCGAAGCGGATGACCTCCTCATTCAGTCGCTGCACATCGATCCCCGCCACCGGATCGGCGGAGTAGATGTGCTCCCTCGTGTCTGCTGGCGGTAACTCTCGGGATACCGGAATCACCTCGCCGGGGCCCGGCGACCCGGATCCAACGACATCGGGCCAGATCGTCACACCGAGACTGAATGCGATGTCCCACTGCTGACGCAGGCCGTCGTCGAATCCCCAGCGCTCGCCGCCAGTGAAAGTCTTGATCAGTGCTGCAAACTGCTCCCCCAGGGGCGTGAGCGACAGACCCGAGTCATCGGCTGTTCCCAGCGCGTCTGCCCACTCGAGCATCCCCTCAACGTCCAGCTGGCGAGGCGGCTCCCAAATGAGCCAGTGCGCCAGCGCGTGCCAGGCGACGATATAGTCGACCACCCAGACATTGCCCATTGCCGGACAGAAGGCGAGCGCGGCTGCGATCTCGCCGGGGAACTCTTGCGCCATCAGCTGCGCAGTCGCGCCGCCCATCGAGCCGCCTGCGATGTACGTCCGGCGAGGCGGACGCGCTAGTTCGGCGACCCGATCCTTGACCCGCAACAGGTCGTCAACGCCAACCCCCGGCACGTAGCCGTTGACGCGATAGGTCGAGGTCGCCCAACCGTAGCCTTGCCCGATGATCACGTCGCGGGCCGGAATGTCGTCGAACGTCAGTCGGCGGCTAAAGCCTGTGCCCGCTTCGTCCAGCCCACGAAACCCATGCGCCCACAGCACGAGGTCGCCGTTCCACTGCTCCGGTAACTCGATCCGGTATCCCGCTCCATCGATGTCGCCATACTCGACTCGGGCACCGGAAATCGGTTCGAAGGCCGGATCCTGCAGTTCGTGACCACCCTGAACCACATCCGGGACGAGCAATCTGCGTTCGGCTGGAGATTCAGGCCTGGCCGGCTGCGGTCTGCCTCGTCCCTGTTGCTGCGTCTGCGCGTCGGGCTGTTCGAAGCCAGCCTGTTGCACTGCCGAGTTGGTCTTCCCAGCCTGCTCGACCTGTTCCGCCGGCTCAGGATCGGGACGTTGCCGCTGTGTTGCGACCTGCTGTCGCGTCTGCCGCCGAACAGATTGCGCATTCGGCACCTGTTGGTCGGCGGTCTGTGTCGGCTGCACCTGCTGCCGGTCGGGACGTCTGTCTTCAGCACAGCCAACGAGGGCCGCAGCCACGGCCCCGCCGGCCAGCCAGCCGGAGCGTTTGACGAACTGCCGCCTGCTCAGTGTCACGCGCAATTGCCCCACCACCTGGCCACAGCTATGTTCGGTACCGACGGTATCCGACCACCCAAGTGCAGAGATCATCCGGCTGGCGAAGATGAACATCCACGAGTACCAGGCCAAACAACTATTCAAATCTCATGGGGTTCCCGTCCCCGGTGGAGGAGCGGCCACTACGGAGCGGGAAGCGCGTGAATTGGTCAAAGAGCACGGCCCTGACGTTGTGATCAAGGCGCAAGTCCACGCCGGTGGACGCGGCAAAGGCCGAATCGTCAAACGCGACCGGACCACCCGGATCTACAACGATCTGACTGCGGATCCGGAACGGTATGAAGGACAAATCACGGGACGCCGGCGCGGCGGCGTACGACTCGCCGGCGGCATCG
The DNA here is from genome assembly GCA_026705025.1 of Chloroflexota bacterium. GTDB lineage: Bacteria > Chloroflexota > Dehalococcoidia > Bin125 > Bin125 > Bin125. Next base: position 74,219 of record JAPPBN010000036.1, on the reverse strand, counting down.
AAGAGGCGCTCAAAGAGTTTCGTCCCATGATGGAACAAGACGCCCGCCTGGTCAGTATCCAGACCGGAGCCGATGGCGTGCCGATCTCCGCCGTGCTGATCGAACAGCAGACCTCGATTGCCAAGGAGTACTACTTCTCGATCCAGGTCGACGGCGCCAACGGTCAACCGTTGATTGTGGCGTCGGCCGAAGGCGGACAGTCGATTGAAGAAGTCAACCGAACCAACCCGCGCGCGGTGTTGCGCGTCCCGGTCGACCCCGTTGAGGGATTCCCCGCATTCCGCGGTCGGTCGTTGGCGAGCAGGCTCGGGCTGCCGTCCTCTGCCGTTCGGCCGGCCGGTGAGATGTTCGCCAACCTGTACCGCGTCTTCATCGACATGGACGCGTCGCTGGTCGAGGTCAATCCGTTCGTGCTCACGAGCGACGGAACCGTTGTCGCGATCGACGGCAAGGTCGGGCTCGACGACAATGCCTCCTTCCGGCACGGCGGCTACGAGGAGTGGCGCGACCGTTCGCAGGAGAACCCAACTGAGATTGAGGCCGAGGAAGCCAACATCGGCTCCTACATCAAGCTCGACGGCGACATCGGTTGCGTCGTCAACGGCGCCGGGCTGGCCATGGCAACCATGGACACGCTCAAGCTGCATGGCGGCGAACCCGCCAACTTCCTCGACATCGGCACCGTCAACCGCAAGGACCGCGTGATTGAAGCATTGCGAATCATCGTCAACGACCCTGACGTGAAAACGATCTTCATCAACATTTTCGGCGGCCTGGCCCGGGTCGACATCGTCGCCGAGGGCGTCGTCGACGCAGTCAAGGAACTCAACATCCAGCAGCCATTGGTGGTCCGCCTGAACGGCTCCAATGTCGAAGAAGGCCGGCGGGTCCTGCATGACTCCGGGATCGCCGTGCAGACAGCGGACGAGCTCGGCGACGCGGCGGAACTGGCCGTCGCCGCGGCAGCATCCGGCAAACGGCGTACCCGCTCAAAGGGATAGCAGCGAAGGACCGATAGGTCCGAAGACCACCGAACGAAACCGAACGACTCCGAACAAGGATCCGGCGCATGAGCATCCTCCTCAACAACCGCACTCGATTGCTGATCCAGGGACTCGGCAACGAGGGCCAGAACCAGATTCGACGCTCACTCGACTACGGCACCAGGGTGGTGGCTGGGGTACACCCGGGATTCCGCGGCGGCGACAGCTTCAGCCACGGCAATCACAGTTTCCCCGTCTTTGCCACCGTTGCTGAAGCGGTCGAACAGACCCAGGCGAACTGCACGATCATCTATGTCCCCGCCCCAGGCGCGGCCGACGCGATCCTCGAAAACATCGCCGCCGAGGTGCCGTTGATTGTCTGCATCACCGAGGGCGTACCGGTCCACGACATGATTCGCGTCCGCACCGCGTTGGCCGACTCGAAGAGCCGGCTGATTGGACCGAACTGCCCGGGGATCATCCAGCCGGCGTCCAATTGCCGTGTCGGAATCCACCCGCCCGACGTGTTCATGGCAGGCAACGTCGGCGTCGTATCCCGTTCGGGAACGCTGGTGTACGAAGCCGTTGACCAGCTCACACGCGCCGGCATCGGCCAGTCGACCTGTGTCGGAGTCGGCGGCGATCCGATTATCGGTGAGCAGCAACAGGCGATCCTGCGCCGCTTCAACAGCGACCCGGACACCGATGCGGTGGTGCTGATCGGCGAGATTGGCGGGCTGGCCGAGCAGGCGGCCGCGGCCTACATCAAGCGCAGTATGAACAAGCCGGTCGTCGCCTTTATCGCGGGCGCGACGGCGCCGCCAGGACGCCGGATGGGACACGCTGGAGCGATCATCGAGGGCGAGGCAGGGACGGCCGAGGCCAAAATCACGGCGCTCGAAGAGGCCGGGGCGGTCATTTCGCGCAGTCCAGCCGAGATCGGATCGACCATGCGCCGTGTGCTCGAGGAGGCCGGCAAGTATCAACCGCCCGGCGGATCCGCCGAGTAGCCGGGTCAATCGAGGGCCACGCCATGAGTGATGATCCGCTGAGCCCAAAGCAGCAGGGTCAGATCGCCACCCTGGCTGGCTTCATTGCTCCGTTGATCGGCATCCTGCTGATGGTGATCCTCGCGCTGGTTGTTGACGTGGTCGTCGGGATCATCGTCGGCGCCGTCGCCGTGATCGTGCTCGTCCCGTTGACCCAGCGACTTCTGAAGCGCCGCGCCGGATCCTGAGGTTCGCGGAGCCTGCCAGGCCGGATCGTCTATTCCTCGTCCTGTTCGTCATCCTGATCCTTGGGCGGAAAACACTCGTGGTCCGGGTCGGCCCCGGGCGCAAGATTGCGCATCTCCTTGCCGATGATGCCGTGTGGATCGGCAAGGAAGTCCAGGACTTCCTGCACCGCGTCTGGTCCGATCTCCTCGTCGTCGAGGATCTCCGTGCCGTGCAGGTCGGTCTCGTAGAGCACAAACCGGACCGGCTCACCGGCCGCCTTGAAGTAACGATTGGACTGCCAGTAGGAGCACTGGTTTCGCGCTCCGGCGATGTACAGCTTCGGTACATCAATGTCGGCGACCGTGCTCAGGCCATCGAGCTTGTCAAACCCGTCCTCGTCGGCCCGGTCTGAGTCCTTGGGGGGCTTGTTGGGAAAGATGTTGGGACTGGAAATCGCGCTGACGGCGACAAATTCGTCGCGGTACGCCGCAACCTGCATCAGGCTGGTGCCGCCCATGCTGACGCCAATGCCGTAGATCTTCTCCGCCCCCTCCTCGACCGCATAGTCGATCGCGGCCTCCCACTCCAGATAGATCTCAGGCACGTCCTCGATTGGGCGGTCGCTATAGACGCAGGGCGTGTCTCCGTGGCAGCGGAAGTCCCAGCGAAGCACCCGGTAGCCCTCGGCGACGAGCCGGTCCGCGAACTTGTCCCAGATTCCACGGTGGGTCGGCTTGGTCCGCTTGGTCGGGAACATGTGGCCGAGCAGTACCCAGGTGTCACCGTCGCCATTGAGTTCGGCGACGAAACGCGCTCCGTCCGCCGACTGCAGCACAAACGGATCGTTCTGGTCGCTCTTGGTGGCAAGCGCCAGGGGCACGACAATTGCCAGAGCCAGGGCGATCGCCGCGATGGCGCCAATGAACGGCATCCAGTGGTTGTCAGCCAGTTGAAGCAGTCGATGTGGACTGGGCGGGGCCAGTCTGAGCAGGGCGCTGTCGATGAGTTTCCGAAGCCGTTCGCGCATCGTCACGTCGCCGATCGTGCCTGCTCCAATATGCAATCTCCGCGCAGCATATGGCCCGCTCGCTGCTAATCTCATTCATGGAGGGTTCGCATAGTGGCCTAGTGCGCCCGCCTGCTAAGCGGGTTCGGGGGAGACTCCGTCGAGGGTTCGAATCCCTCACCCTCCGCCATGAGATTGAGCGATTGAGCCATGCCGCAGTATCACATCTGGACCGTCGGTTGCCAGGTCAACACGGCCGATTCGGCCAAGCTTGCTGCGGGTCTGCGACGGCTGGGCATGGACCCGACTGATCAACCGCGCGACGCCGACCTAATCGTGCTCAACACCTGTGCCGTGCGCCAGCACGCCGAGGACAAGGCGCAGGCCAAACTCGGCTCGCTCAAGCATCTCAAGCGGACCAATCCCAGCCTCAGAATCGCCGTCATGGGCTGCATGGTCGGACCTCACACCGCTCGCGGCGACGACCCGATCACGAAGCGATTCTCATTCGTCGACGCCTGGGCGCAGCCGCAGCGCTTCGACCAGGTCGTCAATCTCCTCGATCTGCCCGGCATTCCCGAACCCGAGGATGACGGCGGCGAATTCTGGCCGGAGATCTTCCCTGACGAGACACGGCCGACGGCCTTTGTGCCGGTGATCGAGGGCTGCGACAAATTCTGCACCTACTGCATCGTCCCCCTCCGCCGCGGCCGCGAGCGCTCGCGACCAATCGACGAGATTGCCCGCGAGGTTGAAGCCCACACGCAACGGGGGGTGCGCGAGGTCACATTGCTTGGCCAGACCGTCGAGGCCTACGGGAAGGACCAACCACCCGTTGATCCCGACACCGACCACGCCGACCTGTCCGACCTGATGCGGGAGATTCACGAGTTACCCAATCTCCAGCGCATCCGCCAGTTGACCAGCTATCCGCCCGACATGACCGACCGCATCCTCGAGGGGATGGCCGAGCTGCCCAAGGTCTGCGAGGCCTTCTCGTTGCCGGTGCAGGCCGGTTCGGACGACGTGCTGACGAACATGCGACGCGGCTACAGCGTTGCCCAGTTCCGCGAGCGAGTGGACAAAGTCCGTTCGCTCTGGCCCGATGTCAGCATCTCGACGGATGTGATCGTGGGTTTCCCGGGTGAGACGGAGAGAGATTTCCAGGACACCTACGACCTGCTCGCCGACCTGCGTTTCGACAAGGTTCATGTCGCCGCCTACAGCCCGCGGACCGGGACATTCGCCGAGCGCCATCAGCCAGAAGATGTCCCGCACGAGATCAAGATGGAGCGATTGCACCGCATTGAAGAATTGCAGCGAGACATCTCGTTCCAGATCAATAACCGCTATCTGCTCACCGATGTCGATGTTCTCCTCGAGTCGACCAAGCCGTCCGAGACCGAGGGCATGGAGCGTCACACCGGGCGGACGCGGACGATGAAACTTGTCCATTTCGATGCCCCAGTCGGCGACCTCCAGCCCGGCGATATGTTGGATGTGTCGGTAACGCGAGTCGGCGCGTGGAGTCTGCAGGGCCAGCCGTCCCTGGGGAGCTTGCAGGGCAAGCCGGCATAATCCGATGACGACCGAGACCAGCCGAGCGCCCATCGCCAGCAGAACGGCGGCGCGCCGCCCAATCGTTGCGGTTCTCGTGGTGATCTTCACCGTGGTCGACGGCGCCTTGCAGGTTCTACTGATTGAGCGTTCGGCCGCACCGGCCGAGGGTCGGTGGGCGATTCCCGGCGGGGCCGTGCTGCACGGCGAGACAATGGATGAAGCTGCCGTGCGCAAACTCGCTGAAGAAACCGGCGTCACCGACGTCTTCCTCGAGCAGCTCTACACGTTTGGCGATCTCGATCCGTCGCCCGAAGAGGGCAGCGTCGGCGTGGCGTGGTTTGCGCTGGTCGAAAGCGCCTCGGTCCGTCTGGCCCAGCGGACGGCGTGGCGTCCCGAATGGTGGAATCTGGACGATCTTCCCCCGCTCGCGTTCGACAACGAGCAGGTGATTGACGTCGCGCGGACTCGGCTGATCAACAAGCTGCAGTACACCGACGCGGCCTACTCGCTGTTGCCGCCTCAGTTCACCATGCGCGAACTGCAGGAGGTGTACGAGGCAATTCTCGGCCGACCGCTGGACAAGCGGAACTTCCGCCGGCGACTCCTGGCATCCGATTTCATCGTCGCAACGCCCGAGAAACGCACCGACGGTCGACATCGTCCCGCACGTCTGTATCGCTTTGCCAGCCGCTCCTGAGCTTTAGGCCCGAGCGTTCCAGCTCTTGGCTTATGTCGCCACGCGATTGTTCCACGTTTCTCTGACTCGTCTCTTGACAGCACGCCTCCAGATTTGCAACAATATTGCGGATCGATAGTGTCACTCTGACACTAAGTGATGGGTTTGAGAGTCATGTCTGAAGCCGTCGTTTTCGAAACCACGTACGTACCCGAGACCCTGCCGCCCAACCTGCCGGATGAGGCATGCGAGACCGACATCGCCACCATCCCGCTGGCGTCCGAGCCGCACTTGCCGGACTGGCAGCCGGAGATTCCGCAGGAGTATCTGAGGCTCTCGGGCGATGAGTTGCGGGAACGCATCCGTGCCGCGCGGGCCGAACTGGGCGAGCGATTGCTAATCCTCGGGCACCATTATCAACGCGACGACATCATCGAGTTTGCCGACTTTCGCGGCGACTCATTCAAGCTGGCCCAGCAGGCGGCCGAGAATTCCGAGGCCGACTACATCATCTTCTGCGGCGTCCATTTCATGGCCGAAAGCGCCGACATCCTGACGACGCCCCAGCAAACGGTGGTCCTGCCCAATCTCGCAGCCGGATGTTCGATGGCCGACATGGCCCAGCCGGAGGATGTCTACGACGCCTGGGATGACCTCGGTGAAGTCGTTGACACCGACCGGGTAATCCCGATCACCTACATGAACTCCGCCGCCTCGCTGAAGGCCTTTGTCGGCAAGAACGGCGGCGCGGTGTGCACCTCGTCCAATGCAACCGCGGTGCTCGAGTGGGCGTTCGAACAGGGCGACCAGGTGCTGTTCTTCCCCGACCAGCATCTCGGACGCAATACGGGCAAGCGCCTCGGCATCGACCCGCAAACACAGACGGCCGTCTGGAGTCCCCGCAAGTTGAACGGCGGATTGAGCGAAGAACGGATCGAACAGAGCAAGATCCTGCTCTGGCAGGGCCACTGCTCCGTCCACATTCGCTTCCGCGTCGACCAGATCGAGCGCGCTCGCGAAGAACATCCTGGTGTTCGCGTGGTCGTTCACCCGGAATGCACTCAACAGGTCGTCGACGCCGCCGACGCGGACGGTTCGACCGAGTTCATCATCAACTACGTACGCAACGGTCCGCCCGGCACCTACGCCGTGGGCACCGAGATCAACCTGGTCCACCGGCTCAATGAAGAGGTCGCTCACGAGGGCAAGACGGCATTCTGTCTCGACCCGGTGGTCTGCCCCTGCGCGACGATGTACCGGATTCACCCCGCGTATCTGGCCTGGGTGACCGAAGCTCTGATCGAGGGCCGCGTGGTCAATCCGATCACGGTCGACGATGACACGCGCAAATGGGCGCGTGTTGCACTCGACCGCATGCTGGCGATCACCTAGACCTGCTGGTGCACGACCCCATGCACGTTCTGGTCATCGGCAGCGGATTGGCCGGCACGAATGCGGCGTTGCTGGCGTCGCAGTTCGCCAAGGTCACGCTGCTGAGCAAGTCAGAGCTGCAGGAGACCAATACGCAGAGGGCCCAGGGCGGCATCGCGGCAGCGATGACGGGGCTTGACGACCCGGCACTCCACGCAGAAGACACGATCCGCGCCGGCGCCGGTCTCTGCGATCCCGCGGCCGTTGACGCCCTCACAGCTGATGGCGCCAGCGCCATTCAGCGACTGATTCAGCTGGGCGTCAACTTCGACCGCGGCCGAGATGGAGACTTGGCGCTCGCGACCGAGGGCGCGCACTCGACGCCTCGGGTGCTCCACGCCGGCGGCGACCAGACGGGCCGGCACATACAAGACGCGCTTGTCGAGCGGTTGGCGGAAGCCGATGTCGACGTGCGGACGGGGAACGCCGTTGAGGATCTCGTTGTGGAGGCCGGGCGCTGTGCGGGAGTGCTGACGGATGCGAGAGAGACGATCCTCGCCGACGCTGTGATTCTCGCCAGCGGCGGATCTGGCGCGCTCTACCGGATCACGACTAATCCGGCCAACGCCACCGGCGATGGCGTGGCACTGGCATTTCGTGCCGGCGCGGTGGTGCGAGATCCCGAGTTCGTCCAATTCCATCCGACAGCGCTCGCCGGCGAGGAGAGCGCATTCCTCATATCGGAAGCTGTGCGTGGCGAAGGGGCGGTGCTGTTGGACTCCCGGGGAGATCGGTTCATGTCCAGCATTCACCCGGATGCGGAGCTGGCGCCTCGTTCGGTGGTGGCGCAGGCGATCTTCGAGACCATGCGTCGTGACAGCGCCGACCACGTGAGGTTGGACGTTTCACACCTCGACTCCGACTTTTTGCGCGAGCGGTTTCCCGGCGTCTACCGTGGCGCGCTGGAACGCGGGTATGACATCACAACCGGACCAATTCCCGTCGCGCCGGCCGCGCATTACCACATGGGCGGCGTCTACACCGACATCGACGGGCGCACAACGATTCGAGGCCTGTACGCGGCCGGCGAGTGCGCATCGACTGGCGCGCACGGCGCGAACAGGGTGGCCTCGAATTCCTTGCTCGAAGCGGCTGTCTTCTCTTCCAGAGCCGTGGAATCGGTTCTGCGCAACACGCATGAGGCCGACATGCGGGACGATGACGTCACAACCTTGCGCATCCACCCCCACGGCGGCGCTCCGTCCTGGCAGAACCTGAAGCGAACGATGAGCGAGCTGGTCGGCATCTCCCGAACGGGGGAAGACCTGCGAGCGGCAATCGAACGGTTCGATCAATGGTCGGCACAGCGGTCAGATCGAGGAGATGCCTCACTGGAGCTTGGCACGCTGACCGCGCGACTCATCACGGAGGCGGCATTGCAGCGCACCGAAACCAGGGGCTCTCATTTGCGGCTTGACTTTCCTGAGACCAGCCCCGACTGGCAACGTCACAGTCTCTGGCGACTGGCCCGCGAATGAGCGCTCTCGACCTGGCCATTGTGCAGCGACTGGTCGACGCCACGCTCGCCGAAGACCGCGCCGACCTCGACGTCACGACAGGCTCATTGAGCAAGTGGATCGACTGGCGGCAGGGCAACGCCCACCTCATCGCCCGAGCCGACGGTGTCGTCTGTGGACTCGATTTCGCACTTGCTGCGTTCGCTGCGCTCGACCCCGATGTCCGCTTCTTGCCTGAGGTAAGCGACGGCGACCGCGTCTCGGCCGGCCAACAGATCGCGGTCGTTGGCGGGCAGCTTGACCCCCTGCTGCGGGCGGAACGGACCGCGCTCAACTGGCTGCAACGTTTGAGCGGGACGGCCACGCTCACGGCCCAGGCGGTCGACGCCGCGGGATCGCGCACGAAGATCCTCGACACGCGCAAGACAACACCGGGACTGCGCCCGGCCGAACGCTACGCCGTTCGCTGCGGCGGCGGACTCAACCACCGCGACTCATTAGCTTCGGGCGTGTTGATCAAGGACAACCACATCGCCGCAGTACGTCAGGCAGGCGGGAGCCTCGCTGACGCCGTTTCGGCGGCACTTGCCAATGTCGGACCGGCGACCGGAGTTGAAGTGGAAGTGACCAATCTCGATGAGGCTCGGCAGGCGCTCGAGGCCGGGGCCACCGCGCTCCTGCTCGACAACTTCGCGACCGACGACCTGGTGCCCGCCGTTGAAGTCGCCCGGGTCTACCACGCCAGGACCGAGGCCAGCGGCGGAATCACGCTGGAGCAGATTCCCGAAATCGCCAGGTCGGGGGTCGACTACATCTCTCTCGGAGCGCTGACCCACTCGGCCCCGTCGCTCGATATCGCCCTGGACATCGCGCTCGACCTGCCGCCGGACTAACGAGCGTTTCGCAGCCGGAGCCTCGTGTCTGTCAGGCGATATTGCCGGGGGGTCTCTCTAGCCTCGCCGCGGGCGTTCCAGGTCTGCTGAGTCGATCGCGACCGTGAACGGGCCGTCGTTGATCAGTTCCACTGACATCATCGCGCCGAACTCTCCCGTCTGAACCGGGACTCCTTGCGCTCTCAGCGACTCGGCGAAATGCTCGACCAGCGGCTCGGCCCGCTCGGGACGCGCGGCGCTGGTGAAACTGGGCCGACGGCCCTTGCGTACATCGGCGTGCAGCGTGAACTGGCTGATCACCAGCGCTGCGCCGCCGACGTCGAGCAGGCTCTCGTTGAAGCGACCCTCGGAGTCGGCGAAAATCCGCAATCCCGCCACCTTGCGCGCCAGCGCTTCAGCCTGGGAGGGAGAATCTCCATCGGCGACGCCTACCAGGATCAGCAACCCAAGGTCAATGGCCCCGACGACGGCGCCGTCAACGGACACCGACGCGCGGCTGACGCGTTGGAGCACGACTTTCATGGGTTGATGCTCGCTGAGGAGAAGTCCAGGAACCGATCAATCAGCCGTAGCGGCAGAGGTCTCCAGCTCGCCGGGGTCAGATCCTTCAGACGAGGGGCCATCAGAAGAAGCACCGTTCGACTCAGGATCGCCTACGGCGTCGCGGTCCTCGTCGCGTCGCGACTTCCAGTTGCTCTTCTTGCTATCGGTCGAGTACCAGCCGGAGCCCTTGAAGACGATCGCCGGGGCGCTGGGGATTCGCTGCAGCGTTTGCTCGCACTCCGTGCAGGGCTGCTGCGCCGGAGCGCTCCAGCCTTCCAACTTCTCGACCGTGTGGCCGCACTCGAAACACTCGTAGACGTAGCGGGGCACGTACTTCCTCCGCGCGGAAACCAGACAACATGCGTAAGTTATCACGAGACCTGATTGAGTGCGCGTATCGCGGGCACATGCATATACTCGATCCAGTTGCCCGCCTCAGGGACGGGTTCGACGTGACTGACAGCCTGACCATCTGAGGAGCCGGATGACGACATCGATCTCAATGCGCGACCTGTTGGAGGCCGGAGTCCATTTCGGTCATCAGACCGGACGCTGGAACCCCAAAATGGCGCCGTTCATCTACGGCGCGCGCAACGGCGTACACATTCTTGACCTGGCCCAGACCGTCACCCGACTTGAGGACGCCACGGAGTTCGCCCGCGAACTTTCGGGCTCTGGGCAACAGATCCTGTTCGTCGGCACCAAGCGCCAGGCTCAGGACGTGATTCGCAACGAAGCCGACCGAGCCAACATGCCGTATGTCGTGACTCGCTGGCTGGGCGGCACACTGACCAATTTCCAGACGATCCGCCTGCGCGTCGATTACATGATCGAACTCGAACGCCGCGAAGAGGCCGGCCAGCTCGAACTGCTGCCCAAAAAGGAAGCGCTGAAACTACGAGACAAGCTCACCCGGTTGCACCGCTATCTGCGAGGCCTGCGGGACATGACCTCGCTGCCCGGTGCGCTCTTCGTGGTTGATGTTCCGCGCGAGCACATCGCCGTGGCCGAAGCGCGACGCCTGAACATCCCAATCATCGCCGTCTGCGACACCAATTCGGACCCGAACCTGGTTGATTTCCCGATCCCCTCCAACGACGACGCTATCCGCGCTGTGCGGCTGCTGACCGCCCAAATCGCGGATGCAGCGCAAGAGGGCGGCATGATGATGCAAAGCGCCGTGGAGGCCGAGGAATCCTACGAAGCGGCCGAGACCGCCGAGCCAGTCGCGGCCAACTGAACCAGACCATCCATCGAGTCGGACGAACAGCCCGGCCTCATACACAGCCAACGACCAGAGGAGCCACCAACGTGCCCGTAACCATTGACCAGATCAAGTCCCTGCGCGCTGAAACCGGTGCCGGTGTGATGGATTGCCGACAGGCGCTGACGGAAGCCAACGGCGACATTGAGCAGGCTCGGCTTGTGCTCCGTGAAAAGGGCATCGCCACGGCCAGCAAGCGCGCCGACCGGGCAACGGGACAGGGCCTGATTCACAGCTACATCCACGGCGGTCGGATCGGCGTGCTCGTCGACCTGCGCTGCGAGACCGACTTCGTCGCCAAGACCGAGCCCTTCAAAGAGCTCGCCCACGACATCGCGATGCAGATCGCCTCGATGAACCCCGCTGGGGTCAGCGCCGACGACATGCCCGGCGACGCCGATGCCGACGCGGTCGCGCTGCTTGACCAGGAGTTCATCAAGGACGGATCGCAGACCATCAACGACCGAATCAACGACGTCATCGCCTCCATTGGTGAGCGCATCGAAGTCGCTCGCTTCACTCGCTACGAAATGGGCGAGTAGCAGGTTGTGACCGAGATTGCGGGTATGGCGAACACGTCATGACCGACCAGTCGACCACATCCCGAGTCGTTCTCAAAGTCTCCGGTGAATCGCTACAGGGTCAGCGCGACTCCGGCATCGACTCGGGCGCCCTCAACGACATCGCCCGGCAAATCGTCGAGTGCCGCAGTCGCGGCGTCGAGATCGGCGTGGTTGTCGGAGGCGGCAACCTGTTTCGCGGCCGCCTGGCCGGCGAGCTTGGCATGACCCAGGCGACTGCGCACTATGCAGGCATGTTGGCGACCGTGATCAACGGTCTGGCGCTGCAGGACGCGATCGAAGCCGCCGGAGGCGAGGTCCGAACCATGTCGGCTCTGCACGTCCGCCAGGTGTCGGAAATCTTCATTCGCCGGCGCGCGATCCGTCATCTGCAAAAGGGCCGGGTCGTGCTCTGTGTCGGCGGGACCGGCAATCCGTACGTCACAACCGACACTGCCGCCGCGCTGCGCGGCATCGAGCTCGACGCCGATCAACTCATGATGGGCAAGCACGGCACCGACGGCGTCTACACGGCCGATCCGGCTCACCATCCCGACGCCCGGCGCTACTCACGACTCAACTATCGCGAGGCGTTGCAGCAAAACCTCGGCGTGCTGATGGATGCGTCGGCGCTGGCCCTTTGCGAGGAGCATTCGCTGCCAATCGTGGTGTTCAACATCGAAGCGCCTGACGCTATCGTGAGCACAGTGATCGACGGTCCCAATCTGGACGTGGCCGGTACTCGGGTCGATCACGGGGCAACGGTCCTTGCCGACTGAAGCCCGCCGACCATGATCGGTCGAAGATCGGCTGGGAGCGCGACATGTCCGACAACGAGCTCCTCGACCTCGCCTTCGAAGACGCGGACTCGCGGATGAGCGGCGCCGTCAGCGCCCTCGAGCGTGATCTCATGGCCGTGCGAACCGGACGCGCCCACACGTCGTTGGTCGACCAACTGCGGGTCGATTACTACGGCACGACCATGGCGTTGAACCAGCTGGCGACGATCTCGACACCGGAAGCTCGATTGATTGCGATCCAGCCGTGGGACAAGAATGCCTTCGACCCGATCACCAAGGCGATTCAGACCTCGGATATCGGGATCAATCCACAATCGGACGGCATCCTGATCCGTCTGGCGCTGCCCGAGTTGACCGAGGAGCGACGACGCGACCTGGTCAAGCTCGTGCATCAGAAAGCCGAGACCGCCCGCGTCGCCATCCGCAATGTGCGTCGGCACATCCACGACGATCTTCGAGCCATGCAGCGCGACGGAGACCTGTCGCAGGACGAGGAACGCCGGGCGGAAACACAACTCGACACGCTGACCGGCCAATTCATCGCTAAAGTTGATGCTGCGGGCAATCTGAAGGAGCGCGAGCTCCTCGAGGTCTAGCACGTGCCAAGCCCATCCGCATCCACGATCACCCCTCCGACAAACCACGCAGCGTTGCCTGTGAGGGCAAACGGCGTCCACCTCGTGGATTCCACCGAGATTCCGCATCACGTTGCGGTGATCATGGACGGCAACGGACGCTGGGCGGCACAACGCGGACTGCGGCCGACCGAAGGTCATCGAGCCGGCACCGAGAACATCCGCGCCGCAATCGAAGCATTCGCCGAGCGCGGCGTTCGCTGTCTCACGCTGTTTGCCTTCTCGACCGAGAACTGGAAGCGCCCTCGACCAGAAGTTCGCGGCCTGATGCGCATCCTCTCCTCAACCATCGACCGCGAGGTGCAGCCGCTGCACGAGGCCGGGGTCAGGTTGCGCTACATCGGACAACTTGACGCACTCGACGCTCGCCTCAGGCGCAAGATCGACAGCGCGATTGAGCTCACCCGCGACAACGACCGAATGACCGTCTGCGTGGCGTTCAACTACGGCTCCAGAGCCGAACTGGTCGATGCCGTGCGCCGCATGGTCGCCGACGGAATCAATCCCGACGATGTCACGGAACGCAAGCTCTCGGACTACCTCTATACCCGCGAACTGCCCGACCCCGACCTGATCATCCGCACCGGCGGCGACCAGCGCGTTTCCAACTTCCTGCTCTGGCAGGCCGCCTATGCCGAGTACGTCTTCTCGGACACGTACTGGCCCGATTTCTGCGAGCGAGATGTCGACGCGGCGCTCGCCGCCTACGCCCAGAGAACCAGAAACTTCGGCGGACGACCCGCCAATGGCGAGTAACTCACCCCAGTCAGACAGGATCATCGCGGCACCTGGGCCGACAATCCTGCTCCCGCTGTTCCTGTTGATCGAGCTGTTCTCGTGGCCCCTCAGGAAGCTCTGGAGCCGGGGCGGTCTATCCGCACGCTTGACCAGCGCCGCAATCGGCATGCCGATCATCATCGCCGCCATCCTGATCGGTGGACCATTCTTCGCCGCCATGATTGCGCTCAGCCTGGCTGCGGCGCTCAGCGAGATTGCCGTCATCGTCGGACTCAGCCGGCGCAACCCCACATTCCTCGTTTCCCTGGCCGCGATTGGCGCGATCGTCGCAGTGGCCACGCAGTCTGACGTGCCATTGCTCGGGCCGATCCTGGCCGCCGGCCTGGGTATCGCCGGAGTCGCGACCATCACGGCGGTCCGCTCCGTCTCCCTGCCCGATCCGGCGCAACTGAAGCCGATCCTGCTTGGCGGCGCCTCCATGCTGGGCGCTGTCGCCTATCTCGCCATTCCTGGCGCAACGTTCGTTTTGGTTCGAGGCGCCCATCAGGGCACGGATTGGGTGCTGCTCGCCGTCCTCGCCATCATGTCGGCCGACGCCGCCGCCTATGCCGGCGGACGCCTGCTGGGCCGTCGCCCATTGGCCCCGTCTGTCTCACCCAACAAGACGATGGAAGGGGCGATCTTTGGCTGGCTGGGCGGCTTCGGCGCAACGATCGCCCTCGACCAGATCCTCAATCTCGACGTGGAAATCTGGCCGCTGGTGCTGCTTGCAGTGGTCTTGCCGATCGTGTCCCAACTCGGCGATCTCGCGGAGTCTCTGTTCAAGCGCGCCATGGACGTCAAAGACTCCTCCAACCTCATTCCCGGACACGGCGGCGTGCTCGATCGGCTCGACTCCCTCCTCTTCGGCCTGCCCGTCGTATATTTCTTCTTGCAATGGACGACCTGAACCAACCCCCGATCAACCTGGTCCTGCTGGGCTCGACCGGCAGCATCGGCCGGCAGACGCTCGATGTCGTCCGCGCCATGCCTGAGCGATTCAACATCCTCGGCCTGGCGGCCGGACGCAACCTCGACGCCCTGGAAGCGCAGGCCCGCGAGTTTCGACCGACCTACATCTGGGCCGCCTCTGACGACGAGGCGCGCGTGGCGATGATTGCTCAGGAAAGCACTGCTTCGGTCACGCCGATGGACGAGATGGCCGCAGATCCAGATGGTGACGTCTTGGTCGTAGGCACCGCGGGTCGCGCCGGCCTTGAGCCGACGTTGACCGCACTGGAGCGCGGCGGCGCCGCTGCGCTTGCCAATAAGGAAGTTGTGGTGATGGCGGGTCAACTCGTCCGCGACGCCGTCGACCGGGGCGGCGGCCAACTGCGACCGGTCGACTCGGAGCATTCCGCCATCTGGCAGTGCCTCTGGGGCGAGGAGGACCACGAAATCCGCCGCATCTTGCTCACGGCCTCGGGCGGCGCGCTGCGTCACCTGCCCGCCGAAGAACTCGGCGACGTCACGCCCGAGCAGGCGCTCAACCATCCCACCTGGAATATGGGCGACAAGATCACGATCGACAGCGCCACGCTGATGAACAAGGGCATGGAGACGATCGAGGCCAAGTGGCTATTCGATGTGCCTTACGAGCGGGTCGAGATCATCCAGCACGCCGAATCGATTGTGCATTCGCTGGTCGAATTCGGCGACGGATCGGTGAAAGCCCAGCTAGGCTATCCCGACATGAAGTTGCCGATTCAGCTCGCGCTCGGATATCCCGCGCGACTCGAGCCTACGGTCGAGCCGCTCGACCTCGCCTCAGTCGGCACGCTCAACTTCTCCCGACCCGACCTCGACCGCTATCCCTGCCTCAAGCTGGCGCAACAGGCGGGCCGCGCCGGTGGGACGTATCCGGCCGTCATGGCCGCCGCCGACGAGGTCGCGGTCGAGTCCTTCCTTGAGCGCCGCATCGCCTTCACCCAGATCGCCGACTACGTCAATCAGGCGATGGATGCCCATCGCAACACCGACAACCCCGATATCGAAGCCATCGACGCCGCCGACGCCTGGGCGCGCGGCTTCACCGTCGGCCGTATCGCCGCCGCCGTGTAGCGAACAGTCTGATCGCGGGGCATCGCGAGATCGCTAGTACGCTGACTTCATGGTCCTGATCGATACAGTTCTACCGTTCGTCGGTGTCTTGCTCGGACTGGTCGTTCTGCACGAATTAGGACACTTCGTCGCCGCCAAGCTGGCCGGCGTCCGCGTCGAAGAATTTGGCGTCGGACTGCCCCCGCGGATTGGCAAGGGCTGGCAGTTTGGCGAGACGCTCTACTCCTTCAACTGGCTGCCAATTGGCGGATTCGTCCGGCTGACCGGCGAGGAAGCGTCGGGTCTGCTGATTACCGCGGTCGATCAGGACTCGCGGATGAAAGAACATTTCGTCGCCGGCGACCGCATTCTCAAGGTCAACGGCAAACGCGTCGTCACGCCGGATCAGTTCCTCGACCGAGTCTTCCGCACGCACGGGGAAGAAAAGCGCGAGTTCACCTACGACCACGTCGAGAGCGACGGCAGGAAAACCACCTGGAGCCTGACCCTCACGCCTCAGGGTGACCAGGACGAGGACGCTCCCGCACCTCGCAATCTGATTACGACGGAGGAACAACGAGCCGAGTTCATGAACGAACGCGGCGAGGCCACCTTGCTCGGCCTGACCGTGGGAATCGACCCGCGCTCGCTCGGGGCCAAGTCGCGGTTGACCAGGATCCTCATCCTCGCTGCCGGGGCAATCGTCAACGCCATCCTCCCAATCATCCTGTTCGCCGTTGGCGCGCTGATTCCCGACAACGTCTCCGCAGGTCCGGCCGTCGTGACCAGCACGATCGAACAGGCTCCGGCGCACCAGGCCGGCATTCGCGCCGGCGACCGGATCGTCGCGATCGATGGGGAACCAATTCAAAACGCGGCCGATCTCTCCCGCGCCATCCAGCTCAATCTGGGCGAAACTCTGCTGGTCTCGGTTGAACGGCCGCCCAGCGGTTCACTCACTGCAAGCCGCGCATCACGAGAACCAGAACGGTTCGACGTCCTGGTCCATGCCCGCCTCGCGCCTCAGCCGCTCACGCACGTGGTCCAGCCCGGAGATTCGGTGCACGACATCTCCGAGAAGCTTGGAGTCTCGCCTGCCTCGGTGATTGCTGGCTGGGGGATCGAGACCGAGAAGCTCAAGGAAGGCCTGGAACTGGAACTGCCCGGCGGCATGACCTACGTAACCGAGCAAGACGACACCATGCTCAGCATCGCGATTGAAGAGCAGGTCCGGATGGCCTCGGTCTACGCAGCGCTGGGCATCGATCCGGTTCATCCACCGCCCGGCATCCAGATTGAGGTACCCCAGGGCGCGACCGGGATCAGCATTGCGAACGCCTCGCGACTTGTGGCTCGCGAAAGCCCTTCAATTGGCGAGTCAATCGCCGCCGGCTGGACGCAGACCCGTGACACGTTCATCCTCGTCCGAAATCGGATTCGCTCATGGATCGCCGGTGGCGAAGCGATCGAGCTATCCGGCCCGGTCGGAATCGCCCGAGTGACGGGCGAAGTCGTCGATCGAGCTGGGTGGACACGACTGATTGAGCTCGCCGCCCTGATTTCGCTCAACCTCGCCATCATCAACATCCTGCCGCTACCCATGCTTGACGGCGGCCGGATCATGTTCGTACTGATCGAGATCGCCCGGCGCGGCAAGAAAATCAGCCCCGAACGCGAAGGACTCGTCCACATGGCCGGTTTCGCCGCCCTCCTGATCTTTGTCGTCGTGATCAGCTATTTCGACATCATCAAGGCGGTATCGGGTGAGCCGGTGATTCCATAGCAGTGTGTCCCACTGTCGCCGCCGTTACACTGATGGCGATCCACTTCCGCGCCCTGAGCAAAAGGAGCCCTGATGGCGTTTGAGACCTTCATTGACGCCGACACCCACATCACCGAACCCGCCGACCTCTGGACCTCCCGAGTCTCCTCCAAGTGGGGCGACAAGGTCCTGCACGTCAAGCAGGACGACAAGGGAATCAACTCCTGGTTCGTCGCCGATGAAAAGGTGGCGGCAGCGCCCTCAGGCGTCTTCGCCGGTTGGAAGGGCAAGTTCCCCAGCTCGCCGCCGACCTACGAAGAGGCCCACCCCGCATCGTTCGACGTCCACGAGCGCCTCAAGCTGATGGACGAGACCGGCGTCTACGCCCAGGTTCTGTACCCCAACGTTGCCGGATTCGCCTCGCAGCGCTTCCTCTCGCTCAAGGACCCCGAGCTGATGCTGGAGTGCGTCCGCGCCTGGAACGATTTCCAGCTCGACTGGATCTCGGTCGCGCCCGAGCGCTTCGTGGCCAACATCTCGATCCCGTTCTGGGACGTCGAGGCCTCGGTCAAGGAAATCGAGCGCGTCGCACCGAAGGGGATGCGGGGCATCCTCTTCACCGGAGACCCGCAATCGCACGGTGAGCCGTTCCTTGGCGACCATCACTGGGATCCGCTCTGGAACATCGCCACAGACGCCGGTCTGCCAATCTCGTTCCACATCGGCTCCGGCGACTTCACCGACGGCTTCACGCCAGAGCGTCTCGCAGTCGACGGCCCTGAGGTGACCTACGCACGCACCTCCACCGTCCTGTTCATGGCCAACGGCCTGCAGATGACCGACCTGCTGCTCTCCGGCGTGCTGCCGCGCTTCCCCGACCTCAAGTTCATTTCTGTGGAGTCCGGGATCGGCTGGGTGCCGTTCTGCCTCGAAAGCTGCGACTACCACTTCATGGCCGCCGATATCCGCAAGGCGCGCCCCGAGTTCGAGATGATGCCTTCGGACTACTTCCGCCGCCAGGTCTACGCCTGCTACTGGTTCGAGAAGGTCGCTCCGCGCAAGCTGATCGACGACATCGGCGCCGACAACATCCTCTTCGAGACCGACTTCCCGCACCCGACCTGCCTCTACGGCAACGTGCAGGAGACAATCGAGGACGGCCTCGAAGGCCAGTCCGAAGAGGTCCGCCGCAAGATCCTCTGGGAGAACTCGGCGAAGCTCTACAACATCGAGATCCCCGAGGTGATGCCGGAAGGTCTCGCCGCGGCAGCCGCTGCCGGCGGCGGCTAGCCATCTCTGAGACCTCCCCCTCTGGGGGAGGTGTCGCGAAGCGACGGAGGGGGCTCCCTCGCAACGTCCAGAGACCGCTCCAATCGGAGCGGTCTCGTCGCGTAGAAGGCAGGAGCAAGAACCATGGACATCAACGGCAAAGTCGCGGTCGTCACCGGATCATCATCCGGAGTCGGCGAAGCCACGGCGACGCTGCTTGCCTCGATGGGCGCCTCCGTTGTCGTCAACTATTTCCGCGGCGCTGAAGCCGGGCAACGCGTCGTCGACGAGATCCAGGCCGCAGGCGGATCGGCCATCGCCGTACAGGCCGACACCCGCGACGACGCCGACTGCCGCAGGCTGATCCAGTCCGCCATCGACGAGTTCGGACACCTGGAAATCCTGGTCAACAACGCCGGCATGACTCACTTCATCGCCCACGACGACCTCGAGGCCGTGACCGACGACGTTTGGGACGACATCATCGGCGCCAACCTGCGCGGCGTCTTCAACTGCACTCGTGCAGCCGCGCCACACATGAGGGCGGCGGGAGAGGGCGCAGTTGTCAACGTGAGCAGCGTCGCGGGAGCCGGCGGCGGAGGCTCCTGTATCCCCTACGCAGCCAGCAAAGCCGGCGTCAACGTGATCACCAAGTCGCTCGCCAGAGTCCTTGGGCCCGAAATCCGCATCAACACGATCGCCCCTGGCTTCATCGAAGGACGCTGGCTCCGAGGCGGCCTGGGAGAAGACACCTACGAAGCCGGCCGCAAGCGCCTCGGCGAGACAGCTCCACTCAGAGGAGTCGCCACACCCGAATCCTGCGCCGACGCCATCGTCGCGCTGATTGAACGAAACGTCTTCGTCACCGGCCAAACCATCACCGTCGACGGCGGCGCGACGCTGTAGGCAAGGGGCGAACCTACCGAACCGTGTAGGTCACCGGCAGACGCTTGATCCCGCCGATCAACCCAGACGACAACCGCTCAACCTCGCCATTCAGCTCGAAGTGATCGAGTCTTTGGGTGACGTGCCGGAAGATTGAGCGCATCTCCAACCTCGCCAGATTGGCGCCGAGACAGAAGTGTTCCCCGAATCCCCCGAACGCGAGGTGGAGATTGGGCGAACGTCCGATGTCGAACGTGTCCGGGTCGTCGAATACGTCCTCGTCGCGGTTGGCCGACGGGTACCACATCGCGAGGGTCTCGCCTTCTTTGATCGGCACACCGCGAATCTCGGTGTCGCGGGTGACGGTCCGGGCGAAGTGCACGACCGGCGAGGTCCAGCGCAGCATCTCCTCGACTGCGCTGTCCAGTAGTTCGGGCTGACGTTGCAGCCGCTCGTACTGCTCCGGATTCTCAATCAGCGCCTGCATTCCGCCCGACGTGGCGTTCCGCGTGGTCTCATTGCCGGCCAGGATTAGCAGAATCGCGTAGGAGAGAATCATGTGCTCGGGCATCGGCTCGCCGTCGATCTCCGCCTGGACGAGTGTGGTCATCACGCTGTTGTCGGGTTCGCGGCGCTTGCGCTCGATGTGGGCCATGAAGTAGCCCTGCAGACCTCGCACCCCGGCCTGCCAGGTCTCGCGACGTGACCGTCCTTGCTGGTACTCGGGATCCTCAG
Source organism: Chloroflexota bacterium (assembly GCA_026705025.1). Classification (GTDB taxonomy): domain Bacteria; phylum Chloroflexota; class Dehalococcoidia; order Bin125; family Bin125; genus Bin125. The sequence goes on along the minus strand of JAPPBN010000036.1, from coordinate 53,726 downwards.
ACCCGAGGAACTCATTGGTCCAGCGGAACAGGTCTTCCCACGAGTCACGATCGACCGCCAGTAGCTCGCAGATCGCTGCCAGCGGCATCCGCGCTGCGACATCGCGGACGAAATCGGCCTCCCGTCGGTCGGTGAGCTGGTCGACGATGTGAGCAGCCACATCATCAACCACATCTTCGGCAATCTCGTCGATCCGTTCCTCCAACAGTCGCATCCCGCGCGGCGAGAATCGGCGACTCGTGGCGTTGCGGTACTTGCCGTGTTCCGGTGGATCCATGCTGATCAGGTTGGGGATGTTCAGCGACGGATCGTTCCCGCCGCTGTCACCCGAACCGGCCGAGCGAATGACCAGCCGCTGGCTGCTGATGAACGTCTCGGGATCGCGCGAGATGTGCTGAATGTCGTCATACTTGGTGATCGCCCAGAAGGGCGTCACGCCGGGGCGCTCGTACCAGTAGACGGGAGCTTCGCGCCGCAGCAGCGCCCAATCCTCCCATGGATAGCCCCGTTGCGCGTAGAGCTCCGGAGTCACCAGGTCAATGTGATCGAGTCCGCTCGTCATCGTCGTCATGAGCGCCCGCTCCATTCGCCTGCTACCGCGTCGGTATCCTCATCTGAGCGTATCGATCCAGGCAGGGACTCAACTGGTCCCCAGAGATCTTTAGAGGTGTGCCGTGAGCGACAAACGATCATTGCTGGGCGTCTACGAGAACTTCACGGAAGTCGTTGCGGACGGCTACGAGCGCGAGTCGTTGTATCTCACGATGACGGACGGCTGCCGCATCGCGATCGATGTGTTGCATCCCACCAGTAACGGCAATGTGATCGACGGGCAGACGCCGACCGTGCTCCACACCACGCCATATCGCCGCTCATTCGAAGTCTCGGGCAGCGCTGGCACGGCGGCCCGCTATGCCGAGGAACTGCGGAGCATGGAACCGGGCGAACTGGTCACCCAGTACGAGGAACGGCCGATCGCCCGCGACCTGATTCACCACGGCTATCGCTTCGTCTCAGTGGACATCCGCGGCACTGGCGCCTCGTTCGGCGCTGAGTACGGCGATTCCTGGCTGGCCGGGCACGACATTGCGACTGTGATCGACTGGATCAGCGAGCAGCCCTGGTCCTCGGGCAGAGTGGGCATGGTTGGCATTTCATACGAAGGCATGATGCAGTTCTTCACGGCCGTGCACCGGCCCGAGGGGCTGAAGTGCATCGCGCCGCAGTATCCGGGCTTGCCGCACTGTTATGTCGACGGGGGACTCGCAATCAGCAGCTTCGCCCGAGTCTGGGAGCGGTTGCACAAGGGGATGTCGGAGAACGAACCTGCCGCACCGGTCGATGGTCCCGATGGCGAACCGCTGCGGGAGGAGGCGGAATTGGAGCGCTCGCCGGATCGCTACCGCTGGGTCGAGACGTTCTCCGAAATGGATCCTCGCGATGTCACCCGGATGTCGTCGTTCGACGGTCTGCTGCGCAGGCGGCCGCGTCCGGACCTCGGCCTGGGCGAAGTTGCCAGCGGATGGTTCGACTCCTGTGACCTGATCAACGAGAGCGGCGTGCCGACATATCTCGTCACCGGCTGGTGGGACCTCACATTCCCCGGCTACCTGATCGACGCGTTCAACCGGCTCGACGTTCCCAAGAAGCTGATTGTTGGTCCCTGGAATCACGGACAGGGCGGTGATCCCGAGTTGCTGCGCTGGTTCGACTACTGGCTCAAGGACGTCGACAACGGCGTGATGGACGAGCCGGCCGTTCACTACGCGGCCAGCGACCCATCCGGCGCGACCGTCTGGAAGTCCGCGCCCCGCTTGCCGCTGCCGGAATCACAGGACCGCAGTGGTTGGCTCACGCTCGACGGGCAGGTCTCGGAGTCGCAACCGCAGGAAGCCGGCTCAGTCGACTACGAAGTCAACCATGACGTCAGCCTGGGCCAGATGACGCGCCACAGCTACTACATCGACGATCTGTACATCAACACCACCGACCTCAATGCGAGGGCGGAGCAGTGTCTGACCTTCACGACCGAACCGCTTGAGTCGGACATCGAGATCACGGGTTGGCCGGCCGTCCAGCTCGAACTGTCAACAACATCAGATCGCGGCGCCATCGAGGTCACGCTTGAGCAGATCGGGGAAGACGGCTCCGCTGCCTACCTCTCGGAAGGGTTCCTCAACTTCGCGCACCGCCGGGTGCAGGCCGATCCCGGCGGTCACGAGGGTCCGGTCTGGCACAGCTGGAGCAAGGCCGATCTCGCGCCGGTCAAGCCAGACGAGCCGATGGACATCCAGGTCGAAATGTATCCAATCTCCAGCATCGTCCGCGCCGGAGACCGCATCCGCCTGACCATCGCCGCCGCCGACGCCGACAACCTCGTCGTGCCAACCCAGGGCGACGACGCAACCTTGACGATCACGATCGGCGGCGAGCGAGCCGCGAGGCTCATCGTCCCAATCGTGAACGAGTCCGTGATCCCCACAGCTCAGGTCGTCGATGGAGGCTTCGACGGCAGCTCAGGAGGCTTCGCCTTCCGCCGCCCCGCAGACCCACCGCTGGCCAGATAGGCGTCAGCTCGACTACTCCCCCGCGAACTCGGGGCGGCGACGCTCGAACAGCGCACGGATCCCCTCTTTGGCGTCGTTCGAGCTTCTGGCGACGGCGACGAGTTCGTCGACATCTTCATGCGGAATGTGATCGCGGAAATCCATCTCACGCACGATTAGCGCCTTCATCGCCCTGAGACTGAGCGGCGCGTTCTCGCTCAATCGGTCGATCACCGCGTCGGCGGCTTCCTCGAGTTCCTCGGCGTTGGCCACTCTCGCGATCACGCCCCACTCATGCATCCGCCAGGCGGGAATCCGATCGCCGAGCAGCAGGATCTCACGAGTCGCGACCGGTCCGGCGACTTCGAGCAACTTCTTGGCCAGGAACCAGGAGGGAGCGAGGCCAATCTGGGCCAGCGACATGCCAAACTTGGCGTCGATGCTGGCGACGACGAAGTCGCAATGCAGCGCCACCTCATTGCCGCCCGCGATTGCGTCGCCCTGGACGACGGCAACTACCGGCAACGGCCAGTGCTGAATCGCGTCGAGCATCTGCTCGATGGAGACGTCTCCGCCGGGGAGACCCTCTTCGCGCTCCCGCAAATCGAGTCCGGCGCAAAACACGGGTCCGTTGGCACGGATCACCGCAACCCGCTCCTCCGCCGACGGCTCACCCGCGAACGCGGTATGAAGCTCTGTCAGCATCTCGCTGTTCAGCGCGTTGCGCTTCTCGGGCCGGTTCAGTGTCACGGTCCGCACGGCGCCATCGACCGCGACCTCAATGATCTCGCTCATATTGGAGTCCGTTCCATGATCGTCTGGGGGACATCGAGCAGCCGACCCTCACCCTAACCGTCTCCCAGAGGGAGAGGGGACTCTCAGCCGCTGCTGCCCCGTCCGAGCAGGTCGCGGGCCATGATGATCCGCTGCACCTCAGATGGACCTTCGCCGATCCGGCGAATGCGCATCTCGCGGTACCACCGTTCCAGCGGCAGATCTTTGGTGACTCCGATGCCGCCGTGAATCTGGATTGCCCGGTCGACGACTCGGCTCGCGCCTTCGGTCGAGGTCAGTTTGGCCATCGCGGCCTCAAACCGGAACGGTTCGTCCTGTTCCGCCTTCTCGGCGGCAGCGAGGTACATCATCCGGCCCGTGCGGATGTCGATTTCGTTGTCGACGATCATCCACTGAATCGCCTGTCGCGAAGCGAGCGCTGCGCCAAACGTTTCACGTTGCTGCGAATAGGAGATCGCCATCTCCTGTGCCGCAACCGCGATCCCGACGCAGGTCGCCGAATAGGGAATTCGCTGACGCGTCAGGTTGTTGTTGGCCAGCGCAAAGCCCCCACCTTCCTCTCCCACGAGGTTGGCCGCCGGCACGCGGACATCATCGAACGACAGCTCCGTCCCATAATTGGCCGAGCGCAAGGTGTGGACCACGCGACGTACCTCAAATCCGGGCGAGTCGGTGTCGACCAGGAATGCCGAGATGCCGCGGCGCCCTTTCTCAGGATCGGTGCGGGCAAACACCAATCCGAAATCCGCCCGGTCAGCGCCCGAGCTGAACAGTTTCGAACCATTCAGGATCCAGTCGTCTCCGTCCTTGACTGCCTTGGTCTGAATCGCGCGAGCAGGATCCGAACCCCCTGACGGCTCGGTCAGACCGAAGAACGCGCGCTTTTCATCCCGCAACATCGGATAGAGATAGCGGTCCTTCTGATCGTCCGACGCGGAGTAAAGCTGGGCCAGCCCGGCCGAACCAAATGCGCCGTAACAGGGCAGGTAGAGTCCGGCGCGATGCTGCGACATCTCCTCGGCGACCAGCCCGCGCGTGGTCAGCGGCAGACCGGGACCGCCGTAGTCCTCGGGCACATCAATGTGGTACAGCCCCATCTGCTTGACGATGCCCTTCAGCCGGTCCAGTTCGCCAGGCGGGAGTTCAACGGCGTCCGGATCGAGGTCTCGTTCAAGCGGCTGCACCTCATCGCGGACAAACCGCTTGACGGCCTGCGTGATCATCCGCTGCTCTTCCGACATCAGCGTTTCCATCAGATTCCTCCCTCAGCCGCTCGAGCGCTGGATGGACTCAGAGCGACGCAACCGTCCGAGCTGAGGCGTGTCGCGCCAGTCGCCGGCCGAATGCGCCGGCGGCCATTCCACACCCTCATCCCGCTGGAACTGCATCAGCATCTCCAGACGCTTGGTGGTGTATTGCTGATTGGCCTCCCAGCGAAACTGGGCCGCCCGTTCGCGAAGCACCGCATTTGGATCGGCGCCGCCAAAGTGCAGCGCGATTCGCGTCCGCAGGCCAAACGGCTCGCGTCCGCCGGCCTGTCCGATGTACAGCAGGTTGCCCTCGGCGTCGGCGATTTCGTAGACACCCACGACGGCCGGAATCGCGCGAATCGAATCCTCGGAGGGCTGAATCCAGGGCTTGCGGATCGGCATCGTCACATCACTTTCAACAACGTCAGCGCTCAACCAGTCGATCGCTCACCGCGCCTGAATTCAGCAGTTCGCTGATGCGCGCTTTCGAGTATCCCAGGATCTCTTCCAACACAGGAATCGTATCGACGGCGAACAATGGCGCGGCGTTCTTCGGCGGGGCTGGAGTCCTGGACAATCGAAATGCCGCTTGCGGAGCGGGTGACAGTCCAACCTGCGGATGCATCAGACCGCCGACTGACTGCCGAGTCAACACCTGCTCGTCGCGCAACAGCGCGCGAGCGCCCATCACCGGCGACGCGGGAACGCCCGCATCTTGCAGTCGTTCCGTCAGCGCAACGGGGTCGGACTGCCGGGTCCATTCCGACAGAAGCAGATCCAGTTCTGCGCCATGCCGCCAGCGCCTGAGACCGGTCGCGAAGCGGCGGTCACGTGCGACCGCCTCGTTGCACCACACCTTCACCAATCCGTTCCATTCATCGTCGCTCCGGCAGGCGATCGCAATCCATGCGTCCGGATCGTCGAGCAACGGCCCGGCCGGATAGACGCCGTGCGGGGCGGCCGACGAGTGCTCGTTGCCGATGCGCGTCGGCTCTCGCCCGGAGAGTTGCTGTCCGACCATGGCGTCTCCGACGAGCTGTAGCTCGCCTTCGAGCATGGCCAACTCAACCGTCTGTCCGCCGACGCGTCCGCGCGCCAGGAGCGCGGCGACGGTCGACAGGGCGGCGCTCAGTCCTGCGTTCTGGTCGCAGTAGAAATTGCCCGGTTTGAGCGGTGATCCGTCCGCGTAGCCCGTCAGCCAGGACATGCCACTCATCGCGTCGATTCCTGGTCCGTACGAGATCCGATCGCGCCAGGGACCCGAATTGCCGAACGCGGGCATCGAGACATGGATGATCTCGGGATTGCGTTCACGGAGCGCATCCCATTCCAGTCCGAAGTTACCCATGACCCGGGGCGAGAAGTTCTCGAGCACGACATCCGATCGCTCAACGAGATCAAGAAAGACCTCGCGACCGGAATCAGTCGTCAGGTTGAGTGCGATCGAGCGTTTGCTGTGCCCAAGCTCGTTCTGCCGAGGTTCGCGATTCCACGGTTCGTCCGGTCCCGGTCCGCGATAGGGCAGCGCCGACGCGGGACTTCGAGGCTTGGCCCATGGAGTCTCGATCCGAAGCACTTCGGCGCCCAATGCGCCCAATAGCGTGGTAGCGACGGGCCCTGCGACCGCCGTCGTCATGTCGAGCACGCGGATGCCATCGAGGGGACGGCAGTCAGGCTGCGGGTATGGCGTCAGCCGGGCCTCAGGCAACACCGGCGCGCCTCCAACGGACCCGTTGATCCGGCGTGCCGAGCCGTTCGTTGTGCTGTCCTAGTCGCGGAGCGTCTCCCTCAATCCATGCCGTGCGGCCAAACCGAGCTGCGGGTCCGGGAGCCAGGAAATCACCTCCACGTGGATGCGGCGTCGACTGCCAGAACTCACGAGAGGCGTGGTGACCGTCGGCGTCGGCCAACACTTCCGACGGGGCGAGTACTTCCGTGAAGGGGATGCGCAACTCTTGCGCACGCCGGACGACCTCTCGGCGAGGAGTGTCCATAAGGAGTGGCGTCATCAGGCTGTCGACTTCGTCGGCGCGTCCCATCAGATTGGCCAGCAGATCAGGCTCGGCCAGCTGCGGTTCGTCGAACAGCACGGCCATCGCCTCCGGATACCGGTTGTTGCAATGGGCGTGGACCCAGCCGTCCCGGCACGGCCTGATCGTCGACGGGTACAGATGTCCCGGGCCGAAGCCGACCAGGCGCGCCCCATTGCGAACAGGTTCGCGGTCCGAGAACCAGGCGTGTTGGTATCCGCCCCCCAGCAGGAAGGCCACGGCTTCGACCATCGCCGTGTCGATCAGTTGTCCACCGCGATCTGCGTACAGCGCCGAAACGATCCCCAGCGCGGCATGGAGACCGGCCTGCAAGTGTCCCTGGTCACCCCAAGCCTTGACCGGTTCGCGATCGGGCTCTCCGCCAATCCGCAGATAGCCTCCGGCTGCGTACAGGGTCAACTCCGCAGCCTGCCACTCTGACTTCGGTCCCTCAAGTCCGTACGGCGTAATCGCGCAGACCTGTAACTCAGGATGCCGCTTGCGGATGGCAACGGGATCCATGTCCAATTCATCCCAGCGCCGACGGTCGACATCGCAGACCAAGACGTCTGCTTCGGATAGAAGTTGGTCGAGCAGTCTCCTGCCGGCCGCGCTGGCGAGTTCCAATCGAACCGAATTCTTGCGCCTGTTCCAGTGCAGATGGGTGGCTCCTGCTTCCGAATCCGGTATGTCGGCGCGAAACGGCCCTCGGCGACGCAGCGGCATGCCGGGCGCAGACTCGACGATGGTCACGCTGGCTCCGAGACCAGCGAGCAGCCGACCACAATATGCGCCGGCCGGCGTCTCGGAATACTCAATCGCGCGGAAGCCGTCCAGCGGTCCCGCGGCTTGGTCGGGCTCTGGCTCAGTCACCGAGGCAGGATACCGCTGAGTCAGCGTTAGGCTGCACGGCAGGAATTCGTCGTCAAGCAAGCAGGAGTGGCATATGTCGGACGTGGGATTCATCGGCGTCGGCAAGATCGGGAATCCGATGTGCGCGAACGTGATCAAGGGCGGACATCGGGTCGTGGTTCATGATTTGGTCGAGGAGCACGCCGCCAACCTGATCGAGCTGGGAGCAATCTGGGCAGAGTCGCCGGCAGCCGTCGCATCGCAGTCGGAAGTGGTATTGACCTCTTTGCCCGGTCCGCCCGAAGTGACTGCCGTCTTGCGCGGCGCCTACGGCATCCTCGAAGGCGCCGAGCCGGGACTTGTCTGCTTCGACCTGTCCACCAATCTGCCGTCGACGGTCAAGATGCTGGCCGAGCGAGCCGCGGAACGAGGCGTGGTGTTTCACGACTCCCCGGTTTCCAACGGCGTCCAGGGAGCAATCGACGCGACGCTTGCCGTTATGGTCGGCGGCGATCAAGCGTCGTTTGAGAAGTACAAGCCGGTGCTCGAGTGCATCGGCAACAACGTCTTCCACATGGGCGAACTGGGGATGGGCGCCCTGACCAAGATCATCAACAACATGGTCAGCATCAGCTCCATTCAGTTGCTTGTCGAGGCCACGGTGATCGCCGAGGCGGCCGGTCTGGACGCCGAACGGGCCTACGAGGTGATGAGCGTCGCCTCGGCCCAGAGTTACGTGGGCAACATGCCCACGCTGCTTGAGCGGGACTTCGACGATCCATCGTTTTTCCTCAAGTGGGCGGCCAAGGATGTCTCGCTAGCCGTGCAGGTCGCGCGAGAACAAGGCATTCCTTCTCCGATGGCCTCGGCGGCCAGTGACATGCTCAATCGGGCCAAGAACCGAGGCCACGACCTCAAATCACCGATGGCCACACTGCTCTCGACCGAGGAGGACGCCGGCGTCTCCAACTGAACCCCACCTGCTTCCGGGCGACGTAACCTGGCGTACACTGACGACATGTCGATTGCCACGGGAACCGTTGACGCTGGACAGAACACGGCCCGACGAGTCGTGTTCTTTCACGCCGCATCGTTTGTACTCGGCTTCAGCGTGGTCTTCGTTGCGCTGGGCGCGCTGCTCGGGGCGTTAGGCTCGGCGTTCCAGGACGAGCTGATCTGGTTCCAACGGGTCGCCGGCGTGTTGCTGGTCATCCTGGGCCTGCATCTCGCAGAGGTGATCACGATCCCGTTGCTGTATCGCAGCTTCCAGGTAGGCGGACCGGGAGGCGCATCGAGCGGAGCACCGACAGCCGAACCATCGCGCGCTCGTGCCGCGGCCGATTATGGCCGATCGCTCGTCGTAGGAGTCGCATTCTCGGTTGGTTGGACACCGTGCGTGGGCCCGATCCTGGCCGGCATCCTGGTGCTCGCGCTCGATTCAGCGTCGCTGGTCCAGGCCATCATCCTGCTGATCTGCTACGCCGCCGGATTGGGCATTCCGTTCTTGATCGTGGGTGCGACCTTTGGCGCTTCCACCCAGTTCCTGCGCAAGCTGAACCGTTGGATGCCGCTGATTGGCGTTGTTTCTGGAGTGCTGCTGGTCTTTGTCGGCATGCTGATCGCGCTGGATCGCGTCGTGGTGCTCAACGAGGCGCTGGGCAGCTTCGGGGTCGACGTGCTGGCCGGCTCCGACGGCTCCTCAACTCAGATGCTCGACCTCAACGCCGGCTCAGCGGCAATCGCGTTTGCCGGCGGCTTTGTCAGTTTCATCAGCCCCTGTGTGCTGCCGCTGGTGCCGATCTACCTGGGCCATCTCGCCGGAATCGGTTCTGAGCAGGCCACGATTCGTTCCGCCTAGTACTCCTAGTATTCAGACTCGAATTTCCGCGTCGTTCGCACATCGATGAACCAGCGGCTTCGCTTCCGCTCCTGGAATCGATTGCCCATGAGCGCCACCGCTGATGGCTCGCCGGCCAATGTGAGCCGGTCGTGCAGATAGATGGTCGTATCCCCCGTCGCTACCGACGATTCGCCGTCGCGCATCACGACCAGGACACGCACGTCGCCTTCGAAGTCAATCTCCTGCAGCGTCTGACTTTCGAACTCCCGATTGAGCATTTCGACTTCCACGAGTCCCGATTCGGGATCGCTGCGGGCGGCGTGCAATCCTGGACGCAGGACGGCTTCTTCAAGCGCCAACGCCGTGACGTCGGACAGTGAATGGGCCTCGATGTCCATGTGTTCGAACTGCGAATCGACGTCCGACGTCCAGGTCACCACCCGCAAGGTGGGATGGATCCTCCGCATAGACCTGGTGTAGTCAACGACTTGCTCGGGATCGTCAAAGTCGACCACGACCGCTACTTCGGTCTGCAACAGCCGCACACTGATCAACGTCAGTGCGTCGAGCGGATCTCCAACCACACCTTCGACTCCGACTGCGCCCCATTTCGTTGCAGCATCCGGGGTGCGGTCCAGGACAACGACCCGTCGACCTCCCGCCATCAGTCGCTCAACCAGCGTTCTGGCGAGATCACCACCACCGACGATCAACGTGTGGCCATCCTCCTGATCGGGCGCCCGTCCGGCGATGGTCGAGAACATCAGCGGGGCAAGCACAGTAGTCAACAACGCCATGAGCAACAGGGCGCCATGCAAGCCGTCGTCGATCACACCCAGGTCGGCCGCAATCGCTCCGGCGGCGAGTACGAGGGAGAGATTCGCGCTCAGCAGCGAACCGCCGGCCAATCCCGGACGAATCCCCCAGGCCGGAACCAGTCCAAGCAGGGAAGGCACAAGCTTTGCCCCGAACGCCACCAACAGCAAGGCGGGTACGAGAATCAACGATTCCGCGGAGTCGAAGACAGCGCCGAGATCGAGCGTCGCGCCGGCATGGATAAAGAAGATCGGCACGAAGAACCCGTAGCCGAGCGCGTCCAGTTTGCCGCGCAGCGAGGATCCGTGCCGCGGCGACACGACGGTCACCGCCAGTCCGGCGACGAATGCTCCCAGAACCATTTCAGTGCCGGCGACCTGCGACAGAGCGACGAAGATGACCAGCAACGCCAGTGAAGCGCGAATCTTCAACTGCGACGAGGTCTGGGCGAGCTCATGCATGGTCCGCGGGATGATCGGGAACCGGCCACTCCCTACGCGGGACAGCCAGACCAGGATGATGAGCGCCGAGGGGATCGCGAGAATGAGGAAGATCTTCCAGCTGATCCCTTCCCGTTCCAGTCCCGACACCACTCCGACGCCAACAATCGCTACGAACTCGAGCAGGAATCCGCCGACCAGCAGGGCCTGTCCCATCCTGCCCAGATCGGGCCGGTCCTTGAGCACGGGCACGATGACCCCCACCGCCGTCGCGATCAGGATGAACAGCAACATCGGAATCTGGCTCGAAGTGATGAGGCCGACCGAAGTCATGAGGCGAAGTCCGACGAACGTGAAGAGGACAACCAGGATCAGCAACACGGCGCCGGAGATCAGCGGATGTCGCAGCGCGACCCCGGGTACGTACCAACGGCGACCCGGGGACTGACCGAGGAGGCCGAGGTTGATCTCGAGGCCGGAGAGGAACATCAGATAGGCGAAGCCGAACAGGCCGAGGAATGTCAGCCATTCGTTGTGGTGGGTGATGATGCCGAGCAGCGGTTCGCCGAAGACGATCCCGACCAGGACTTCGCCCACCACGGCCGGGAGCAGGCCTCCGGTCAGCCGCCAGGCGACGAACGGCACGAGTACCGCCAGCACGCTGACCAGGAGCAGAGGAGTGAAATCCAGTGTCTCTTCCACTGTTCACTCCCTGTTCCCGTGTTGCGCCCTATGGATATCGATTGAGAAACTCTATCGCGATCCTATTGAAATCTTCAGCAGCGCTGATGTTCACGGCGTGAGTCGCGGAAACCCGTTCGACGCGAAAGTTCGCTGCGTGCTCTTCGACCCACTCTCGGGCCGGAGTGAACGCTTCCTCCCGATCGCCGGCGACCAGGAGGGTATCGACCGGGTTGTCCGGTAAGCGATGCCTGAGAGGCGTGTGAGGCGAGGTGTACATCATGGTTCGGGCGATGCCATCGGCCCGGCTGAGCAGCATGGCATCGTCGAACTCGGACCGTTGGGCATCGTCAAACGCCCGCGCTCGACGAGGATTGAGCGGATGGCGCATCACGGCGTCGATACCGCCGTCAATCATCAGTTGCGCCCGTTCACGCGCCGAGGCCGGGTTGCGGATACGGTCGAGTTCGCCGAATGCCGAGTGTGAGTTGGTCACGACGTGGGCGATCACCTCGTCGGGGCGTGACATGGCGTAGTTGAGGGTCAACGCCGCCCCCAACGACTGACCAACCACGAACCAACGCTCGGCGTCGACTAATTCGCGCAGCGCGCAGAATCGTTCGACGTAGCGGTCGGGATGGTACGCAGCTTCGGCTTCAGGCGCCGGCGAAGAGCCGTGGCCCAGCAGGTCGATCGCGATGCTGCGAAACCCGGCCTCGTGGAACGCGGGCAGATTGAGCAGCCAGTGCGCACGGCAGGTCAGAATCCCGTGGACGAACAGAACGGGCCGTCCGTCAGACGGCCCGTCAATGACGTAGTTCAGATCGTTCGCGGACGAAGTCACCCCGCAATGATACGTGCGGAGCGCCGTCGGGAGACCGGTTAGTCGCGATCGGAGGCCGTTGTCCCTGCGGCCGCGCCTTCCGTCAGCGCCTCCGGGTTGAGGGCCTTGAGCAGGGGATCCTGCGTCACCATGCCGAGGATGCTGGCTGTCTGACCGATGCGGTCGAAGCCGTGCTCGTGCAGTCGATGCAGGTAGTCGTGGTACTGCTTCTCACGCAACTTGCGCAACGCTTCGACGCCCGCATCGAGCCGTTCGACGCCGTCGGCGTAGAGCACGGCCAGGGCTTCGCGCTCGAGCGGCGACTGGGCCAGTTCGGAGGAGAGTCCGCCCTCTGCCTTGATGAAGAAGATGGGCAGCTCCAGGTCGGCGCGCTCGGCGTAACGGTTGTACCACTCGAGGTGCTTGAGGCCGTACTCGAGGTGTCGGCGGCTGTCCTCGGCGAGGCGGGCGAAGAGGTCTCGGTCGAAATCCGAACGCGCCCAATCGGTCGCGCACTCGAACATGGTCAGTTCGTAGGACTTGTAGACCACGTCAAGGGCGATGATCATGTCGGTGAAGGTCAGCGCCGAGTACCACGACTCGGAAACGTCGGAGAGCGGAGCCTTACCGATGATGCCGGAACCGTGCAGCGCGCGCTTGCGCAGCGCTTCGACCTTACGACCCGCGTCGTACACCTGTGTCGCCAGGAAGAGTTTGACCTCGTGGAAGCCGTAGGAGATTTCCTCCAGCCACCTGGAAATGATTTTCTGTTCGGCGATGCCATAGGTGGAGTAGACGGCGCACAGCTGACCGGTCGCACGTTCGACCTCAGGCGAGAGCTGTTCGCGGTTCTCCCAATCGAGGTCGGTGGCAGGAATCCAGCGATCGCGGATCGCGTCCTCGTAGAGATCGGCGACACCGTCGGCCCAGACCTCGGTGCGGTCGTAGATCGCGTAACCGGCGGGCATGTACATGCCGGGCACCGGGCGGGTCCCGCGAGGGAGATCGTTGCGGTAGTTCCAGACGTCGGGCACGTGACCGTAGGAGCCGATGTCGACGTCGCTGAGCCGCATGCCGTCCTCCGAGGGAGTCGGCTTCAGTCCTGTCTCGCCGCCGTCCTCGAACATGATGAACTGCGCGTTGGCGGACGGATGATCCGGGTTTGCCTCGATGAAGTCCAGCCATTTGCCGATCCGGTCGGGCTCGATCGAGACGTTGAGAATGTTGTCGATCTGCCTGCCCGAGGCGGCGGACTGTTCGGCGCGTTCAATCAGGTCGGTGGGCCAACCGCGGACCTGCGCGCGCATTTTCTGGGCGGGAGAGAGTGTCGGCATCAGGATTTCCCGTGTTTTTCAGGTCGAACGGCGTTGCGACGGCTCGTTTATGTCCGGAATCGTCCAGATCTGTCCAGAATTCGGCAGTTTCTGTGCAGATCAATCCAGCCAACTCTCGACAGGTCCAGTCTTCGTCTGGATTAGACCGTGATCAGTTCGCGCATGTCCGGCGACATACGGTCGAGCCGGTCGCCGAGGCCGACCACCTGCAGGCGGTGGTAATACTCGTTGATCTGCTTCTTGCGCATCAGCATGACGAGGTTGTAGCCCTCGTCGAGGTATTCGATGCCGCCACCGGCCAGGACGGCCAGCGCCTCACCGGTGATCGGGTTGGTGGTCAGTCCGGCCTGGGTGTTCTGCACGGTCTCGTTGATGTCGAGGTAGTGGTGCAGTTCTTCCTTGCGCCAGGGCTGGGTCTCGACGGTGTACTTGGTGTGGGTGACGCCGAATGCGAGGTGACGCGACTCATCCTGAGCGGAGAGTCGGAACATGCGCTTCTCGGCCTCGTTTTGACCGATGAGCTCGCCCATGCGGAAGAGCGACTGGACCAGACCCTCGGCGAAGAGATGGAGGATTGCCGTCATTTCGGTGAAGTCGTCAATCGACAGCAGTCCCACTGCGCCGAGTCCGGCCGGGGACATGCCGCCACCGTTCACGAGCACGCGCTTGCGGAAGACGTCGAGGTGGCGGGCTTCGTCCATCAGCTGGGTACCGAGGAAGAGCTGCGACTCGAAGAAGTCGGGGTGAACCGATTCGAGGAAACGTCCGGGCACGTCGCCGGCAATGAACTCGACCTGAGTGAGGAATGTGCAGAGCGTGCACATCGCCTTTTCGATGTCGTCGGGCTGATCGCCGATCGTGTCCCAGGGGATGTCTCGGGCCGAGGACCATTGGCGCTGCAGCGCCTCCTCGTACAGCAGCATTGCCGACTCGGACCAGACGTCGCCCTTGTCCCGGTACTGTCGCGCGTGGGCGTTGGAGCGAGGGTCGGCTTCGAGACCGCGCGGCGCGAACGAGCGCCAATCGGCCTCGTCGACGCCATTGGCGCCCGCCATGCGCTGATTGATTGACTGCAGGGTGACGCCCTTGCGGCCGACCTTGATGTCGAACTCGTCGTCGGTTTCCAGGTTCAGCCAGTCAAGGTTGAGTCCCGGATTCTCAATCGCGGTGACCATCGGTGATTCCTGTCATGCTGCCGTGCTTGGGATCAGATCCAGCGTATCAGGGGACAGAGGTTGACCGGACATTGATTCGGATGTCAGAAGCATTTGGACTGCCGGCAGGGGTCGGTCTGTCGCGGTGTGACACTTCGATGTTCGCGCAGTGGAGATGGACGCGCCGCAAGCACTCACTGCGTAGCGGCGGGATCGAAATTCGCTCGCAGGAAGTTGACCAGGTCCCAACGCTCCTGATCGGACAACTGCGGCGACCAGGCCGGCATACCGGTGCCGCGGATGCCGTCGGTGATCCAGGCGAACAACACGCCGTCCGGGTGGAATGGGACGTGGACGGTGAAGTTGGCCGGCGGCGCCGGTAAGGAATTAGCCAGGGGCCCATCTCCGGCGCCGGTCTCGCCGTGGCAGGAGGCGCAGTTGGCCGCGAACAATGCGGCGCCCCGTTCGAGAGACTCGGCAGTGCGCTCTGTCGGGTTCGCCAATGTTCGTCCCGGTTCGACGTGCAGCCCGGTCAGCAAGACCACGGCGACAATCAGCCCGAGCAGGCCGGTGACGAATGCGGCGTCGCCGCCGCGCGGTCCCCAGACACGTCGAATGTGCGGTCGATTGAACCAGGCGAGACCGCCGAGCACGAAGGCCCAGAGCGCTCCGACGCCATTCCAGTCCATCTGGGTCAGCGGCAACCCGAGTGCGCCGCCGCTGTCGGTGGCAAACGGAGAGGCCTGATAGCCGGACTCCACGTCTGTTGCCACAGCAATGATCAGATCGTCGCCCGAGGCGCGTCGCAGTTCCATCTCGACGGTCCACTCGCCGGGCAGACCAAAGTATGCGCCCTCAAGCTGAAACTGGTTGTCCGCGATTCGAGTGGCCGGCACAGTCACCGGTCCGACGCTTGAGTCGGCATAGCGGAAGCGCAATAGGAACACTTCGACCGGATTCTGGTCGTCGCCACGAATCGTCGCAGTCCAGGTGTTGAATCCGACCAGGTTCGGAGAGATCTCGAGCGAGGCGACGATCTCGCCGCGGACAACCGTCTCGACGACTGTGTTGTCCTTTTGCTCGATTTCTGGCTGCGCGCTGGCCGGCGAGGGCAGCTGGGTCAGCGCCGCAGACGCTGCAATGACGGCCAATCCCAGCAGCGCTTCGATGCGCATCATGCGGCCGAAGCGGTGGACAACCCGGCGGTCACCTCCGTCGGCCGCCGCGTCGCGTGGCCGAAGGAAGAATGCGTTTGCAGCGGCCGCCGCGAACAGCGCGACGAGGATCGCGATCTTGACGATGAAGGCAAGCCCCCAGTCGGTCTCGACGATTCCACTGACATTGGGGACCTGCACCAGCGCGGAGAGCAAACCGGCTGCTGCGAGCACGGGGACCGATAGGGCCGCAACGACGGAGAAGCGTCTGACCGCATCGATTCGCGTGTCGGGATGTCCGCGGATCGCGATGATCACGCTGACCAGCCCGCCGATCCAGAGGGCGGCGGCCGACAGGTGCAAGGCGTCGAACAGTGTGCCCCAGATCCAGCCCGAGCCGATTGCCGCGCCGTGTGAGATTGCCGAAGCAGACGCCAGCCAGGCAACCGCGAGCAGGCCCAGAACAGAGAGGGCGAGTCTGTCGGTAACGATCGCGGGCCTCAGCAGCCGCGCGCTGACCAGCGCCGCAGCGATGATCAGGGCGTACCAACGTTGCTGCAGCCATAAGCCATTGCGGGAGTCGAAGAGGACATCACCGAGAAGGCCGATATCGCCGAGTCGTAGCGCGCCGGCGACCGACTCGTAGCCGGTGGTGACGATTCCGACAATCACAGTGACCGCCAACAGCGGCGTCAGTGAGGCGATCGGCGAAGGCTTCAGCAGCCAGCAGACCAACACGGCGCCGACGAACAGCACAAGCGCGGCCAGACCGATTGCTTTGACGGCCGCGTCAGCGGCAACAGGCAGTCCCGGGCGGTCGAGGTCAATTTCGAACGCGCCGCCTGCAGGCGCCGAACCGTCCGGATTCAGGACGGAGAACACATAGGAGCCGGTCCAGGTGTGCCCGTCGACCTCGGAGAGCGTCTCCCAGGCGACCGTGTAGACGCCGGGATCCAACCTCAGCACGCGAACGCTCATCTGGGTCGGGACGGCGTCGGAGAACTCGGTCTCACCGATGTCGAGGCGTTGTCCGGCGCTGTCGAGGACCTGGACCGAGCTGTGGCTGCGTTGCAGCTGTTCGGTCATGAACAGCGTGATCCTGGTGGGAGATTCGCGCAGCGAGGCATTGATCGGCGGGTCGGCCCGGGCCAGGAGCGCGTGGGCGTTTGCATCCTCAGGCCAACAGAGAACCGTCAGCAGCGCAATCAGAGCCAAGAGCCCCGCCAACATCCACCTCATCGGGACGAATCCGGGATGTTGTAGACCGAACTGCGGATTTCCTCCCACTCCGTCGCGGTGACGCTGCCAACCCAATCGAGACTGCCGTGGAACTCGCCTGGTGCGATGGCAAATGGCGGATCGCTGGGCGGATCGGCGACCAGGTACACGCCAAACGCGCCGAGGATGAGGACGTGCCGGCCGTCACCAGAGAGGGCGAAGTCGGGCTGGTCCTCTCCGATGGCGGCCAGCTGGATCAGCGCGCCGGTTGTCAGGTTGTAGCTCCAGATGTCTTCGGGTCCGTTCAGACCCAGCGCGGCAGCGGAGGTCTGCGGGAGGAACTGTCCGGCCGAGAAGATCACGCGGTCGCCGCCGGCGCTGAAGCGCGGGATTCGGAACGGTCGCGGTTCCCATGTGCGTTCAGGATCAAGAACTTCTTCGGTTCCGTCAGCCAACTCTCTGACCACGAGGTGGGGATCGCCGCCGTATGGCTCGTTGACGAACACGATGCGGGTACCGTCGGGCGAGACATCGGCGTCGCGGGCGTCTTCGCGCAGGATCTCGACCTCGCGTCGTTCCAGATCCAGACGCGCCACGCGGATCACCAGCTCGCCCGGTTCATGGGTGAAAATCAGCGACTTGCCGTCGGGGGTCCAGCGAGGCGTCCAGACGAATTCGGCCTGTCGAGCGTGCTGGACGACGATCACCTGTTTGGGATCATCGAGACTGGCGACGGCGAGGTCGGTGCCGATCGTTGTTCCTTCGGCTTGCGTCAGCTGGAAGACGATGTAGGCGACCTGCGTGCCGTCGGGCGAGATCGCCGGTTGCAGGAGTTGTTGATCCTGCTCGGCGGCGATCAGGAGCCTGGCGCCGCCTTCGTCCTGGAGCCAGAGATCGACCCCCTGGGTGAAGACGAATGTGCCCGGCGCGGGGATTCGGCGCTCGGTTGGCTCACCTGCTGCGCCGCAGCCGACGAGCAGGATGGCGGTCAAGACGGCACTCAGCGCGGCGGCAACTCGCATCATGCGCCCCGTCCGCGGCGACCGAGATGGTACCCGAGTGCGCCGACGACTGTGAGTGCGGCCACGACGCCCAGCGCCAGCCAGATGAGAGGTCCCACGCCCAGAGCAGGGATGGGATCGTCGGCAACGCGAGCTACCGCCGGGGTCGCTGGCGTGGGTGCGTCGGCGGTCTCCGGTTGGTCCGGTTCATCCCCCGGATATGGGATGAGCAGTTCTTGAGCGATGTGACGATCCTGCTCGATCTGCCATGGGCGCGGTTCCCACTGCACGTAGAAGGTGAGCCAACCGGAGTCTTCGTCTCCATCCTCGGCGGAGAGATTGGTCCAGAGGACCCCGTATCCGCCGGGCGGGAGTTCGACCGGGACGCTCGCCGACATGACCCTGCGGTCGTCGTTGCTGATCTCCACTTCCCCGATTTCGTATTCGTCAAGCAGGTCAGAACTTGTGATTCGCGCGAGTTTCATCGTGTTGGCGCCTTCGCGGCGAAACAATTCCTGGGTGAAGCGAATCGTGATCCGGTCAGGGGACCGACTGAGCTGCTCGGCGAACGCCGGTGTCGAGGATTGATAGGCGGCGTGTGCGTCCGCCCGGGGAATGACCAGCCAACATGCGGTCAAGCCGATGGCGATCGCCAGCAAGAGGCGGCGGTTACTCGCCGTAACTGTCTTCTGCAGCGTCTTCACCATGGCCGTTGTGACTCTCGTCATGCATCGGGGGTTCCAGACCAGCCAGCGCAGGCACGGCCGGTAGCGATTCGTTGTTCAGCCACGCCTCCAATGTTGCCTCAAAAGTGTGCGCCAGGGCATGGGTGATCTTCGATGGCTCGGCCGCCGCGGGGGCGTCGTCGTTGTGGAACGCGGCCAGCAGCGAATCAAGCCACTCGCCGTACTGCTCGACGTGATCCTCCAGTTCGAGGGGCCAGTCGACCCAGTCAAGGATCTCACGGGCTCGAGTGGCCCAGATCAGCGCCTCAGCCGGGATCCGCTGCTCCTCGCGGACAACTCGATCGAGATGGTGGTAGCGAAGCGGATCCAACGGTTCGAGCGCCGCAAGGACCTGAGCACGGAGCGCCGACTCCTCCGCGCGCGCGACTTCGACCTGGAGATTGTCGATCTCACTGTCGTTGGAAACCCGACAGGCACTCAGCCCCGCGGCGATTGTTCCGAGGAAGAGCAGGAATAGAACGATCTTCACAACACCACCTTCTCACTGCGCATGGTTGTGGGGGTACCTGGCGGCGCGGGCCGTCAGGAGACGTCAGGCGCAGGAGGAGGAGGGCGAATGGTGTCGCGATACAGATCAGACGGTGATTGCGGTGGATCGAGGTCGGCTTCAGGCGAGAACGCAACGCTGCGTTCATCAGCATGGCGCGAGACGGCGATGTCTACGGCGTCGGCCGGCGAAATCGGGAAGATTGTCGCGGCCTCGCGCGCGGCCAGACCCGGCTCGCTCTCGGGGACGATGCTGCAGTCCTCGAGTGGGATCTCAGCGACGACTGAGCCCACCGGTTCAGCCAGGTCGGCGGACATGGCCGGCTCGAAATCGGGCGCGGCAGTGCGAAGCAGCAGCGCGATCGCGACCGCGCAAGTCAACCCGCCGAGCAGCAGAAGGCGACGTCTCATCTAGACTCAGTCTATGCGCCGGCCGTCTCGGTGGCGGTGCGCCCAGCCCTGTCTATCCCTGAATGCGAGACGCACCATGTACCTGGCCATGAACCGCTTTAGCGTCAACGTCGACCGTGAAGTCGAATGGGAAGAAATCTGGAGGAATCGAGAGACCTACCTACAGGAGGTACCGGGCTTCGTCCAGTTCATGCTGTTGAGGGGCGCAGAGCCGGGCGACTATATCTCCTACTCAGTTTGGGAGGACCAGGCCGCGTTTCATGCCTGGACGCAGTCAGAAGCATTCCGCAAGGGACACGCCCAGGGGACCGTGGCCGGCGTACTGACGGGGCCGCCGCAACTGGGACTGTACGAACCGGTGATCAACGAGACCGCGACCTCACGCCAACTGATCGACACGGCGCCGGATCCGAATCGTCGAGGTCCAAGGCACTGAACCAACAGCAACGGCTCCCCTCTGGGGGAGGTCGTGCCTGACGGAAGCTACCCACGCTCGGTGATAGCCTGTGCCCACCTGTGAAAATTTTCCCGCACGCCCGACGTGACGGTGCTGTGGGCTGAGAGGACACACACATGGGAATGCTTGATGGCCGCGTGGCGATTATCACCGGCGCGGGCCGTGGGATCGGCGCCGAGACGGCCAAGCTGTTCGCCTCGGAAGGCGCGAAGATCGTCGTCAACGACCTCGGCGGAGCGGTCGACGGCAGCGGCGCCGCGGCGGCGCCAGCCGATGAAGTGGTCGCGGCAATCCGCGACGCCGGCGGCGAAGCCGTCGCCAACTATTCGTCGGTGGCCGACTACGACGCGGCCGAAGGCATCGTCAAAGCCGCGCTGGACAACTTCGGCGACCTCGACATCGTCGTCAACACGGCCGGCATCCTGCGCGACCGCATGGTCTTCAACATGACCGAAGCTGAGTGGGACGCGGTGCTCGACGTCCACCTCAAGGGCCACTTCAACCTGACCAAGTACGCCTCGATCCACTGGCGCTCCGAGCGCAAGGGCCACTACCGACTGATCAACTTCTCGTCGGTTTCCGGCATCTTCGGCGCGCCCGGCCAGCCCAACTACGCGGCGGCCAAGATGGGCATCGTCGGCTTCACCTACAGCTGCGCCAACGCGCTCGGACGCTACGGCGCGACTGCCAACGCGATCTCACCGGGCGCCTCGACCCGTATGACCGACACCGTGCCCGAGGAACGACGCCGCGCCGGCAGCAACATCGGCGACTCGGAAGAGGAAGACCCGCAACGCTCGCCGGCCAACGTCGCCGTGCCGCTGGTCTACATCGCTTCCGAGCAATCCGACTGGCTCAACGGTCAGATCGTCGGCGCGTCGGGCTACGAGCTGCAGCTCTTCAACAAGCCCGCCGTAATCCGCCAGGTGCGGGGAACCGAGCGCTGGACGACCGAGGGCGCGGCCCAGCAGATCGAAGAACTGTTCAAGCCGGCCGTTGGCGGCGGCGGCTTCTACGGATAGCCCCCTCCGTCACTTCGTGACACCTCCCCCAGAGGGGGAGGTTGGGTGCAAGGGAGAGACATCATGGGAATGCTTGACAATCGCGTCGCAATCGTGACCGGCGCGGGACGTGGGATCGGGTCCGAAGTCGCGAAGCTGTTCGCCGCCAATGGCGCCAGCGTGGTCGTGAACGACCTCGGCGGCGCGGTCGACGGTACGGGCGGCGAAGCAGGACCGGCCGACGAGACCGTCGCGGCGATCCGCGACGCGGGCGGCAATGCCGCCGCCAACTACACCTCGGTCGCCGACTACGACGGCGCCGAGGGCATCATCCAGCAGGCGCTGGATGACTTCGGCAGACTCGACATCCTGGTCAACGTCGCCGGTAACCTGCGCGACCGGATGGTCTTCAACATGACCGAAGAGGAATGGGACGCGGTCGTTGCGGTGCACATGAAGGGCACCTTCAACACGACCAAGTACGCCTCGATCTACTGGCGCGCCAACCGCGAGGGCCACTACCGGCTGATCAACTTCACCTCCGGTTCCGGCCTCCACGGCGCGCCCGGGCAGCCCAACTACGCCGCCGCCAAGCTCGGCATCGTCGGCTTCACCTATAGCTGCGCGAACGCGCTGGGTCGCTACGGCGTGACCTCGAACGCGATCGGGCCGGGCGCCTCCACCCGAATGACCGACACCGTGCCAACGGACCGACGCTCTCGCGGCTTCGACGAGGACTCTGAGACAACGATCGACCCACGCCGCTCGCCGGCCAACGTCGCCGTGCCGATCGTCTACATGGCCTCCGAGGCCTCGGACTGGCTCAACGGCCAGGTGATCCAGGCCATGGGCTTCGACATCGGTCTCTACAACCAGTACGAGATCATTCGCAACCTCTCCAGCAACGAGCGCTGGACGGTCGAGCGCGCCGGCGAGGAGATCGAGCGGGTCTTCAAGCCCGCCATCGAAGGCAGCCGCCTGTTCGGCTAAGCCTCCTGAACCGGTTCACATACGCTGACGGCGGGCCTTCGGGTCCGCCGTTTTGCGTGCTCAACCCACGGACGAAACCATGACCGACGATCTGACCATTCGCACAGCGGTCGACGCCGATATCCCCCAGCTCGCCGACCTCTACAACCACTACATCCTGACCAGCGCGGCAACCTTCGACACCGAGCCGCACACCGTCGAAGCGAAGCGCGAGTGGTTCTCAACGTACTCGGACTCAGGACCGTACCGCGTGATGGTCGCGGTCGAACCTGACGGCCAGATCGTCGGCCACTCCTACTCCAGCGCGCTGTATCCCAAGGCCGCCTACGACAGCAGCGTCGCCACCAGCGTCTACCTGTTGCCGGGTGAGGTCGGCCGAGGCGTCGGCACCCGGCTCTGGTACGCGCTCTACGACGAACTGGCCAAAGTCGAAGAGCTGCACCAGCTCTTCGCCCTGATCACCCTGCCCAACGACGCCTCGATCGCGATGACGGAAAAGGTCGGCTACACACTCTCCGGTGTGTGGAAGGAGTGCGGGCGCAAGTTCGGCCAGTACTGGGACGTCGGCATCTGGCAACGGCCGATGCGCCCAATCGACGGAGCGGCGCGGCAGGACCAAACGAGTTGACGGGCGGTAGGCAACAGCGTACTGTTGTTCTAATTCCCGCTCAATTGGAAACACGTCCGCCATGACCGCCGCCCTCCTCTCCGGGTCCTCAGCCCGACCCGACAACGCGCTCCCTCAGCGTTCCGCCGGCCACTCGCACAAACTCTCACGCAGCACACCTCAGACCGACAAAACCATCTCAAAATTGAGCAAAACTGTCCGCCTGGATCGGACGATCCCCCGCAAAACACTGGGTGTCATCACGATCCGAACCGCCAGGAAAAATTATCGCCGAGAAGCTCTCCAACCAATCGTTCGCACAGTCTCGCCCACAGCCGAGCCGATGGGGGGCGCCGAACAGAACCGAACAAGCCCGAACGAACACGCCTGAAGAAAGCTGAAAAAACCTGAAAGAAGCTGAAAGCTCCGACGCGCGATCCCCAGTAAAACACTGGCGAACGTAGCTGACTGAGGGTCAGAAAAAAAGTTCCCTGAAAAGCTGAACCACCCGTTTCTTCCGGCCCGAACAGCAGAGAGTAGCCTGCCCCAGAATCGAGGTAGCTGATGGAACACCAACCCGACGCTTATCCCGCACGGCTCGAAATCGACTATCCAGAGTCTCGTGACCGACTTAGCATCGTGCTGCGCATCCCGTTCGCCATCCCCATCGTCATCCTTTCGTACCTCATGCCGGTGGCACCTCTCCTGGCCATCAGCCTGGCTGTCGAAGGGCTGATCGACGATTCCGCCACCGGCTGGTTGGCCGCCGCGTTCTTCCTGCCGCTTGTCTTGATGATCCTCGTCCGCAACAAGTACCCACGCTGGTGGTTCGACTTCCTGATCAACTTGAGCCGCTTCCAGTACCGCGTCTCCGCCTACATCAGCTTGCTGACCGACCAGTATCCGTCCACGGATGAGGAGCAGAGCGTTCATCTCGATCTGGACTACCCCGACGCCGAGCAACTGAACCAGTACCTGCCGATCATCAAGTGGCTCCTGCTGATCCCGCACTACATTGTGCTCGTCATCCTCGGCGTCCTGGCATTCCTGGCAACGATCGTCGCCTGGTTCGCAATCCTGATCACCGGCAAGCATCCGAGACCACTGTTCGACTTCACCGTCGGCGTCGGCCGCTACTGGCTGCGGGTCGAGGCGTATGGATTCCTGTTGATTACCGACCGCTACCCACCATTTAGGCTTGGTGCATAGATCACGCCGCTAACTGGAGGAACCGACGATGAGCGACCGGATCGGGATGGGACTGGCCAATTTTCCGTTCTCCGACGTGGACACCATGTGGCGCTGGATCGACCTCTGTGAAGAGAACGATGTCGACTCAATCTGGCAGACCGACCGGCTGATCTCGAGAGAGCCGATTCTGGAGTCGATGACGTTCATGGCGGCGCTCGCTGCCCGCACCGAGAAGCTCAAGTTCGGAATGAACGTCGTGGTGGTTGGCTTCCGCGACCCGCTCGTGTTGGCCAAACAGTGCGCGACGATCGACTTCCTCTCCAACGGGCGAATGCTGCCCGCCTTCGGCGTCGGGGGCGGATTCGCACCCGAGTGGAACGTCACCCATCGTGAGCTCCGGGGGCGCGCGCCAATCGCCGACGAGATGCTCGACATCATCAACGGCCTCTGGAACGAGGAGTCGTTCACCTACCACGGTGAGCACTTCACCTATGACAACGCCACCATTTCGCCGAAGCCGGTACAGAGTCCGCTACCGCTATGGATTGGCGGGCACAGCAAGGCCGCGATCCGCCGAACGGCAAGAATCGGCACGGGCTGGGTCGCCGGGGTCCAGTCGGCCCACGAGGTCGGGCCGATCATCCAGCAGATCCGCGCCGCGCTGGCAGAGGCAGGTCGCACCGACTACGAACCCGACCACTTCGGCGCCGGCTTTGGTTATCACTTCGGTTCCTGGGACGACGAAGACGTGCAGATGACCATCAAGGGAATCAAGGCGCGTCTGCCCGAGGTGAATCCCGACACCTACTTCGCCGTCGGCGACGCCGATGAGATTCTCAGGCGGGTGAATGACTATCGCGCGGCCGGAGTGAGCAAATTCATCATGCGACCAATGGCCCGCGGCGACGACGCGATCATGTATCAGTCACAGCGCCTCTTCGACGAAGTGCTGCCGGTCGTCCACGCCTGATCAAGCCGACTATCTAGGGATACGAAGGCAGTGGCAGGTTTGGGAACGCCCGCTTGACGCTCTTCACCGCCGCCCGCTTCGCGGTAGCGGCGACGCTCTGCTCCCGCTTCAGGGCGGAAGCGGAGTTGGGCAGTACCGAGGCGTCCCCGGCAACCAGCGGATCGCTCCAGGCACGCAGCTTCGACATCGTGACCGGTCCCTCGACCCGATCACAGAAGTGTGTGAACGGCCGCCATCCGGCATCAGCGCGCCTGGGCTTCGTGTAGACGGCCCGTCCGGCAGCGATGCAGAGCGCGACTCCGCCGGCGACGTCCCAGATCCGCGAGCCGTCGAACAGCGCCATCTGGACCGAGCCTTCAGCCGCCAGCGCCAACTCGGTCGCGGTGCTACCGAAGGTCCGGGCGATACCGAAGCGACGGCCCGCCGGTCCGGTGACGCCACCTGTTCCGGCGGGCACGGTGCTCAATCGGGATGCTGCTTGCAATGCCGGCGCACCGCAATCAACCTCCTCACCATTGAACATCAGCCCGTGTCCCGCTCTGGCGTGGTAGACGCCCGGCGTCAGGAACCGATTGGATGGCAGCCACATGGCGCCGGCGACCGGTGTGCCTCGATGGAGAATGCCAATCGAGCAGGCAAACATGCCGATGCCATTGATGAAGTTCGATGTGCCGTCGAGCGGATCGATCACCCAGACGATGTCGGCATCGAGCGGACCGCCATTGTCACGCTCCTCACCCAGCACTCCGTGGCTGGGGAATTGGCGATGGACTTCGTCTCGGATCAAGTCTTCAATGGCGTGGTCGACCTCGGTCACCGGATCGTGCGCGTTCTGTCCCTTGAACGAGATTTCTATCGTCGCGTGAAAGCGATCCATCAAGATGTCGCCGCCGCGTTGCGCCAACGCTCGAGCGGCAACTGCCAGATGAGATAACTCGTCCGCAGAAAGATCGTCAGGTTCAGATTGGTCGGATTTGGCGCTACTTGAATCTGTATCAGTCATGTTGCTCATGTCAGCAGGTTACCCTTTGGTTTGCTACCCGCACCCTTGGCGAAGGACTTGCTCAAATGTCTAACGAAACTGCAACATCGGATGACACGATCCGTCGCTCAAGCGGTCCCGGACAGGCAACCGTCCAGACAACGACCGCCGGCGCATCTGCGGCCGTCGGTTTCGAAGCAGAGTGGGAGGCAGCCTGCGACTCCGCCCTGAAGGGCCTGGACTTGAACGACGCGCCGGACCTGCTGATGGTCTTTGTCGATTCCCGCTACGCCGCCCACTATGACGAGATCATCACTCGATTGCGAGAGCGGACCGGCGCCCAGCATCTGATTGGCGCTTCGGGCCAGAGCGTGATTGGATCCTCGCTGGAAGCCGAAGAGGGCTCGGCCATCGCCGTGCTTGGCCTCTCACTGCCGGGGGCGGAGCTGACGCCGATCGCGGTTGACCCCCAGTCGATGTCCGACGACGTCTTCTCTCCGCTGCAAGACGGCCCCGATGTCTGGCTCTTCTTCAGCAATCCGTTCACGATCATGACCGACCAACTTGTCGCGCACTTGCAGCAGCTGCGGCCAGAGATCACGCTCCTCGGCGGGATGGCCTCGTCGCACAGTCAGCAGCAAGGCTGTGCGGTCTTCATCGACGACCAGGCGCTGCTGGGCGGCGCGGTGATGATGGGACTGAGCGGTGTGTCGGTGAAGCCGGTCGTCGCCCAGGGCGCCGAGCCGCTTGGCCAACCGTGGATCGTGACCGAGTGCGAAGCCAACACGGTCAAGTCCCTGGGCTCCAGGCCGGCCCTGGAGGTCCTGCAGGAGACGCTCTGGGAGCTGGACGAGTCAACCCGCGAACGGGCCGCGCGCAACCTGCTGGTCGGACTGGCAATGAACGAATACAAAGAGACGCACGAACGCGGCGACTTCCTGATCCGCAACGTAATGGGCGCCGACCGTGAATCGGGCACAGTCGCGATCAACGCAATCCCTCGGGTCGGGCAAACGTTCCAGTTCCAGTTCCGCGACGCCCAGGCGGCCGACGACGACCTGCGCACGCGCCTCTCCGATCTGCGCGACGCGCTGGAGCCTGACGAGGAAGTGCTTGGCGCCCTGCTCTGTTCCTGCAACGGCCGAGGACGCGGGCTCTTCGGAGAACCCGATCACGACGCTTCAGCGCTCTCAGAGATCTTCGGCCCCGTGCCAACGGCCGGGTTCTTCTGCAATGGAGAAATCGGCCCGGTCGGAGGCGAGAACTACCTGCACGGCTTCACCGCCTCGATCGCCGTGTTGACCGCAGAACGCTAAGGCTCTCAGCCCCCGCTGATTTGTGGGACGATTGCGATCTCTGCACCTTCGGGCACCCTGGTGATCAGGCCGGTCGAGACGACGTCTCCGTTGATCGCCAGGGAGATGCCACGGCCGATCCTGCTTCCGTCCATCAGGCGATCGGCGAGTTCGGGATAGCGCGAGGACAGGTCTCGGATGACCGCGCGGATGTTGTGACCCTCAGCCGTCAGGACCGACTCACCGTTGGTGAGGGTCCTGAGCGGCTGAGGGATGAGGACGGTAATCATCGGTGCCCTCACCCCCCGCCTTCGCGGGGGCAAGCTCTGACCCTCTCCCGGCGGGAGAGGGAGAGAGGGGAAGACGAACTAGTCGCCTCCGAGCACGGTGGCGTCGAGGATGGCGCGCGGCGACATCGGCAGCTCGTTCATGTGCACGCCGATTGCGTTGGCGATCGCCGCACGGACCGCCGGAGCCGGCGGAATGATCGGCACCTCGCCGACGCCGCGGACGCCGTACGGGTGGCCCGGATTCGGGACCTCGACGATGTTCGTTTCGATCATCGGCAGGTCGAGCGCCGTCGGCATGCGGTAGTCGAGCAGACTGGCGTTCTTGAGGTCGCCCGAGTCGTCGTAGTAGTACTCCTCGTTGAGCGCCATGCCGACGCCCTGCGCGACGCCACCCTGCATCTGCCCTTCGACGTAGGCCGGGTGGATCGCGGTGCCGGCGTCCTGCACGGCGGTGTAGCGAAGGATGTCGACCTTGCCAGTGTCCGGGTCGACCTCGACGTCGACGATGTGAGTCGCGAAGGCGGGACCGCTGGAGGTCTTGTTCACGTCGGCTCGACCGACAATGTGGCCACCGGAGGTGACAAGCTGAGCCGCGAGTTCCTTGAACGTGAACTGCTGGTCGTTGCCGTCTTCATCGGCCGGGCCGCGAATGATCGCGTCATCGCCGTAGCTGACGTCGGATGCGTCGCACTCCCAGATCTGGGCGGCGCGCTCTTCCATCTGGCGGCGGATGTCCATGGCGCACTCGTACGCCGCCCAGCCGCCGGCAAAGGTCGTCCGGCTCCCGCCAGTGACCTGCGTGTAGCCAACCGAGTTGGTGTCGACAACGTGCGGGTGCACGTCTTCGGCGGAGATGCCGAGTGTTTCAGCGAGCTGCATCGCGATCGAGGCGCGGGTGCCGCCGATGTCTGTCGAGCCGAGCACCAGTGGCACGCTTCCGTCTCCGTTGACCTGCGCATAGGCCGAGGATTCGAAACCGATGTTGAACCAGAAGCCCTGGGCGATGCCGCGGCCGCGGTTCGGACCCTGGAGCTCCGACTGCCAGTGCGGAGACTCCTGCGCCGCCTGCAGACACTCGACATTGCCGATGATGCCGTAGGTGAAGCCATCGGCGCGCTGCGCGCCCTCTTCACAGGCATTCTGCAGGCGCATTTCGAGCGGGTCGAGGCCCAGTTCTTCGGCGAGCTCGTTCAATACTGACTCGGTCGCAAACTCGGACTGCGGAGCGCCGGGCGCTCGATAGGCAGCGGTCTTCGGCTTGTTGACGACTACGTCGTAGCCGTCGATTCGCTGGTTGGGGATGTCATAGGGAGCCAGCGCGCACATCGCACCGGCGCCGACCGGCGAGCCGGGATACGCGCCAGCCTCGAAGGCGAGGTGGACGTCGGCGGCCGTGATCGTGCCGTCCCGCTTGGCGCCCATCCGCACCCGCATGTACGTACCCGAGGTTGGGCCGGTGGCGAGCAGCACTTCCTCGCGGTTCATGGTCAGCTTGACCGGGCGACCGGTCTTCTGCGAGAGCAGCCCGGCCAACGGTTCGAGGTAGACCGGAATCTTGCCGCCGAATCCGCCGCCAATCTCCATGGGCGTGACCTTCACTTGCGAGGGCGAAAGCTGAAGCAGCGGCGCGACGGAGTCGCGGACGACGAATGCACCCTGCGTCGAAGTCCAGACGTCAAGCGTGCCGTCGGCGCGGTAGTAAGCGGTGCCGTTGTGCGGCTCGATGTAACCCTGGTGCGCCATCGACGTCTCGAACTCGCGCTCGATCACCACGTCCGCGTCGGCGAATCCAGAGTCAAGGTCACCCTTGGTGAACTGCAGATGCGAGGCGGTGTTGCTTGCGTTGTCGCTCTTGGAGCCGTCCATTTCGCCGGTGTGCAGGCCATCGTGGAGCAGCGGCGATCCATCCACCATCGCGTCGCGCACATCGAGCACCGGGGTCAACAGCTCGTACTCGACCTCGATGAGCTCGACCGCGTCTTCGGCGATGTGGTGATCGGTCGCTGCAACAGCAGCCACCGCGTGTCCCTTGTAGAGGACCTTGTCCGAGGCAATGACGTTGTCGAGCACCCAGTTGAGCTGCGCCGTGCCTTCACCGGTGTCGATCACCTCGTCGGAGGCGCGGGGGAAGTCGGCGTTGGTGATCACGGCGAGCACGCCCTCGAGCGCCTCGGCCTTCGACGTGTCAATACTGACGATCCGCGCGTGCGCGTGCGGACTGCGCAGGACGCGGCCGGCAAGCATGCCCGGCAGGTTGATATCAGCCCCGTACTGCGCCGCGCCGGTCACCTTGTCGACGCCGTCGTGGCGAATCGGTCGGGTGCCGATCACGTTGTACTGTTCGGTCTCTTTCGACTGTGGTTGCGACTGTGCGGTGACCATGCGAAGAATCCTCTCTGGTCTGAGTCTGTGGTGTCGCTAGACGACGCTCTGGCCGGCGGCCTGCTGGACCGCCTTGACGATCTTGTCGTAGCCGGTGCAGCGGCAGAGATTGCCGGCCAGCCAGTATCGGATTTCATGCTCCGATGGGTCGGGGTTCTGTTCGAGCAAAGCCTCGGCTGCGACGAGGAAGCCGGGCGTACAGATGCCGCACTGCAGCGCGGCCTGTTCGAGAAACGCATTCTGCAGCGGCGAGAGCTGGTCGCCCGAGGCGAGACCCTCAACGGTGCCTATCTCAGTTCCCTCGCACTCCGCGGCCATGACCAGGCAGCTGTTGACGATCCGCCCATCCATGTTGACGCAGCAGGCGCCGCAGTTGCCGTTGTTGCAACCTTCTTTGGCGCCGGTCAGACCGATGCGGTCGCGCAACGCCTCGAGCAGCGAATCGCGCTCATTGGCGAGGAAGGTGGTGTTTTCGCCGTTGATCGTGCAGTTGACGACGATATGTTCGGTGGCCATTGAATACCTGTCCCTTGTCGTTGCTGGAAACTGGCTCGATCAGGCGGCCCGCTCGGCGGCCTGGCGGATGGTCCGCTCGGTCAGCACGCCGGCGAGATGGACTCGCTGGCGAATGCTGCCGCGCATGTCGGTGATCGGTCTGGCCGCGGCACTTGAGGCCGCAGCAGCCGCAGCGATCGTGTCTTCGCTCAGCGGTTGTCCGACGATTGCTGCTGCGGCGTCCGCCACCAACAGCGGAGTCGGGGCGATGGCCCCGACCGCCACTCGCGCCCAGGCCACGCTGCCATCGGCGTCGAGCCGAAGCTGGGTGGCGGCATTGGCGACCGCGATGTCCATCTCGTTACGCGGGATGAAACGCAGAAAGCGCGCTCCCGAACCCTCGGTGGGCGCGGGGAAGTGCAGCTTGACAACGAATTCGCCGCTATCCAGAACGTTTTGGCCCGGAGCGGTGCAAAAGTCTTCAACCGCCACGGTGCGGCGGCCGTTCGGTCCGGCGATCTCGACCTGCGCCTCAAGAACGATCAGCGACGGGATGCCGTCTGCCGCCGGTGAAGAGTTGCACAGGTTGCCGCCGAGCGAGGCCCGGCCCTGGATCGCGGTGCCGCCGATCAGCGAGGTCGAATCGACGAGAATTGGAAAATTCTCGGCGATTGAGTCATCGCCGTAGATCTCGTAGCACGGAGTCGCCGCGCCAATCGTCAGGCTGCCGTCGCTGCCATGTTCAATCGCGACCACTTCAGAGATGTGCTTGATGTCGACAAACACGTCAATGTCGCGGGTTCGCTCACGGGCCTGCACGATGACATCGGTTCCGCCTGCCAGAGGACGGGCGCCAGCGCCCCCGTCTTGCAGCAGGCTGACCGCCTCTTCCACGCTTTCGGCGCGGGCATATTTGACCGCTTGCACGTAGTCCGCCTCCTCAACAGTTTGGGCCTCGGGAGCGCCCGATTTGACACAACAGATCGAACAGGTGACGCCGTGCCGACAGACACCGGAAGGGCGCTCAACCGCAAAAAGTGTAGCGCACACCCTCCAAGCGAACGGAGCGGTCAGTAACGCGGCCTCACCCAGCGGAGCATGGCGAATCCCAGCACTGCAGCGACGATCGACGCGGCGAAGATGCCAATCTTTGCGCCCTCGAGCAGATCCGTCTCTCCCGACCCGAAACTCAGGTTGGCGATGAATATGGCGACCGTGAAACCGATGCCTGCTAGCAGGGCTGCGCCGCCGAGATGGGACCACCGCAGCTGCTCGGGCTTGAACGCGATGCCGAGCCGGATCGCCAGTGCTGACGCGCCGACGATTCCAACAACTTTGCCCAGCAGCAGACCGAGAAAGATGCCCCAGGCGATGTTGGAACTCAAGGCGGCGTCGATGCTCTCGCCGGTGATATGGATGCCGGCGTTGGCCAGGGCGAAGATTGGCACGACCACGAACGCCGATATGGGCGCCATCCCCTCTTCCAGACGCTCCAACGGACTCAACCCCTCGCGGGCGACGTGCTCGACGTTGCGGAGCGCCTCGTGCGAGTCGTGCTCGCGCACGGCGGGATCGGGATCCTCCTGGACATAGCGCAGACGCTGCAGCAGGTAATCGATCCGTCGCGTAATCCCCTTGTCGTCGTAGAGCGCATCTGCCGGGACGATGAGCCCCAGGATCACGCCGGCGAGCGTGGCGTGCACACCCGCTTCCCAGAGCGTGAGCCACAGGAACACTCCACCAATGGCATGAATGCCGAAATGGCGGAACCCTGCTCGCTTGAGCAGTAGGAGGAAGGCAATCGCCCCGACCATGCCCAGGATCCACTCGATCTGGATTGAGTCGGAGTAAAAGATCGCGATGATCAGGATGCCGCCGACATCGTCGGCCACCGCGAGGGTGAGCAGAAACACCTTGAGCTGAACTGGCACGCCGCGACCGACGAGGGCCAACACACCGAGAGCAAACGCGATGTCGGTTGCAACCGGAATTCCCCATCCGGATGCCCCCTCGCCGCCAGCATTGAGCGCGACATACAGCGCCGCGGGAACGACCATGCCGCCCAGCGCGGCCACTAGCGGCAGCGCCGCCTGGCGAGGATTGCGCAGTTCCCCGTGCGTGAACTCCCGCTTGATCTCGGCGCCGACGACCAGGAAGAACACGACCATCAAGACATCGTTGACGACGTGCTGCAGCGACTGATCGAACGACCAGATGGCGAGGTCCAGTTTGATGTGTGTATGCCAGAAGGAGTCGTAGGAGCCAAAGTCGAGATTCGCCCAAATCAACGCCACGGCTGCGGCGAAGACGAGGACGATGCCGCCGGCGGCCTCGACCTCCATGAACCGCAACGTCGTCTGCACGACGATCCGTCGGAACGGGTCGTCGCCCTCGCGCCAACGGGGTCGGAAGAGATCAGCCATGTCCGGCCTTCGTCTTCACCCTGCGTCTCCCGGTCCAAACAACTTCAACCGTGAGCATCCTATCGCGCCGAAGTGCGATCGATCCTCTCCTTGCCTCAAATGCTGAAGTAGCGGGCTTCAGGATGATGGACGATCAGCGCGGACGTCGACTGCTCCGGGTGCATCTGGAACTCGTCGCTGAGTGACACACCAATCCGTTCCGGATCCAACAACTGCCAGAGCAACGCCTGATCCTCCAGATTGGGGCAGGCGGGATAGCCAAACGAGTAGCGCGCCCCCTGGTAGCTCGTCTTGATCAGATCCTCTGGCGTCGCGCCGTCCGCTCCGTCGATCTGCAGTTCCTGGCGAATCCGTCGGTGCCAGTACTCGGCGAGCGCCTCGGCGATCTCGACGCCAAATCCGTGCCAGTAGAGGTAATCCTGGTAGCGGTCGTCCGCGTAGAGCTCCTGCGCGTAGTCGCCGACTCGCGAGCCCATCGTCACGACGTGGAAGCCGATCACGTCCATCTCGCCCGAGTCGACCGAGCGGAAGTAGTCGGCGAGGCAGCGACCCTGTTTGCCCTGCTGTCGAGGGAATGTGAAGCGAACGGCCTCGGTACCTGTCTGGTTGGGTTCGTAGACGATCAGGTCATCGCCTTCGGACTGGGCGGGGTAGTAGCCGTAGACCACCGAGGGCTCAAGGACCCCATCGCGAAGCGCCTGTTGTTGAATCTGCGAGAGCGCCAGTTCTGCCCGC
This sequence comes from Chloroflexota bacterium, assembly GCA_026705025.1. Lineage (GTDB taxonomy): Bacteria > Chloroflexota > Dehalococcoidia > Bin125 > Bin125 > Bin125. Next base: position 20,331 of record JAPPBN010000036.1, on the reverse strand, counting down.
GCCGCCGTCTCGGCGTCGCGTCCCTTGAATCCCCACTGGCCCCGCAATAGTGCGGTGCGATTGATGTATGGGAAGACATCGGTCAGCGGCAGCCCGCGGATCACGCGGGTCCCCATGAACGGCGCTTCGGGGATCGTTGCCGCCGGAGACAGAGTCGAGCGGACAGCCGTAGCGGTTGTCGTTGACGAAGGACCAGTCGGTGCGGCCATTGGTTCGGTCGGAGTGCTGTCCAGTTCGATTCCGTCGCTAAGCGCGTTCATGATGCGCAGACCATCGAAGGCATCCTGCCCGTAGAAGACGTCGCCGTGGAAGGTGTTGCGCAAATCCCACTCGACATACTTGCGTGTCAGGGCGGCTCCGCCGAGCAGCACGGGCCAACGATCTGCCAGCTCGCGGCGGTTGAGCTCTTCCAGGTCTTCCTTCATCACCAACGTCGACTTGACCAATAGTCCGGATAGCCCGATCGCGTCGGCGTTGTGCTCGATCGCCGCTTCAATCACGTTCGATATCGGCTGCTTGATCCCCAGATTGATCGTCGTGAACCCGTTGTTGGAGAGAATGATCTCGACCAGGTTCTTGCCGATGTCGTGGACGTCGCCGCGCACCGTCGCCAGCACGATCGATCCCTTGCTGGTTGAATCCAGCCGATCCATGTGCGGCTCGAGATGGGCGACCGCCTTCTTCATCGTCTCGGCCGACTGCAGCACGAAGGGGAGCTGCATGTCGCCCGCGCCGAACAGATCCCCGACTTCCTGCATCGCGGGCAGCAGCAGATCGTTGATGATCGGAATCGCTTCTCGCTTGACCAACGCGTCGTCGAGATCTGATTCCAGGCCCTCGCGCTGGCCATCCACGATGCGTCGATGCAAGCGCTCCTCCAGCGGCAAGTCGTCGAGGCTCTCGCGCTGTTGCGTCGCGGCTTTCTGATCCTCGAACAATGCCATGAATGCGGGCAGGGGATCGACAGGTCCGTCTGCGCCGTCGGCCCACTCGTCGAAGATCAGTCGGCGCGCAGCCTCGAGTTGCTCGTCGGGAATTCGGTTGATCGGCAGGATCTGGGCCGCATGCACGATGGCGGCTTTGAGTCCACGCTCGACCGCGTCGTGCAGAAAGACGGAGTTGAGCACTTGCCGCGCGGCGGGATTGAGTCCGAAGGAGATATTGGAAATGCCGAGGATCGTCTGGGCGCGGGGAAACTCCTTCGTGATCGCTTCCACGGCGTTGAGCGTCTCCAGGCCATCGCGACGCAGATCCTCCTGGCCGGTGCTGACCGGCAAGGTCAGAGCGTCGAAGAACAGATCCTCGGGCGCGAGGCCATAGTCCTCGGTGGCGATCCGGTAGAGCCGACGCGCGATCTGCAGCTTTCGCTCGCAGGTACGGGCCTGGCCCTCTTCGTCAATCACCAGCGCAACGACCCCGGCTCCGAAGCGAATCGCGGAGGACAGCGTCTGATCCAGCCGGGTGCCGCCGTCTTCCAGGTTGATCGAGTTCACGAGCGCCTTACCGCCGAGTTGCTTGAGTCCGGCCTCAAGCACTTCAGGCTCGGTCGAGTCGAGCATCAGCGGCAGCGTCGAGAGTCCGCGGGCTCGTTGAACCAACTCAGCCATGTCGGGGGTGCCGTCGCGGCCAACGAAGTCGACGCAGACATCGGCGATGTGCGCACCTTCGGCCGCCTGGTCACGGATGACATTGGCCATCTGCTCCCATTCCTCGTTCTGCAGCAGGCGCTTGAAGCGACGCGAGCCGTTGGCGTTGGCTCGCTCGCCCACAATCAGGAATGAAGCGTCCTGTCGATACGGGGTCGAGACGAATAGCGAAGCAGCCGATGGATCTGGTTCGGGACTCCGCTGCACCGCCTGCATGCCGTTCATCGCTTCGCGCATCGCGCGCACGTGCTCGGGCGTTGTCCCACAGCACCCTCCGACAATCCCGACGCCGTATTCGCTCACGAATGTGCGGTGTGCGTCAGCCAGCTCAGAGGGTTGCAGGTCGTAGATCATTTGCCCGTCTTCGGTGCGGGGCAAACCAGCGTTGGGCGAGCAGAGCAGGGTCATCTCGGCATTTCCCGCGAGGTAGCGCAACGGCTCGTGCATCAAGTCCGGCCCGGTTGCACAGTTGAGCCCGATGCCATCGAGTCCGAGCGGGGCCAACGCAGTGAATGCGGCCCCGATTTCGCTGCCGACCAGCATCTGTCCGGTTGTCTCGATCGTCACGGTCGCGAACAGCGGCGTGTTGATCTTGAACTCGGCCAGTGCGTCCCTGCAAGCCAGGATCGCGGCCTTGCCCTGCAGCAGGTCGTAGACCGTCTCCACCAACAGCGCATCGACTCCGCCATCGAGTAGTCCACGAGCTTGTTCCAGATATGCAGCATGCAACTCGTCGAAACCGATGTGCCCCAGCGAGGGCAGCTTGGTCCCGGGACCGAGTGAGCCGATCGCAAAGCGTGGGCGTTTCCCGGTCGAGAACCGGTCTGCGACGGTGCGGGCAATCAGAGCTGATTCGCGATTGATCTCACGTGTCCGCTCGGACAGGTCATACTCGCCGAGTGTGATTGAGGAGCCGCCGAAGGTGTTGGTTAGGACCGCATCGGCGCCGGCCTCGAGATACGACTCGTGGAGCGCACTCACCGCGTCGGGACGCGAGACGTTGAGGATCTCGTTGCACCCCTCAAGACCGTCGAAGTCCGAGAGCGAGAGATCGAGCAGCTGCAGACCGGTCCCGGTCGCGCCGTCGAGCACGATCACACGTTCAGCAGCGGCAGTGCGCAGGTCGGGGCGTTGCATCCGTTGATCGTATCCAGCAAAGAACGGCGCGGCAGTATTGCCTGAACAGTCCGCCGGTCGGGACAGCTATCCGCGTATCCGACGCCGCAGAGCGCCACCGATACCGCCGCGGGCCGCCTCCAAATCCGACTCTAGCTGCTCGACCTGCTTCTGCAGACGCTCGTTCTCGCGGCTCAGCCGATTGCGTTCCTGACGGAACTCCTCGTGGCGAGAGTGGAGCGTTGACTCGAACTCCGAGGCCTTGCGCTCTGCCTCTGTCTGGGCCGCGGAAGCTGCGGCCAGCGAAGAGGATGCTTCCTTAGCGGCCTGCTCGTAGAAGGTCGACTTCTCGGTCAGCGCCTGCAGTTCAGTCTGTGACCGATCTCGTTCCTGCTCCGCGGCCTCGCTTCGCGCTTGCAGCGCCGCGAGCTGCGCATTGGCAGACTCGGAGGACGCCGCAGCAGCAGCTGCCTCCGCTCGCAACGACGCCAACTCGCGCTGCGCATTGCGCAGTTCGTCGCGCAACGGCTCGACCTCGCCGCCGGCTGCGGCCAGCCTCTCTCCCAGGCGATCAAGGTGCGCTCGGAGATCGCGAGCCTGCTTTTCGGCCCGTTTGGCGCGATCTTCGAGCGAGTTGGCCCGCTCAACCGCGGCTTTTCGGCCCGCCTCGGCACGCTCCGCTCGGGCGCGTTCAACTCGAAGCTGGTCGGCCATTGCGGAGCCTACGACCCGGCGCGGACGGCCTCGATCGCCGTCGTCCAGCGGTCGTCCAGAGTGGAGTCGTTGACTGTCGCCAAGACGTAATCGCCGAATGCCGCCGTGGTGGCGCCGGTGTCTCGGCCGGTCATGACGAGTTCCTTCTCGTACTGGCCGCAGAGGTCCATTGCCTTGTCCAGTTTGCCGCCGAGTTCGGGGAAGCCGATGTGCGAGAGCATCATCGCCCCGGCGCGCAGCATCGAGGATGGGTCGGCGTAAATGTCGCGACCCTCGCGCACCATGCGCGGGGCCGAGCCGTGGATCGCCTCGAACATCGCCGTCTTGGTGCCGATGTTGCCAGCACCGGCCGTTCCGACGCCGCCCTGGAACTCCGCCGCCTCGTCCGTCAGGATGTCGCCGTACAGATTGGGCAACGCGAAGACCTGGAAGTTGGTCCGACGCTTGGGGTCGACCAGCTTCGCGGTCATGATGTCGATGTACCAGCCCTCCCACTCGATCCCGTCGTAGTCCTCCGCCACTTTGCGCGCCGCATCGAGGAAGGCGCCGTCGGTCGTCTTGACCACATTCGCCTTGGTCACAATCGTGACCGAGTCCTTGCCGTTGTTCTTGGCATAGTCGAAGGCGGCGCGGATGATCCGCTCGGATCCTGGATTCGAGAGGATTTTGAAGTCGATATTGAGATCGCCCAGTGAGAAGCCCTCAGAGCCAACCGCGTAGAGATCCTCGGTGTTCTCGCGGAAGAATGTCCAGTCGATTCCCTCGGCCGGTACCCGCACCGGACGGACGTTGGCGTACAGGTCGAGCACCTTGCGCATCGCCACGTTGGCCGACTCGATGTTGGGCCAACCGTCGCCCTGTTCCGGTGTGGTGGTCGGTCCCTTGAGTGTGACATCACACTCATGGATTTCCTTGAGCACTCCCTCGGGAATGGCGGCCATTTCCTCGGCGCGACGTTCGATGGTCAGTCCATCGATGGTGCGGAAGCTGACCCGGCCAGACGCGACCTGATCCTCAAGCAACGCTTCGAGCACGCGCTGCGATTCATGGGCGATCGACGGTCCGATGCCGTCGCCGCCCAGCACGCCGATCTCGATGTGATCGAGCGTTGTGAAATCCGTCGGCTCGCCCTCCGCCTTGATCGCGTCCACCCGTGTCTGTTGAGCCTCGAGCAGTTCGCCAAACCGCTGTTTGGCCTGCTCGAGGGTTCCGATGTCGGGCATGTTCATTCTCCTCGCCGAAGCATCTGCGTCGCGCTACCGTCGGCAGTGTACCTGCTGCGTCCATGCGCGAATTGCGGTACCAGCTGGAGTTCAGTTACGTCCCCAGACCGAGTTCACGCAGAAATGCGTCGGCGTTCGGTTCACGGCCGAGGAAGCGGTGGATCAGCTGGTCGGCGTCGGCGGTGCCACCCGGCTCGAGGATGTGCTGCCGATACTCGGCGCCGACCGCGGACACGGAAGCTCCTGGCTCCTCAAACCGGGTGAACATGTCGTCGCCGAACACCCGTGACCAGAGATATCCGTAGTAGCCGGCGTCGTAGCCGAAGAGGTGTCCGAAGCCGGCCTGGAAATGCGTGTCCTCGGGGAACGGAAAGCCGGTGATCGGGTGCAGCTCGCGCGCGATCTCGTCAGTGCTGCGTCCCGGCTCGGAGTGGTAGGCAAGATCGAGCCGTGAGAAGTACACCTGCCGCAAGGTCGCAATCGCCGAGGAGGTGTGCTTGGCCTCGATCATCCGGCTGATCAATGATTTCGGCAGCGGATCGCCGGTCTCATGGTGACGGCTGAAGCTGCTCAACATGTCGGGCTGCCAGCACCAGTGCTCGAGCATCTGTGAGGGCGCCTCGACAAAGTCGCGTTCGACCCGTGTCCCGCTGAATCGCGTGTATCTCGAGCTGGTCAGCGTCTGGTGCAGGATGTGGCCGAATTCGTGGAATAGCGTCACGACCTCCGTGTGCCGCAGCAGCGAGGGCGAGGATTCGGTTGGCTTGGTGAAGTTGGCCACGATCGCGGAGATCGGCCGCTGATATCCATCATCGCCGAGGCGTCGTCCGCCGCGCAGCGTGAACGCCGCCGCGTGTCCGAATTTTCCCGGCCGCGGGTAGAGATCCATGTAGAACCGCGCCAACGCTTCGCCGCTGGCCGGATCGACGATGTCAAACGGCTGCGCATCCTCGTGCCAGGCGGACGCGACCACGTCCGGCCGACGGACAAACTTGACCCCGACCAGCGCTTCGTAGACCCGGAACATCCCGTCTAACACCGCGTCGAGTGGAAAGTAGGCGGCAACTTCGAATGGATCGACCTGGTACTCCTCCTGGATCACTTGATTGGTGTAGTAGCGCCAGTCGGAAATTCCGATCGGACCTGCGACGCCAGTCCGGCGTTCTTGCTGCTGGCTCAGACGCGCCAGATCAGCAGCCAGCTTTGATTGCAGTTGCGACTCCAGATCCTCCAGGAACTCAAGCACGGCGTCAGCCTGCTTGGCCATCTTGATCTCGAGCGCGTAGGCCGCCCACGACTCAAAGCCGAGGAGCGTTGCCATCGACGAACGGACGCGGAGCGCCTCTTCGAGGATGTCGATGTTCGTGTCGGCCGCCTTGTTGTGGTTCTTGTGAAACAACTCTCGACGCCGCTCTCCGTCGTGCGCGGCGTCGAGGAACGGATGCAGTTCGGGATAGTCCAGACTGACTCGATAGCGGACGGCGCCGTCGGCTTCCACAGTGCGCAGCCGCTCGATGTACGCGTCCGGCAGACCATCGAGTTCTTCGCGGCTGACCTCGATGTGATCCTGGTAATCGTCGATCTTCTTACGAAACTCAATGCCCAGACCGACCAGACGCTCCTGCAACGACTGCAATTCGTCACGTGTTTCCTTGTTCAGGTCGAGACCGTTTCGTCGATAATCGCGGAGCGCGAACTCCAGCAGTCGACGGGCATCGTCGGGGAGAGCCTCCAACTCGGCCCTCGTCGCATAGGCCTTGAGCGCGCGGTCGATGTCTTCGCGAAAGCCGATTCCGGCGGCAAACACGTTCAGACGCTCCTCCTGACGGTGAGCGACATCGCGCAGTTCCGAGTTTGCGGAGACCTGCGACAGAAACCCGAATCGGCCTGAGGCCTGGTTGAAGACGTTGCTGATCTCGTCCAGAGGCAGCACCGTGTTCTCGAAGCTGCGCCGGCCGTCGGGTACGGACACCAGTTCGTCCGCCAACTGTTCGACGGTGCGAATTGCTTCATCGACCCCGCGTTCGATGTCGTCGGCGGTGGTCGAGGCCCAGTTCGGTGTGTCGATCGTCATCGTCGTTCTCCTGTCGGAGCTACGGTATCCGCAGTGACCGCTTCTGCGTATGATCATGCGAGCGCGGAGCAACGCTCTGCCGCTTCGCATTCAATCACAAGGGCGGCACATGACCGACATCACTCACTCCCAGATCGACCTCTCCACCGGCATCAACATGCACGTCGCCGAGGCGGGCGAAGGTCCGGCTGTGGTCTTCTGCCACGGCTTCCCCGAACTCTGGTACTCCTGGCGGCACCAGTTGCCGGTCGTGGCGGAGGCGGGGTTCCGCGCCATCGCCCCCGACATGCGCGGCTACGGCGGCACCGACGCTCCGCCCAACGCCGAGGAATACACCCAGGAACGGATCTGCGCCGACATGGTCGCGTTGCTCGACGGGCTGGAGATAGAGAGCGCCGTGTTCGTCGGCCACGACTGGGGCGGCGCGGTGGTCTGGAACATGGCCCAGCACCACCCGACGCGCTGTAGCGCCGTCGCCGGGATTAACACGCCCGCCGGCCGCCGACCGCCGATCAACCCGCTCGACGCGATGAAGATGGATCCAGGCCGCTTCGACTACCAGCTGTACTTCCAGGACGAGGGCGTGGCCGAAGCCGAGCTCGGCGGTAAGGTGCGACGCACCATGACCCTGATGCTGCGTACATCGAAGCCTGAAGACCGGCTGGACGTGATCGGCATGACGTCTGGGGTCCGAGCGCGTGGCGGGCTGCTGGTCGGCCTGCCCGACGACGCGGAGCGCTCAATCATGCTGACCGAGGAAGACCTCAACACCTTCGTTAGCGCCTTCGAGCAGACCGGGTTCCGCGGCGGGCTCAACTGGTATCGCAACCACGGCCGCAACTGGGAATGGGGCGCCGCCGTTGACGGTCAGGACATCACGCAGCCAGCCCTGATGGTCACCGCCGGCAAGGACGGCGTGCTCCTCCCATCCATGTCCGAAGGCATGGAAGACTGGATCCCCAACCTCAGCCGCGGCCACATCGAGAACTGCGGCCATTGGACCCAGCAAGAAGAACCAGAAGAGCTCAACCGCATCCTCGTCGGGTGGTTGAAGACTCTCTGATTCGTCCGCGCACCCGGATCAGGAGGGAACGCGTTCCCAGCCGAACCCCTCGTGCTGATGCTCCTTGAGATCGGGATTGATGATCTCGGCGATGATTTCGAGTGTCTCCACGACTCTTGGGCCGGGACGATTGACGTATTGATTCCCATCGATCAGCGAGACGCGACCCTCTCGGACGGCACGTAGCGCTCGCCAGTCCTCACGAGCGTTCAGTAGCTGGGCGTCCTCCCGCGTTCTGGCGAGGTCGAAACCGCACGGCGCGATGATGATGAAGTCTGGATCCGCTTCCGCGAGATCGGACATGTCGAAATGCAGCGACGGACCCTTCGGCGCGCCGATCACTGGAACGCCTCCTGCACGCTCGATCAGTTCCATCGTCCAGTGACCGGCGGTCATGAGCGGTTGCGCCCATTCGACGACTGCGACGCGGGGAGCATTTGCAGTGCCGGGCACCGAATCGATCCGATCTTGCAGGACGTGAATGAGCGATCTTCCTCGCTCGCCCAGGCCGAGCGCTTCGGCGGTGCGCTGGATATCGTCCCAGATGTCGGCGAGCGAGTTCGGCGCCAGCGGAATCAGCTTGGTGTCGAAGCCGGTGAGCTGCTCCACGGCACGCTCGACGTCGCGCAGGCTGACGGCGCAGACTTCGCACTGAGTCTGAGTCACGATGTGGGTCGGCCCGAGCTGCTGCAGCAGGTCCATCTCAATCGCGTAGACGCCCAACGCATCCTCAGCCCGAGCCTCAAGCGCCAACTCCCGGACCTGTCGATCGATCTCTCCGCTGCTCGAGGAGGGGAAGAACCTGGGACTGGTGAGCACAGGCAGATGCTGAATCTCCGCTGGGAAGTCACACTCGTGCGAGCGGCCGACGAGATCGTCACCGGCGCCGAGCGCACAAACGATCTCGGTCGCGCTGGGCAGCAGTGAGACAATCCGCGCCATGCCCTCATCCTAATTGGTGAGCGGTACGGACAAATGTCCTCTGCTGCCACGCTCCGTTCCCCCATCGGGATCGACCTCCTATCTCCACGGAAGCCCCATGGACGACCGCACTCCCTAGAGCCGTCAGGAAGAGCCCGCGAAACTCAACCGAGTCTTCGTCGCATACCTCAATCAGCTGCAACGAGCCCGCCAACCTTTTCCTATACTCCGGTTAGCGCGGGCTTCGACTACCGAACGGACACAACGTCTCCTTGCACCTCTGCCGTAACCGTAAGGGTGTAGGTGCCGACGCGATAGAATGAACCCCGAAGCGCGATATAGTATGCGCCTGATTCCGGAGCCGTCCAAGATGCTTGCCATCTCTGGGAGTCTTCGGCAAAGTCGCAAGCCACCACCGCACCGTCGTCCCTGTATAGTGTGGCGACCACATCGGACAGCGTGCCTAACGACACGATGATCTCGTACTGCCGACCTGCCACTGCCTCAAAGACAAAGACATCCAAATCCTGCACATAGTCCGTCACGCCAGGCACCGCGTTGCCTAACACCAACTCTGTAGCTCCGGAAAGATTACCGGCATGGTCGTCCTCGACTTCAGCATGCTTCACGGTCAGCGTGTACGTTCCCATACCGGGGAGGTGCGAACTTGCCACTCGTACATAGTGTTCGCCTGAAGACGCCGCATAGAAGACGATGCTCGGGGGCTGCCCTTGAGCATCATCGCTCGAGGCGATCCAGTCGTCGTACGAGGCTTTCAGGAACAAGGATGCACCAGGCAGAGTACCCAGACTAGTCTCGATTCTGTATGCAACGTCCGCATCTCCTTCAAAGACGAACCAGTCTCCATCCCAGGGATCATCTATCGACCCCTGTACGCCTTCGCCGACGATGATCTTCGTCGCCAGTTCTTCGTCGTCGCTGTGATCGTCCACGACCTGGGAGATGTTCAGGCTGTAGGTCCCTGGACGTGAGTTAAAGCCGTAGCTGGCAACCTGAACAAAGTATTCGCCCGTAGCTGGCGCTCTCCAGAAAGCCCGCGGCACTCCCCCGTAGAGGTTGCCCGTGTTCCATTCCAGCACGGTTCCTTCGGCATCCTCCACTGTCATCAAGGCATCCTCCAACGTGCCCAGGTCAACGTCAAGGTCGTAGAGCTCCCCTTTCTTCGCTGTGAACACGAACACATCCACATCTCCCTCATAATCCACCATGCCCTGGGCGACTCGGCCCGCTCGCGTTCTGGTAGCTTTGGTTCGGGTATCCGAATGATCATCAACCACCGGTGATCTGCCAACTTTCAACGTGTATGTTCCCGTGTAACGACTATCAATCATCACGTAGGTGTTTCCGGTAGCGGCAGCCTTCCAAATGAGGCGCTCGACTCGAGGATCATCATCGAAGTCGAGGCGTGCCAGCTCTTCGTCGTCAACATCCTCAACGTACAACACCACGCGCTCCAAGGTTCCAAGAGTCACGACCACCTCGTAGATCACGTCTCGCGTTGCTGCGAATACAAACACGTCACGATCGTGAACATGATCGATCCCACCGGACATGGACTCGCCCAAATGTGCGGTGCTCGCATCGGTGACGGTATCGCCATGCATGTCCACGAGTTGAGATTCGTTGACGGTCAGACTGTAAGCACCCGTGCCCGGTCCTCCTAGCGCGATGTAGTAGCGGTCTGACTCAGGGGCTTGCCAGAGAATCTGCATGCTGCCCGCGTTCGCATAGTTGGTCGTGGTGGCGAGTTGTCGCTTCTCGGCGTTGACCACGCTGAGGGTTAGCGCAGACATATCTTCCGGGATGACCGAAACTTCGTAGATCACACCTTCCGTCGCATCGAAGCCAAACAGGTCTTCATCGTGGACATGCTCAACCGCGCTCTGGACGACCTCAGAAATGGTCGCGAGTATGGCATCTGACGTCGTATCAGCATGGCTGTCATTGAGATCGGTAGCAGTGATCGTTAGCGTGTATCTTCCGATACTCTCACCAGCTAACGCGACGTAGTAGATCCCCTGAGTCGGAGCCTTCCATCTGATAACTGGCGTCCAATAGTCCGAGTGACCGATGTTGCCGGCCAGGTAATCTTCGCTGGCCCCTACCACGCCGAACACCGGTCTGACCAGTGTCTCCGAAACCACGCCAATCTTGTAGACCACCCCTGCTTCTGCCTCGAAGGCGAACACGTCTACGTCGCGCTCATAGTTCAGCTCACCATCCACAACAGCGCCCAACGTCACCATGGTGGATCCTGGCCGGCGGTCAACGTGATCGTCTTCAATCTGAGAGAAGGTCAGCCTGTACGTGCCGATGTTCGATCTGCCGCCGCTCACTGCGGCATAGAAGAGGCCGGAGGCCGACGCCTTCCAGACGATGCGCGATGCGGGCTCACCCCTGTATCGGTCGTCGTTCTGTGCCTGCAGTTGGCCTTCGGCGTCCTCCACCGCCAGGAGGGAGTCGCCAAGCGTTCCCAGTCCCACATCGAGCAGATAGAACAACCCTTCTTCGACCTGAAATCCGAACACATCTCGGTCGTCATAGTGATCGACGCTCCCCTCTCCCGTCGCGCCGATAGACACCGACGCAGCTCCAAACTGATCGTCGGGGTGGTCGTCTACGACTGTGGAAACTGTCAGGCTGTACGTCCCGGTGTGGGAATAGGGGCCAAGCACGCCGACAACGTAGTCAGCCGAACTTGCGGCCAACCAGATCTCCGTTGCTTCTCCGACGTACTCATACACATTGAAGGAGGTCAGGATACCGCCATCGAGGCTCACGAGGACTAGAAGTGCCCTCTCCAGCGTGTCCAGAGCTACGTCGAGCCGATAGTGCTCTCCTCTTGACGCACGGAACTTGAAAAGATCTACGTCGCTTGCGGAGTCCAGTGTCCCTTCGGTCTCCTGCCCGTCGGTCAATGTCGTAGCATCTGACGGCGTTCTAGCATGATCGTCGGAGGCTCGGGCGACTTCACTGATCGCGCCGAACAGGTTCGACACGCAAGTGACCAAGCCCTGCTTGCTTTCTTCAACCGCCGAACTCCGTAGGCAACTCTCTTCATCCTCGCTCAGTACGAGGCCAAGTGAATCCAGCCAGTATCGGACCCAGATGATCAAGTATGCGGAACTGACCGTCTCCTCCGGGAGGCAATCGAAGAAAGACTCTAGCCACGGAGGCGGCTCGGCGATGTCTAGTTCAACGATCGGCTGATCGAGCAGCGACCCAAAATCCTCGCCCAAACTGGTGCGAATACAGCTTTGCTCGGACGCGGCAAGCTGGTTGAACACCTCCCTCCAGGTTGAATCGCCGTCGATCTCATTGTCCTCCGGCGACACCGGCGCCAGCGATGGCGCGTCGATGTGTTCTGGCGCAAGAACGGCTGCAGAGATCTGGCTACATGCGGAAATGATCAGCGTGGAGATGATTACGGCAATTGGTACAGCTAACCGTAGTCGGAGCGGTAGATCGGAGTTGATCCACCTGCGATCCGGGCGAGTGACCGTCATCTGCAGTCCGCTATGCGCACTGTTTGGCCCTTAGACGCTCGGCTCTGCCCAAGTGCCTGGCCTGAGCATGGCAAGCTGTGCCCTTTTCATCGGTTCGATGCTGGAATCTATTCTGCAAGAGGCTCAATCTCGCGGCTTTGGCCGGTGTTCCAGGATTCCCAGACTGCGTCGGTGAAGCGCATGTAGCGGACGCCGTCGGCGAAGTTGGTCAACTCGACCGGGGCCCCGTTCCGCACCGAGTTCATGAAGTCGGCCTCGACCTGCCAATCGTGCGCGGTTCCTGGATCCGGCTGAATCGGTTCGACGTCTTCGCCGTGTTTGCCCCACTCGCCGGTGTCGCCGAAGCGCCAGTGCAGGCGGCCTTCCGAGCCGTAGATGTCGATGCTCGGCGGCTGCGGCGCGCCCTCAGTCACGGCGCTGACGCGGTAGGTGCAGCGCGCGCCGTTGGCCATGTCGGCGAAGATGCCCAGGCTGTCGGGAATCTCGATGTGATGGCGCTCCCCGGTCTCCTCGTCGATTCGTGAAGGGACGAAGGTACGCGCGTGCGCAGTCACTCTCGTTGTGTCGCCGAGCCAGCGCTGGATTGTCTCGTTGAAGATGCCGAGCTGCATCATGTTATGTCCGGAGTAGTCGCTTCGGTGACGCCAGTGCAGCGGTCCGGAATCGTCCAGACCTGAACCGTTGAGCAGCGTCAGGTGCACTTCAAGAATGCTGCCCAGCGAGCCGTCCTCGCAGAGTCGCTTGATCGTCTTGCCCAGGCGGAAGTCGAAGGGAGCGGGGACGAGTTGCGAGACCAGGTTGGGATGCTGTTGGCTGACAGCGAGCATGGCCTCAGCCTCTGTCGCGTTCGTGGCCATGCGCGCCTCGCAGAGGACGTGCTTGCCCGCTTCGAGCGCCGCCCTCGTGTAGTCGAGATGCATGTACGGCCAGGTGCCGATGCTGACGGCGTCGACCGCCGGGTCGGCGAGCAGTTCCTCGACCGACTCGGAGACCCTGGGGATGTCCCACTCGGCCGCGACGCGCTCGCTCGATTCTCGAGAGCGGTTGACCACGTTGACGACTTCGACGTCGTCGATCTCGCGGAAGCCGGGGATGTGTCGCAGCTTTTGATTGCCGCCCGCTCCGATCAGTCCGATGCCGAATGCCATGGCCGATTCCTCCGTGTCGCGCGATTGGTCGTGAAGGTCTGAAGAGTCGAGGTCAGGGTAGTCCGAGCCTGTCCTATGCTGCTTGAGAACCATTCGAACGTCCCCAACCAAGGAGTACACGAGATGCCGACTGCTGACGAACTGCGAGCCGGGATTGACGGAGCGCGGGCAGCCCTGCGCGTGGCCATCCAGACATCTGGCGACGCCTGGGAAACGCCCAAGGGCACGGCCGACGATGGTGAGGCCGGTTGGTCGCCGCGCCAGACCGCCGAGCATGTGATCCCGGCGGAGATGATGTTCGCCACCGGCGTGTGCGCCGCCTGCGGCTACGACGGCCCGGACAACCCGCTGACCAGCACCGAGTTCGCCACTCCCGACGACGCGCTGGCCGCGCTGGACGCCGTCGCAGAGGCGGCCAACAGCAAGATCAAGTACGTGCAGGACGAGGAACTGGGCAAGTCCCAGGGTGGCGAGGGCATGGCCGCAGTGCCGGTGGCGGGCCTGATGGCGATGAACACCTGGCACCTGGCCGACCACGCCGCGCAGATCAGCCGCCCGGCCTTCTAGCCCGGAGTGAATCTCGCCATGCTGCGCACCTTGACTCTGTCCGTCGCATTCATCGCCGCCGTCCTGTTGGGCGGCGTGGCGATGGCTGCCGGCGGAGAGGGTGGCGGCGGACTGCACGCAGGACAGATCGTGGCGATCGTGATCGGGATCGCGCTGTCGGCGATCCTGCTCGGACTCTCGGCCGCCTACATTCTGCCCAAGCCGCCCAAGTTCTAGGCAGGACCCTCACCCCAGCCCTCTCCCAGAGGGAGAGGGAGGAAGAGCGGGAGCGTGTGTCCCCTCTCCCTGAGGGAGAAGCCTGCCCCGCACTTGATGCGGGGGGTTAGGGTGAGGGCCACAGTGTCCGATCAACCCGCAGATCCTCCCTTCGAAGACGCCCACTTCAGACGCGTGGACGATTCCAACGACGCCAACTTCTACGTCGAGCCGCGGCTGGTCACGCACATCGACGACGCAGCGATCGGCGCGCTGCGCGAGCACTACTCCAAATTCCTGCCCCCACTAATGTCGGAGGGGGGTCGGCTGCTCGACCTGATGTCGTCGTGGGTCTCGCACTACCCGGACGACCTCGAGTCGGAGCGGGTCGCCGGACTGGGGATGAACGCCGAGGAGCTGGCCGAGAACCCGCAGCTGACCGAGTGGGTCGTGCATGACCTGAACGCGGACCCGGTGCTGCCCTATGGCGACGGCGAGTTCGACGTGGTGACGATCGCGGTCTCGGTGCAGTACCTGACCCGTCCGCTGGAGGTGTTTCGCGAGATCGGGCGGGTGCTGAGGCCTGGCGGCGGCTGCATCGTGTCGTTCTCAAACCGTTGCTTCCCGACCAAGGCGGTCTGGCTCTGGCAGGGGATGGGCGACGACGGCCACGTGCAGATGGTCGGCGCCTACTTCCACTACTCAGACGCCTTCGAGGCGCCGCAATGGCACGACATCTCGCCAGCCAAGGGTCGGAGCGATCCGATGTACGTCGTGCAGTCGCGAACGCCGGCGGAGTGAGGGTCGGGCGGGGAGTTCGGACAGTTTTGGACAGTTCTGGCGCTCTGGATTGAGAGTTCTGCGAAAAAGTGTCCAGATCAGTCCAGATTTGTCCAGATTTGTCTCGGTTATGCCAGTTCCGGTGAGTGTCGTTCCCGGTCTTTCCCGCTGGATCCGGGTCAGTCCGGGTGTTGGTTCTGGGGGTGAAATTGGTCATGCGTGCTCCGTCGTCTGATGGCCAGGCGTTCTGGCGGCATCGATTGTATGCGGACGGATGTTCTTGTGGGTGGAGAGAGGTTACCGTGGCGACAGAGGAGTGAGCGGAGCCTATGGAGAGGTTTCGGCGCGGTAGAGGTTGAGGGCTCAGGATCGATCGTCGCGGGGGACTGACTTTTCGCCCTTGTCGGTGAAGACGACGCGGGACTTCTTGCCGCCGTGGATCTGGGGTTCTCGGGCGAGTTTGCGGCGGATGAGGTCGATGGGGCCGCCGGGTTCGACGAGCGACTCGGGCAGGCCGAGGACGTCGACGAGGATGGCGCGGTCGAGTTTGGCGCGGGCCGGGTCCTCGTCGATCTGGTCGAAGGGGAGGAAACGCTCGTCGCGGAGGAGGTCGAATTGGCGCTTTGCCTTGGCGTGCTGCTCGTCGGTGAGGGCGCGGGTGTCGAGGGTCGGGATGTTGGGGATATTGGTGATTGTCGTCCGTCCCCTACCGTCTTGTGTCTTGTTGGTCACCCACCAGTGCAGCAGCAAGCCAAGCGTCGAGTTGCACCATAGGGAGAAAGCAGACTCGTGCGCTGGATCGCCGAGCATTAGCGATGGCCATGCAATGCCACCGACACATTTCCGTTCAGTCATCGCGACAATCAGCGATTGCGAGTTGAATCGTAAATCGCGGTTGTAGTGGGCACGTGTGGCGGTTGCCCAAACAGCCGCGGCCTTTCTGTCGATTGTTTCCTGGTCAGAAGGCCACGCTTTGACTTCGCCTTCAGAGTCAGGGGACACGATCAACTTGCGCTCCTTCTGCGCGTCGTGATTCCATAGCATTGGATAGGTCGGCATCGCCGACTGCATCGGATAGATGTGGTTAAACGGACCACGTGGACTGCCGTCTGTGAGGTCCGACCGAATGTCCAAGTCATATGGTCCCATTCGGCCCAGTTCGCCAACCTGAGCGATACCTATGGTGTGGTTCAACGCGACTGGATTGCCGATTTCTAAGAGGCTGCCAGCCTCCAGTACGAATGCCAGCTGTGCGAGAGACAGGTCGGCAATGCCAACCATTGGCCACGGGCCAGTCTCTGGCAGCGGAGCATGTGTCACCGAGCCAACTTGGACGCTGCCGAGTTCGATCGGCACAGGCGACGCTGCCGAGTCCTCGATACTCCTAATCTCTCCCTCACTGTGAGCACAGGCAATGTCACTCGCGATTCCTGCTCCTTCCGTGAGCGAAGCAGGCTGTCGATTGAGCACAACAAAGGTCGCGTGCGTCCTGACTTCGGAGTTTTGTCCTCCCTTGGTCGCAACTAGAAGGCACTCGGCCATGCCGGTGTCGGCGGAGAACGACCTTTCAGACGAACGGTTGGCAGCAATCGTTACTACTGTCACATCGCTGCACCGCTTCCTGATCGCGCTACGCACAATGTCCCAAGTGAGGCCGCTCATGCTGCTCAGCGGCAGTACCATCGCCAACGTCCCACCTGGCCGCAGCTTGCGGAGGCCCAGGTCCACGAAGTGCGCCGCGACGCCGGCGTTGCCCGATCCGAGTCGCTCTGCACCGGAAACTCGGCGCAACTGTTTCTGCATGGCATCCTGGGTCTTGCGATCCGTCTCGAACGCAGCAAACGCAGCATTGCCGATGCCAACTCGATCGGCTTCCTGCCCTCCCTGACGAGTGAATGGCGGATTCATAATCACCAGGTCGAACTTGCCGTGACCTACGCGAGTCATCAGGTCGACCACGTCCTGAGGGTTGCGTCCACCGGCAGTGATTGCAGCGGCTTGTTGGATCATCTGAGACTGAACGTGCTCTGCCAGTAGCTCCAGCGAGCCGATTGAGGCTGAGTCACCGCCGTAAGGCATAGTGAGCAGGCATTCGCCTTCGAACTCAACATCTGGGTGTGCTCCTGCGAGCATCGTCGCGGTGAGGTGGACGGCGATGTTGAGGACGTCGAGGCCGACCAGTCCGTGCTTCATCATGGGGGCGTGGAGCTTGCGCGGGTCGCCGCCGTTGAGCTCGTGAAGCAGGGAGATGCGCTGGTAGGCGGCGGAGAGCAGGGTGCCGGTGCCGCAGGCGAAGTCGCCGATCTGGAGCGCGGCGATGGTTTCCTCGTCGCCCCACTCGGCGCCGCCGGGCGCGCGGTCGGCGGGGATGGCGAGTCCGGCGAGCAGCGCGGCGGCAGCCGGTCGGGTGTAGAAGGTGGCCAGGAACTTGCGGTCGGCGATGAGGCGCTGGAAGATGACGCCGGTCAGGTCGTGGGACTTGGTCACTCCGCCCTGGACGAGCTGGTTGGCGGCGTTCCAGAGGGGTTGGAGGACGTCGCCGACGGTGGCGATGGGCAGCTTGATCAGGATTTCTCGGGCGGTGGCGAAGATGGGCCAATAGTTGACGTCGAGGATGAGGTTCCACTCGTCGGTGAGGGCGTCGCGCCGGTAACTGTAGTCGGAGTCGCGGAAGTGGGAGAGGGAGTGGACTCGGCGGCCAGCCGAGGATTGGTCGCTGTCGGCCTGCGAAGGGCCCCCTCCGTCGCTCTGCGACACCTCCCCCGGAGGGGGAGGTTCAGATCGTTCGATGCGGAAGCCGGCTTCGGCGAGGGCTTCGTGGAAGATGAGGGCGTTGATCAGCACAGTCATCGCCATGCGGCGAGTCTGGCCACCCTGGTCATCGGCTTGCCCCAACAGCTCGGCGATTTCGGGTCCGAGTTCGCCGGCCTCATGGGAGCCGTGTCGCTCGGTGAAGCGGTGGGCAGCGTTCTCAATGCCCTGTTCCAGCACCACGCCGAGGCGCTCGATGCGAGGAGCGGGCATCGAGGCTCGGTGGGCGAGCATGGCGAGGTCCTTGGCTGAGCCGTTGAGCCAGCCGGACTCGGGCAGGCGTTCCTCGCCGCCCGCGATGGTGCGGGTATAGAGGGCGTATTCCAGACCGTCGGTGCGACCGAGTTCGTCGCGCAGTGGCTGTCCATTCAGATTGAGGACCGACTGCGGATAAACAAGGGCGATGGCGCTCTCGATTGGCTTGCCGGTCTCATTGACGATCAATCCCAGACGGCCGAGGGCATCCTGCTCGGCGCTGGGATGATTGGTGCGCTCGGCCTCGATGACCACGGGCCATTGGGACGCTTCTTCGATCAGGATGTCGGGCTGCTTGGCCGCGTGCTGGAGCGTGCGGGTCTCCTCGGCGTGGACTCGCCAGCTGTGCGGTCGGAGTCCGGCGAGTACCTCGCCGAGGGCGACGTTGATCGTGTGCTCGTGGGTAGCCATTGGCCGAGTTTAGGTCGGGGCGTCGGGAGCGGGCCTTCACTCCCCGCGTAGGCGGGCCCTCACCCTAACCCTCTCCCTCAGGGAGAGGGGACTGGAAGGAGAGGGGGATTGCCGGTCTAGCGGAACTCGGGGATGACCGTCTCCGCGAACATTTGGGCTGGTTCGATCGTGTCTCGGCCGAAGAACTCGATCATGAACATGTCGCAGCCGCGCTCCATGTGGCGGTTGACTCGTTCCTTGATCATGTCCGGGGTTCCGGTCAGGGCCATGTCGCCGGCCGGGTTGCCCATGTGACCGCCGAAGATCTTCTGGGCTCGCTCGACCATGGGCTGGACCTTGGCGTCGTCGTCGACGATTGTGACCAGGCACTGCTGCGAGACTCGGATTTCCGAGGGGTCGCGGCCGAGGCGCTCGGCGTGGCCGTGAAGGACGGAGACCTTGTGCTCGAGGTCGTCCTGCGAGCCGGCCGAGTTGTTCCAGATGTCGGCGTACTGCGCGGCGATCCGCATGGTCACCTTCTCGCCACCGCCGCCGACGAGGATCGGCATGTCGCGCGGGGGCTTGGGCTGCGTGACGAGGTTTTCGGTGTGGAAGAACTCGCCCTCGAACGAGAACTCGTCCTGGTCGGCGTCGAACATGCCCTTGAAGATCTGCAAGCCCTCTTCGAGCTGGCGCAGACGGTCGAGGGTTCCAACGAAGGGCATGCCGAAGTCGGAGAACTCGCGGGCCATCCAGCCGGAGCCGAAGCCGGGGATGATGCGTCCGCCGGCGATGTTGTCGACGGTGGCGATCATCTTGCCGGTGTGGGCCGGGTTGCGCATGCCGACGGGCGTGACGAGCGTGCCGATTTCCGGCTTCTCGGTCACGGCGGCGATGCCGGCGGCCAGGGTCCAGGCCTCGAGCATGGGGATCGCGGGCGACTGCGGGCCATAGAGATGGTCGTTGACCCAGAGCGAGTCGAAGCCCATCTCCTCAAAGGCCGAGGCCGCGCGCTGCGTCTCCTGCCAGGTGCGCTTGATCTGGGGAACCATGACGCCGAAGTGGGGGCTGTTGGTCATGTTGGGGAAGTCCTCTCGGAGCGTTCGCGATTTCCGCGCAGGGTAACAGCGAACGGCGAGAGGGCAGATCGATCAGTCCGCCGCGCCCAACTCACCCTCCGACCGACGCCGCGCCTCCGCATCCGCCCGCTCCAACGCCGCCGCCTTGACGAATCGAATGAGGCCAGGCCCCGGTCCGTGAGCGCGCCGCAGCAGATCGAGTTCCTCGCGAGAAAAATCAACGGTCAAGCCAAACTTTCCCGGCCCCATCTCGGAGCGCTCGTACGGAATCTCGTCCACATCGTCAATCGGCGATTCGATATGCACTGGGCTGTGCTGTTTCGTCATCGGCGTCGCATCCTTCCTCCTGGATGATGGTAGCGAGTTTGCTCGTCGCGATCCGACTCCCATCCGGTCACAACATGGGATTGTCCATCGATTCCCGGTAGCTCCAGGATGAACGTCAGGAGCCGCCCGCGACGGTCAGGCCCGATCATCTTCATGCGCTCGGGCTGGCGATGCGGGTTCCCAAACTCATCGAACACGTCGCGCGCGGCTTGCGGGAAGTACTTCGCTGGTCCCTTCCAGACATCGACTGCGTCATCAAAGTGCAGCCCGTGTACAGCGAGTTCGTACTCGGTCGCGTCGTTCGATTTGAGCCCGACAGGTGGGACGGCCATGAATTGCGAGGCTATCGGACGCGCGTCAGACGCTTCGAGGAGCTGGTGGCTTGACAATTGCGGGGGGGGGGGGGGGGGGGAGTGGGGTGGGGGGGGGGGGGGGGGGGGGGAGAACACGGGGGGGGTCCCGGGGGGGGCCCCCGGCTCGACCCCGCCACAGCAT
>JAPPBN010000007.1:0-29264 GCA_026705025.1 Chloroflexota bacterium | reverse complement strand
GCGGAGGCAGGCTAGGCAATCCAGATCAGGCTGTCAATCCAAAGTTATAATCCCCCCGGGCTTGACGGCGCACGGCCGGTCATGGTCTGGATTCACGGCGGGGCGTTCACTATTGGCTCGGGCAGCGAGGGTTACTACGACGGCGCCAACCTCGCGTCACGCGGCGACGTCGTGATCGTCACGATCAACTACCGGCTCGGAGCGCTGGGCTTCCTCAACCTGCCCGCTCTGGGCGAGACCAACTTCGGGATGCGCGACCAGGTCGCGGCGCTGAAGTGGGTCCACGAGAACATCGCCAACTTCGGCGGCGATCCTGGCAACGTCACCATCTTCGGCGAGTCCGCCGGCGGCATGAGCGTCGCCTCGTTGATGGCCTCGCCCGAGTCGGCCGGGCTGTTTCAGAAGGCGATTCCCCAGAGCGGCGCCGGCCACAACGGACTCAGCGTCGAGGAAACCAACGCCACCGCGTTCAAGTTCTGCGAAGCGCTCGGCGTCGCGGCCGACGATGTCGACGCCTTAATGGCCGCTGATGCCTCGGAGATCCTGGCCGCGTCGGTCGCGGTCGATCCGCTCGCCAACCCAGATGCGGCCGCCGACCTGTCCGACGGCGAGGCATCTCCGACGCCGCAGATGCCGTTCCAGCCGGTGATCGACGGCGCGTTCCTCTCCTCGCTGCCAATCGACCACATCCGCGACGGTTCTGCCGACGGAGTCGCGACGTTAGTCGGTTCGCTGGACGAGGAGCTCAAGTTGCTGGCCGCCGCGGGCGCAGCCGACCCGATGTCCGAAGAGGCGGTCACGGGACTGCTGGGCATGATGCATCCCGACGGCGCCTCGGCCTTTGCCACTTACCGGGCCGCTCGGCGCGAACGTGGCGAGGACGACTCCCCCGACGAGATCTTCGTCGCCGCGATCGGCGACATCATGCTACGCATCCCCGGCCTGCGTCTCGCAGACGCCCAGACCTCCCGCGCGCCAACCTACGCCTACCTCTTCGACTGGGAGTCTCCCGCCATGAACGGCGCCCTCGGCTCCTGCCACGCGCTCGAACTGCCCTTCGTCTTCGGCACACACGCCGTCGCGCCCGAGTTTTTCGGCAGCGGTCCAGTCGCCGACGCCTTCTCCGAACTGACGATGGACACCTGGCTCAACTTCGCCAAAACCGGCAATCCCGCCGGCGAAGGCGTCGACGCTCCCGCCTGGGACGCAGGCGCAAAGCCCATCCAGGTCCTTGGTGACAACCCGAGAGTCGAGCACGACTGGCGCGGACCCGAAGTCGGCGTCTGGGACGAAGTCATTTCCTAGAGAGAAACGAACCATGCCCCTCACTCCCATCCGCAAGGACCAACTCAGCAAGGTCGGCGTCGGTGTACAGCGACCCGAGGACGTCGTCGTCTCCCGCGACGGCCGTGTCTGGATGTCCGACCAGGCCTCAGCCGCGGCCGAAGCGTTGCCCGACGGCACGCTCAATCGCGTCGGCAACGCCGGCGGCGCGCCCAACGGCAACAACATGGACACCGACGGCCGAATCATCATCGCCAACGTCGGCGGACTCGATGGCCAGGGCTCCGACGACAGCGGAGTCGGACCCGTCCAGCGGCTCGACGTCGACACCGGCGAAATCGAAGTCCTCGCCGACCAGATCGACGGCATCCCACTGGTCGCGTCCAACTATCCGCACGTCGACTCCCAGGGACGCATCTGGGTGACCCACTCGACCTCGCGATCCGGCGGAGACGCGTTCTCCGGCGACCCCGACGGCTTCCTGTTCCGCATCGAGACCGACGGCTCGCTGTCAATGCTCGCCACCGAGATCGAGTTCGCCAACGGCATCACCCTCGACCCGCGGGAAGAGAACGCCTACGTCTGCTCAACCACTGGGTGCCACGTGCTGCGCTACCCGATCAACGGCGACGGCTCCCTCGGTGAACCCGAGGTCTACGGGCCGCAACTGGGCAAGTCGGTCGCCGACCTCGCCGCCATGCGGCCGCTGAGCGCCGAACAGCGCGGCGAGCTGGGCCTCACCGACGGCTGCGGCTTCGACCAGGAGGGCAACCTCTGGGTCACGCTGCCGATGTCGAACAAGGTCGTCGCGATCACCCCGCAGTTCGAGGTCGTCACCATGATCGAGGACCTTGAGGGCGAGGTCATGCAGGCGCCGACCAATGTCAGTTGGGGCGGCGACGACATGTGCGACCTCTACATCGGCTCAATTCGCAGCGACTACGTCGTCCACGCCCGCTCCCCAATCCCCGGCGAGCCCCTGGTCCATCAACGCTGACAACCGGCCTCGTCATACCCGCGCTTGCCGCGGGTATCTCGCCGCGACCAGCACCGTCCTCGCTTTCACGGATGTTGAGCATGCGACAGCGCCTCTGGCCCCGCGACCGCCTCGCGATCGCGATTCTCCTCTACGCGATCTGGATCCCTTTCATCGCCATGCTCGTGGTCTACGTCAACGACAACGAAGACTCCAACACAGCGAGCGAGGTCAGGACCGAAGAAGACGAGCCGGACGACTTCGCCGAAACCGTCGGCTGGACCTGGGGCGTGCTCTGGGTCGGATACGCCGGGCTGGCCGCCTGGCTCGCCCGGATCAAGGGCCGCGACCCCATTCGTTGGGGCCTGGCCAGCCTCCTCACCTTCATCGCGCTGTTTCCCTTCCTGGCGGTCGCACCCGACCGCCAAACCGAGTAGCGGTCGCACCGGACCGCCAAACCGAGTAGCGGTCGCACCCGACCGCTGAACCGAGTAGCGGTCGCACCCGACCGCCGAACCGAGTAGCGGTCGCACCCGACCGCCGGCACCGAGCGATCGATTCTGTTCCGCCCCTAAATGACACTGGCGTAGCAGTACTCGTGTGAAACCTAACCAGCGTCAGCGACACTGATTGGGTATGCGACAGGAAGCACACGTGGTTCCGTATCACATCACACCGCGATCACTTTTGGGTCGACCCCTACGTCATCACGCTCATGCAATACCTTGCACCCTGGGCCGAGCATCGCCTGTATCGACACGATCACACCACGGACTGAGGTAGTAATCATGATCGGTGATCCCCACGTCACACGGGCGCACGGCAGGAACACCGCAGTTTGGTACCGCGGGTCGCCCGACCTCGACATCTGTTCAATCCGATCCCTCGTACGAGACAAGTGCCTTCATTCCGAAGCGGGAATCGCACGCCCGTAGTCGCGACACCGACCAATCGACAAATGAGGCCTTCCTTCCGACTGCGACCAGAGGGATACGGCCTTGACGATCTGCGGGGCGACCTGATCGGCGGTCTGCTCGCTGGCGTCACTTCAATACCATTCGCAATCGGCTTTGGCATGCTCTCCGGCCTGGGGCCGGTTGCCGGGATGTACGGATCAATCGCGCTCGCGCTGAACTCTGCGATTGTCGGCGGCGGGCGAGGCATCCTGATCTCGCCGGCGCTGGTCGTCTCGATGATCTTCGCCCAGTACAGCAACTCGCTGACAGAGGCCGTGGCGATCGGCGTCCTGGCAGGCGCAGCGCAGATCGTGTTCGCCACGCTGGGGTTGGGGCGCTACATCGCCTACTTGCCTCACTCGGTGCTCGCCGGATTCTGGTCCGGCCTGGGGATCCTGCTGTTCTTCAGCCAGATCGGACACGCGATTGGATTTGAGTCGGCCGCCTCCGGCGTTGTTCCGGTCGTCGATGAGGTGATCGACCGGTTCGGCAGCCGCAACAGCGACGCCCTCACGCTGATCCTGATCTGTCTCGCCGTCGCCCTCGTCTGGCGCGGCCGAGTGGCAACCAGACTGCCCAGGTCATTGATCGTGCTCGTCGTCGGCACGGCGCTAGGCGTGTTCTGGTTCAACGGCGCGCCACTCGTGCCTTCGCTCTCATTCGAATCTCCGGAACTCGAACTCTCTGGCCTGTCGCTCGATCTGTTCGTCGAGGTCATCGAACCGGCCATTCTGGTCGCACTGCTCAACAGCCTCGCGACGCTGATCGGCGCCATCAACTGCGACCTGGTCAGCGGCTCGGACCACCAACCGAACCGGCTGACCTTCGGACTGGGTCTCGGGACCGTGGTGACAACTTCAATCGGTGGCTTGCCGGGAGCCATCGGACCGGCCAGCCTGGTGTTCATCTACAACGGCGGACGCACGGCAATCGGATGCTTGACCGTGTTGTTGGTCGTGGTCGCAGCGGTCACGGTGCTTGAGGGAATCATCCAGCAGATCCCGCTGGCGGTCATCGCGTTGATCATGGTCGTCACCGCCTGGCAGATGATCGACTGGCGATTCCTTCGCTCCATTCCTCAAATGGAGAGGTCATACGCCTTCTGCATGCTCGCGACGATGCTGTGTACGGTCTTCGTCGGCTTCGCCGACGCTGTATTGGTCGGGGCGATCCTGACGCTCGTGCTGAACTCGAGGCGAGACGAGGACCGGGAGCTGAGCGGGCTGATTTCGGTGCCACTCCTGGACCGAGTGCTGCTAACTGAATCGGATGCTTCTGAGCGGGATCCGTTCGCAGCTCACTGCGGTCTGATCGTGTTGCCCGAACGGGTGACAGTCGCCTCAGCGAGGCGGATCAAGCAATCGCTGTTGCCCGACATTGAGGAACACCGAATCGTGATCATGGACGGCTCGAAGACGAAGGTCATTGACGATTCTGGCGCCACGATGATCGCTGAGCTGATCAGAGTGGGACAACAGGACGGGCGACTGGTTGTGATCGTCGGCTCGCTCGCGCCCAACGTCGGCCGACTGCTCCGAGCCTTGCTCAACAACAACCACGCGCCCGACACCCACTTCGCCGACAACACTGAAGCGGCCTACGAGATCGCCCGCTCGGAGCTGCTCAGGATCGAGCAACGCTAGAGCCATCCTGGTAGACCGTCGCCATGTCTATCAGGCCACCTCAATCGATCCTCACGCGTTTGACGAACCCTCCGATTCAGCACACAATAACCAGAACATGTGTATCACTGCACCCAATCACGAAGGTCACCGTCATGCCCAATCCATTCCACTACCGAGCCGCCATCGACAACCTCTGGCGCCGCGCCAACAGCAACGCCCCGGCCTGCCGCCGGCTCAACGCCCTGGACGCCATCGTGCGCGAACTCTTCGCCCCCACCGACCGCGCGCGACTCAACTATCAGCGCTACCTCGCCACTGACCCCTTCGACGTCGCCCGCCACAAACTCCGCGATCTCTACGACCAAGACGCCCCTCAGCACTTCGAACGCGACCACGATGCTCCTCAGCTCTTCGAAGTCGCCCCCGCGCAGGCGGGGGCTGCCCATCCCGAGGAAGAGTTCCCCGACGAGGACGACGACCCCTTGTAGTCGAGCCCCAACCCGTTCACCTCGTTTTTTTTCTTTTCGTGCCCCCACCAACCACAGCCTCGGCGTGCCCGTCGCAGTTCTCAGGTCGCCGCATCTCGGCATCTGGCATACTGCGCTCAACCCGCGCAATGTACTGAAGGAATCCCCATGCACGATCTCGTGATTCGCAACGGACTCGTCGTCGACGGCACCGGCGCACCGGCCCGGCAGGCTGATGTCGCCATCGACGACGGCGTCGTCGCCGCCATCGGCGAAGTCAACGATCTCGGCCGCGAGGAAATCGACGCCGAGGGCCTGATGGTCACTCCCGGCTTCGTCGACATCCACACCCACTTCGACGGCCAGATCACCTGGGACCCGCTACTCACGCCGTCCTTCTGGCATGGCGTGACGACCGTGGTCTTCGGTAACTGCGGAGTCGGCTTCGCGCCGGCCGCGCCGAATCGGCGTGACTGGCTGATCGGCCTGATGGAGGGCGTCGAGGACATCCCTGGCTCCGCCCTGGCCGAAGGCATGCAGTGGGGCTGGGAATCGTTCCCCGAGTACCTTGACTTCCTCGACACGCTGCCTAAGGCGATCGACATCGGCACGCAGGTCCCGCATGGCGCGGTCCGCGCCTACGTGATGGGCGACCGCGGCGCGCGCAACGAGGACGCCAACCCCGAGGACATCCAGGAGATGGCCGCCATCGTCAAGGAGGGCCTCAAGGCCGGCGCGCTGGGCTTCACCACCTCGCGGACGCTGGCGCACCGCGCGATCGACGGCGAACCCGTTCCCGGCACCTTCGCCGCCGAGGACGAGCTGTTCGGTATCGGCCAGGCGCTCAAGGAGCTCGGCACGGGCATCTACGAGGTCGCGCCTGCCGGCGTGACCGGCGACGACGCCAACGCACCCGAGCTCGAAATCGCCTGGATGCGCAAGCTCTCGGCCGAGATCGAGCGACCGGTCAGCTTCGCCATGGTCCAGTTCGACAACGAGCCCGAGGCCTGGCGCGACGCGCTCGACCGCTCGCTCGAAGCGCTCGAAGACGGCGCGGAGCTCTACCCGCAGGTCGCCGCCCGCGGTATCTCGATTCTGCTCACTCTGCGCGGACGCCATCCGTTCATCCATTCGGCCAGCTACCGCGAACTGGACGAGCTCGACTGGGCGGAGCGGGCCGAGGCGATGCGCGACCCACAACGCAGGGAAAAGATCCTCAGCGAAGTCGAAGCTCCCGACGCGGCGCTCGGCTTCGTCATGTGGAACAAGCTCTACCCGATGACCGACCCGCCCAACTACGAGCCAACCGCTGATGAATCGGTCGCGGCTCGCGCCGAGGCCGCCGGTCAGACGGCGCTCGAGTTCGCCTACGACTTCCTCAGCCAGGGCGACGGCCAGAACGTGCTCTTCGCGCCGCTCTTCAACTACGCACACAACAACCTCGACGCAACCCGCGAGATGATGATGCACCCGCGCGTCGCGATGGGTCTGTCCGACGGCGGCGCGCACTGCGGCGTAATCTGCGACGCCTCGATGCCGACCTTCATGCTCACCCACTGGTCGCGAGACCGCAGCCGCGGCGAAAAGCTGCCGCTGGAATGGGTTGTGAAGCGAATGACCAACGACACTGCGGAGCTCTACGGTCTCGGCGACCGGGGCACGCTCGAGGTCGGCAAAAAGGGCGACGTCAACGTCATCGACTACGACGCCCTGCAGCTCGAGCCGCCCCAGGCCGTCCACGACCTGCCGACCGAAGCGATGCGCCTGATCCAGAAGTCGCGCGGCTACGTCGCCACCATCGTCAGCGGTGAAGTCATTAGCCGCCACGGAGAAGAAACCGGAGCACGCCCCGGCCAACTCATCCGCGGCGCCCGCTAACCCGGCGGCGATCAGAATCCGTCATTCCCAGCTTCGCTGGGAATCTCGCTCGGGGGCTCGCAAACGATCGCTCGCGATCGAGATTCCAGCGATTGCTGGAATGACGGACCTATCGGTTGACTCACTAGTAGAACATCTGTACTCTGCACAGATGTTGCAACTCTCTCTCTTCGACCCCAATCCCACATCCTCCCGACCCTCCACCCAGGGTGTCGCCGACGTCATCTACGCCGACTCCTCCGCCATCCTCGCCCGACCGACCGGGCGACTGGCCGACCTCGACTTTGTCATCAATCCCTACCAGGGCTGCACATTTGCCTGCACCTATTGCTACGCAGCGTTCTTCGTGCCCGAGGAGGAGCAGCGCGAGCGCTGGGGCACATGGGTTCGGGTCAAGACCAACGCGATCGCCAAGCTGCGCAACTCTCGCCAGAACCTGCATGGCCGAACGGTCCTGATGAGTAGTGCGACTGACCCCTATCAGCCGATTGAAGCCAGGCTGGAACTGACCCGTTCACTGCTGCCGATCCTCGAACACCGAGGCGCGCGCCTGGCAGTGCTCACTCGCAGCCCGCTGGTCACACGCGACATTGATCTGTTCAAGACCTTCGAGCACTTCAACGTGACGATGAGCATCACCACCGATTCCGATGAGATCCGCAAACGGTTCGAGCCCCAGTGCGCGAGCATCGATCGCCGCTTCGATGCCCTCCGCCAGCTGAGTGACGCCGGATTCCGCACGCGAATCAACGTCTCTCCATTGCTGCCGCTGCACGATGCTCGGGCGTTTGCCGAGCGGATCCTGGAGACCGGCGTGTCGCGGGTCCACATCAACACGTTCCATGAAGCCAGCGGGCCGTTCGCGTCGGGCACGCGGCAGCCAGCGCTGAGCATTGCCAGAGAATTGGGCTGGACCGAGGCGCGTCGCCAGCTTGTGCTGGAGGAGTTGCGGGGATATCTGAACCGGGGAGGTCGGAGGCTGGCGGCCTGAGTCGCTACAGGCTCGCGTACACGGCGTCGATCATCGGCTTCCAGCGGGGGTCGGCGCCGAGCCCGGCCGACATCTGGTTCATCACGTAGCCGAAGCCAATCTCAGCATCCGGGTCGGCAAAACCCAGCGAACCACCGGCGCCTGAATGCCCGAACGTCCGCGGATTCGGTCCCCATTCATAGCGACCGCCAGCGGTGCTGAGGATGAAACCCAGCGATCGCCGGACGAGGAAACCAAGCACCATATCCTCGCGCCCGGCATGCTCCGTCGCCCCGCAAGCCTCGATCGAATCGCTTGACAGCAGGCCGCCTCCGCCCTGCGCGAGCGATGAGTAGATCGTGGCCAATGAGCGCCCGTTGCCATGCCCATTGGCGGCCGGCAACTCGGCTGCGCGCCACTCACGCGAGTTGACCGTCCCCGCCAATCGCGGAGCGGCCAACCCCAGCGCCCGAGCTGCGAGGTTGTCCTGCGTGCTGACGCCAATCGGTCCGGCGCCGGGCGCAGGCAGCAGATCTGCGGTCCGGGAGTCCTCCGACTCCGGCAGGCCGATGAAGAAATCGACGCCAAGCGGTCCGGCGATCTCGTCGCGGACGAACTCGCCGCAGGTGCGGCCGTCGATCCGGCGGATCACTTCACCGACCAGCCAACCGTAAGTGATCGCGTGGTAGCCCATGCCCTCGCCGGGCGTCCAAATCGGCGCCTGTCGCTCCAGCGCGCCAACCATGCGGTCCCAGTCAAGTACGGCTCCGTCGGGCAACTCCTCGTCCACCCCGGCCAGTCCGGCCTCATGCGTGAGGAGGTGACGGACCCTGATCTCCGACTTTCCCGCTTGTCCGAACTCCGGCCAGTAGTCGGCCACCGGGCGCTCGACGTCGAGCTGGCCTCGGTCGATCAGCATCGCGGCGCCGGCCGCGGCGATGCCCTTGGTCGAGGAGTAGACGTTGGCGATGGTGTCGCGCTCCCAGACTCGAGAACGCTCGGCGTCGGCGTGGCCTCCCCACAGATCGACGACGGTCTCGCCGCCGACGATGACGCAGAGCGATGCGCCGACTTCGCCGTGGTCGGTCCAGTTGGCGTCGAACGCGTCGCGAACCGCGCCGAAGCGCGGTTCGCATGTGCCGTGCAGCTCAACCTGAGACATGCGCCTAGTCGGCCGGGACGGCTTCTGCCGCTGGGCGACCCGACAGTTCTTCCGGCATCGTGCCTTCAAGCTCGTGGATCGCCGGCAGGACGTCGGAAGCGAAGAGGCGCATGCTGCGCTCGGCTGTCTCGGCCGGCATGCCGCCGGAGATGCGGAAATTCATGATCATTTCTTCCGCGGCGGTCATCTGCTGGATGTGCTTGAGCTTCTCGATCACCTGGTCGGGCGTGCCCCAAGCCTGCGGCATGGCCGCGAACTGGGCGCGCTGCTCAGGGGTGGTCTTCTCGTTGGTCTTGCCAAACTCGGCGTAGTACTTGTAGCCCTTGGTCGCGGCGAAGCGGGCCGACTCGGAGAAGTGGTAGTGACGCTCGACACTCTCCTGGAACTTGCCGGTGTGCTCCAGCATGACGTCCCAGGCCTCTTCTTCGGTGTCGAAGCAGGCGACATTGGCGACCACGGTCGGCTGTTTGGGCTCCCACCCGTTGGCGACGCGGATCTGGTTGAAGTGCAGAACGTCGGCCTGGTACTCCTCCCACTTCTTCGAGTTGGTGAAGAGCATCCCCAGCCCGGCATTCGCGGCGATCTCCAGCGTCTCGGGAGAGATCCAGGCAACGCGCATCGAACTGAGCAGTTCCTCCGGGTTGCGTGGACGTGGGCGAATCGTGGTCTCGGGAATGGTGTAGAAGTCGCCCTCGTGCGAGAAGAACTCCTGGGTCAGGCCCTTGCGTACGACCTCGAGCGACTCCATGAAGCGGTCGCGCGATTCGCCCATCGGCGAACGGAACGCTTCGAACTCTCGCTTGGCCGCGCCGCGGCCGAGGCCGAGTGTCAGCTTGCGGCCCTGGAGCATGTTGTCCAGCACCGTGATCTGTTCGGTGATTGCCACCGGGTCGTACCAGGGCAGCACGATGACCATGGTGCCGAAGTCGATACGTTCGGTCTTGCCAGCGAAGTAAGTCAGGTTCTGCATCGCGCCCGAGGTCATGATGTAAGGCGAGAAGTGGTGATCGATGCACCAGTAAGAGTCGAAGCCTAGGGGTTCAACCAGGCCGCCGAGGTGGATCTCCTCCTCGTAGACCTGTTGGTCGCTGATCTGAGGCTCCTGGGAGACGGCCTGCGCCTCGAATCGGTCCCAGTCGCTGTAGTTCTGGTAGTTGAAGTGGACGCCGACTTTCATCAGGGTTGCCTCGTTTCAGGATGCCACGGTACGCACATCAGGTAGGAATGGGCGCAGGATACGCGAAACGGGCCGACAACGCCGGTAGCGGCGAGGTCGGACCCGTTCGGAGGAGAACTTATGTGGAATGACGACTAGGTGAGGACTTCGTCAAGTCGCTTGGCGAGGTCGCTCTTGGGCCGGAAGCCGACAATCTGACCAGCCACTTCGCCGCCTTTGAAGACCAGCAGCGTGGGAATGCTGCGGATACCGTATTCGGTGGCGATTCCGGGGTTTTCGTCGGTGTTCAGCTTGTAAAACGCCACCCGACCGTCGTACTCGTCGGAGAGTTCGTCCACGATCGGGGCAACCATGCGGCAGGGCCCGCACCAGGGCGCCCAGAAGTCGACCAGGACCGGCAGATCGTTGTCTTTGACGTCTGCCTGGAAGCTCGCGTCAGTTACTTCCTGCGGCTTTGCCATCTCAATCCTCCAAGCGAACTACGGAATCATCGGCACCAACGAGACAAATGTATCGCATTGCTCGAGCGACTCGTCAAGAATCAGCGGCGCTCGTAGCGCCAAGTGTCGCTCACCTGACCATCGCGCTGCGAACTGGGCGGCGCATCGTCCGGATCCTCGTCATTCACCGGAGCGGTACCGGCAACGGCGTCGCGAATCGCGTCGACAACGCCCGCCTCGACGACGCTGCGGGCCGAGCGGATTCCGCTGGCCACGGCTTCGGTGTTGGCACGTCCATGGCCGACGAGCACGGCACCGTCGATCCCGAAGAGAGGGGCCGACCCGACCTTGGCGTAGTCCCAATGGGCTCGCAGACCCCGGAATGCCCCGCGCATGAGCCAGGCGCCAGCCATGTGGATCACACTGGCCTGGATGCTGCGCTTGAGCTCTCCAAAGAGCTGCTCGACCAGGCCCTCGGTCAGTTTGACGGCGACGTTGCCGGTAAACCCGTCGGAGACGATCACGTCGGCCGCTCCGGCAACCATTTCATTCCCCTCGATGTTGCCAACGAAGTTTGTTTCCTGCCGCTCAAGAAGGAGATAGGTGTCCTGATGCAGGCTGGTGCCCTTACCCTCCTCTTCCCCGACGTTGAGCAGCCCCACGCTGGGGTTCCGGTGGCGGAGGACGCGCTCCACGTAGGCGCGCCCCATCGTGGCGAACTGGGCCAGATGTTGGGGCCGAGCTTCGACATTGGCTCCCACATCCAGCAGCAGCGATGTGGTTCCGCGCCCGTTGCGGAACAGCGCGCCGAGTGCAGGACGGCCCACGCCAGGAACGCGACCAAGCGTGAAGAGCGCTCCGGCCATGACGGCGCCGGTGTTGCCAAAAGAGAGAAACGCGTCGGCCTCGCCGTCCTTCAGCAACTCCAGACCGACCATGATCGATGAGTCGCGCATTCGCCGAACCGCAGTCGGCGGGGCGTCCATCGCGATGGCTTCTGAGGCTTCGTGGATCCGCAAGTTGCGCTGCGCCGCCGGCAAGTGGGAGCGAATCTCGCGGCCGCGCCCGACGAGGATGATGTCGACATCGGTATCACGAGCTGCGCTCAAGGCTCCACGGACAATATTGGCCGGCGCATTGTCGCCACCCATGGCATCGAGTGCGACAGTGATGGGCCGGTGGCTACTTCCGCGTATAGCTGATCGCTGCATGAGACGTTGCTCCGCGGCTGCGTGTGCTATTCGTCTCCACCTGCCTCTGCCGCATCGTCTTCGCTCGCGGTGGTGCAGCGGAAACTCTCGATCAACGGTAATGCTACGGATTCCGGGTCGTCGGGGTCGAGCACGTGGAGCGCGAACTCGCGTCCACCGTCTCGGCAATACCAGGCGAATGACTGGATCTTCATGACGCCTTCGCCAAACTGCGTCTCGGTCTCTCCGGTACGCGCCTGTTGACCATCCACCGGCCCCCAGTCACGGAGACCAGTGATGTTCTCGATGCCCAGGGAGTCGCGCAGCGACTGTTGAATGGCGGTGTCGCCGTCGTAGAACGCCTCGCCCAGTACCTGCCAGGTCAGTACGGCCTTCAACGCGGTCGCTGACTGGAGCACGAATATACCCGCCTCCGCGCTTGGCGGACTGTTGGTTGGCTGCCCGAATTCCTGTGAGACATCCGCGGTGTCGTAGGCGATGGTGAAATCAAATCGGTCATAGCGGCCGGGCCGCGCGGCAATTTCAAGCGGCAGCAGGAAGGATGCGAGCGCGCGTTCGAGGGACTGAGACACACCGTCGTAGTCGTCCAGCACTGCGCCGGCGCGCATGATGATGGCCACATCCTGGACCCGTACGAGCAGCGCATGCCAGCGAACCTGGAACCCGCCTGTGGCGCGGCGATCCTCATCCCAGTTGAAGCGCACGGCCGATTCGCCGGTGACGAGGGAGGTCTCTTCAACAGACGAGAACTCGACATTGTCGGTCAGGGCGAGCGTCGATCTCAGGAACATCTCGCCATCAGATCCATCGTCCTCATGAACGTCTACGCCGATCAACGCTCTCCCCGTCTCCGACAGGAAGGACACCCGGTCGATACCATTCGAGTTCGGATCGCAGAAGGGCGAACAGACCAACTCGAACGAGTAGCCGTAGCTGGGATTGGTGTATCGGCGGACAATGTCGTCGGAGGTGTCGAGCGGTGCGTCCTCGCTTGCCGGGGCTGCGGGCCGGTCTTCGTCCTGGTCCGGCTCTTCGTCAGCCGCTGCCTGTTGCGCTGAACCCTGCCCGTCGGCCTGCCGCGAGGACGCCGACTGCTGTGAGTCGTCGCCATCGTCCGGACGGTCCGCAGCCTGCTGCTGGCCCTGTTCGGGGTGATCGTCGCCAGCGGCCGCGGCTTGTTGTCCCGACTCCGCCGCCGCCGGCCGAAAGAACTCATTCGATTGCACATGCTCATTCGGATTGGAGGATCCGCAGGCCACGACCAGCGCGGCCAGAAGCAAGGCGGCAATCGCGGCGACAGCCCGGTGGGTGGTCACGACGCCTCCTCGGCGATCACGATTATCCGGTCGCCCAGGCCTACCGGCGTTAGGTCCCATGAGCCGAACCAGGTCGATCCCTGCAGGTCCGATTGGGCAAGCAGGCCGGCCATTTCTCCCACACTGAGATTGACCCGCAAGGGGAATCGGGCCAGCGAACGGCGAACCTGACCCGTTTCGTCGACGGAGTCGTACTGATAGGTGATCCAGGCAATCGGCAGCGCGCGATCGATCGGGTCGCCGCACTGACGATCCTGCGCCAGCTCCTGCGAAGCGCTCTTGGTCACCATGGCTCCCGACTCTGCCTGCCGCATCCATTCGACCTGCAGGATCTGGATTGACGGCTCGATATCGTCGGCGCGTGGCGCCGTCCAGTCGATCAGCAGGTGTCCGCCCTCCGCCAGATGACGTCGCGCCGTGCGCAGGGCGGCGAGCTGATCTCGGCGACGGAGCAGATGCTGAAACGTGGAGAGACCGATCACAACCAGATCGAACCTCTCCTGGAGTTCCAGACAACGCATATCACCGCGGACCACCCGGACTGCGGCATTTCGCATGCGTCGTTCACCAAGGGACAGCATTGCCTCGGACGAATCCACGGCGGTCACATGACAGCCGTGCTCGGCAAGGGGAACGGCGAGACGCCCGCTGCCAGTTCCCAGCTCAAGCACCCGTTGCCCTGGCGCAGTAAGTTCTCGGAGCATCTCGACGTCGTCAGTGAGAGATCCGAAATCTAGGTCATACCAGGGCGCGATCGCGCGTAGCGCGCGCTCCTGATCATCTGTCGACCAGTTGAGAGGATCGTCCACGCGGCCTCCGCTTGCCCTGGGCACCTGAGAGCCAGCGTACCAGCGAAGCGCGAAGCCAACGCGACTGAACACCGCGACCGCTAGTACGCTGGCCCTATGACCGACACTCCCACGGCACGCGACCTGGTTGCACAGTACATCCGGGCCATCCCCGACTTTCCGGAGCCGGGGATCCTGTTCCGCGACATCACCCCACTGCTGGCCGAGCCTGACGCCTTTGGACAGGCGATTGACTGGCTGACCCAGCACTGCGAGGGCGCCGACGCGATCGTGGGCGTCGAGTCTCGCGGCTTCATTTTGGGCGCACCGATCGCGCAGCGCCTCAATCGCCCGTTCGTGCCCATCCGCAAGGCTGGTAAGTTGCCCGCCGAGACGATCTCGCGCTCATACGAGCTTGAGTATGGCTCCGCCACCATCGAAATGCACGCCGACGCTCTAGGCAGTGGCGCGCGCGTCGCCCTGGTTGACGACCTGCTGGCAACCGGGGGGACCGCGGAGGCATCGTTGCAACTGGTGCTTCAAGCCGGCGCGGAGATTGCGACCGTCGCTTTCCTGATCGAGCTCGAAGCGCTCAACGGACGCGAACGTTTGCTTCCGCAAGACATCGTTTCGATGCTGGTCTATTGACGCCGAAAGGACGCGCCAATGCCAAGCTCACCTCCGACCGCTCAACTCGCCGTGATCGGCGGCTCGGGGTTTTACCGGATGCCCGGCCTGAACGAGGTTGAACGTTGGAGCACATCCACTCCGTTCGGAGACACCTCGGACGAAATCGTGATTGGCACCTTGCACGAGAAGCGAGTTGCTTTTCTGCCTCGGCACGGCGTTGGACATCGGTTGATGCCGCACGAGATACCTGTGCGGGCCAACATCTGGGCCCTGAAGGCGCTCGGTGTTCAGGGCATCCTGGCAGTTTCGGCTGTGGGCTCGCTCAAGCAGGAGATCGTGCCCGGACACATGGTGGTGCCGGACCAGATCATCGATCGCACGCGAGCAGGCAGGCCGACCACGTTCTTTGGCGACGGCATCGTGGTTCACGTCGGCTTTGCGGACCCATTCTGCGCTGACTTGAGCAATCGCCTGGTCGAGAGCGCTGGTCGCGTGGGCCAGACTGTGCATGCGGGCGGGGCCTATATCGCGATGGAAGGTCCGCTGTTCAGCACGAGAGCCGAGTCTCACCTGTACCGCTCGTGGGATGCATCGATCATTGGGATGACCGCAGTGCCCGAGGCCAAGCTGGCGCGGGAGGCGGAGATTGCGTACGCGATGCTCGCCACAGCCACCGATTATGACGTCTGGCACGAGTCGGAAGCCGACGTGACGGCCGCCGCGGTCGCGGAGATCGTGGCGCAGAACGTTCAGTCGGCCCAGCGCATCATCTCCGACCTCACCGAACGTCTTCCCGACGACTGGACGTCAACCGCAGACGGGGCGCTGTTTGGCGCGATCATGACGGATCCTCGGCGCATCCCCGAGGAAACATTGGAACGATACTCCTTGCTGATCGAAGGCAGATTGCCGTGATCGTGGATCTGGCGGTCGTCGGGGCGATTGCGCTCGACGAGATCCACAGCCAGGCCGGGGATATCGACCAGGTTCTCGGCGGTTCAGCGGTCTATGCCAGCCTGGCTGCTTCGATCCTGGCCCGGGCGGCGCCGATCTCGGTGATTGGTGACGACTTCGACCGGACGCTCCTGCGGCCGCTCATCGATCGGGGAGTTGATCTCGACGGGATTGAACACGTTGAGGGTCCCAACTTCCGCTGGGGTTGTCGATACTCGTCGGACGGCGACGTTCGCGAAACGCTGTATACGCGAGCGGGCGTCTATGACACGCATCCGATCGTCGTCGATGAAGCGATACGGCACGCCCCATATGTGCTGCTGACCGCCGGCAACCCGGACCAGAACCATCGGGCGATGACGCAGATGGTTGAGCCGGAGTTGGTCGCCATCGACACGATCGAACGCGAAGTGGCCGAGCGGCGTGAGGAGTTTCGCGATCAGCTTCGCTATGCGGACATCGTCTCAATCAACACGCTGGAAGCTGCTCACCTGATCCAGTGGCAGGGTGAGCAAGACGATCCCGGATTGCCGGCGGCCGCCTGGAGCGTGATTCGTTCGTTGGGTCCGTCGGTGTTCATCCACAAGAAGGCCTCTCAGGGTGTTGAGATATTCGAAGGGGATCGGCTGACGAGGGTTAGCGCCGTGCCGGGCATCCATGTGATCGATCCAACCGGGGCCGGCGACACGTTCATTGGCGCATTGCTCAGCGCCGTTGCGCGAGGTTGCGATCTGGTCGAGGGAGCGGTGTGGGGTTGCGCTGCGGCGTCATTCGCGATTGAGCGGTTCGGCATCGAAGGCATCTGTTTGGCGACTCGCGAATTGGTGGCCGACAGAACATCATTGGTTGCGGTTGACAACGTTCCCGCTTCGACGCTGTTCCAGTCGAGCCGCTAACGTTTCCGCCATGGCCCTCTCAATTCGACTCGGCGAAACGCGCGCAACGGCCGAGATTGCCCGCGTATTCGACCGTGAGGCTCTGGGGGATCGTCTCCAGACTGATCGATACAGCGCCGCATATGCCTTGGCGCAATTGGATGAGGACGCCTGGCCGGAGGCGGAGTTTTACGGCTGTGTGATCGGCAGCAGTGAATCAATCGTCTGTCATTCACGCGGCGGCCTGGGCAGCGCGACGACATTGGCGGGCTCCGCTGAAGGCGTCGGAGCCGTCCTTCAACTCCATCCCGGCTATCCGAACACGTTCGCGATTGCGACACCTGACCACGTTGCGGCGCTGGAACGGGTCTACAGCTTCCGACGGATCACTCGGATGATGCGCATGCTGGTCACGCGTGAGTCGTTCCAGCCAAACGATCTGGAAGCGCAGCCGATGCTTGGCGCCCACGTCGACCTGCTCAACCGCCTGTACAACGCGGAAGGCGATCCTACCCACTACCAGCGCGAACACATTGCTGCAGGCTGTTACTGGGGTGTGGTCGATGAAGAGCGTTTGGTGGCCGTCGCCGGGACTCACGCCATCGGCAGGTCCCATGGCATTGCCATCCTGGGGAACGTCTTCACGCATCCCAGATATCGCGGCCGCGGACACGCGACGACGGCGACTTCGGCCGTGACAGCTGCGTTGCTTGAACAGGTGGACGAGGTGGTGCTGTCTGTCGATCCGGAGAACACTCCGGCTGTTCTTGCCTATCGCAAGCTGGGCTATCGACATGTAGGCGACATCATCGAAGCTTCCGCAACGCGCCATACCAGTACGCTGATGACCGCTATGCGTCGTTGGGCAGCACGCCGACGCGGGCCAGACGGCGAACGGGAGGTCGTCAAAACGTGAGTCAAGCAGTCTGCGAAATCGCCGACAGCCGGCTGGCCGAGTACGGCGAACAGCGGATCGCCTGGGCGGCCCGAGAGATGCCGGTCACAGCGCAGATCCATGAACGGTTCGCGGCCGAGCGTCCGTTCACCGGGTTGAGTGTGGCCGGCTGCCTGCACATCACCTCGGAGACCGCCAATCTTGCCCTGGCTCTCCAGGCCGGCGGTGCAGACGTGACGCTCTGCGCCAGCAATCCGCTCTCGACCCAGGACGACGTGGCGGCGGCGTTGGTGGAGCGTGCCGGGATCAGCGTGTTCGCGATCAAGGGTGAGTCGAACGAAACGTACTACGAGCACATTCATCGGGTGATCGACACGCGACCTCAGATAACGATTGACGATGGCGCCGACCTCGTCTCGACCTTGCACAGCGACCGTCGTGACGCGCTTAATGCCGTCATCGGCGGCTGCGAAGAGACGACCACCGGCGTGATTCGGCTGCGCGCCATGGCCGCCGACGGCGCGCTGGCCTATCCGATCATGGCCGTCAATGATGCGGCGACCAAACACTTCTTCGATAATCGCTACGGCACCGGACAGAGTGCCCTCGACGGGATTATTCGGGCGACGAACGTGTTGCTCGCGGGCAAGACCATCGTCGTGGCCGGTTATGGCTGGTGCGGTCGCGGGGTGGCGTCACGCGCTGATGGACTGGGCGCGCATGTGATTGTGACCGAGGTTGACCCGTTACGCGCGTTGGAAGCAGTGATGGACGGATTTCGGGTCATGCCGATGACGGATGCAGCAGCCGAAGGAGACATCTTCATCACCACCACTGGCGATGTCCATGTCATCGATGAGCCTCACTTCGCCGAAATGAAATCCGGCGCGATCATGGCCAATGCCGGCCACTTCAATCACGAAATCAATCTGGATGCGTTATCCGAGATCACCGAACAACAGCGTGAATTGAAGCCGTATGTGACCGCACATTCCACTGCCGATGGCCGCGAACTGCTGATCCTGGCGGAAGGCCGACTGGTCAACCTTTCGGCGGCGGAGGGGCACCCGGCCAGCGTGATGGACATGTCATTCGCCAACCAGGCATTGGCTGTGGAGCACCTGTTGCGAGCCGATCCGCCGCTGGAGCCAGGCATTCACGAGGTTCCAGGGGACATCGATCAGATGGTCGCCAGGCTCAAGCTTGCCAGCATGGGCGTGGAGCTCGACACCTTGACTCAAGAACAGCAGCGCTATCTCAGTTCCTGGGATGAAGGCACATGACTTTCAGCAAGCGGGCAACGCCTGCGCAGAACATCAGCGGCCTCTGGACCTCCGAGTCGGTAACCGAAGGCCACCCAGACAAGGTCTGCGATCAGATCTCCGACGCCGTGCTCGACGCCTGTCTCGCCGAAGATCCGGAATCCCATGTGGCTTGCGAGACGGGTGTTTCTTCCGATCTTGTGATGGTCTTCGGTGAGATCACTACGTCAGCTGACATCGATGTTGAGCAGATTGTCCGCAACACGCTGCTGCGTATCGGTTACACGGATCGTGCCTGGGGGATCGATGCCGAGACTTGCAAGGTGCTGCTGTCGATCAATCGTCAGTCGCCCGACATCGACGCGGGGGTTCGGGGCCTGGCGGGGGAGGCGTCACGCGGCGGCGACGACCCATTCGATCGGCATGGGGCTGGCGACCAGGGCATGATGTTCGGCTTTGCCTGCGACGAGACCGAGAGCCTGATGCCGCTGCCCATTGAATTGGCGCACCGCCTGACCCGTCAACTCAGTAGGGTTCGGCGAGACGGCTCGGCGGAGTGGCTACGGCCGGACGGCAAGTCACAGGTCACTGTGGAGTACGCACACGGCCGGCCCAGTCGCATCGACGCCATTGTCGTGAGCACACAACACAGCGAGTTGGTGGGGCAGGAGCAGATCGCCAAAGAGATTCGCCGCTTTGTCATTGACCCCGTGATTCCCAACGAGCTGATCGACGATGAGACGCATATCTACGTCAATCCGTCGGGCCAGTTCATCACCGGTGGACCGCTGGCAGACGCCGGCCTGACCGGTCGCAAGATCATCGTTGACACCTACGGTGGAATGGCACGGCACGGCGGTGGCGCGTTTTCCGGCAAGGACCCGACCAAAGTTGACCGGAGTGCCGCGTACGCCGCCCGACACGCGGCTCGCAACATCGTGGCGGCCGGACTCGCCGAACGGGTCGAGTTGCAGGTGAGTTATGCGATTGGCAAGGCGGAGCCGACCAGTCTGGCAGCGCATTCATTTGGGACCGGCCGGGTCTCCGATGCCGAACTGACGTCGCTGGTGGCACAGTGCTTCGACCTGCGTCCAGCCGCAATCATTCACCACCTGGACCTGAAGCGTCCGATCTACCAGCCGACTGCTGCGTACGGGCACTTCGGTCGCGACGACCTTGATCTGCCCTGGGAGCAGAGTCACCACGCTGCGACGCTACGCGACGCCGCCGGGCTGGCGGACTAAGGGGCGTCTAGCGCTTGGTGTACTGCGGCGCCTTGCGTGCCCGCTTGAGGCCCGGCTTCTTGCGCTCCTTGGCTCGCGGATCCCGGGTCAGCATGCCCGCCTGGCGCAGGGGGCGGCGGAGGGTCTCGTCGCTGGCAAGCAGCGCACGGGCAATGCCGAGGCGTATCGCCCCCGCCCAGCCGTTGATCCCTCCGCCAGTGCAACGCACGACCGCCGAAAAGCTGTTTTGCATACCGGTGTGACGCAGCGGCTCTTCGATCATGCGGCGCTGTTCGGGACGCCGGAAGAGGTCGTTTGCATCCTTGCCGTTGATTGTGATCTGGCCATTGCCCGGGTAGAGGCGAACACGGGCAATGGACGTCTTTCGACGCCCCAGTCCGTAGTAGTAGTGTCCTGCGGTGGTCATCGATTACTCCGCTTCCGCTGGCGCGCCGGCGAACTGTCCTGCATGTGGATGATCGGCTCCGGCGTACACGCGGAGGTGCCGATATTGCGTACGTCCGAGGCGATTCTTGGGCAGCATGCCGCGTACGGCGTGCTCGATCACCCGCTCGGGACGCTTGGCCAGCATGTCCTTGAGGGTGGTCTCTTTGAGATTGCCCAGGTGGCCAGAGTGCCGGTAGTACATCTTCTGCTCGAGCTTGCGACCACTGACGGCCACTTTGCCCGCGTTGACGACGACGACGTAGTCGCCGATGTCCTGAGATGGATGAAACGCCGGCTTGTGCTTGCCGCGCAACAGTGTGGCGACCTCGGTCGCCAGGCGACCGAGCGGCCGGTCGGCTGCGTCGATCAAATGCCAGGTGCGAGGCACCTGATGTGATCCAAGAACGGTCGTCGACATGCTTCAGTCTCCCTCAACGTCCCTCTGATTGACCCACTGGTGGGATCAGGGGCAATGGTCTGTGTTGAACAAGGGCGGTTCGTACTCGACTTCGGTCAGACTGAGACCGCGGGCTGGGGCGGTCGGTCCCATCGAGCCGGGCTCTGCGGCATCCAGCTGCAGCGCGAATTCCTCCAGGCTGACACGCCCACGAGCGACTTCCACAACTGCTCCGACTATTCGGCGAACCTGGTGCTGCAGAAACGAGTCGGCGCGAACGCTGACTCGGCATGAGTCGGCGCCGATGGTGAGCGCCGCTTCGTACAAGGTCCGGCTCGTCGTTCGATCCGGTGCCGGCGGCGTGAACGCCGCGAAGTCGCGCGTTCCGATCAGGGCCAACAGCGCCGCTCTCGCCATTTCGCAATCGAATGCGGTCGGCACGACCCAGGCTCGACGTTGCCACAACGGTTGACGCTGATTCGACATTCGCAACGTGTAGGTGTATGTCCGTGACCGGGCATCGCGGCGTGGATCGAATCCATCGTTCACCGGAACGGCTGCCTGCACGGCGGCCGAGGAGGGTAGAAAGTGATTCAGACCTCGGACCCAGCGGTGAGCCGGCATGTCGTCGATCGAGACGTCCGTCACGAACGAGGCGACTTGCCCCGTGGCGTGGACGCCGGCATCGGTGCGGCCCGCCATTGAGGCCGGACACTCCGATCCGGTCAACGATTGCAGGGCGGACTGCAGTGCACGCTGGACCGTTGGACGATTCGGCTGCCATTGCGACCCTGCGAACTCCGTACCGTCGTATTGGAGCAGAAGCGCCCACCGCTGGCTCACTGCTCTGATCTCGACCTATTCGTCCTGTGTTTCTTCGCCGGCGTCTTCTTCGACTTCCGGTGCGGCTCGTTCGACCAGTTCGATGTGGGCCATCTGGGCACCGTCTCCTCGACGCGGTCCGAGCTTGATGATCCGGGTATAGCCGCCGTTGCGCTCGGCGAACCGCGGCGCGATGTCGTCGAACAGGGTTCGCAGCACCTTGCGGTCGGTGAGCACCGCGCCGGCCTGACGGCGGGCGTGCAGGTCGCCCCGCTTGCCCAGCGTGATCATCTTTTCGGCCACCGGACGGATCGTTTTGGCCTTGGCCTCGGTGGTTACGATCGCCTCGTGGCGAAGCAGATCCGTCACCTGGTTGCGGACCAGGGCGGAACGATGCGATCGACTGCGACTCAGCCCGCGCCCGCTCTTTCGATGCCTCATCGTCGACTCCTGTAGTCGCTGTCGGGCTGTTGGGAATGCTGCCGCCCGCCCATTCGCTTACTCCTCGACAGTGCTGCCCGCCTCGCGCAGAGCTTCGAGCAGTGCCGCGCCCAGCGAGCCGGTGATTTCCGGGTCTTCGTCGCCGCCGACCGCCGCTTCCTGCTCTCCTGAAGACGCGGCAGCCAGGGACGGAACGGAGGCAGGTTCGTCCTCTGGCGCCGGCGGCAGTGTCGTCATTGTTTCTTCACTGCTGGGCGCAAACACGCCGTCACGCGCGCGGCGAACCCGTGGATCGTCTTCGTCGATCAAGTTCAACTCGAGCAACTTGTCAATGAGCTCGATGTATGACTTCTCCCCGAAATTGCGCAGTGTGAGCAGTTCGTCGTCGCTCTTCTCAAGAATTTGGCCAACGAGCATCAGGCCGCTGCGCTTGAGGCAGTTGTGTGCCCGAACGGAGAGCTGTAGCTCTTCGATCGGCATGTCGTACTGTTCGGCGGTCAGGCCGACTCTGGCGTGCGCGGGAAGCTGCCGCGCAGTGATTGGCTGACCCATGGTCTCGAACAGTTCGAGTTCGGTGCGCAAGGAGCGGGCAGCCGATTGAACAGCGTCGATGCCGGAGATTGTGGCGTCTGTCCATGCTTCAATCAGGAGCTGCTCGAACTCACTACCTCGTCCGCCAGATGCGGGCAGGACCTCATAGGAGACCTTGCGGACCGGTGTGAAGACTGCATCCAGCGGAATCACGCCGAGCAGATGCTCGCCGTTCTTGTTGCGCTCGGACGGCTGGAAGCCGAAGCCGGTCTCGACATCCATGACCACGTCGAGCCGGCCATCATCGCCGTCCAGCGTGGCCAGATAGAGGTCGGGATTGACGATTTTGTAGTCGCCAGGCACCTCAATGTCGCCGGCGGTGATGCGGGTCGCGCCGGTGACGCTGAGGTGCATTTCCGCCGGGCGGTCGGCGATGGCGTGAATACGAATCTCGCGCAGATTGAGGAGGAACTCGGTGGTGTCCTCCTTCATCTCGGGAATCGTGGAGAACTCGTGCTGGACCTGGTCGATCCGCACTGAGGTGATGGCCGCTCCGCGGATGCCGCTGAGCAGCACACGGCGCAGGGCGTTGCCTACAGTGTGCGCGAACCCGCGCCTGAGAGGCTCGACCGCGATGCGCACATAGTCGTCGCGCTCGTCTTCGATCGAGAGTTTGGGAGTTTCGGTAGCCAGGATCACGTTGTCGTGTCCCTCCCTGGGACTGTGGGTTGCGGTGGATTGCCGGGCTTAGCGCGAGTAATACTCGACGATGGCGTTTTCGTCGACTCGCATGTCAATGTCTTCTCGGGCGGGAACAGCGGTCAGCTCGCCCTCCAACTGAATGGGGTCGATGCGCAGCCAACCGGGTACCTCGCGGG
Organism: Chloroflexota bacterium; assembly: GCA_026705025.1. Classification (GTDB taxonomy): domain Bacteria; phylum Chloroflexota; class Dehalococcoidia; order Bin125; family Bin125; genus Bin125. Next base: position 5,659 of record JAPPBN010000007.1, on the reverse strand, counting down.
AACCCTGCCAGGTTCGCGCCATCTCGTAGAACTTGCTCTTGCGGCCCCGCTCGGTCCAGCCAATCTTGTCGCCGATCCGGGTTTCGATCGAGGGGACGCTCGCCTTGCGTTCGTTGAGGGAGATGTGGCCATGATTGACCAGCTGTCGAGCCTGGGCTCGCGACTCGGCGATGCCCAGCCGGTAGACCACATTATCGAGGCGCAGCTCCAGCATCTGCAGCAGGTTCTCGCCGGTTGCACCCGGGCGGCGGTTCGCTTCGGCAAACATGCGCTGGAATTGACGCTCGAGGACGCCGTAGCTCTTGCGTACCTTCTGCTTTTCCTTGAGCCGGTCTCCATAGTCGGAGATCTTGCGCCGACGCGGCGATCGCTGGCCGGGCGGTTGATTGCGCCGGTCAATCGCGCACTTCGGGCCAACGCAACGTTCGCCCTTGAGCATCAGCTTTTCGCCGGCGCGTCGGCAGATTCGGCAGACGGGTCCGGTGTATCGAGCCATTGGCGCTTCTCTCTGTCCGTCGTCGTAGTTGGCTGTGGTTGCCCTGGTTGGGCAGGTGGGTAGTCGCTATACGCGTCGGCGCTTGCGCGGCCGACAGCCGTTGTGGGGGATGGGTGTGACGTCACGGATCGACAGCAGGGTCAGACCCTGTGCCTGAAGCGCGCGGACTGCGGACTCGCGTCCCTGTCCTGGGCCTTTAACGTAGACATCGACCTGACGCATGCCGTGGCTCATCGCCTTTTGCGCGGCATCTTCAGCGGCGAGTTGAGCGGCAAACGGTGTGCCCTTGCGCGAGCCACGAGTGGCGGAGGTGCTGCCTGCCGATGCCCAGGCGACGGGGTTGCCGGCCAGGTCGGTCATGGTGATGATCGTGTTGTTGTAGGTTGACTGGATATAGGCCCGGCCGTGCGGCACATTCTTGCGCTCGCGCCGGCGCCGGCTACGCTCTCGTCGTTGGCTACTGCTCATCCCGTTCCCCTCTGCTGACTAGCGCTTTACGGCTGGCCGTTAGCGCTTCACAGCGCGACGTCGGCCGGCAACTGTCTTCTTTGTTCCGCGGCGAGTGCGGGCGTTGGTTCTCGTGCGCTGTCCGCGCATGGGCAGGTTGCGCCGGTGGCGTTGACCCCGGTAGCAATTGATATCGATCAGGCGCTGGACATTGCCTCGAACAACCCGTCGGAGGTCTCCTTCGACGAGGTAGTCCCGATCGACGATTTCACGAATTCGCGCCAGTTCGGCGTCGGAGAGATCGCGTATGCGCTGATCGGGGTCAATGTTGGCCTTGTCGACGATTTCTTTCGCGCGGGTGGCTCCGATGCCGTAGATGTAGCGAAGCGCGAAGGGGGCCTTCTTGTTGTCGGGGACATCAACGCCCGAGATTCTCGCCATGCGCCGGTTCCTCTCGCCTGCAGCTTCGGTCGTGGCGGACCGTGTTCTGTTCCAGGACTGGTTCAGCTCTTGAATCGGTAGACAACGCGCCCGCGGGTCAGGTCGTACTCGGAGAGCTCGACGAGAACACGGTCACCGCGCAAGACTCGAATGTGGTGTTGTCGCATTTTGCCGGCCAAGTGTGCCAATACTTCGTGGCCGTTGGGCAACTCGACCCTGAAGGTGGCGTTGGGCAGCAGTTCCTTGACGACGCCCTCGACCTCGATTTTGTCCTGCTTTGGGGGCGGCGAAGGCGCTGGGGCGCGCCTGGGTCGTCGTCCCGATCCGGTGTTTCGATTTCTCGCCACCAAGCCTCCGTTGCTTGTTTGCTCAGGCCTGAGTCAAAATGTCCGCCGGACCGCTGTCACGCAGCGCGACGGTGTGTTCGAAATGGGCCGACAGGCTTCCGTCGGCGGTGACGACAGTCCAGCCATCGTCCAGCACCGCGGTCTCCGGATCTCCGATCGTCGCCATGGGCTCCAAAGCGACGACCATCCCGCGACGCATGGTCATACCGGAGCCGCGACGACCGTAGTTGGGCATGCTGGGCGGTTCGTGCATGTCACGTCCCACACCGTGCCCCACATAGCCACGGACGACTCCGTAACCCGCTGATTCTATCACTTCCTGGATGGCTGCACCGATATCGCCTTTACGCACGCCGACGCTGGCCACAGCAATACCGGCCTGTAGCGACTCGGAAGTGACCTGCAGCAGCCGCTGCGCTTCGGCCGAGATCGAGCCGATGCCGAACGTGATCGCCGAGTCTCCCACCCAGCCGTTGATCGTCGCGCCCAGATCGATCGAGAGAATATCGCCGTCTTCGAGACGCCTCTCGGTGGCGAATCCGTGCACGATTTCCTCGTTGACCGATGCGCAGATCGTGTGCGGGAATCCCTGATAGCCCAGGAACGTGGGGATCACGTCCAGCCGTTTGAATTTGTCGATCACATGCTGGTCGAGTTCCGACAGCTTGCGGCCCGGCTTGGCCAGCTCGCGCAGTTCGGCCAGTGTTTCGCCCACCATCTGGCCAGCCGGCCGCATCTGCTCGATTTCGGCCTCGCTCTTGAGAATGACCTGGCGCGGGCGCCGGGATGTAGACATCAACCGTTCCGACTCTAGCTGCTCACTGCCTGCAAGGCGGCAAGCAAATCCTCGCCAACTGCCTGGGGGGACTGCTCACCGTTCACGGAGGCCAGCTTGCCCGTCTGGCTGTAGTAGTCGACCAGTGGTTCGGTCTGGTCTGCGTAGACCTGCAGGCGGTTGGCGATCGCCTCGGGTTTATCGTCGTCACGCTGGATCATTTTGACGGTTCCACAGCAAGGGCTGCCGGCGTTGGGAGGGTTGAAGATCTCGTGGAAGACGCTGCCGCATGTGGCGCAACTGACACGTCCGCCGAGCCTGCGCGTGATTTCTTCGTTGGAGACGTCGATCAGGATCGTGACGGCAATCTCATTGCCCTGCTCGGTGAGCGCCTCGTCCAAGGCCTTGGCTTGCTCGACTGTTCTTGGGAATCCGTCAAAGAGGCAGCCGGCCCTGGCATCGTCACGGCCGATGCGTTCGAGCAGCATGCGGATCGTGACGTTGTCGGGGACGAGTTCACCCTGGTCCATGTATGTCTTCGCCAGATCGCCCAGCTCTGTCCCGTTGCGCAGGTTCTCGCGGAACATGTCTCCGGTCGAGAGGTGGAGGAGTCCCGTACGTTCTGCGGTTTGGACTGCCTGCGTGCCCTTGCCAGCCCCTGGCGGTCCCAACAGGATGACGTACATGGTTGGTTCGCTCATTGTTAGCGGATGAACCCTTCGTAATTGCGCATCAGGAGTTGCGCCTCAATCTGTCGCATCGTGTCGAGCGCTACGCCGACGACGATCAAGAGACCGGTCGACGAGATGGTAAGGGCTGTGGAATCGGGGATGAACTCGGTCGCGAGGAATGGGACCACCGCGACAAAGCCGAGGAATAACGCTCCCGCCCAGGTAATCCTTGCCAACACGCGATTGATGTAGTCCTGTGTGGGTCGTCCCGGTCTGATCCCGGGGATGAACCCTCCCTGTTTCTGGAGGTTCTCGGCCAGGTTCTGTTGCTGGAAGGTGACGAATGTGTAGAAAAAGGTGAAGCCGACCACGAGGATGAAGGAAAGTCCCCAGTAGGCCGGACGCCCGGGTGACAGGTTGAGCTGGACCCAATCCGCCGCACGGATGATCCATCCCGGCCGTTCACCGAGCGTCTGTCCTTCGGCGATGTCGGGAGTCAGAGGGTTGTCGACCGGATCCTCGTGAGTTTTGATTTCCGACACCGCAATGAAGTTGCCTTCGCGGTCGGCCAGCCGAATCGGTTCCTCGGAGATTTCATTCGCGTCGATCCGCCACGCGTACAACGTCTCACCGGAGACTGGATCAGAGGTGGTCTCGACCTGGGTGAGCACGTTGGAATCCGAGTTCGAGTTGATCCGGTCGAGCACGGTCTGGAAGGTGTCTTCTTCCCTGTCCCACTCGATGATTCCGTCATTGACGACGAACTCTCCCGACGCATTGAGGTCGGGGAGCAGCGTGGCCAGCGTGGTATCAGCATCTTCTCGGGTGAAGGGCAGTTCGACCGCGACCTGCGTCTGCGATTCTTCCCCGGCGGCGCCGGTGATCCAACCGGCCAGAACCGAGGGGAAGATGATGATCGAGAAGGCGAAGATCAGCGGGATCATGCCTGCCGAGTTGACGCGTAAGGGCACGTAGGACTGACCGCTCTGGCGGTACATCCTCCCGCCTCTGAATACCGATCGGGCATATTGAACGGGAATCCTCCGCTGCGCCTCCTGGAAGAAGACGATCAGCGCAACCAGGGCAATCGCGATTGCGATCACGACGGCGATGCCGGACCAGCCGATGTCGGAGAGTCGGACCGAGTTGAACAGCGTGGGGAAACTGGCCACGATGCCGGCGAAGATGATCAGCGAGATGCCGTTACCGACGCCCTTCTCTGTGATCAGTTCGCCCAGCCAGATCAGGAACATGGTGCCGGCGGTCATCGTCATCAGTGCCGAGAGCGTGGGCAGCCACTCCTCGGCGCCAAAGCCGATCCCTGTGATCGCTCGAGCGTTTTCGAGCAGCAACAACTGTCCATAGCCCTGGACCAGTGACATCGGCACGGCCAGCCAATAGGTGTAGAGCTGTATCCGGTTGCGGCCCGACTCGCCTTCCTGGGCCAGCGCTTGCAGCTTGGGGATCATCGGCTGCATCAGGTTCATCACGATGGAGGCCGTGATGTAGGGATAGACGCCGAGGGCGACGATCGATAGGTTGTCGAGGCCGCCGCCGGAGAACAGGTTGAGGAAGCCGAGGACCGGGTTGTTGTCCAGCGCGTTTTCGAGCTGGGTCTTGTTGATATCGGGAATCGGAACGTGCGCGACCAGCCGGAACACGACCAGCATGGCCAGCGTGAACGCGACCTTTTGGCGGACGTCCGGCTGTCGCCAGGCGTCAACCAACGCCTGCAGCAGCTTAGGCCTCGTCGGCCCCGCTGCTGTCTGCGTTCTCTGCATTGATGACCTCAACACTGCCGCCCGCGGCAACGATCTTCGCTAGCGCGGCCGGAGAGATTCGTTCCACGCTCAGATGCAGGGCGCCGGCGATTTCGCCACCGGCGAGCACCTTGAACCGCTGGGTTCTGCGCCGCAAGAGCCCCGCGGCGACGAGCGCGTCTGCATCGACCGTATCACCGTCGCTGAAACGGCGGTCCAAATCGACGACGTTGATTGGTTGCGCTTCCACACGGAAGGGCGCCTTGAACCCTTTGCGGCGGGGCAGGGTCCGCATCATGGACATTGCGCCGCCCTCGAACACGGCGTTGTAGTCACGACCCGCGCGGGAGCGCTGCCCTTTGAGTCCGCGTCCGGAATAGGTGCCCTTGCCCGAGGCATTACCCCGACCGACCCGTTTGCGGCGCTTGCGGGAGCCGGGCGGCGGGCTCAGGTCGTTGAGTCGAAGGACCATTACTCGTCCTCGATTTCCGTCACGGTGACGAGGTGGGAGACCTTGCGTAACATCCCACGAACGTCAGGAGTGTCATCTTTGGTCGTACTCTGGCCCAGTTTGCGAAGACCAAGCGAACGAATCGTGTGACCCTGGTCGGCGCGATAGCCGATGGCTGACTTGGTGTACGTGATCTTGAGCGTTGTCATGTCCTGCTACTCGCTCGCGCCGGCGGCTGCGAGTTCAGCTTCGACGTCGGCCGGCTCGGATG
>JAPPBN010000012.1:0-116365 GCA_026705025.1 Chloroflexota bacterium | reverse complement strand
GGCCCATCCAACCCTGGTTGGCCATGCCGTTCCAGAGGTCGTCGGTGTAGCCGCGCTCGTCCTCTTCCATGTCGCGCACGAGCTTTTCGGTGCACTCATTGGTGAGGAAGTCGCGGGCGAAATTCTTCAGCAGTTCCTGTTCTTCGGTGAGTCCGAGGTCCATGTCATCCTCCGTCGCGGCCCAGGTGAAGTTTGGTGGGTCCGCCGATGTGCGTCTGGAATGGGCACGCCGGAGCGCGCAACGGGTTTGAGGCTATCGGAAGACTGCCTATCGCGCCAGATAGCAGCGGCGACACTTCAACGGTCGCCATTGACTCCCGGATATCCTCTTCGCGTGAGTGCGGGGACGATCGAGCGAGGCCTGCGTCGAGTCGGGTTGGCGCGACTGAGTTTCGCCGTGGCGGCGCTGGCGGCGATGCTGGCTGTTGTTGGACCGTGGGGAGTCGGTTCAACGTCTGCGGAAACGATTGCCCCCGTCACCCACGAGGGGTCGATCAGTGATCCGCTCGATGTCGACTGGTATGTCTTCTTCGCGCTGGCGGGTGAGCGATACGTTGTCGCGCTTGAGCGAGTGGGGCTGGTCGCCGGACAGTTGCAGATCTGGAAGCCAGCGACCGATGACTCGGAGCCGAGCCTGGTCGCCAGCGCGTCCGGCGCGCATTTGCGTCTGAGTTGGACGGCGCCTGCGAGCGGCGCATGGCGTGTGCGCGTCTCGGGTTCCGGTTTGACGACCGGCTCGTACGAACTGCGGATCCGCAGCGACGATGACGCAGTCGGCTCGGAGTTGAGCACGGCCAGACTCAGCGCGTTCGACATCGATGGCGTTCTGACGGAGCGGTCGTGGCTGGAAGCCTCCGGCGACATTGACTGGTACGCCTTCCCGGTTGCCGCGGGCAACAGCTATGCCGTCTGGTCGGTGCTGGGATCGGTTGACGGATTGTCGGGCGCAGTTCTCTTGCCGGATGCAGACGGCTTCCAGGCGCTGCACCAGCAGCAAAACGCGATCAGCGGGGTGATGGTCCCGACTTCCGGCGGGCTTGCGGTTCTGGAGGTTCGCGGCGCCCAGCCCTGGTCGGTGGGCAGCTACGCGGTGGGGGTGACGCGCTGGGGTGAGGAGGCGGAGCCACCAGTCAGTCTGCCCCCGCGGCCAACGTCACGTTTGCACATCGACACGATCGAAGCATCCAGCGCCGCCAGCGAGGCGCAGTTCGAATTCCGTGGCAAGTGGGGTCCGATTCGCGCAAACAGTGGTCTGCGGGTCTGGATCGACACCGATCCCGGCGTCGACGGTGAGGATGAGTGGGAGTATCTGTTGCGTTCGAACGACGGCCGCCGGGCCCGTCTGTGGTCGTTCGAGCGAGGAGCCTGGATTGAGAGCAGCGGCGTCGGTGCGCGAGGCTTCAACACGTTGATCATGCGCTGGAGCGGGCGCACCGCGAATGAGCAGATTCGCTGGCAGGCGAGCGTCAAGAACGCCGACGACAGTTGGACGATCTCGCGTCCGCGGCTGCTGGATGTGCCCCATCCTCGGCCATCGACGCCCGAACTCTGGTACGCGAGAGAGCGCACCGGAGCAGAGGATCCTCGATGGCAGGCGGAGTTGGACGAGGCTGGCGTGATCCATGATTTGGAAGCGGATGCGCTCGTGGTCGTGCTCGACGCCGGTCACGGCGTCGACACCGGGCCCTGGATGCATGGCGTCATGGAAGCGGAGTCGAATCTCGACTTCGCGCTGCGGATCGAGGAGCTGCTGGAGGCGGAGGGCGTGACGGTCGTTCTGACGAGGAGATCGGCCGGTCGTCCATATCTGAACCTGGATGAATCGCTGTGGCGCGCCGACTACCAGGTTCGCGCCGAGCTGGCGCACCTGGCCATGGCCGACGTGTTCGTTTCGATTCACTCGAATGCGAACTTCGAAGATCCGGCCAACGGTCTCGAAGCCTGGTATCTGCCTCGCTGGAACGGCGACGGTCTGAACTTCACCCTGGCGGAGACCCTGTTGACCTACGTGTCGCGGGCATTGGAGGAGTTCGGCTATCCCACCTCCACGCTTACCTACGACACATCGTGCTGGGAACTGGTCAATGGGATCTGCGACCCGATCTATGTGCTGGCGCCGTTCCTGCTGGTCGACGCCGACGTGGCACGTCGCTGGGGTCTGGACCCCGGACCACTCGGTCTGTCCGAGGATCCGTGGGGCGCGGCCATCAACCAATGGCTGTGGAGCAGTGAACTGACGGAACATGAGCCACCCATCGATCTGATCGATCCGGAGACCCAGACGGGCCCTGGCAGGATTGTCAGAGGCAATCTCATGCCAACGACGCTGCTCGAGCTGCTGTACATCACTCACGAGGGCGACGCGGCCATCTTGCGAGATCCACAGGCTCGAGAGGTCATCGCCAGGGCGATCGCCGACGGAATTCTTGAGTTTCTCGGCGTCAATGCCGGATCGAGCTAATCGTTCGTGCATTGTTGGAGACTCGCTGAGTGTCGCTGCGGACTCAGAATTGCCGTGTGGGCCAGATGGGCAACAGTCCGAGTGTGGCCCTTGAGTCTTGTGATTTCGGTCACCGGATTGCGCGTTGGACGCCGGGCATAAGGTCGGTGGCAGGCGAAACACACGGTGTGTTTCGACAGGCATCAGGAGGTAGACGTCATGACTCGCGCGACTATGACCGACATGACCGACATGACCGACATGACCGACGTACCCGACGCTATTGTCGATCGACAGCAGATCTTCCCCTACCTGACCTACGCGGACGCTCCGGCAGCGATTGACTGGCTCTGCCGGGTGTTCGGGTTCGAGCTGGCCAACTCCTACACCAGCGCGGACGGCAGAATTGCTCACGCTTCCCTTTGCCATGACGGACTCTACGTGATGTTGTCGTCGGAGTTCGGGCAGCTCGACAATCATGCGCCGCGGGGAGATCAGGTGGCGACTTCTCGGATTCACATGCATGTCGGCGACATCGAGGAGCACTACCAGCACGCCATGCTGGAAGGGGCGAGGATCGTGCAGGGTCTGCAAGACCGCTTCTGGGGCATGCGCTCATACCATGCCCTCGATCTCGAGGGCCATCGTTGGAGCTTTTGCCAGCGCATCCGAGACGTACCGCGGGTTGAGGTGGAGCGGCGCCTGCTCACCTGGTAGCAATCAACCTGTACGATATGTCTAGTCGCCCCGCAACGCGTGGGGCGGCTTGCTATTCAGAACATATATGCGCTATGGTCACTCACATGCCTTCGTGACGGAGTGGATTGGACCCTCGGCATGGCGGACAGCGAACAACTCGGCCATCAGCGGATCGTTCCCTACTTGACCTATGCCGACGCCCCGGCTGCGATCGACTGGCTCTGCCGCGTGTTCGGGTTTGAGGAGATCAGGCGCATGGAGACCGGTGACGGCCGTATCGGACATGCGGCGCTGACGTTCCTGGGCGAACAGGTGATGATCTCGTCGGCCTTCGACGAAGCCGGCACCAGGTCTCCTCGCGGTCTGCCGGCGCTGCACCAGCAAATCACCGTGTACGTCGACGACGTTGATGCGCATTTCGCTCACGCGCAGGCCGAAGGCGCGGCAATCCTGTCGGAGCCCGAGGACCAGTTCTGGGGCGACCGGACGTATTGGGTACAGGATCTCGAGGGACACCGCTGGAGTTTCCAGCAACACGTGCGCGTCGTGCCCGACGAGGAGTCGGCGGAGGCGATGCGCAAGATCGCAAGCGAGCACGAGTAGCCGCGCCCGATTCCGGGGCGCTGCGACAGATGGGAATGAGAGGACAGGATCATGGTTCAGAATCCACCAGAGGGTAATCAACGGGTGATTCCGTACCTGTCGTACGCCGATGCGCCGGCGGCGATTGAGTATCTCTGCGGCGCGTACGGCTTCGAAGCCGGGACGCAGATGGATATGGGCAACGGCGTGCTCGGGCACGCTGAACTGCATCTGCAGGACAATGTGGTGTTCCTATCCACGGCCTTCGATGAGATGGGCCACGCCAGCCCTCGCAGCCTGAGCGCCGTCCACAGCCAGGTGATGGTCTACGTGGACAACGTCGACGACCACTACGAACATGCCAAAGCGGCCGGCGCCGAGATCGTGGAGGAGATTGCCGATCAGTTCTATGGCGACCGCAGCTATCGCACCGTCGATCCTGAGGGTCACCAATGGATTTTCACGCAGCACATCCGCGACGTGACGCCGGAGGAGTTGATGGCAGCGCTGGAGCAGATGAGCGAAGGCGAGGGCTGACGCCCACGCGAACAGACCAGGAACAGACGCGAAAGGCGCGAACATGGTTCAGAATCCACCTGAGGGCAGCCAGCGAATCCTGCCATATCTCAACTACTCGGATCCCAAGGCGGCGATCGAGTTCCTGATCAACGCATTCGGCTTCAAACAGGGTTTGCTGTTGGAGATGCCGGACGGGAATATCGGGCATTGCGAGTTGCAGATGGGCGGCGAGACGCTGATGCTGGCTGGCGAGTTCGCCGAGGGTGGGCTGAGCAGCCCGAAGTCCCTGGGCGGCGTGCATGCCTCCGTCCTGGTCTATGTCGACGACCTGGATGCGCATTGCGAGCGGGCCCGTGCGGCCGGTGCGCAGATCGTGCAGGAGCCCGAGGATCAGTTCTACGGCGACCGCACCTATCGGGCGCTCGATCCGGAGGGTGTCGGCTGGGACTTTCACCAACACGTCCGCGACGTGACTCCGGAGGAAATGATGGCGGCGATGAGTGAGTCGCCAGCCGGGGAGTGAATCAATGAGCGAAGAGCAAGAGCTCGCGGCGGGACGCAGACAGCGGATCGTGCCGGCCCTGTCGTACGACGACGCACCGGCAATGATCGAGTTTCTGTGCCGCGCGTTCGGGTTTGAAGAGCGCTTCCGCCTCGACATGCCGGACGGCAGCATTGGTCATGCCTCGCTGCTCAGTGACGAGGACGAGGTGACCCTGGCGTCGGCCTATCCGGAGGGTGGACTCGGCGGTCCGAGCGGGCTGCCTCACCTGCACGCCAGCGTGATGGTGTATGTCGAGGATGTCGACGCGCACTACGCCCGAGCCGTGGCAGCAGGCGCCAAGATCCTGCAGGAGCCGGAGGATCAGTTCTTCGGCGACCGGACCTATCGGGCCGAGGATCCCGAGGGCGGGCGCTGGTGGTTTCACCAGGAACTGCAGAAGTTCACCGGCGAAGAGGTGCAAGCCACAATTGACGAGATGATGGCGGCGCCGTCCGACACGGGCGATTGAGGAGCAACCAGTGACCGACTCACCCGCAGCCCACGAGCAGCGGTTCGTTCCAGCGCTCTCATACGCCGATGCGCCTGCTGCGATCGAGTTTCTCTGCCGGGCATTCGGATTTGACGAGAGTTTTCGGTTGGAAATGCCTGACGGCAGCATCGGCCACGCCGAGTTGACCTATCGTCACGCGACTATTTCCCTGGCCTCGGCCTGGACGGAGGGCGGCCTAGGCAGCCCGCGCTCGTTGCCGCACCTGCATGCCTGTATCCAGGTCTACGTTGACGATGTGGACGCTCATTTCGAGCGAGCGAGGGCAGAGGGCGCAGAAATCTACGAGGAACTCGGCGACCAGTTCTACGGCGAGCGTACGTACCGCGCGCACGACCTCGAGGGACATCGCTGGTGGTTCCACCAGCATCTGCATGACGTGTCAGTGGCGGAAATGCAAGCCGCAATCGACGCGATGGGGGCGGAGTAGGCTGGGCCGCCATGTCGGACGTTCCGCTGCCCGAGGGTTCGCAGCACATCGCGCCCTACGTCTACTACGACGATCCGCGGGCGGCGACGGCGTTTCTGTGTGACGTGTTCGGCTTCGAGCAGACAATGATGCTGGAGTGGCCCGACGGCGAGGTGGCGCACGCCGAAGTCTCGCTCAACGGCGAGCGGATCCTGATCGGATATGCGGATCCGGACTTTGGCCTGAGCACGCCGGATCGACTCGGGGCGCAACACACGGTGCTGTGCGTGTACATAGAGGATGTCGATGCGCATTGCGCTCATGCGACCACGGCCGGTGCAGAGATCGTGCGGCAGCCGGCCGACCAGTTTTACGGCTCCCGCGCGTACACGGTTCGCGACTGCGAGGGAATGCTCTGGGAGTTTCGCCAGCATCTGCGCGAGCCGTCGCACGACGCGCTGACTGAATCGCTCGCCGGTCTGGCCCGGGCGATTGGCCGGTATGGAGGCGGAGCACCAGGTCGCGGGGCCGCCCGACACTACTCCCCGTAGAACACGCGGTGCCTCGTCTCGATCTGCACGACCACGCCCTCCGACAGGTCGTCGTCGCCCTCGGGATAGCGGTCCTGCTTCCAGTAGAGCGGCGTGAGTTCGTCCAGTAACTGATGGCCCAGGACTTCGGTGAGCGTGGCGCGACCGCGGAGCTCGGTGTAGCGATAGGGATTGGCCTCGTCATGGATGCTGACAGCGACCGCCGGATTGCGGCGCAGATGACGCACCTTGAGGGTCGCTGGTGCGGTCCAAAACTCGATGTCGTCCTCGCCGCCTCCTGCAGCTCTCCGGTGCCAGACAACTGACGAACGCGGCTGCCCGATGGAACTCACCGTGGCGACGTGGGCGAAATGGGGTGGATTCAGGAGATCAGTGCCGGCCTCGGGGGGATCGAGGACATCACCGGGTGAGAAATCGAGGGTGACCACCCGCTCGATGTGGACGGTGATGCCCCAGCCGTCGCCGCTGCCCTCGCCTTTGCCGGGGTAATCCCGTCCGATGTAACTGCGCGAAATCTCGTCGACGTCTTCCCAGTCGCTGCGGACCTCGAGCGATGCAGTCCCGACAATCTCGATCATGCGGTAGGGATTATTGGCGTCATGGACGGAGATCGCCACGCGAGGCTCGCGCAGCATGTTGAGCGACTTGCGGAATCGCTTGCCGGTGCTGAAGTAGACCGACTCGACGGAGCCGTCCGGATTGACCTGCTCGGGCCGGAACCAGACCGGCGAGGACTGCGGCGAGCCATCGCGGTTGACGGTGACCACGTGTGCGAAGTGCGGCGCGCCGCAGAGGTCGGCGAAGTCGGGCGGGACGACAGCCATGTGCTCCTCCGAGTCCGGAACGCGGTTCAGCCAACTCGGTGAGTTGTCTCGACGCGGATCGCGACGCTGTTGGCCATCGCGTCGACATCCATCGGGAACTGGTCGAGCTTCCAGTAGAGCCGGGTCAGCTCGTCGGCCATCTGGCGGCCATCGATCGCGGTGATCTGCGCCTGGCCTCGCAGCTCGGTGTAGCGGTATGGGTCAACCTCGTCGTGGATGCTGACGGCGACGGCGGGATTGTTGCGCAGGTGCCTGGTCTTGAGCGTCTGGGCAGAGGTCCAGAACTCGATGTCGTTCTCCCCGCCGCCTTCGGGACGCCGATGCCAGACCACGGAAGAGCGTGGCTGGCCGGTCGAACTGACCGTGGCCACATGCGCGAAGTGAGGCGGGCTGAGCAGGTCGGAGCCGGCCGCCGGCGGATCGACGAAGGGCGGCTGCTCACCGTCGTTGGGCAAGGTGACGCGGTCGATTTCGACGGTCACGTGCCAGCCGGCCGGATCGTCGCCCTTGTAGGGGTAATCGGTGCCGAGATACGTGTTGGAGATGGCGTCAAGCTCGTCCCACGATGTGCGCGGTTTCATGGAGGCAGTGCCAACGATTTCGAGCATCCGGTACGGCTGGTCGGCGCCGTGGATTGAGAGCGCCACTCGCGGCTCGCGCTGGATGTTCAGCGCTTTGCGATAGCGCAGGCCGGTGACGAAGAAGATTGACTCGACGGCGCCATCGGCGGAAACGCGATCGGGACGGATCCAGATCGGTGACGACTGAGGCGAACCGTCGCGATTGACGGTGACAAGGTGGGCGAAGTGGGGCGCGCCGACGAGGTCGGCGTGCTCGGCGGGTACCGATGCCATGAGTCAGTCCTTTGCAATGACAGAGGCGGGGGCAACCCCCGCCTCTGTGGCTGTGTCTCGACGTTCGATGCTTAGCGGCTCAGTGTCGCCGAGTATCCGCCGAAGCGGGCCTGGCCGGGCATGGCGTGCTGCTCGACCTCGACGTTGACGACGGCCGGAAGACCAGATTCCATCGCCCGCTCGATTGCCGGACCGATGTCCTCGGGTTTGGTCACATGCTCGCCGTGGCCGCCGAGGGCGACGGCGATGTCTTCGTAGCGCTGACCGTAGCCGAGCGGTCGGCCCGGGGTGTCGTTCGTGCCCGCGGTCCAGCCGGCGTTGTTGGAGATCACGATCGTGCCCGGCAGGTTGTGGCGGACCATCGTGTCGATCTCCTGGACGTTCATCAGGAACGAGCCGTCGCCGACGAATCCGATCACCTGTCGCTCGGGCGCGGCGGCCTTGGCGCCGAGCACGTAGGGCAGGCCGACGCCCATGCAGCCGTTGGGTCCGGGATTGAGCCGGCCGCCCTCGGCGTAGGACGGAATGTACTGCCGGGCGAAGGCCAGCGTGGCATTGCCGTCAACGCAGACGACCGCGTCGCGGTCCATGCGCTGGACGACTTCATCGGCCAGGCGCAGGGGGTGGATCGGCACGGTCGAGGAGTGCGCCTGCTCGAGCGATTGCTGGCGACGGTTGTCGTCCGATTCGCGCAGGTCGGCGACCCAGTCGGTCGGACCCTTGAGGCCGGCTTCCTTCGCGGCGGCGGTCAGCGCCACCAGCGCGCGCTTGGCGTCGGCGACCATGCCGACGGTCGCTTCCTTGTTGTGGCCGATCTCGGTGGGATCGGTGTCGACGTGGATCACCTTGAGGTCGGGAGCCCAGCGCGGCGGCAGGCCGGAGCCTACGACGAAGTTGAGGCGCGTGCCGACGACGAGCGCCACATCGGCCTCGCGGAAGGCCTTGGAGCGCGCGGCAATGAAGCAGAGGTCGTGGTCCTCAGGGACGACGCCGCGACCCTGCGGCGTGGTGTAGAACGGGATGCCGGAAGTCTCGACGAACTCGCGCAGTTCGGCCGAGGCGTCGGACCAGAAGATGCCGGTCCCGGTCAGGATGATCGGCCGCGCCGCGTTGGACAGCAACTCAATCGCTTCCTTCACCTGGTCGGGGTCGGCGCCTGGTCGTGAACGAGCCGCGGCGGCGTCGGGGAACCAGACGGTGTCGTCGTCCGACTGTTGGTACAACGTGTCTCCGGGCAGGTCGAGGTAGGTCGGGCCGGGCTTCGGTCCCTGGGACTCGCGGTAGGCGAGGTTGAAGAACTCGGGCATCCGGGCAGAATGGGTCACGCGGCTGGCCCAGCGAGTCACCGGAACTGCCATTGCGAGCTGGTCATACTCCTGGAAGTCGTCACGCTCGAACGACGAGAACGCGGCCGCGCCGCCGAGGGCGACCATCGGCACGCCGTCGAGGTAGGCATTGGCGACGCCCGTCAGCAGGTTGGTCGTTGCCGGTCCCGAGGCGGCCATGCAGACGCCGGGCAGTCGCTTGACCCGGGCGTAGCCATGCGCGGCCATCGCCGCGCCCTGCTCGTGGCGGCAGTCGATCGTGCGGATGCCGTGCTCGGCGGCGAATCCGGCCGCCTCGATGATCGGTCCGCCCATGATGTAGAAGAGATCCTCGACCCCCTCATTGACCATCTGTCGGGCCAGCAGTTCAGATCCCATCTGGTCTGGCATGTCGTTGTCCTTTGCAGTTCCACTCGTTCAGAGAGCGGCCTTGTTCCGTTCCTCTCCCCCTGGGAGAGGCTTGGTGAGGGTCTGCGGCTCGTCCCCTTCCGGAGAGGGCCCTCACCCTGACCCTCTCGCTCAGGGAGAGGGGATCAGAGAGGGTCTAGTCCGGCACCTCGTAGCGATGGAGGACCGGTCGGGCGGTCGTGAACTCGCGGATTCCGGCCATGCCGGCCATCGCTTCCGACGTGCCGTGCGCGGTCAGGTCTTCCTCGGTCGCCCAGTTTTCGAAGAGGATGTACTGGGTGTCGTCTTCGACCGAGCGGAACAGGTCGTAGTTGTTGCAGCCGGCGTCTTCCGCCTTGACCTTGGCCGTCGCGCCGGCCATGAAGGCCTCGAAGGCCTCGTTCTGGCCCTCGCCGATGGTGAATTCCACTGTCAATCCGATTGCCATACCCAACTCCATTCAGGTCGTTGCACGGAGCGGCCAACGCCGCATCCGGTGTGGACGGGTTCGGGCAACATGTTAGCGCTCGCCTCTGCCAGAGCAGGTCAGGGACTAGCGCGGGCACGACGTAAACTGCCGACATGCTGGACTCGTTGCGCATGGACGGCAAGCGCGTCATCGTCACAGGCGCGGGACGCGGCCTCGGTCGGCAGATGGCGCTGCATCTCGCCGACGCAGGCGCGGATGTCATCTGCGCGGCCCGGACACAGTCGCAGATTGCCGCGGTGGCAAAAGAGATTGAAGCCAAGGGCCGACAGGCGTTGGTCATTCCTACCGACGTGAGCGATTCATCACAGGTCGACGCGCTGGTCCAGCAAACGATCGACGAGTGGGGCGGCTTCGAAGTGATGCTGGCGAACGCGGGCGCCAGCGGCCCGGCGTCGATGAAGCATGTGACGGAGATTTCCGACGAGGACTGGCGCGAGACGGTCGACATCAATCTCTCCAGCGTCTTCTACAGCGCCCGCGCAGCGGTGCGTCACTTCCTCGCCGCAGAGAAGCCCGGCAACATCATCACCGTCTCCTCGGGCACGTCGCTGCGAGGCAGCGGACTTCAGTTCTTTGTCGATGGCGTCGCCAAAGCCGGCGTGATCAACCTAACCCAGTCCCTGGCTACTCAGTTGGCGAGGAATCAGATTCGGGTCAACTGCATCGTGCCCGGATTCATCCTGCAACAGACGCTCGAAGATGAAGAAGAGATTGAGGTAGCCCGGAACCAGGGCTCCCGTATTCCCATCCGTCGGGTCGGCGAGGCCTGGGAGCTTGGGCCGTTGGCTGTCTACCTCGCTTCAGACGCCTCGGCCTACATGACCGGCGAGGCGTTCATCATCGACGGCGGCGGTCTCGCCGGGGGTCTGGCCCCAACCGGCTGGGATGTGCAATCGGGGATCGGCGGGGTGCCTTCATGAGCCTGCAGAATCCGATCGATCCGCCGGAGGTAGGTGAAGGAAGACTCCAGGGTTTCGACCTCAACGAGCGGCGCGTCATTGTCTACGGCGCGGAGAAGCCCGTCGCCGCGGCGATCGTGGACGGCCTGCGAGCAGCAGGCGCCGGCGTGGGCGTGACCAGCGCGAACACGGATGGCACGTCGCTGTTCCGGCTCAAGAAGGCGGCCGGCGGCGGCCCCAATGAAGCGGTCGACCTGTCCAACGGCACCAACGTCCAGGTGGCGACGCGCAAGATCAGTAAGGAGCTGGGCGGCGTCGATGTGGCGATCGTGGCGCCGAATCTGTACCACGCCGCGCCGATTCGCAAGACGCTGGATGCAGACATCCAACGGGTGCTGATGGGCAATCTGGGCGGGACCTACGCCGCGTTTCGCAGTGCGACGCGAGAGTTTCGCGGACGCCCGGGACGCCTGATTGCGGTGTTGGACGCGACCGCCGTCCGAGGTCTGACCAATCTGAGCATCTACAGCGCAGCGCAGTCGGGTGTGATCGGCCTGGTGCGGTCGTTGAGCCAGGAGTTGGCGCCGACGGGGACGACTGTGAATGCGATCGTCGTGGGCTGGACAGATTCGACGCCGGGGCGAGGACCGTCGGCTGTGGATGAGAACCTGCTGCTGCGTTTCATCCCGATGCGCCGGTTTGGCGAGGCCGCTGAGGCTGCGCCACTGGCTGTGTACCTGGCCTCCGAGGCGAGTGGCTACGTCACCGGTCAGATCATCCAAATCGACGGTGGGGTGCTGAAGCACCTGTAGCGACGCGTTTCCGTTGTTTCCATTCCAGCCAACACAAAGGATGATGGTTATCCTTTGTGTTGTGTCTTGTGAAAACAAACGATAGTGAGTATCCTTTGTGTATAGGCGAGAGGAGACCAAGGAACGGTGCGGGGTCGATACGTCCATCGAGTATGGCAGCCGAGGTCGGAGGCGCTCGGAACGCGCCGCTATCGGCGACCGTGCGATTACTCGACGTTCATCCCCGAGCGTATTGCGGACACGACCTTCACTCTGCCGATTGAACTGACCGCCGACCTGGCAGACGCGGAAGCGGCTGTCTTGCGATTGCAACACTCTGACGACCGGTTACTCGATCCACTACTGCACCTGCTCATGCGGACGGAATCGATCGCATCATCGCGGATCGAAGGTATCCAGGTTGACGTTCGTGATCTGGCCCGCGCAGAAGCGCGGCGCCGAGTCGGGCGGCGAGTTGGCGCACGCGCGCAGGAGGTGATTGGCAACGTCGAAGCGATGCAGTTGGCGATCGGCGAAGCCGCTGCAGTCGACCAACTGACACTACGAGAACTGGTAAGCATCCACGAAGTGCTGATGCGCGATCAACTGCGAACGGCGGGACAAGTACGAACGGTACAGAACTGGATAGGCGGCAACGATCACAACCCGTGCGGCGCCGACTTCGTGCCTCCTCCGCCTGAGCACGTGCTCGGCTTACTCGAGGATCTCTGCGATTTCTGCAATTCCGATCAGATGCCGCCGCTGGTTCAGGCTGCCATTGCCCACGCGCAGTTCGAGACGATCCATCCGTTCGACGACGGTAACGGCCGAACCGGCCGCGCACTCATGCACATCATGCTGCGGCGGCGAGGGCTCGCGCCGCGCGTGACTCCACCGATCAGTGTCGCCCTCGCACACGCTCGAAGCGCGTACATCAATGGCCTGGTCGCGTTTCGCGACGACAAGCTCGACGAATGGCTCGAGATCATCGCCGGCGCCGCGCTCACCAGCGTCGAACTGGCCGAGCGCTATCGAACATCCGTCGCTGAGCTGCTGGCCGAGTGGCGTCAGCGGCTACGCAACCGCGCAAACCCACGCTCCGATGCGGCCGCCTGGCTCATTCTTGAGCAACTGCCGGAGTATCCGGTGCTGAACCGCGCTGACGCCGCTGAGTTCAGCGGGCGTTCCCTGCCTGCTGTGGATCTTGGTCTGAAACAGCTGGAAGATGCCGGAGTGATCGAACCGATTCACGACCAGTCCCCCAGCCGCCGGAGCTGGGAGCCCGCAGGGTTGCTCGATCTGGTCATCAGGCTCGAGTCGGAGGCACCCATCGGCCTTCGCGCAGGATGAGTCCCCTAAACTGGCTCAGTCCACATTGAAACTACTGGAGTGACTCCATGACCGACTTTGAGAACATTTTGTATCGCGTCGAGGACCGCAAGGCCTATGTGACGCTGAACCGACCGGAAAAACTGAATGCGCTCTCGATCGCGCTTCAGGACGAGCTCTCACAGGCGATGTGGGAGGCCGACAACGACACCGGCGTCCACTGCGTGATCCTCAGCGGCGCCGGACGCGCCTTCTCGGCCGGCTACGACCTGACCGGCTCGACCCGCGACTCGCAGGAGACCTACGACAAGGTCTACCGCGGCCGCGTCACGTTCGACGACGACACTTGGGGCATGGAAAAGGCGCAGCGCGCCCGGATGGCGATCTTCGACATGCACAAGCCGGTCATCGGCAAGGTGCACGGCTACTGCCTGGCCGGCGGGACGGACCTGGTACTGCTGTCGGACATCATCATCGCCGCCGAGGACGCGGTGATCGGCTTCCCGCCGGTCCGCGCGATGGGCGCGCCGCCGGCGCACATGTGGCTATACCACGGCGGCCCACAGTTCGCGAAGCGAATGCTGCTGACCGGCGACAGCATCTCCGGGGCCGAAGCGGCCCAGCGCGGTCTGGTCTACGACGCCGTCCCTGCGGACAAGCTCGACGAGGAAGTTGAAGCGCTGGCCAACAAGATGGCGATGATCGATCACGAACTGCTCTCAGCCAATAAGCGCATCGTCAATCTCGGTCTCGAAATCATGGGCGCCCGCACGCTGCAGCGGCTCGCGTCCGAGAACGACGCCCGCGCCCATCTCGCTCCCGCAGTCCAGGAGTTCGGTAAGATGTCGCGCGAGAAGGGCCTCAAGGCCGCCCTCGAATGGCGCGACAACCGCTTCGGCGACGGCCGCGGCTCGGCCGCTGCGCAGCAGCGCAAAGCCGCGACGACCTAGCCACAATGACCACGCCCGACCGCTTCCGACTCGACGGTCAGGTCGTCCTGCTCACCGGAGCGGGACGCGGACTGGGCCGCGCCATGGCATTGTCCTACGCCGACGCCGGGGCTAAGGTCGCCGGCGCGTCTCGAACGCTGTCGCAGCTTGAGGAGACCGCCGAACTCGTCGCCGAGCGCGGCGGGGAAGCGATCTCCATCGCCACCGACGTCACCGATCGTGCCGCGGTAGAGGCAATGGTCGCCGAGACCATCGATCGCTTCGGTCGAGTCGACATCCTGATGAACAACGCCGGCGGCGGTGCAGAAGGCGACGGTTCGCCTCTGGAGCAACTGACCGACGAGCAGTGGCGCTGGGGCATCGACATGAACCTGACGTCGCAGATGCTCTGCGCTCGCGCCGTGTTGCCGCACATGACCGAGCGCTCCGACAATCGTGGGGGCGTGATCATCAATGTGGCCAGTGGATTTGGCCTGCGCGGCGGGCGCGACAACTGGATGTACGTCTCGGCCAAGGCCGGGGTGGTCAATTTCACTCGTTCGCTCGCGGTGACCTACGGTCCCGCCGGCGTCCGGACGAATTGCATCGCGCCGGGTATCTTCCCGCATACGCCGCAGGCGCTCGAGCGCTGGCGCGGCGGACGCTACATCCCGATCGGTCGGGTTGGTCTGGCCTGGGAGATGGGGCCGCTGGCGGTATTCCTCTCCTCCGATGCGGCTGCCGGCATCAGCGGCGAGACCATTGCCCAGGACGGCGGCGGTCTGGCCGCGATCGGACCGACCGGCTGGGCGCCGCGCGTGCGGCTGACCGAACCGACCTGAGGGAGCAGCGATGTCCGACTTCGTCCCGACTCCCAATCCCGAACAACCCGAGGATCCGTTCCTGCTGAAGGGCCGTGCCGCGCTCGTGATCGGCGCCGGCGACCCGCTGGGCCGCGCGGCCGCGGTCGCGCTGGCCGAGGCCGGAGCCGACGTGGCCGTGGCCAGTCTGCGAGCCGGACCGCAGGAAGTAGTGCGCGTCAACTCAGTCGCCAACGAGATCTGGTCGCTGGGCCGGGCCAATGTGGCGATCACGCTCGACGCATCGGACGCGAACAGCGTCGACGCAGCAGTGGCACGGACCACCTCCGAGTTGGGCGGACTCGACATTCTGGTCAACGCCGCCGACCTGCCCGTCGCGGCGCCGCTGGATGAACAAACCACCGACGATTGGCACGCGATCCTGGACGCCAATCTGCTCGCGCCCACGATGACCGCTCGCGCGGCGGCGCGAGTGATGAAGGCCAACGGTTACGGCCGGATCGTCAATCTGGTCTCGGTGCTCGCGGCTCGCGGGGTTGCTAATACGTCGTCCTACGCTGCCGCGCACGCGGGAGTGCTGGCGCTAACGCGGGCGCTGTCGCAGGAGTGGGCGCGTGCGGGAATCACCGTCAATGCGCTGCAGGTCGGCATCTACGAGGGTCAGCACGGGTTCGGCGACGATCCGGAAACGGTGCGCCAGGTGGCACGCATGCTGCCGGCCAAGGCCCTGGTCAAACCGGAGGATGTCGGTCCGGCCGTCGTCGCGCTGGCCGCTGATTCCGGATTCATCACCGGGGAGATCATCGCCCTCGACGGCGCAGCGACCGCGCGAGTGTGAATCTCGCCTGGCTACGGACCCTTCAGTAGAGCCTGCGTCGCCGACTCGATCCGTTCAGGATCGGGAATGCACTCCAGCCAGCGTTGCGGGATTGCCGATGCGCCGAAGCGCGCGCCCAGCACCGCGCCGGCGACGGCCGCATTCGTGTCGGTGTCGCCGCCCGCGTTGACGATGCGGACCAATGCGTGCTCGAGGCCGTCGCGGGTGTCGAGACTCCAGAGGGCCGCCTGCATGCAGAGGTATGTGTGACCGCTGACCCTCTCTTCGGCGATCCGATCGTCGATTGCGTCAGGAATGGCGAGCGTCCAGGCGATCAACTCCGCCGGCGCGCCATCCTGCGTGGCAGCGACGATCAAGTCGTCGCGGTTCGGCTCGTGGCCTCGCACCAGCATCGCGATCGCGGCATTGACCAGGATGCAGGACCACTGCGCGCCCGGCGCGAAGTGCGTGACGGCGCAGGTCAGCGCTGACTGCGTGATCAATGCCTGCGGCTCGAGCGCGTGCCTGAGCGCCACCGGAGCGCAACGCATCAGTGCGCCGTTCGGTTGGGTCTCGGGACTGCCGCGTTCCTGCCAGAACGCGTTGGCTGCGCCGAGCACCCCCAGTCCAACCTCCAGGTAGTCAATCACGGTCGAAGTCATGATCCCGATCCCGCGACCGTTCTCGGTTCGCCATTTGACCAGTCGGTCGGCGAAGCCAAGTACCGGATCCGGGTCGCGTGCGAGCGCCTCGGCCAGATCGACGGCCTGGGCGAGGTCGTCGTCCATCGGCCGATAGCGCTCGCGCGGGTCAATCTCACGCAAGCCGGCCGGATAGGAGCGTTGAATGGTCGAGCGGCTTGCGCCCTCGACCGGAAGCCCAAGCAGATTGCCGACGGCCAAGCCCAACAGCACGCCTCGCGCGCGGTCCTGGTCGAGCGGCGCGGCCGGCTGGGCCCCGATCAACTCGGCCAGGTGCGGCGCCCGGCGGACGATTCCCGGATCGTCGAGCGTTGACATCGCCCTCGCAGCCTATCCAGTCGCCGCGACTGTCGTGCTCCGTTGCCAGCTACGCTTAGCGCTACACCGGGATGCCGAGGAATAATCGATGAGTCTGCCCAATGATGCCTGGGGACTGCCCCTGACGACCTCCGAGGAAGCTGCCGAAGCGTACCGCCTGGGCGTCGATCGGATGCTCTCATACACGCTTGGCGTGGACGAGGCGCTCGGTCGCGCGATTGAGCTCGACCCGGATTTTGCCCTGGCTCACGCACAGCTCGGACTGTTCTATCTGTTTCGCGGCCAGGGCAAGCGGGCGGCCGAGCTCGCCAATCAGGCGCATGAGCTTGCCGAGCACGTGACGCCTCGCGAACAGCGTCATGTCGCGATCCTCGGAGCCACGGCTCGGGGCAAGGGATCCCAGGCGCCGGCGCTGATCGACGAGCACCTCGGCGAGACCCCGCGCGACGCGCCGATCCTGATGCAATGGTTCGGCGCCAACTTCTATGGCGGCGGCGTTGAGAAACGCGAGCGAATGCTGGACAAGTTCGACAGTCTCGCCTCCGCCTACGGCGACGACGACTGGTGGTTCCTGAGTTGGCATGCATTCGCCAACCACGAGATGGACCAACTGGAAGCAGCGCGTCGGCTGGTTCAACGCTCTCTAGACCTGCGCCGCCAGAACGGACAGGCCGCCCACGCGATGTCGCACGTGTTCTTCGAGGAGCATGACTTCGGAGGCGGCTCGGATTTCCTCGGCGACTGGCTGACCGACTTTCCCGAGCGGGCGGGTTTCTATCGTCATCTGACCTGGCATCAGGCGCTCTTCCTGCTGGCCAATGGCAAACGATCCGACGCGCTGGCGCTCCACGACGAAGCGATTCGCCCCGGCGCAGATGTGCAGGGCGATGCGCTGGGCGGTGTCGCCGACGCCGCCTCGCTGCTCTGGCGTTGCCGGCTGCACGACTCGGTCGGCGGCAACGGCACTGAGCATCCCGACTGGCGCGCCATCGCGGATCTGGCCGAGACCGCGTTCCCTCGCCCGGGCACTGCCTGGGTCGACGTACATCGGGCGATGGCTCTGGCAGCGCTCGGCGACGAAATCGGTCTGGGCAAACTGCTCGATGGTCTTGAAGAGGCGGCCGAGCGAGGACACACGACCGCCGGGTCGGTCGTAGCGCCGGTCGTGGAGGCACTGGCGGCATTCGGACACGGAGACTACGAGGCGGCGGCGAACGGCCTCGCGGAAGTGCGTGAGTTGCTGGTCACGCTGGGCGGCTCGAACGCCCAGCGCGATGTGTTCGAGGAGACGCTGGTCGAGGCTCGGCTGCGAGCGGGCCAGACCGATGAAGCTATGGAGCTGCTTCAGGAGCGGCTGGACCGCGGTGCGACCGCTCGTGACCTATTCCGCTGGGGACGCGCGCAGACGGCAAAGAGCGACCTCGAGGAGGCAAAGGCTTCCTTCCGCAGAGCGTCCGAACTCTGGGCCAACGGCGACCTTGACGCCCCGGAGATGCGTGCCTTGCAGGAGGCTGCCGCATGACCTCGCAGCCGTCCGTTCCGCGGCCCGATGTTGTCGTCGAGGACGACGTCGACGCCGAGCGCGGCAGCGAACTGGAGAAGCGCTATCACCTGTTTCTGCACGACTCCGACGACCACACCTACGAATACGTGATTGAGATGCTGGGCGCGGTCTTCGGCTACTCCAAAGAGAAGGCCTTCGCGATCGCCTCGATGATCGACGGACACGGGCGCGGGATCGTCGAAACGGCCGACTACGAGACCGTCAAGCGGCACCAGGATCAGATCCATGGCTGGGGGCCCGACCCGAGAATCCCGCACTGCCGAGGATCGTTGTCGGCGACAATCGAGGAAGCGCCCTAGCCTGCCGTCTGACTGACAGGAATGACGCCATGGTCCGACTCAGCGATCTGCATCCCGAAGAAGCCGAGCACATGCTCCAGCGCGCCGAACAACTGCGGCGGCGCAACTTCGACCATGAGGCGACCCCCTGGCTCACTCCCAGACCCTTGTCCGAATCCACAATCGCCCTGGTCACCACCGCAGCGCTGCATCGCCGCGACGACCCGCCGTTTCGCTTTGCCGACTCCGGCTACAGGTTGATCCCCGACGACATCGACCCGAACGATCTCGTCCAGTCGCACATCAGCGTCAACTTTGATCGGACGCACTACCAGCGAGACATCAACGTCGTGCTGCCCCTGGACCGAATGCACGATCTCGCCGACGCCGGCGAAATCGGCGGCGTCTCGCCGACGCACTACTCGATCCTCGGCGCGACCGAGGCGTTCCTGCTTGAGCCCTCGGCGGCCGAGATGGCTCGGCGCATGCATGATGAGGGCGTCGACGCGGCGTTGCTGGTGCCTGTTTGACCCGTATGCACAGCCGCCGTCGGCGTGCTTTCACACTTCCTCCAACGACACGGAATTGCGACGACCAGCATCAGCCTGATCCGCGAACAGTCCGAGGCGGTGCAGCCGCCTCGAGCACTGTGGGTGTCATTCCCGCTGGGACGACCGCTGGGCGTGGCCAACAATCCCGAGTTCCAGACCGACGTGCTGCGCAGCGCGCTGGGGCTGCTGGAAACGTCAACTGAGCCGGGGATTGTCGATTATCCGCATGAGGCGCCGGACGGCGGCGGCGACGGCGTCTGGGCCTGCGCAATTGAACTGCCAGCTCCCGAAGTGAGCGAGCTGGAGTCGTCGCTGCGCGCGGAGATCGACCTGCTCATGCCTCGGTACCTGGAGGCCCGTCGTCGTCGCGGCCGCTCGACATTCGGGATCAGCGGAGCCACGCTCGAGCAAATGGACGAGCTGGTGTCGTGCGTGATTGAAGTGGCCGAAGGCAGCGGCTTCGACGAGATCCCTGCATCGGCAGCAGGCCCTGACTGGATCCATCCAACGCCGATGCTCGTCCGGTTCGTGGTCGAAGACCTCCGAGCTTTCTACCAGGAATCGGTCACTTCCGACGCCGACGCTACGCCGCCGTCACAGCATGACATGCACACCTGGATCTTCGAGGCGACGGCTCTGGGCCGGTTGATCAAAGAGATCGCCCAGCGGATCACCGATAACGACGATCCCCGCCTGCTATTCATCCGCGGTCTGCTGATCCCGGAAGGATTCTGGGAGGGTGGCCCCACCTTCGGAGGTCCGCCGCCGGGCGAGGATCCGCGAGAGTTCCTGATTCGCAGCCGACGGTACCTGCGAGGGGCAGAAGCCTAGCCTGACCTGTTCGGCGCACCATCGATGGGTAGCGGCCTCTCAATGCCTCGATAGGCCCGGCTGCGACCCTTCCTGTTGCTTGGTAGGCTGAATCGAGAGGGAACCCGAGATGCGGCACACATTGCGCAAGAGGGCCACGATCCAGACCGACGGGAAGCTGGAGATCGTTGATCCTGAACTCGAAGCCGGGGATTGCGTTGACGTGTTGATTTCGCCTGCTGCGACGCCTGCTTCACGATCGGCCTGGCAGATCATCTCGGAGGGACCGACCGAACGGGTCTTCCAAAGCGCTCGTGATGTCGATCATCATCTCGCCGCGGAACGGGCGTCGTGGGATCGTTGACCCTGCCGGCGACCGGCTCGGTCTATCTCGATACCTCGGCGATCATCTACAGCGTTGAGCGCCACGAGCCGTATCTCACGCTTCTCGCACCAGCATGGCAAGGCGCTGCGGCCGGTCAGTTCGTCATCGTTTGCAGCGAACTGGTATTGGCGGAAGCACTGGTGCAACCCATCCGCCAGGAGAATCGCTATCTCGAAGAGATGATTCGGAACGTGCTGGCCGCTCCGGAAGTGCATCTCGTGCCGACAACGCGTCAGGTTTGGGAAGAGACGGCGCGCCTTCGAGCGGCGACTGGACTGAAGACACCCGACGCGCTCCACGCGATCACTGCTCGTCAGGTGGCCTGTGCGTCATTCATCACGAACGATTCGGACTTCCGTCGTGTCGAGGACCTGCCAGTTGTCATCCTCGACGACCTGCTTTGATCCCACCGATCATCTTCACCGGGCAATCATTCCTGGGTCGCGACCGGGCCGGCCGAATGGCTAACCTGACTCTGACTTGAGCGGAGGCCGGTGATGGTTCGACTCGACGATTTGCATCCGGAAGAAGCCGCAGGTATGCGTGCTGCGGTGTCCCGCTTTGGCTACATCGATCAAGAAGCCACACCGTGGATCACTCCTCCGCCGCTCTCTGAATCGGCAATCTGCCTGGTCACCTCTGCGGCGCTGCATCGTCGGGACGATGTGCCGTTTCGGTTTGGCGACTCCGGCTACCGATTGATACCGGACGACATTGATCCCAATGATCTGGTGCAATCACAGGTCAGCGTCAACTTTGATCGCACCCACTACCAGCGCGACATGAATGTGGTTCTCCCCATCGACCGGCTGCGCGAGCTGCACGACGCCGGCGAAATTGGCGGCGTCTCTCCGCTTCACTTTTCTGTGCAGGGCGCTAGCCCCGACGCCCGCACCTTCGAGGCGTCGGCGGCCGACATGGCCAACCGGATGAAGGAATTGGGCGTTGATGCGGCCTTGCTGGTTCCTGTTTGACCGGCCTGCACGTCCACCGTCGGTGTGATCTCGCATTACCTCCAGCGCAACGGCATTCCCACCACCACGATCAGCCTGATCCGCGAGCACACGGAGATGACCCGTCAGCCGCGAGCGCTCTGGGTGCCGTTCCCGCTGGGCCGACCGCTCGGCGTCGCCGGCGATCCCGATTTCCAACGCGACGTGCTTCGCAGCGCCCTGCGTCTGTTGGACACGGCCACGGAACCCGTGATTGAGGACTACCCGCACGACGCTCCCGACGGCGGCGGTGACGGAGTCTGGTCCTGCTCGATCCAGCTGCCGGAACCGGAGGTCAGCGACCTCGAAGCGGCGCTGCGCGCAGAAGTCGATTTGCTCACGCCCTGGTACGAGGAGGCGCGTCGACGTCGCGGGCGCACGACGGTCGGAATCAGCGGGGTGAAGCCCGAGGAGATCGACAAGGTGGTGTCGTTCATTGTCGCGATTGCCGAAGGGTCGGGATTCCAACAGATTCCGGTTTCAGCCGAGGGCCCCAATTGGCGACATCCGTTGCCGATGCTGGTTCGCTTCGCCGTCGAGGACCTGCGCGCCTTCTACCAGGAAGCAGTGACGTCGCAGGAAGGCACGAAGCCGCCTTCGCAGCATGACATGCACAGTTGGATCTTCAACAAGACCACGCTGGGCCGAGCGATCATGGCAATCGGCCATCAAATCGCCGACAACGAAGATCGACGACTGATGACGATGCGAGGCCTGATGATTCCCGAAGGATTCTGGGAGGGCGAAGTGAGTTGGGGGGAACTTCCGCCGGGCATGGACAGGCTCAGCTTCATCAAGAGCTCGCGTGCGTACCTGGCCGGAGAAGAGGCAGAGGCGCGATAGCCTGTCGCTCTAACGTGTCGAACCCGGCGGTCGGACAGGTACGCGGAGGACAGCGATGGTCCGATTGAGCGAGTTGCATCCTGAAGAAGCCGAGCACATGCTCGGACGAGCGGCGTTGCTCAAGCGCAGTTCGTTCGACTTCGACGCCACGCCCTGGATTATGCCGAAGCCGCTGCGCGAATCGACGATCGCGCTGATCTCGACCGCCGCGCTTCATCGACGCGATGATCCGGCGTTCCGCTTCGGCGACACGGGTTATCGGCTGATTCCCAACGATATCGACCCGGCCGAGCTCGTTCAGTCGCACATCAGCGTCAACTTCGACCGGACCCATTACCAGCGGGACCTGAACGTGGTCCTGCCGCTCGATCGAATGCGCGAGTTGGCCGAGGCAGGCGAGATCGGCGGCGTGTCGCCAATCCATTTCTCCATTCTCGGCGCGACAGAATCGTTCCTCTTTGAACAGACCGGCGCGGAGATCGCTCGGCGCATGCACGAACTGGGAGTCGATGCCGCCATGCTGGTGCCGGTTTGACCTGTCTGCACGGCCGCCGTCGGCGTCCTCTCGCACTTCCTCCAGCGCAATGGAATCGCGACCACGAGCATCAGCCTGGTTCGCGAGCATTCCGAGGCCGTTCGTCCGCCGCGGGCGCTCTGGGTGCCGTTCCCGCTCGGCCGTCCGCTTGGCGTGGCCGACGAACCCGAGTTCCAGCGCGACGTTCTGCGCAGCGCATTGAATCTGTTGGAGTCCGCCACTGAACCCACGATCGCCGACTATCCGCACGAGGCGCCCGACGTCAACGGCGAAGGGGTCTGGGCCTGCGCGATCGAGCTGCCCACCCCAGAGATGAGCGAGCTTGAATCCGCAGTGCGCAGCGAAGTTGATCTGCTCATGCCTTGCTATCAGGAAGCCCGGCGCAGCCGGGGCCGCTCAACGTTCGGGATGAGCGGCGCCACAATTGACCAGCTCGACAAGGTCGTGTCCTTCGCCATCGCGGTCGCGGAGGGGTCTGGATTCGAGGAAGTTCCCGGTGCGGCATCCGGACCGAACTGGAGACACGCGATGCCGATCCTCGTGCGGTTTGTCGCCGAAGATCTTCGCGCGTTCTATCAAGAAGCGGTGACCTCGGATGCCAGCTCGCGACCGCCGTCTCAACGCGAGATGCACACCTGGATCTTCCAGGAGACCGCGTTGGGCCAACTGCTCAAGCAGATCGCCCAGCAGATCACCGATCACGATGATCCCCGGCTCCGGTTGATGCGCGGATTCATCATCCCGGAAGGATTCTGGGATGGAGACCGCGCATTCGGAGGCGTGCCCGCCGGCATGAGCCCCGACGATTACGTCCGCAGCATTCGTCCATATCTCATCGGCGAGCAGTCTTGAGCCCGCCGCGATCAGTCTCAGGGTTGTGAGCGAGTACCCATGAGCGAACCGCTATCAGTGGCGTCGGACCCGCTCCACGCCGCGCTCCGGGACTCTTACGGGTACAACTCGTTCCGACCGCAGCAGCGGGAGACGATTGAGCATGTCCTGGATGGCGGCGACGCCCTGGTCCTGATGCCGACCGGCGGCGGCAAGTCGCTCTGCTACCAGTTGCCGGCCATCCTCACGGATGGCCTGACCGTCGTCGTCTCGCCGCTGATCGCGTTGATGCACGACCAGGTGACGGCGCTGCAACGCGCCGGAGCCAACGCGCAGTACTTGAACAGCACAAAGTCGCCGATGGAGACGGCGGAGGTGGAGCGACAGGTCGTGGACGGATCGGTGAAGCTGCTCTACGTGGCGCCGGAGCGCGTCAACACCGACCGGTTTCGCAACCTGCTGGAACGTCGCAATCCGAGCTTGATCGCGATCGACGAGGCACACTGTATCTCGGAATGGGGACACGAGTTTCGCCCCGACTATCGGGTGCTGAGACGGCTGACCGAACGCTTCGTCGACGTGCCGACGGTCGCCTGCACCGCCACGGCGACGCCCCAGGTCCAGCGCGACATCGTGGAGCAGCTGGACCGTCCACGCATGCAGACCTTCATCACGAGTTTCATGCGCGACAACCTCACGCTGCGCGTCCTGCCCAAGCGCAAAGCGGTTGAGCGGCTGGCGTCACGGCTAAAGCGAGTGAACGAGGGCGCGGCAATCGTCTACAGCCAGTCGCGTAAGAGCACCGAGCAGACCGCCGAGGGTCTGCGCCAGCGAGGGATCCGGGCCGAGCACTACCACGCGGGTATGAACGGCCGGGATCGGCACGGCGTCCAAGATCGGTTCCTGAACGGCCAGACCCCGGTGATCTGCGCCACGATCGCCTTCGGCATGGGCATCGACAAGCCCGATATTCGCCTCGTAGCCCACCTCGACATGCCGCCTTCGATCGAGTCCTACTACCAGGAAACCGGCCGCGCAGGACGCGACGGCCAGCCCTCAGAGTGCCTGCTCTTCTACACCAAGGGCGTCTGGCATCAGCAAATGTTCTTCATCAACCAGCTCGCCGATGACGGCGAGCGCCAACAGCGGATCAATCGGCTGCGCACGATGATGAACTTCAGCGAGCAGTCGCAGTGCCGCTGGTCGAGGATCCTGCAGTACTTCGGCGAGCAGCCGCCATCGGCGCACTGCGACCACTGCGACAACTGCCTCGGCGAGGAGACGATCGACGTGGAAGCAGAGAGTCCTCGACTCGTTGACCCCGATGATCCGCCCGCCCCTCCGGGCGACGACGATTCCAGACCGCTGAATGCAGATGAAGACCGCCTGTACGAAGCGTTGCGCCAGGAGCGCTCACGACTCGCGAGCAATGAAGGCGTATCGGCCTACATCGTCGCCAGCAACCGCGAGCTGGCGGACATCGCTCGCCGCCGCCCCCGCTCGATTCCAGAACTGATCGAGATCAAAGGCATCCGCCATCGCAAGGCGGCGAGATTCGGTCAACCGCTCTTGGATGTGGTGGCGCAGCACAGTCAGGAGACCGCGGCAGCTGCCTCGGAAGAGACCGCAGTCGGGGCGCAGCTGACACTCGAGACGCCACCCGCGTCCGGGCCGGAGAACTGGCAGCATCGATTCAACGCACTGGCCGAGTGGCGAACATTGACCAGCGCCAACGAGCGATGCGACCCGTCCGACTTGCTGACCTTCGCGGCCATGCGCCAGATCGCCGAACACACGCCACAGTCGCAGGATGCCTTGTCGACTGTGGACGGCGTCGGCTCGCTCGCGATCGATCGGTACGCGGATGAACTGGCGTTGATCGTGGGCGTTCCCACTTCACCAGCTCAGCCTCCGGCCGAAATTGAGAGCCACGACGAGCCGGCGCGACAGAGTTGGGAGACGACGCTGGAGCTGTTCGAGTCGGGACACACACTGCTGGCCATCGCCGAGCGCCGGATGTTGTCTCCGTCGACGGTCGCAGCGCACCTCGTGACGGCG
This sequence comes from Chloroflexota bacterium, assembly GCA_026705025.1. Classification (GTDB taxonomy): domain Bacteria; phylum Chloroflexota; class Dehalococcoidia; order Bin125; family Bin125; genus Bin125. The sequence goes on along the minus strand of JAPPBN010000012.1, from coordinate 90,781 downwards.
ATGCGCAATGGCGTGGACCTGGACCTGGGTCCCGCCCTGCCGTCGACGAACATGGTGCAGCGGGTGCGTCGACTGTTGTCCGACGATCCCGACACGAGCCTGTCGGATCTGCATGAGCGGCTCGAATACCGCTTGTCGCGGGCCGAGTTGCGGCTCGTCGAAGCGTATCTGCGACCGCCGGAGGTCGTCGAAGACTAGTCGGCTGCGGCTGCGCCAGACGCGGACGACTCCAGCGGCACGCCGTCAACCAGCGCCAGCTTCGCGCCCAGCCTCGCCGGCACCTTCTGCCCCGGCAGCAGGATTCCAACCAGGTTGCACGGATCGCTCGCCGCGACCGTGACCTTCTCGTCGGTCGTCGCGGCGCGGCGGACCGCTCGGAGTTGGTCGAGAGCGGCGGGCAGGGCGAACTGTTCGCCCAGGAGTCCCTGGATGAAGCGTCCACCGCGGATTTCTCCGCGCGCTTCGAGCCGGCGCAATGCGCGCAGTACGTCCCGCCACTGGATGGTCAGGCTTTCGCGGGTGGCCAGCTCTCGAGAGACCACGCCGTAGCGCCGCAACAGGATCTCGGCGACACGTTCTGCCAACTCGTCGATCTCGAGCGGATCGGCAGGACCGTTGATCGTCGGCGGCAACGCCGCCCAGCGGCCGGCCGGACCCTCACCGATGAACACGCCTCCGCCTCCATAGCGTGGACGACGGGAGCGCCGGTTGGGCCGGATGAGCTGTCGCAGACCCTGGAATCCGTCGGCGTGGGCGAGTCCAGTGGCGACCAGCTCGCGCAACCCGCCTTCAACATCGGTCGCGAGACGGCGCGTGCCGTCGACCAGTTCGTCGAAGAACAACGCGCCGCGTTCCTCCAGCAGTCGCAGGATCTGGCTGGCAGCACCACCGTCGGCGTGGAGCTGCTCGGCGACGTCGGGCTGCGGTTCGGGCGCGTAGCGCCCTCGAGCGGCCGGCATCGGAGCCGGCCGGCGGACCGCCATGAGCAACGAACGGAAGTCCCGGCGCAATGCCAGCGCAATGGGAGTCGTCTTGGTCGGCGCCCGGCGAGCCGAGCGCGCGGTCAGGCGCGCCCAGGCGACGTCGCCCGCCAGGCAGAGTTCGTCCAGCCACGCCTCGCGATAGTCGGCAACGCGAGGCGCGATGAGTTCACGCTCCCACGCGGCAGCCGGTGCCTCGAATCCCTGGAGCTGCTCGATCACTGCTCGCACGCCCGCTTTGCCAGCGAGCCGAGTGTCGGGCGTCAGGTGTTGCCAGCGCAGGAGGAAGCGCAGATAGTGCTGGACCGTCACCGGCTCAATTTCGGCTCGGAGTCGGGCAATCGTGTAGCGGTGGATCCGAGCCAGCAGGCGGCGGTCGCAGTACTCCTCCGTGTCTGCCTGATTCAGCGTCGGCGTGAACTGCCCCCGCATGATCTCGCCATAGGCCTCGAGTTGGGCCAACCCGTATCCGCAGTCCTGCTCCGACAGACCGCAGCGCCGCGATACGTCCACTGCGGTAACCGGGCCCGAGATTTCCAGGTGTCCCCGCACGAGCTTGAGCCGCGCATCCTCGCGGTCGGTGGGCAGAATGAGCGCCGACTCAGGCACGCTGAAACCGGGCTCGACCGCGTGGTCGGGGAACAGCTGGCGGATCGACTCCAGGTGTTCGGCGGCGAACCAGACGGCCCCGTCGGGGCCCTCGGCGCGAGCGGCGCGACCGACTTCTTGAAGTTCGGCCAACATCATGGATGTTCCGGGATCGGCCAGTACCGGTGAACCGTGGGTCAACTCGCGCTCGTTCACCGCCACGACAGACAGCAACAGTTCGTGCAGTTCGTCCGCGTCGCGGATCGGCGGGAAGGCCTCGTCCTGGACGCGCTCGATCGCGTCGATGTCCAACTTGCCCAGGTCGCGCTGCTCGTTGGGCAGCGTGCGCCGGGTCATCACGGCACGGGCTCGGCGTTCTTCCAGCGGTGCGTCGTCGAGGAAGCCGAACGGGTTGATGTTGATGATGCTCTGCGCCATGCCCGACGGCGTCACCGTGTCGCGAGCGTGGAGTCGGATTTCTCCGCGCTCGATTCGTTCCAGGACCCCGATCAGGGCGTCGGTGTCGACCGCTTCGTGCAGGCAGTCGTCCATGGTCTGGGCGATGAGCGGATGGTCCGGCACCTCGAGCGGACCGGCCAGATTCTCCTGGCAGCCGACCTGGGCCGGGAAGACGGCGGCGAGCAGGTCGTCGGCGATCATTCGCTGCAAGTAGGGCGGCACTTCCTTGGCCCCGCGGCGTCGGGGAACGGCCAGCGCACGGGTCGCCGCCCAGCGCCAGCGCGTGTTCCAGAACGGCGCGTACAGCACCGCCTGGCGCAACGATTGCTCCGCGTTGTCGGACTTCAAGTACTCGAACGCCTCCTCGAGCGGGAACGACTGGGTCGGACCGAGCGAAAGCAGAATGCCTTCCTCGTTGGCCGCCGCCTGCAACTCGAAGTCGAAGCGCACGCAGAAGCGCTTGCGCAGCGCCAGTCCCCAGGCCCGGTTGACGCCCGAGCCGAACGGCGCATGCACGACCAGCTGCTGTCCACCGCCCTCGTCGAAGAAACGCTCGAAGACGACGTCGGTGTCGGATGGCATCACCTGCAGCGATTCCTGCGCCTCGGCCAGGTACTCGACCATCTGCTCGGCGGCGATCGCCTGCATGTGACATTCGCGCTGGAGGTAACGCGATGCCGACTCCGGGTCGCTGGCCATGCGCCCGATCTCCCGGCGCAATTCGCCTACGGCGGCTGAGAGTTCGATACTGCGGCCCGGCGCTTCGCCCAGCCAGAACGGGATCGTCGGCGGTGCGCCGTGCGCATCCTCGACCCGGACGATGCCCTTGTTCTCGACTCGGCGAATCTTCCACGACGTGCTGCCCAGCAGGAAGATGTCACCGGCGGCGGTCTCAATCGCAAAGTCCTCGTTGACCGTGCCGATGAACGCGCCCTCGGGCTCCTTGATCACGCGGTAATCGCCCGTCTCGGGGATTGTGCCGCCGTTGAGGATGGCCGTCATCCGCGCCGCCCGGCGTGGCTTGACGACCCCGTTGATCCGGTCTCGGTGCAGCAGCGGATTCGAGCGTCCGCCACCCTCGCCGATGCCCGTGGCGAGCATGTCGACGGTTTCGTCGAACGCGGATCGCTCCAACTCGGCGTACGGCGCCGCACGGCGCATCAGCCCGTAGAGTTCGTCTTCCTTCCACTCCTCTTCCGCAGCTGCTTCGGCCACGACCTGTTGGGCCAGCACTTCGATCGGAGCTTTCGGTTGGCAAATGCGATCCAGATCGCCTTGCTCGACCGCGCGGATCATCGCCGCGCACTCGATCAGTTCATCCAGCGCCGTTGGGAACAGCGCGCCGTGCGGGATCAGTCCCAGCGCGTGGCCGGAGCGTCCCACGCGTTGGAGGAAGGTCGCGATCCGTCGCGGCGAACCGATCTGGCAGACCAGGTCGACCGAACCGATGTCGATGCCCAGTTCGAGCGACGCCGTCGCGACGACCGCTTTGAGATCACCGCTCTTGAGCCGCTGTTCCATTATGTGGCGGCGTTCCTTGGACAGCGAACCGTGATGCCCTGAGACGTGCTCTTTGCCGACCCGGATGCCTAACTCGTGCGCCACCCGCTCGGCCAGCGAGCGTCGGTTGACGAAGATCAGCGTCGTCCGATGCTGCAGGATCAGCTCGGCCAGGCGGTCGTAGACCGCGCCCCAGTGTTCGTGCGTCGCCAGCGCCTGCAGCGGTGCGTCGGTGGTCTCGATCCAGAGCTTCAGTTCGCGCCGGTGGCCCAGGTCGAGGATGCGGCAGGGCAAGGGCTGCCCCGACTCGTCCAGCCCGGTCAGGAACGACGCGATCTCAGTCATCGGCTTTTGTGTCGCCGAGAGGCCGATGCGGGTCGGTCGCTGCTCAGCGACGTGATCGAGCCGCGCCAGTGTCAGCGACAGGTGCGATCCCCGCTTGTCGCGCACCACGGCGTGAATCTCGTCGACGATCACCGTGCGCACCGTGCGCAGGATTTCGCGCGAGCGCTTCGCCGTCAGCATTAGGTAGAGCGACTCGGGCGTGGTGATCAGGATCTGCGGCGGCCGCTTCACGATCGCCTGCCGCTCGGCCTGCGTCGTGTCGCCGGTGCGAAGTCCCATCCGGATCCGGGGCAGCTCCACGCCGCGTTCGTCTGCCAGCTGCCGGATCTCGGTCAGCGGTTCCTCGAGGTTGCGGCGGATGTCATTGGAGAGCGCCTTGAGCGGCGAGATGTAGAGAATCCGAACCTCGTTGGGCAGCTCGCCCGACTCGCCTTCGCGGATCAGCTCATCGATCCCGGCCAGAAACGCGGTCAGCGTCTTGCCCGACCCGGTCGGAGCGGCAATCAGGCAGTCGTCCCCGGTCCGAATCGCGGGCCAGCCGTCCTCCTGCGCATACGTCGGCTCGCCAAACCGCCCGACGAACCAGTCCCGAACCATCGGGTGGAACGCGTCGAGGACGGGAGATGACGTCGCGGTCTGGCTCATATGTTCCGTATCTTAGCGGAGGACCAGGATTCAAGGGCGCTTCGGCTGAGGGTTAACCTGACGAACAGTACGGCTGAGAGACGATGGAGACGTTGAGATGACCACGAACGGCACGATCAACTGGCAACCCGTGTTTGACGAGGCGCTGGATTATTTCGTCAACTATCTGCAGATCGACACGACCAACCCTCCGGGGAATGAGAAGCCGGCGGCCCGCTGGATGGGCAAGATTCTGTCCGAGGCGGGGATGGAGGTTGAGTATGTCGAGATTCAGCCCAACCGGGAAGCGATCTTTGCCTGGCTGCGTGGGGACGGCTCCAAGCGGCCGATGATGCTCTGCAACCACCTCGACGTGGTACCGGTCGAGGAGGAGTACTGGACCAAGCCTGCCTTCGAGGGCTACATCGAGGACGGCAAGATCTACGGCCGCGGCACCGTCGACATGAAGGGCTGCGGGATCATGCATCTGATGACGATGCTGATGCTCAAGCGCACCGAGGCGCCGCTGACCCGCGACCTCGTCTTCTGCGGCGTGCCCGACGAAGAGGCCGGCTCGGTCTGGGGCATGGAGTGGCTCTGCAAGAATCGTCCCGACCTGGTCGACGTCGAGTTCGAGCTGTCCGAGGGCGGCTCCGGCTCGACCCAGCTGATGGGCCAGGAAGCGAACATCTTCTCGGTCGCCACCAACGAGAAGGACATCTGCTGGCTCAAGCTGACCTCGATCGGCACGCCCGGACACGGCTCGCGACCGCACTACGACAACTCAGCCGTCCACCTGGTCAACGCGCTGCACAAGCTGGCCGCCTGGGAGCGTCCGGTGACGATCACGCCCTCGACCCAGGTCTGGCTGGACCGGCTGATCGAGGAGGGCCACATCCCGCCGGTCAAGGATGCCGAAGAGTTGGCCGCGCACGTCATCGATCATCCCGGCACCCACGCGATGTTCATCAACACGCTCAATGTGACGATGATCAACAGCGGCATCAAGGCCAACGTGATCCCGGCCAAGTCGGAAGCAACGATCGATTGCCGCCTGCTGCCCGGACAGGATCGCGAGGACTGGCGTCAGCAGGTGATCGACGTGATCGACGACGACCGAATCGAGGTCGAGTTCTCGGGCTGGGACCAGGAGCAGCCGGTCGAGGTCGATTGGGACACCGAGCTCTACCGGACAATCGAAACCGTCGTCAACGACGCCGTTGAGGACGCCACGGTCGTGCCCTCCACCTGCGTCGGCGGTACCGACAACCGCTTCCTCAGGCAGCAGGGAATCCCCGCCTATGGCTTCATCCCCGTCCTGCTCAGTCCCGAAGAAGCCGCCGGATTCCACGGCAACGACGAGCACATGACGCTCGAAAACTTCAACATGGGCGTCGAGCTCACGTACGAGATCGTCCGTCGAATGGTGACCTAGCTGATTCCTGTCCCCTCTCCCCGCGGGAGAGGGATAGGGTGAGGGCCGGACTGAGGAGCTACTGCAGCTTCGAGTAGGGCAGCGGGTTGAGGAAGTAGATGTCCTCATCGGGCGCGTGCTCTCGCAGCGGGCCGACGATGTCCTTGAGCGCGTCTCCGGGTCGGTACTCCATCATTCCGCTGGGACCATGGGGCATGATCCAGAGGTCGGTGAGCTCGCCGGTTCGGCCGACTCTTGAGGCGTAGGCGGTCGCGAGCTGCATCGCTCCGGCACCCTCCAGTGTGTCGACGAGGCTGCCGATAGTCTTGATCGCGGGCAGCAGACCGCCCGTCGCGGTTTGCAGGACGGCGAGCATGTACTGGCGCGGTTGGTCGGGGTTGGCATCGAGCGCCGCCTGGAGCCGCTCTTCTGTGCCATAGGAGACCGTGTTGGCGAACTTGGTGATCTCCTCGATCTCTATCTCGCCGCGCAGCTTGTCCACGGCTGACCAGAGCGCCTTGTCCTGGCCGAGCGAATTGAGGCATTCCTCGGCGTGGGCCATGCTCTCGTAGCGGTGAATCGAGAGGTCCCAGCCCATCTCGCCGCCGGTTACCTTCCAGCCGCCGATCAGATCGATCCCGTGACGATCCATCGCCGGCACGACGGTGTCGGAGTAGAAATCGACAAAGAGGTCGAAGGCGGTGTTGGTAATCGGCTTGATCCGGTGTCGGACTTCGAGGAATACGGCCATGCTCTGCTCCCTGAGTGTGAGTTCGGGCTGGAGGCAGGCTAGAGGGTCGGCGCGAGGGCTGCGATGAATTCGCGAGTTCGTTGGCGTTCATCCGCATTGACGCCCTCGAAGGCAGCGTAGAAGTCGGTCACGCCGATCTCTCGCCAGCGCAGCAGTTCGCGCTCGACCTCCTCTTCGCTACCGACGATCGAGACTCCGGCCGGGTCGTCCGCTCCGGAGCCCTGGATCACGCGCTGGTACGAGGGCAGCGTGTTGTACATCTCATAGGCCCTGGAGATGCGCTCCCGCGTGCCGTCCGGGTCGGCAGTGACCGAGATCGGCACGCCTGCGATCACCCGCGGTTCCGGCTTGCCCGCCTCACGTGCGGCGCCGCCCATCTCGGGGATGACGACCTCTTCGATCCACTTCGGCCCGGCCAGCCAGAGCGCGGTGCCGTCGGCCAAGCGTCCGGTGATGCGCAGCATCTGCGGTCCGAGCGCGGCGACAATCACCGGCGGCGGCTCGCAGTCGGGCAGTTCCACCTGCGAGTGGACCTCAAACGCTTCACCGGAGTGATGCACGACTTCGCCCCTCATCAACGGGACGAGAATCTCCAGGTACTCGCGCATGTGGCGGACGACGTTGCTGAAGTCGAGCCCCCAGGAGTCCTGGATCACGACCTCGTGCGACAGTCCAAGTCCGAGTGTGAACCGACCGCCGGCCGCGGCGTTGACGGCCAGCGCCTGCTGCGCCATGGCGACCGGGTGGCGGGTGTAGGTCGGGATCACATAGGTGCCGAGTTCGATCTCCGAGGTCTCGCCGGCCGCCAGCGCCAGCACGGTCATCGCATCGTGCGCCATCGAGGGCAGGAACGCGCCGGCAAAGCCGTCGGCTTCAAGCTGTTTGACGGCTTCGATCTTGCCGGCGAGCGTGGCGGCGTTGGGTGGGGCGAGGACGCGCATGGTGGATTTCCCTGAGATCTGGCGGAATGAGATCAGATTGCTCGCAGTATGACGCACTGGAGTCGTTAGCCTGCGCCCGACTCGACACACCAAGCTGGTAAGGAACTGACACATGGCTTCGGCAGAACTACAGAAGGTGCTCGGACTGATGGCGGAGCGTCCGCTCGGCGCGGGCAACCCGACGCTCGAGGAAATGCGCGCCGGGATGGAGGCCGGATCATTCCCGGTCACCGACGCTGCGACGGTCACGCCGGTCACTGCCAACGGCGTGCCCGGCGAATGGGTGACCGTGCCTGAATCCGACCCGAATCGGCGTCTGCTCTACGTCCACGGCGGCGGCTACGTGATCGGATCGACGGTCACACATCGGCGACTGTGCGAGGACATCGCTCGCGCCGGCGGCTGCTCCGTGCTGAACCTCGACTACCGGCTCGCTCCCGAGAACCCCTTCCCGGCGGCGGTCGAGGACGCGATTGAAGGGCTCAAGTTCATTCAGGCCAACGGCCCCGACGGTGAGGGCGCCGCGGAGGCGACATTCGTCGCCGGAGACTCGGCCGGCGGGGGACTGACACTGGCGACGCTGCTCACGGCGCGAGAGCAGGGTGTCGACCAGCCGAACGCGGCGATCGGGATTTCAGCCTGGACCGACCTCGCGATCACTGGCGAGACAATACAGACCCGAGCTGACGCCGATCCGCTGATTACGGATCCATCAATGGTCGAAGGGATGGCCTCCCAGTATCTCGGCGGCGCCGACGCCGACAATCCGCTCGCTTCACCGCTCTATGCCGAGTACGCCGGGCTACCGCCGCTGCTGCTCCAGGTCGGCGACGCTGAAGTGCTGCTGGCAGACACGACCCGCGTCACCGAGAAGGCGCGCGCGGCGGGCGTCGACGTGGTCGAAGAAGTCTGGGACGAGATGTTCCACGTCTGGCACCAGTTCGCGCCGATGCTGCCCGAGGGCCAGGCGGCCGTCGACCGGATCGGCGAGTTCATCAACCAGCACGCCTGAGGCCAAACCGGGACGCTGAGGATTGCTCGGAGTCGAACGATGGCATCGCCGGAGCTGCAGCAGGTGCTCAAGCTGATCGAGGATCGCCCGCGACCATTGGTCAATCCCACACGCCAACAGATCCGCCAGGCGATGGAGGAGAGATCCTTCCCGGCGACAGATGCGGCGAGCATTGCCTGGGTCGAAGCCAATGGCGTCCCGGGCGAATGGGTGACCGTGGCCGAGTCGGACCCAAGCCGGAGGGTCCTGTACTTCCATGGTGGTGGGTATGTGTACGGCTCGGCGGTGACGCACCGCCGGCTGTGTGAGGACATCGCGGCGGCTGGCCGATGTGCGGTCCTCAACCTCGACTACCGACTCGCGCCCGAGCATCCCTTCCCGGCCGCAGTCGAAGACGCCATCGAGGCGCTCAAGTTCGTCCAGGCAAACGGGCCGGATGGTCCGGGCTCGCCCGATTCAACCTTCGTCGCCGGCGACTCGGCCGGCGGCGGATTGACGCTTGCGACGCTGCTGGCGGCTCGCGAACGGGACCTCGATCAACCCGACGCGGCGATTGCCATCTCCGCCTGGACCGACCTCGCCAACACCGGAGATTCGATTGCGTCGCTCGCCGATGACGATCCGCAGAAGAGCAGCGTGCCGATGCTGGAGAATCTGGCCTGTCAGTATCTCGCAGGCGCAGACGCCGAGAATCCCCTTGCCTCGCCGCTCTACGCCGACTTCACCGGGCTGCCGCCGCTGCTGATGCAGGTGGGCGGCGCAGAGATGCTGCTCTCGGATACAACCAGAGCCGCCGAGCGTGCCCGCGCGGCCGGCGTCGACGTGGTTGAAGAAGTCTGGGACGACATGTTCCACGTCTGGCACCTGTACGCGCCCATGCTGCCCGAAGGCCAACAGGCGATCGAGCGGATCGGCGAGTTCATCAACCAGCACGCGTAGTCCAACGCCGCGTGCTGCGGACCAAGGAGAATTGCATGCCGTCTGAAGAGTATTTCCAGGTCGTTGAGGCGATGAAGGATCAGGCCGCCAGCATGATTGGAGAGGAACTGAGCGTCGCGGAGCAGCGCGCGGCGATGGAGGAGGGCTTCAGTTTCCCGCTGCAGGACGACATCTCGCTCACGGCAGTGGACATCAACGGCCTACGAGGCGAGTGGACTGTGCTGCCCGGGTCCGATCACAATCGCCGCCTGCTCTACGTCCACGGCGGCGGATACGTGCTGGGGTCAATCGGGACGCACCGCCGACTGGTCGCCGACATCTGCCGCGCAGCGGGCTGCGTGGCGCTCAACCTGGAATATCGATTGGCGCCGGAGCACGTCTTCCCGGCCGCCGTTGACGACGCAATGACCGGGCTCGAGTACATCTGGGCCAACGGACCGGTTGAGCCGGGCGAGGCGAGCGCGGTGTTCGTCGGCGGGGACTCAGCCGGCGGCGGTCTGATGCTGGCCACGCTGCTTGCCGCGCGCGAGCGCGGCGTGCGCATGCCGACCGGCGGCATCGGCCTCTCCCCCTGGGCCGATCTGGCCGCCGGACCGGAAGAGTTGTCGGCGTTCGGACTCGAGGATCCGACCATCCCCGACAACACGGTGGCGATCAACGCGTCCCAGGGTTGGGCGGCCATGTACGCAGGCGACGCGGACCGCAGCGATCCGCTGCTGTCGCCGGTCTTCGCTGACTACGAAGGGATTTGCCCCCTGCTCCTGCAGGCCGGTTCCGTCGAGATGATCTGCCGAGACACCGAGCGTGTCGCCGCCAGGGCCCGTGAAGCCGGCGTCGAGGTGGTAGAGGAGATCTGGGACGACATGTTCCACGTCTGGCAGGGCTTCGCCCCCATGCTGCCCGAGGGCCAGCAGGCAATCGAACGCATCGGCGACTGGATCCGCGAACGCTCTTAGAGGTGAATGATCTTGATGTCGTGCCAATGCCGCTGCAGGTACTCGGCGGCGAGCCGGCGGTGGCATCGCTCCGGACTGTCCTCACTGCAGAGCAGCACCGCGTCGTCGAACAGCGCCTGGTCCAGCTCGTGCGTGACCTCACGCTCCGCCAACAGCTCCAGATACCTCTCGCAGTAGTCATCCCAGGTGATGTCGCCACCGCGGTAGGACGTGAACAACTCATCGGACGGGGCGAGCAGTGGAACATGGACGTAGTCCATGTCGCACAATCGGTCGAGCAGATACTCGAAGTCGCCGCCCGACTTCGAGACCCTGGCGAAGCCTGCCAGTTGCGACGACGGTCTCAGGCGGACGTCAATCACGCGCATCGCCCCGCTGGATCCAAGCAGATCACCGAAGAACTCCCGAGCCGACTTCTTGGTGAAGCCGATGGTGTAGAGCGTCATCGGCCAGCCGTCGCCCCCGACTACGGGTAGAACAGCTTCTGCGCCGCTTTGCGCAGCTCGCCGCGGAAGTCGGGATGGGCCACCGAGATCAACTCCTCAGCTCTCGCCCGCACGGTCTTGCCCAGCAACCTGGCGATGCCGTACTCGGTCACGACCGTGTCGGCGATGTCTCGCGGCACCGTGACGATCTGGCCGGGGTCGAACTGGGCCATGATCGTGGAGATCGTTCCGTCGCGGCTGGTCGACGGCAGTACCGTGACGGAGCGACCCTTGGGCGCGAGGTAGGCGCCCAGCGCGAAGGCCAGGTGACCGCCGACGCCGGCGTAGACGCGCGGGCCGATCGTGTGCACGCCGAGTTGCCCGGACAGGTCAGCCGTCAGCGCGCCGTTGATCGCCACGATGTTCTCGTTGCGGGCAATCTGACGCGGGTCCAGCAGGTACTCGATTGAGTAGGTCTCAAAGGCGGGGTTGCGATGGACCGTGGCGATCTCGTCCGGCGTATTGCCGATCACGGTGGCGACGAATTTGTCCGGATGCGTCTTGGAGTACTTGCCGGTGATGATCCCGCGCTCGACCAGCGGAACCAGGCCCTCGGTCGTGAGCTCGGCGAAGTAGGAGAGATTCTCTCGTTCGTCGAACGCGCCCAGACGCGCCAGCGCTCCCGAGTGCGAGCCGACGCCGACCTGAATCGTGTCGCCGTCCTGGACGAGCTGCGAGACGTAGTGGGTGAGGCCGAGGTCGACCTGGTTTGGTTCTGGAAACTCAAGATTGACCATCACCGGCGTGTCCGCCGGTACGAAACAGTCGATCTCGGAGACGTGTAGCCACGAATCGCCGAAGGTCTCGACCACGTTGTCGTTGACTTCGGCAATCACCGTCTGGGCTCGCTTGGCTGAGGTCACGCCGTCCCAGACCGAGCTGCCCAGCGAGACGAATCCGGCATCGTTGGGCGGCGTGCAGCGGATTTGCAATACGTCGATCGGCCAGGCCTCGTCCTCGCGTCCCGCGTCCCAGGCCTTGTGAATGCCGACCAGCCAGTAGGGGTGATAGTCGGCGATGCCGGCGTTGACGGCGTCGCGATCGAACAGTGTGCCGAACTGCGGCGCGACCTTGAACGCGCCCATCATCTCCTCGGTGAACCAGCCGGCGTCGGGCACGACGATCCCACGAACCTCCACGCCCTCGAGTTCGTCGCTGCGGGCGACCAGCGCCTGCAGGATCGGCAGCGAGGCGTGACCCGGCGGAATCCAGAGGTGGTCGCCCGAGTTGAACAGCGCCGCGGCCATCTCGGGAGTGGCGAGCCGCTCGGCGTAGACGTCGCGCCAGTTGATCGTCGGATCGAAACGGCTTGTGCGCCGCTGGATGTACGGAGAAGTGGTCATCTGGTTGCCTGCCACTCAAACCTGTCGCCCGTAGTTAGACTCGCGATCAAGGTAACGCTGAGCAGCCCGAAGACGAATGGAGAACGGCATGGCCAGTGACGGACGAATGGACTTTGGCATTTTCATGGCGCCGTTTCACCGGGTCGGGGAGAACCCGTCGCTGGCGATTCACCGAGATCTTGAGCTGGTCGAATGGCTGGATCAACTCGGCTACGACGAAGCCTGGATCGGCGAGCATCACTCGGCCGGCTGGGAGTTAATCGCCTCGCCCGAGGTCTTCATTGCCGCCGCTGCCGAGCGGACCAGCAACATCCGGCTGGGCACGGGCGTGGTCTCGCTGCCCTATCACCATCCCCTGATGGTCGTTGACCGGATGATCCAGCTCGATCACATGACCCGAGGCCGGGTGATGATGGGAGTCGGACCGGGCGCGCTGTCCTCGGACGCCGCGATGATGGGAATCGACCCGCTCTACCAGCGGCAGCGGATGGATGAGTCACTGCAGGCGATCCTGGCGCTGCTGAGGCAGGACGGACCGGTCAACATCAAGACCGACTGGTTCGAGCTGACCGACGCGCGGCTGCAGGTCTCCCCGTACACGAAGCCGCACTTCGAGATGGCGGTCGCCTCGACCGTCTCGCCCGCCGGCCGCCAGATGGCCGGCAAGTATGGGATGGGCATGCTCAGCATCGGCGTCTACCTGCCCGGCGGACGCTCAAACCTCGAGGGTCAGTGGACCGAGGTCGAAGAGGTCGCCGAGCGTGAAGGTCAAACGGTCGACCGCAACAAGTGGCGGCTCGTGATCCCCATGTACATTGCCGAAACCCGCGAGCAGGCCTTCGCCGAGTGCCGCGAGGGCTGGCGCGCCTGGCAGATCGACTACTTCCGCGACACGCTGCAGGCAGTCCTGCCCGGCACGGCCGAGACGCCGGAGGGTGCGGTGGAGACTGGCGGCGCGATCATCGGTACGCCCGACGACGCGATCAAGGCGATCGAAATCCTGCAAGAGAACTCGGGCGGCTTCGGCGGCCTGATGATGCTCGCGCACGAATGGGCCAATCGCGACGGCATCCGCAAATCGTTCGAGCTGTTCGCCCGCTATGTGGCGCCGAAGTTCCAGGGTCAGCTCGGTTCGGTCGAGGGAACCCAGCAGTGGGTCGCCTCCGGCGGCGGCGCGGTCTCATTCAGCCGCAACGACGTGCTGGCCAAGGCCTTCACCGACGCAGGCCAGGAGGTCCCGGAGTTCATCCAGGCCCAAGCCGAGGCGGCGTCGGACTAGGCGCCGTTGGCGGCTCGGTGGAATGCGCGACCGAGCCGTTCGGCGGCCTCCTCCAGCGTCGCCGTCGGCGGCCAGGAATAGGCGAGCCGAATCGACTCGCCGTCGTCTCCCGGATCGGCGCCGGGATAGAAGCGCTTGCCCGAGGGGAAGTTGAGCCCATCGACGCTGGCCGCGTCGCGCACGCCGTCGCCGGTCAGCCCATTGCGTAGTTTGAGCCAGAGGAAGAACCCGCCCGAGGGCTCGATCAGGTCGAAGTAGGGCTCTCCATACGGCTCGAGCGCGCCTGCCAGCGTCTGTGCCTTGAGCGCGTAGAGCCGGCGCATCTGCTCGACGTGTTCACGGAAGTTGCCTCGCACCATGTACTCGTGCAGCATCCGGTGCAGCAGCGGGCTGTTGCCCATGTCGAATCGGGCGGGGACCATCGCCTGGATCCAGTCCGGCCGGGCCTGCACCCAGCCAACCCGCAATCCCGTGGCGATCACCTTTGAGAATGTGCCAACCGTGAGCACGCCCCAGCCCTCGGTCAGCTCCGAAAGCGTGGGTGGCGGCGGCTCATCAAAGTACAGCTCCGAGTAGGCGTGATCTTCCATCAGCAGGATCTGCCGCCGGGCGGCAACCTCAATCAAATCGAGTCGCCGCTGCAGCGACATCGTCAGGCCGGTCGGGTTGTGGAACGTCGGCTGCGTGTAGATCAGCTTGATTCGTTCGCCGGCCGCTTCCAACCGGTCGACAGTCGACTCGAGTTCGTCCAGCCGAATGCCCTCGTCATCCATGCCCACGCCGACCACACTGGCCTGCTTGCCGCGAATCGTGCGCAGCGATCCGGCGAAGGTGGGAATCTCGGTGATTACCACGTCGCCGGGATCGAGGAACGAGGCGCAGATCGCTTCAATCGCGCCCGCCGCGCCGTTGGTCAGCAGGTACCAGTCGGCGTCCGGTTGGGTCGGATGGTTGCGAGCGAAGTAGGCGGCCATCTCGTCGCGCAGGGGCCGGTAGCCCTCGGCCCCGCCATAGACCAGCGCGGCGTCACCCGGCTGCTCCAACACACGACCCATTGCCGCGAGCAGTTCCGCGCGCGGTTGCGTTTCGGCGTCGGGGATCCCGCCGCCCAGCGAAATCGGCGGCAACGTACTCCGCGGCGTTGCGCCCCCCAACCCCCACTCGGTCGCGTTGCCGGCCGACATCCCCCGGGTCGCGATGCTCGTGCCGAGCATCGAGGGAAACCGCTCCCACGCCTCGCGCGCCGCATCGGCGGCGCGGCTTTTGAGTGGAGTCGGCGGATCGGGTGATTCGGAATGAGTAGTCATGCGACACTCCGGCGGAGTCAGGGTTGGACAGCGTCGGCCTCTGGCGTACCCGATCAGCTTACGTGAGCATCTGGGGTCGGTTGTAGGCTGACCGCATGGCGCAAGACATTCGGCTGGGCGTGCTCGATCAGATTCCGATTCGTGACGGCGGCACTGCGGCCACGGCGATTTCGGAGTCGTTCGAGTTGGCCGAAACCTGCGATCGATTGGGCTACTCCCGGTACTGGTTGGCCGAGCATCACAACGCCGGCTCGCTGGCCTGCGCCTCGCCTGAGGTGCTGATTCCACAGGTCGCAGCGCGGACAGCGCATATCCGCGTCGGCTCGGGCGGGATCATGCTGCCCCATTACAGCTCGCTCAAAGTGGCCGAGAACTTCCGCACGATGACGACGCAGTTTCCCGGCCGGATCGACCTGGGCGTCGGCCGGGCGCCAGGCTCCGACGGTCGCACCGCGCGCGCGCTCGTGCATGGCCCCGGCGCGCTCGGGATTGACCACTTCCCCGAGCAGTTGCTCGACCTCTACGGCTGGCTGGCCGACGATCTGCCGCCCGATCACCAGTACCGCGAAGTCCGCGCCGCGCCTCCGGGCGCTCCGATGCCGGAGCTCTGGCTGCTGGGCTCGTCGCACTACGGCGGGCACGTCGCTGCCGAGCTGGGCTGGTCGCACTGTTTTGCTCACTTCATCTCACCAGAGGGCGGCGAGCAGGTCGTGCGCAAGTACCGCGAGCGATTCCAACCCTCGCCGGTCAGCTCCGAGCCACGAGCCTCGCTGGGCGTCTCGGTCACGGTGGCGGAGACGGAGGAAGAGGCAGAGCAGCTTTGCTGGAGCCGTTGGTGTTGGCGGATCAAGGGCAATCGCGGCGCGCGCGGCGGGATTCCGTCCGTCGAAGAGGCGATGAACTTTCCCTACTCGCAGCCAGAGCTCGACTACATCGGCTACATGCAGAACCGCAGTATCCACGGCTCCCCGCAGCGGGTGCGCGAGCAACTGGAGAAGCTCGCCGCGACCTACGACGTCGACGAGTTCATCGCGCTCACCATCACCTACGACTTCGCCGCCCGGATCCGTTCCTATGAGCTGCTGGCGGACATCTTCGAACTGCCCGCCCCGGAGCTCAGTCAAGCGGCGGTTGACTGACCAGCGGCGCAGGATCAAGGCCATGCTCGGACAGGATCTCCGACGCGATCCGCCGCGCAGTCTCGTAGCCGGCATCGTCCCGACCCTCAACCAGCACGGTCAGAAACGGCGTCGTGTTGGATGCCCTGATCACGCACCAAGCGCCCTCCGCCTGCGATGACAGATCGATCCGAGCGCCGTCGATGTCTGTCACGGGCCAGCGGCGACGCGCCTGTTCAGTGATAGCTCTCGCGACGTCGTGCTTTCGATGGTCGGGACAGGCGATCTTGACCTCCGGAGAAATGTGATAGCGGGGAATCGAATCGAGCATCGCCTCCAGCGAGGTTCGTGACGCAATCTGGGCGATGCGGCAGGCCGTTCGAACCGCGTCGTCGGTGTAGTGCGGTGGGTCGTCCAGCCGATAGAAGTAGTGCGTCGAGGATTCGCCGCCGAAATCGATGCCCCGTTCCCGCATCGCGTACTTGCCCAGCGAATGCCCGACGGAGCCGAAGAAGGCCGTGCCGCCCAGTTGCGAAATGTGATCGATCACGGCCCGCGACGTCTTCACGTCGACGTGGATCGATGCCCCCGGATGCTGTGTCAACCAGTCCTGCGCCAGCAGCGCGAGCACCTGATCGGGCGCCGCGCGACGACCGCGACCGTCGACCAGGCCCAGCCGGTCGCCGTCGCCGTCAAAGGCAAAGCCAAGCTCGGACGCCGTCTCGGAAACGACCGACGCCAGCTGGGCCATGTTGGCGCCGTGCTGAGGATCGGCGGGATGCGCCGGCTCGGACTCCTCCGGGTCATCGTTGATCGCGATCACTTCACACCCGATTGCCCGCAACGCCGCTCCCGCCGTCACCGTGGCGACGCCGTTGCCGGGATCGATCGCGACCTGCAGCGGACGTCGCAGTCGAAACGACTCGGCCAGGCTGCGAACGTAGGCCGGTCTCGGGCTCCAGAGGCTGCGGGCTCCCTGTCGATCGCCGGCCGAGACGCCCGACGCTACGCGGTCGGCGACCGCCTGGATCTGCTCCGGCAAGAGCGGCATCGCGTCGGTGTGGAGCAGCTTGATCCCATTGTCCTCGGCTGGATTGTGTGACGCGGTGACGACCAGTCCGGCAGTGGGACGCTCCTGGGTAAGCAGCGCGTTGGCCCAGTACACCAGCGGCGACGGCGCCCGGCCAATGTCGATGACGTCCAGGCCGCCATCCAGCAACCCCGCGATCGCGGCCTGTTGCAGCGCAGGCGTGGTCGCTCGGTTGTCGCCGCCGACTACGACCTGCTCTGCCGAATCGACCACTTCGGCAAAGGCCAATGCCACTCGCAGCGCGAGGTCCGGCGTGAGCAACGCGTCAGGCCCGAGCGCATGCCCGCGAATGTCGTAGGCGCGGAAGATCTCACGCGGGATCGGCGCTGATGTCATGGATCATTACCCTACGTCCATGCCGCTCCAGATCTCCGAGATCGACCTCCAGCGAACACTGTTTCGCTTCCTGACCAAGTCGGCCCGCAAGGGTGAGCTGGTCGATCCGGAGGCCGCTGCGAGGCGTTTTCCGGCCGCGGCGGGGAGCGTTGATGTGACGGAGATCGCGGACAGCATGCAGGCCACAGTGTCGGAGATCTACCCCGAGGCTCCGGATCTGCGCGGCTTGCTGGGCGGAGCTTCAGAGCGGGAACTCGCGGCCATGCAGTCCTTCGACTGGGTCACGGTCGGAATCTACGCCTTCGGGCTGCCGCCGACCAAGACGCGCTCCGGCACAGCTGAGAGCTCTGCTCATCGAGCGCTCAAAGAGTGGGCGGCGTCGAACGGCGACGCGCTCAGTGCGCCGTCTGGCTCGACCGGTGTGACCGAGCGCTGGTTCCCCTCCGGCGACGAGTCAGACGCCGCCTTCATCGGCGAAACTGAGTCGTTGATCGTCGAGGTACGTCCCGCCGGCGCCGAGACCCATGAGTTGCAGCAGGCCCTCTTCACGTTGGTCAAGATGCGCGCCGTTCGGTCGGCCGAGCTGTCGCTAGACGGTCGAACCGATGATGTCCGGGTGACCCTGGTCGTGGAGCAGGATCCGGGTCCCGCAATCCATCAGTTGGCCGAGGCGCTGCGCGTGACCGTCTGCGTCAGATGACGGATTGTGGACCGATGATTGGTGGTTCGTCCAGTTGGTCGGTGCCTGATACCGACGCGTGTTGCGACAGCGCGGAGTGAAGTTGCTCGGCGATTCGCCGGTAGGCCGCCTCATCCACGGCTTCGAAGCGCAGACTCAGGACGGGAGCGGTGTTGGATGCGCGAGCGTGGAGCCAACCGTCTGCAAGGGTGACCCGGGCACCGTCGCTGCGATCGATCTGAGAGTCCCTGTGATGTTCCGCAAACCAGTGGCCGATCCGCGCGGCGACCGATGCCTTCTGATCGTCGGGACAGGGCAGCCGAAGCTCGGGCGAGATCGGGCGCGGCTCGATCTCGGTCATCTCTTCCGCCAATGTCCTGCCACGCTCGGACAGATATGACAGCAGCGCGCAGGCGGCATAGACGCCGTCGTCGATCCAGGGCGCGTGCTCGCCCGGTCTGTACTCCGGGCCGAACATGATGTGGCCGCTGGTCTCGCCGCCGAAGGACATCTGTCGTTCTCGCATGGCGCGACGGAAGAAGGAATAGCCTGTCCGGGAAGACATCGCCGCGCCGCCGCGCCGGCCGATGTCCTCGATCACGCTGCTGCTGGTCTTCATGTCCAGCAACACCTCCGCTCCCGGTCGCCGAGCCAGCAACGGCCTCGCCAGCACCGCAGTCAGCCAGTCGGCCTCGTAGCGGCGTCCGAGATGGTCCAACACGCCGATCCGGTCGCCGTCCCCGTCCCAGGCGATCCCGAGAACGGCATTCACAGCGGTTACGACGCCCGCCAGTTCACGTAGCTGGGAGGGCTCCTGAGGATCGGCGGCGACGGCGGCGGCGCGAGGCGTCGCCCGGATCGCATGGACGCGGGCGCCCATCGACGTGAGGGCAGCAGGAGCAGTGAGCGCGGTCGTGCCACTGCCGGGATCGATTGCGACATTGAGCTCCGTTTCGTGTCCGAAACGCTGATGCAGCAGCTCCAGGTACGGCGAGCTCGCGTCAAGCTCGTGTCGCTTGCCGACTGCTGCAGATTGAGCTGGCCGAGTTCTGGCGATCTCCAGGATTTCGTCCGGCAGCAGCGGTTGCGCCTGCGCGGCGAGCAGCTTGAAGCCGTTGTACTCCGGCGGATTATGGCTGGCAGTGACGATCAGTCCGCCCCCGAGTCCCAGTTGATCGACTGCCCAACCGATCACCGGTGTTGAAGAGAGTCCAGCCGAGAACACGTCGATGCCGGCGCCACGCAGTCCCTCGATCGCCGACTCGTACAGCGTTGGCGAGCTCGCCCTCGCGTCCCGACCGACGACGACAGACTCGGCTCCCCGCCGGACCAGCCACTGACCGAAGGCGTTGCCCACGCGGCGGGCGACCGGTTCGTCGATCTGCTCGGGAACCGTCCCGCGAATGTCGTAGGCGCGCACGATGTCAGCAGGCAACACGGCGGAGGACATGTCGCCACTCTATGGCGGCGCCCGACACCGTTCCCGCGTCGCCCGGTTGCCTGTGAGGAGGCGTCGCCAATTGACAGTGGTTCAGGGGCGCTCATAGCCTTGTCAGGTGCGCCCGCTGGGTGGGCGGGTTTGATGTTGAGTGCGCTTTCCCGGAGGTGTCAGGATGGAAGACAAGACTGTCTCGCTCGTCAATGGACGATTCAACGTTGGCTACATGGAGGCCGGCTCAGGTCCGGACCTGCTCTTCATTCATGGCGCCGGCGGACTGATGTGGGACCCGTTCCTCGAGCAGCTCTCGCAGCATCACCGCGTGCTGGCGCCGAAGCTGCCCGGCACGGCCAACTCGACCGGCGTCGAGTGGTTGATGGACCACCACGATGTCTTCTACTTCTACTGGGACTTCCTCGATGCCATGGGCGTGGACGATGTGATCGTCGTCGGACACTCAATGGGCGGCTGGTTCGCGGCCGAGGTGGCCGCGATGCAGCCCGGTCGCGTTTCGAAGCTGGTCCTGATTGCACCGGTCGGCCTCTGGAACGACGACTACCCGGTTGCCGACTTCTTCGCCATGCTGCCCAACGAACTCGTGCCGGCGCTGTTCCACGACACCGAGCACCCGGGCGCGAAGATGATGACCGCGCCGCCGCCCGAGGATCCGGACGAGCTGCGTACGGCCACCGTTGAGCGGGCCAAGATGATGCAGACCGCGGCCCGATTCCTCTGGCCGATCCCAGACAAGCGCCTGTCGGAGCGGATTCACCGCGTCACATCACCGACCTTGATCGCCTGGGGCGCGTCCGATGGTCTGGTCCCGCCGCAGTACGCCGAGGACTTCAACCGCGCGATTCCGAACTCCGAGGTCGCCATGTTCTCGGCCTCCGGGCACATGCCGCAGGTCGAGGAGCCCGAGGCGTTGCTGGCCAAACTCGGCGAGTTCCTCTCCGCCTAGCGGGGCCGGCATGTCTGCCAGGAGCGGTCTCGACGCGCCCGTTGCCGGAAGCAGGGTCGCGCACTATCGCGATGTCTTTCATCGCTTCGCTCGGGTTGAGGCGCCGGATCTCGCCTCGCCGATGTACGCCGAACTGGCCTACGGCGTTTCGCTCGACCGCGAGCTTCTTGAGCTGGCGGCGCAGAAGCGCAAGCGCCAGCCGGCGCCAAACATGCTCTTCGCCGCCGTCCAGTACCTCCTGCTCCGAGGCGGGGACGATGCAGGACACCCTCTGGCGGCTCATTACCCGATCGTTTCGGGTGAAGAGCGGCCGATGGAACCCGCGATGCCGGCCTTTCGCGATTTCTGTCTGACCCACCGCGACGAGATCCTGGAGTTGATCCGCACGAATCGAACGCAGACCAATGTCGTTCGGCGCTGCACCTGTCTGCTGCCCGCCTTCTCGATGGTTCAACGAGAGTCGGGATTACCGCTCGCCCTGGTCGATATCGGCGCCAGCGCCGGACTCAATCTCAATGTCGATCGCTACCGCTACCGTTACCTGCGCGGCGGACGTGAAGAGGCAACGTGGGGACACCCTGACGCCAACGTCGCGCTGGAGGCAGAGTTGCGCGGCGGCGGAGCCATGCCGCCGCTGGCCGACAATCTGGTGGTCTGGTTCCGCGGCGGGATCGACCTCAATCCGATCGACCTGCGCAATGAGGACGAACTTCGATGGCTGCGGGCGTTGATCTGGCCGGAACACGTCGAGCGTCACCAACGCCTGATCGACGCGGCAGCCGAACTGGACCGGTCCCCGGTCGATTTGCGCGGCGGCGACGCAGCAGAGTTGCTGCCCCAGATGATTGCCGATACGCCGCCGGACGCCGCATTGACTGTTTACTCGACGGTGGCGCTGTACCAGTTCCCGTCTGCCGGCCGCGAGCGGATCATTCGGACATTGACGGAAACCAGCCTCAGCCGCCCTGTCTGGCTCGTCACGCTAGAACTGAAGCTCGAAGACATCGACGACCTGCAGGATCCGACCCTGGCAATCACACGTTTCGCCAGCGGAGAGCGTCGTCGCCAACTACTGGCCAGGTCATCCCCCCACGGCTGGTGGATCGAGTGGGCGGCGTAAGGTAGCCACGGACGACATCAGCCGATCGACGCATCGGCAAGCCGAACGCGTACGAAGCTTTCGCTCAACCATTCCGCCGAATCCGGATTCGGTTACGTGTAACGACGACGATGCACCGTTCACCGAGCGCAGCTGAGTGCTGCTCCAAGAGTTCGCGCATCGCAACAACCTTCTCGTCGACAGTCAGATTGGTGAAGCGAATGATGCCAACATGCGGTTGTCGCCGGACGAACACAAGCTCGCCGAAATCCTTGTCCTCCGTGATGAGGACTCGTTCCTGCACTCGGGCAAGATCCAGTAGCTCGGTGTCAGTTGCTGTAGGACCAACGTCAATCGCGGATAACACATCGTGGCCCTCGGAGAGCAGCATGAACTGCAGGCTCCGCGAGGCGGCGCAAACATCGAGCAAGAATTTCATTGCTACCGAGCGAGCGAACGCTCATGGAGGTACTCACCGGCGATCGAGCGGTGGGCATAGAGCAGGCAAGCCTGGATATCTGCAGCTTCTAGGAATGGGTACTCGCTCAGGATCGTTTCTGCGGAATCTCCTGCGGCGAGCATGGCTAGCACGTGTTCCACCGCTATCCGCATTCCACGGATGACCGGCTTGCCGCCCAGTACACCGGGGCGCACTACGATTCGGTCGAGCAGATCATCCTCTGTCATCGCTGCGCCTCCAGACGGCTCTGACGATGGGGCAATCGTACAGACTCAGGAGCGCAAGCGCGCAGCGCCGGTTGGTCTAGCCCTTGAGCGTTTCAAGGATCTTGGCGAACTCGTTGGGATCGCTTTCCATCACGTTGACGCTGTGCAGGAGGGCTCCGGCGGCCTGTTCCTGTTCGAGGCGTTCGACGCATTCCTCGGTGGTGCCGACGAAGCCGAATTGTTCCAGCATTTCGCCGGGAATCGACTCTGCGGCTGCTCCACCGCCGCCCTCTTTCCAGGCCAGTCGAGCGGCGTTGGCCTCGTCCTCGTAGCCCTGGCGCGAGAGCTGGCGGTAGTAGAACTCGCCCATGCGGGCGCAGTAGAAGGCCAGCGTGCCGGCCTGTCCGGCGCGGGCGCGGGCCTGGCCTTCGGGTGAATTGGCGACGGTCACGCCGCCTGGGGCACGGATGGTGAACTCGGCTGGATCTCTGCCCGCCTCGCGGACCCAATCGTTGACCTGGTCGATCTCCTCCTTGAGCCGGTCCATCGGAATCATGATCGGCAGCCAGCCGTCGGAGATCTCCGCGGTCATCTGCACCGACTTGGGATTCAGGGTTGCCAGGTAAATCGGCAGTTGCTTGCGATAGGTGTCGAAGCGGAGCGTGAAGCCACGCTGGAGCTTGAACAGGTCACCGTCGTAGTTGAGCCGCTCGCCGGAGAACAGGATCTTCATGATCTCGACCGTCTCGCGCATGCGCTTGAATGCCGGTTGGAATGGGACGCCGTGGAAGTGCTCGATCACCTGAGGGCCGGAGTTGCCGAGTCCAACGATCACACGGCCTTCGGACAGCTCGTCGATGGTGGCGAAGTGCTGGGCGAGCGCCGCCGGAGTACGTGAATAGATGTTGACGATGCCGGTCGCGACCTGGACGTTGCTGGTGCGCTCAGCGAGCTGGACGAGCGTGGTGAAGGCGTCCTGGCCCCAGGCCTCGGCGACCCAGAGCGAGTCGATCCCGACTTCATCGGCGATCTGCGCCCGCTTGAGCGATGTCTCGCGGTCCATCGAACCTTGCCAGTCGAATCCCATGCCAATGCGTCGGCTCATGGTTGGCTCCTCAGTCTGATCAGCGATTCCGGTCAATCGCAACTAGCGTAACGTCGGATCGCGGAATGCCCGAAGTGCGCCGGGCGGTTGGTCGGATAGCCTGCATCGGTGCTCACGGGTTGCGAGAGCGGAGGGACGGAATGTCAGACGGGAATGCGCAAGTGAAACGATTGGGCGTCCTCGGCGGCGGCACGATGGGTTCCGGGATCGCGCAGACCGCGCTGTTGGCAGGGCTGGAGGTCTCACTGGTCGACGTTGAGGCCGGTCAACTGGAGCGGGCGCGAGGAGTGATTCAGGGCGGCGTCGAGCGGCTCGTGTCGAGAGAGCGGATCAGCGCCGAGCAAGGCGACGCCGCCATGGCGGCGTTGTCCACAGCGACGGATCTCGAAGCGCTTGCCGGATCTGAAGGTGTGATTGAGGCGGTGTCCGAGAACATCGAGCTCAAGCAGGGCATCTTCGAGCGCCTGGAGACATTGTGCGTCGACGCGAAGTTCATCGCGTCCAACACGTCGTCCCTGTCGATCCAGGAGATTGCCCAGCGAATGTCCGACCCGTCACGCGTCATTGGGTTGCACTACTTCAATCCTGCTCAGGTCTTGCCGCTGGTCGAGGTGGTGGTGCCGTTGACCGCCTCGGATGGCGCCGTCGATGCGGCCTGGGCCTTCGTCGAGACGACCGGCAAGACTCCGGTGCGGGTCAAAGACACGCCGGCGTTCATCGTCAATCGGCTGCTGGTGCCGTTCTGCCTGTCGGCGCTCAGGCTGTGGGAGTCGGGCGTGGCGACGGCCGAGGACATTGATCGCGCTTGCCAGCTCGGTATCGGGCATTCGATGGGTCCACTGGCGACGGCGGACCTTGTCGGCCTGGATGTCCTGCTCGACGTGGCTGAGAGCATGCAGCGGGAGATCGGCGATCCGAACCTGACCCCGCCGACGATCCTCCGCCGGCTGGTCTCGGCCGGCCGGCTGGGCCGCAAAACGGGTCGGGGCATCTATGAGCACAGTGGATAACAGGGAGACCGATCATGGCAGTGACGTATGAGGTTTCGGATCGAATCGCGACGATCGTGCTGGATCGGCAGCAGGCTCTGAACTCCTTTGATCGGGAGCAGTACGCAGCATTCGCCGAGGCCTGCGCCCGGTTCAAGGACGATGATGACGCCTGGGCGGCGATTATCACCGGCGCCGGCGACCGCGCCTTTTCGGCGGGCGCCGATCTGCGGGACATGATCCCGGCGCTCATGGATGAACCGTCGAAGGAACGGTTTGAACTGGCTCCGAGCATCATGCGCGGGATGTACATCGCCAAGCCGCTTATCGCTGCGATCAACGGTTACGCATTCGGCGGCGGACTGGAAGTGGCGTTGGCCTGCGATATCCGCATCGCGGCCGCGGGCGCGCAGATGGGTCAGCCGGAGGTTGGACTGGGCTTGCTGCCGGGCTGGGGCGGCACCCAGCGTCTACCGCGATTGCTGGGAGAGAGCCGGGCGATGGAGATCATGCTGACCGGCGACCCGCTTACGGCGGAGCGGGCGCACGAGATTGGGCTCGTGCACCAGGTTGTCGAGGCGGGCGAGTTGATGAATGCGGCTCGGACGATGGCGGATCGGATCAACCGCAACGGACCGCTGGCCGTGCGCGCCTGCAAGTCGGCGGCGGTGCGCGGGATGCAGACTTCGCTCGATGAGGGTTTGCGGATCGAGCAGCTCTACTTCGAACGCCTCGCCTATACCGACGACATGAAGGAAGGCGTCGCCGCCTTCACCGAGCGCCGCGCGGCGGAATTTAGCGGGAGCTAGAAGCGCCAGCGGGATGCGTTGCTGGGGAAGTTGGACTCGCCCCAGGCGATTGCCTTGCTGAGGTCCAGTCGATAGACGGGGAAGCCCGCGGCGATTGGCGGCATCTCGTACTTTTGGCCGAAGGCAGCGAGGATGGATTCTTCCAGTTCCACCTGCTCGAACTGGCCGAAGAGCATCACGACCTCGTCGCCGCTTTCGAGGTGTACCTCCGAGGCGGGATTGGCTGCGAGATTCTTTGCGGTCAGCGAATTGAGGTCGGTGAGGAAGTAGAACGCGTCCTCGGCCCATACCCCCCAAACCGGCACCGAGTGGGGCCGACCGGATGAGCGGGTCGTGCAAATCCAATAGTTGCGCGCCTCAGTGAGGCGCTCGACAACGGACGCCCATTCGATCGGTTCGAACGGGAAATCGGGATTGCCGACGCCGAAACTCTCCGGCATCTCCGGGCGGTCGGGCTGCGGGTTTGTCATGATTCCTGCTCGGTCATCGGCGCCAGTGGATCGTAGGTGCCGAAGTGCCAGAAGTTGCCCTCGGGGTCTTGAGTGGTGAACGCGTGCGACCCGTACTCGGTCTCTTCAAGCGGCGTCACAATCGGAGCGCCGGCGTCTTGCGCTCGCCGATAGAGGTCGTCTACCTGCTCAGCGGACTCGGCGGTCAAGCTGAGGGACGCCCTTCCGATCGTCACGTCCATGAAGTCGGCATGTCCCCGGGCGGAGCCGAGCATGACCAGGCTGCCGCGCCATTCGAGCTGGGCGTGGGCGATCCCACCCTCGCCGTCGGGGACGACCAGGTGCTCGGCAAAGCCGAACGTATCGCGGAGCCAGTCGATCAACGCCTGGGCGTTGTTGGCTCGGAAGGCTGGCACGATGGTCTGGTGGGTCATCCTGATTCTCCGTCTCCCTGGTCTTCTGCCAGTGCATCGTAGGTGCCCAGATGCCAGTGGTTGCCTTCATAGTCCTCGACGGTGAAGGCGTGTGAGCCGTAGTCGGTGTCGGTGAGGGGTTGAATGACCTTGACGCCGGCGGCGACGGCCTGGGCGTAGACCTGGTCGACCTGCTGGGCCGACTCGGCGGTCATGCTGATTGAGCCGTGTCGATGAGGTAGGTCGTGCATGTCGCCTTGCAGGTCGCCGAGCATAACCAGCGAGCCGCGGAAGGCGAGCTGGGCGTGTTCGACCCGGCCCTCCTCGTTGCGGACGACGAAGTGCTCGGTAAAGCCGAAGGTGTCCTGCATCCACCTGATGGCGCGATTGGAGTCCTCGTAGCGCAGTGAGGGGATGATGGTTTGGTGGGCCACGATTGATTTCCTTTCGTTGTGTCCCGGTGTTGGTCGGATGTCTCGTGTGTTACGGGTTGATCGGCGAACGTCTTGGACGTTTTTGTTCGATTCTGTTCGATTTTGGACGGATCTGGACGGGAACTGTTCGCCCTTGTGCGACGAAGGACGAGCAAGTGCGGTGCTGTTCGGGTGTCACGACCCGCGGCTTCATCAGTTTTCCGGCAGCAGGGAATGTAGCTGTTCTGTTCGCGGTTATCAGAGTACTACACCGGCAGAGGATCGTCGAACACTGACCGTAGCTCGGCCGCGGAGTGGACGGGGGCCGAGCAGGCGAAGGCCTGGCAGACATAGGCGGTGGGCCGGCCATCCTGTTGTGGTTTGTCGGCGAGCTGCGGCACCACGGTGGTGCCAGCAGACTGCTGCATGACGACCAACGGACGCGGCTCGCCGGACCAGAGAGCTCGGCGCATCCGGTCAATCTCCGGGTCATCGGCTGGTCCGACCAGAGCGACTGAACGGTGGTCGGTGAGCCAATCCTCGACCGAGACGAAGAGGCCGAGCATCGTCGGCGCCTTGCTCAGGTAGGCGGAGAAGGTGGCGCGCATCGCCTCGATCAGGTCGGCGTAACGACCGTCGGCGGTGAGGGCGTACATTCTGGCCAGCGCTCTCGCCGCGAGGGCGTTTCCGCTTGGCGTCGCTCCGTCCTGGGTGGGCTTGCGCTGGGCGATGAGTTGTTCGCCGTCGCGACCGACGGTGAAGAAACCGCCGCCGTCGTGGTCCCAGAATCGTTCGATCATTGTGTCGATCGTTGATCGCGCCTCGGTGTACCAGGACTCGTCGCCGGTTGATTCGTAGAGCGAGATCATGCCGTCGGCGAGGGCCGCGTAATCCTCGACGAAGGCGTCGACCGATGCGCGACCGGCGGAGTGAATGCGCAACAGAGCCCCCTCCTGCGTACGCATGTTGTCGACGATGAAGCGGGCGGCACGCTCGGCGGCGTCGATGAATCGGGGTTCCTGTAGCACCGAGCCGGCTTTGGCCAGCGCATCTATGGCCATGCCGTTCCAGGCGGCGATGATCTTGGTGTCGGTGGCCGGAGGAATCCGGGTGGAGCGGTGTTCGAGCAAGGATTGGCGGCTCCTGGCGAGGGACGCTTCGACTTCGGCGACCGGGAGGTCGAGCCAACGGGCGACGTCTTCGGGCGGCTGCGCCGCCAGGAGGATTGAGTTGCCCTCCCAGTTGCCACCGACGTCAACGCCCCAGCGCCGGCAGGCGATCTCGGCGTCTTGAGGCTTCAGCAGTTGGTGCAGTTCGTCGCGAGTCCAGACGAAGTACTTGCCTTCGACGCCTTCGGAGTCGGCATCGGTGGAGGCGTAGAAGGCGCCGTCGGGCGTTTGCAGACCGCCGAGCAGGTAGTCGGACGTCTCGTGAGCGATTCGGGAGAAGAGTTCGGCGTCGGCGGGATCGTCGGCCATTCGGTAGGCGTCGAGGTAGAGCGGGATCAGCAACGCGTTGTCGTAGAGCATCTTCTCGAAGTGGGGCACGAGCCAGATCTCGTCGACTGCGTAGCGGTGGAAGCCGCCGGCGAGCTGGTCGTAGATGCCCCCTTCAGCCATCTTGCGCAACGAGTGGGAGAAGTGCTGACGGGCGTCGGCGCGGTTGCTCGCCGATTCGTCCAGGGCCTGTTGCACCATGAGCTGCAGGTAGTAGGGCTGGGGAAACTTGGGCGCGCCGCCGAAGCCGCCGTGGGTGCGGTCGGCGGCCTGCAACAGCGCGGTAGCGGCGCGTGAACGGACCTGGGCCGGGGACTCGGTCAAGTCTTCTCCGGCCAGCTCGACGCGCAGGTTCAGGTGGCGGGTCAGCTCGGTGGCCTGCTGCTCGACTTTGTCGCGTTGCTCTCGGAACGCCTGCGTGATGCCCTGGAGGACATCGGTCCAGCCGGGCATGCCAGTCCGGCGCTGAGGCGGGAAGTACGTACCGCCGAAGAAGGGGCGGCCGTCGGGTGTGCAGAAGACGTTGAGCGGCCAGCCGCCATGTCCGTGCAGCATTTGCTGCGCGTCCATGTAGATCTCGTCGACGTCGGGTCGTTCTTCGCGGTCGACCTTGATGCTGACCACGAGGTCGTTCTGCAGCGCGGCGATGGCGTCGTTCTCGAACGATTCGCGTTCCATCACGTGGCACCAGTGACAGGCGGCGTAGCCGACGCTGACGAGGACCGGCTTGTCTTCGGCCCGGGCGCGCGCCCAGGCTTCGTCGCCCCAGGGGTACCAGTCAACGGGGTTGTTGGCGTGCTGGAGCAGATAGGGGGATGTCTCACGGGCGAGTCGGTTAGGCATAGTCCAACCTTAACAGCGCGCACACTCCTGCCAGGGCGTTGACTGTTAGCGTTTCGGTCGAGTTCCTGATGTTATCCGGGAGGTCCGATCATGAGTCCGATTGAACAGGCGTTGGCGCCGATCGGGCGCATGGTCAATCCGCTGCTTGGAAGACTGCGCCTCGATCGGGCGAGTAACCAGGCCAGCGCCCGGCAGCTGATGGCTGAAGTTCTGGGCACCTTTGGTCTGGTGTTGTTCTGCGCGGGGTCGGCTCACGTGAATTGGTGGTCGGGCGGAGAGTTGGGGGCGCTCGGCGTCGGTTTGGTCAACGGATTCGGCGTGGCGGTGATGATCTTCGCCTTCTGGGCGATTTCCGGGGCGCACCTGAATCCTGCCGTCTCGCTGGGGCTGTGGCTGACCGGTAAGTTGGCGGGCCGCAAGCTGGCGCCGTACGTGGGCGCGCAGTTGGTTGGCGCGTTGATCGCCTCGTCGGTGATGCATGGATTGTTTCGCAACCACACGGGTGAGGGCGAGTCCTGGCTGGGCGCGAACTTCAGCGACGGGCCGCTGATCCAGGCGTTCGGGACGGAGATCGTGATCACATTCTTCCTGGTCTATGCGATCCTGATGATGGCCGAGCGGGGACGCAGCGCGACGGTGTTCGCGCTGGCCGTCGGGCTCTACGTCGCGGCGGCGGTGACGCTGGCCGGGAGCGTGTCGGGCGCGTCGATGAATCCGGCCCGCTCGTTCGGTCCGGCGGCGATCGCGTGGTTCTGGGACAACCACTGGGTCTACTGGGTCGCGCCGGGTCTGGGGGCGGTGTTTGCGTCGCTGTTTTTCGCGGTGCTGCGAGATCGGGACAACGCTGAAGTTGGATAGGATGGGCCTGGAGGTCCGGTCATGGCACAGCGCAAACCCGACATCATCGGCACGGACTGGGTGGATTGGTGGAAGCCTGCGGAGACGCAGGTGCAGTGGCGGGCTGCCTGGGTGGAGCGAAAGCGGAAGCAGTTGGTGGCGCAGGCCGAAGCCGGCGGCTACGGCTACCTCGCTCGGTGTCTGGTTCCGCCGCCATATGAGTTTGACGTTGACATTCTTGACCCGGTACCTACTTCGGAAGAGGTGGAGGCCATGGAACGGGAGGCGGAGGGTCCGGTTGACCCACTGCCGATCCCCGATGGTGATTGGTCAATGTTTGACGATGACGACGATCCCGAAGGCACGGAGCTGTTGAAATGGCTGGATGCTCGGTTTCCACAGGGCTGGGACTGGTTGTATTGGCTCGATCGGTCATCGACAGATGGTGAGTCCTTTTTCGCCCGGCTGAGGACCGAAAATCCAGCAGCCTCAGACCAGTTCTGTATCGAAGAAGACGAGCCTTCCTAGCTGTGGTCGGCCCTCGTTGGATCGTCTACAAGACTCGGGACGCCGAGTTGCAGTTTCGGTCGCTGTCGCCCAAGCGGAAGAGCGACGTTAAGGGGCTCCTGAAGGCGTTCTCAAGCGGCCCGCACGTGAACGAGAGCCAGGAACTGCAAGATCATCCCGGGGTCTATCGGGTTCATGCTCCAGGCAACTTGCGCATCTTGTTTACAGTCGAGTGGGATGACCGTCGGATTCGCGTGTTTCGGATCCGACCGCGGCGAATCGCCTATCACGGGTACGAGAGGCGCCGCCGCCCCTAACTCTCGATGCCGGCGGCCCTGAGGGCGATCCTCAGCGCTTTGTAGTTATTGCGGGTGAAGTGGTAGCCGTCCATTCCGACTCTCTGGGCGCCGAGAACGTTTTCTTCGAGGTCGTCGATGAAGAAGCAGTGCTCGGGCGGGACGCCGATTTCTTCGGCGGCGTGATGAAAAATGCCCGGATCGGGTTTGCGCATGCCGATCTCGCCAGAGACGACGATGGCGTCCCAATCCACTTCAACGGGCAGGTTGTTGAGGAAGCGCTCGCGCAGGTCGTCGGGGGCGTTTGAGAGGACGCCGATCCTGTGACCGGCGGCCTGGAGGTCGTGGGCCAGCTCGAAGTTGGGGTAGTGATATTGCCAGGGCTGTGCGTACCAGGCGTCGAGCAGACTCTGGACTGCCTCGACGACGTTGCCCTGGAGATAAGGAGCGAGGCTCTGTTCGACTCCCCGCTGCCAGGTGTCCCAGTTGCCCCGGCCGGTCTCGATCGCGTGCCACTCGGGGGTTCGGTAGAAGGCGTCGACGAGGGTGCCGGCCGGCAAGTTCCAGCGCTTGCCGAACTCGTCGTAGCCGTCCGAATCCATCCGGATGAGCACGCCTCCGAAGTCGAACAGGACGGCGCGTTGGTTCATCACAGGGCCTCCTCGGCTGGTTCGCCATGCGCGAGTCTATGAGCGATTCCGATCACTCGTTTGGCGGCGACGTCGAATGGCCGTTCACTGCCCCACCTGGCGGCAGCTTCACGGCGGCGAAGTATTTCACGATTCTCGTCGGCATGCAGCGCTCGTCTGATTGCTGCGGCGAAGGCGCGGGGCGTGGGCTCGGCGATCCAGCCGTGGCGATCGTCGACGGTGGCGTGGGCGCCGGCGTGCGGCGCGGCGATGACCGGCGCCCCGCTGGCCAGCGCCTGGGCAATCGTGAGGCCGTAGGCCTCGTAGTAGCTGGGAGAGAGGAACGCGTCCGCGGCGGCAAACAGCCGCCACTTTTGCTCGCTGGTGACATAGCCGGGGAAGTGGACCTCCGCCCGCCGCAGTCTCGAGGCCGCCTGCCGGAGTTTTCGCTCGTAGGCAGCGCCGCCCATGTATGCGGCGCCGCCGGCGACGAGTAGTTGAATCCGCTCAGCTGTCGCGGGCGACTGCCGCTCGATCAGTCTGAGCGCCTCGATGACCAGCTCCACTCGCTTTTCCGGCGAGAGCCGGCTGAGGGTCAGCAAGGTGAAGCGGTTGGGATCGGCGTCGACTTCGCGCAGGGTGTCGCGGCGCAACTCACGCAGGTCGGGATCGGGCTCGCCGGTGACGCCCCAGGGCACGATCTGGGTGCGCCGCGCAACGCCGGTGCCTGGATAACAGTCGGCCAATGAGCGGGCGACCGGAGCAGACGGCGCGATCGGCGCGTCGACGTGGCGGGCCAGGTCGCGTTCCTTGGCCCAGACGAGACGGGCAATATCAGGAGCATGCCGGGTCAGGCCGCGGCGCTCGGCCAGTCTCCAGAGCGCCGATAGGTGCGGGCCGCTGATCGGCAGCCCGGTTGGTTGCGAGACGTAGCGGCGGCTGAAGAACTCACTGACGATGACGTGGAGCAGCGCCAGTTGCGCGAATCCGTTCTGGTGCAGCTGGGCAAAGGGCGGGCCCTCGGCCGTGTCGTTGGCGAGCACTACGGCGTCCGCGGGATCGATATCAGAGAAGTAGTCCGCCAGCGCTGCTTCCCACTCAATCGCGAAATCTCCGTAGCGCCTGGCATTCAATCGGAGAATCTTGTCAGGCTCGACATGCGTCAGCGTGGGAACCGGCAGCTGCTGCCGAGTCCCGTCGCGGCTCTCTTCGGCGCCGGGGGTCAGGAGCGTCACTTCGAGGTCTGATCGCTCGAGGTGGGGGATCAGCGCTTCAAGCACCGCGACGCCGCCGCCCACGGGAGCGGCGTCGGTGGTCAATGCGCCTGTCGCGCTGCATACGTAAATGCGGGTCATGGCTTGAGATTAATCGCTGAGACGGCTCAAGGCTCACAGCTAGGCTGCCAACAGGCAAACAATGGGAGGCGAATCGATGGCGCTGGCGTACGAACGGCTGGACGGGCTGATGGCGGCGCAGGTGACGCCGTTCACAGAAGGCGGACGTGATGTCGATGTGGACTGGATTGGACCGCACGTCGAGTTTCTGCGCACGATGGGGATCACGGGGATTCTCACCCTTGGCACGAATGGCGAGGGTCCGTCGGTGGGCATGGACGAAAGACGGCGTGTCGTGGAAGCGGTCAAGCACGCCTCGCGCGGGATCGGCGGCGGACTCGTCGTGGTCGCCGGCGCAACCTGCCCCTCGTTACCCGACACGATCCGTGCGGCCAACGACGCATTCGACGCGGGCGCCGACGCCGTCGCGTTGTTGCCACCGTTCTTCTTCAAGAACGTGGATGCGCGAGGGATGGCCGATTGGTTTTCAGCCGTGATCGAGTCGCTGCCAGCCGATGGCCGGGCGCTGCTCTACAACATGCCGGCCCAGGCAGGGATCGATATTCCCGACGAGGTGCTCGCCGCCGTGCTGCGGCGGCATCCCGATCAACTGATGGGCATCAAGGATTCCGGCGGCGACGCCGAACGCACCAAGCGCTACATGGCGCAGGTGCCGGCTGAGGGGCCCGGTTCAGAGTTTCGGGTGATGGCCGGTTCGGACGCGGCCCATGCGCCGCTCTATCGGGCCGGCTGCGTGGGCGGCGTTTCAGGGATGGCCAATGCGGTGCCGGCGTTGGTCAAAACGATCCAGTTCGCCCATCGTGAAGGCGGGGAGCCGCAGCGGCCGCAGGACCAGCTCAACGAGCTGCACGCCATCCTCAACCTGTTTCCCCGCGTCGGTGCGATGAAACAGCTGATCAACATCACCAGCGGTCTGCCGTTGACGCACACGCGACCGCCCTATCGCGACCTCGAGCCGCATGAGGTGACAGCCCTCGAGGAAGCCATGGGCCAGTATCTGCTGGGTGAGGCCGTCTGATCCGCTTGACCCTGCCGAACACGATGGGCCTCCAGAACGCTCGGCCCTTAGAAGTGGTTCATGCAGTGCATCGCGAACTCGGTCGCGAAGATGTGATCTGCGCGGACCAGGGCGGCGGCATCGGTGGCCTCGATGCGGCCGAGTCGATGACTGTAGGTCGCTGAGAGCGCTCCCGTTGCCAGGTGCGCCATCGTGAACACGTCCATCGTCAGTTCGGGAGATGCGTCAACCTGGCGGATATCGGCGCCCTCCGGGCCGACTGACAGTCTCCAGGTGCCCTGGTTCCAGTCGCACAGGTCGTCCAGGACCCGGAATGTGATTTCCGATTCGACCGGATACTTGCGCGTCATGAGCGCTCGCGGGAGATCGACGATGCGCACGAGGATGCCGTCCATGACTTCGACCCGCAACGTACGCGGATCACGGGCGAAGTGCTGGATAGGATCGTCGGAGGGGGCGTCTCTGACATAGATGCGCCAGGAGAGGTCCTGGCTGGCCGCGAATTGCCACATGGCGACGTAGGCCGCCGGCGTGAGCCAGCCGTACTCGCGAATCGTCATCCGATGATCTCGCTGATGGGCGCTGAAATGGCTAATCGACTGGTCTTCGCGGCTGGTGTAGACCATGTAACCCAGTGCTTCCCCATCCTCCTCGTAGAGCAGGACGCGGACCGGCCCTTCCTCGATGTCGGACGGTTCATCCAGGACCTCGGCGTTCCAGAGATTGACGCCGCGATGCAGGAGGCCGTTCCTCGGTTGCATGTACTGGCGATACAGGTCGCGGATCACGACAGCGTCGTCGGGGAGATCCCTGGCGTTTGAGATGCTGAGTGTGCCTGAGGGTGTCGGGGCCTGGACGAAGCTGAGGTCGAGCGGATCGAGCTCGTAGCGTTGCCGTCGGGAACAGACGGCGTAGCCGAAGCGCTGGTAAATGCCGGCCTGCGAAGCGTAGAGCGCCGCCAGCGATTGGCCGCGTTCGTATTGCTCGTCCAGCGAGTGTTCCATTGCCAGTCTGAGGTAGCCGCGGCGGCGCTTGGTCGGATCGGTGCCGACCGCCGTGACTCCGGCCACGTGGGCGCGTTCGCCGTTGAACCGCATTGAGAACGGCCAGGCCCCAAAGGTGGTTGAGAGCGCGCCGTGCTCGAATACGCAGGTCGACCATTCCGGTTGCAGGAACGTCACCGGATCGCGCATCGGGTTGCCATGTTCTCCAAGCGCCAGGTTGGCGATGAAGCGAAAGTCCTCCATCTCCTCGGTATTGGCGGCTCGGACCTCAACTCCGGCTGGCACTTCGCGTCGGGGCATGCTGTACTCCTCGTCGGTTGGACTTCCTGAGACTATCAACGAGTTGCATCATGCCCGCTCGCCGCGGTTTCCGACGCTGGATGACTGCGGATTCATGACGGTCGCATTTGGTGTTCCAGGTCCTATAGTGAAAATTGGTTGGCTGGCAGGCTGCGCGCCATGAAAATACTCATCGCCGATGACGAGCCCCACATCCGTGAGTTAGTCCGCCTGTATCTCTCGCGAGAGGGTTATGAGTTGGAGTTTGCCTCTGACGGCCAGGAGGCCCTCGAGAAGGCGGTCATGCTCCAGCCCGACCTGGTCGTGCTCGACCTGATGATGCCGAAACTGGACGGCTTCGAGGTCACCAAGGGAATCCGACAGGACTCGGATGTGCCGATCCTGATGCTGACCGTGCGTCGCGAGGACGCGGTCAAGGTGGCGGGTTTCGAGCTGGGCGCCGACGATTATCTGACCAAGCCGTTCAATCCCAAGGAGCTGGTCGCCCGGGTCAAGGCGATCCTGCGCCGAGCCGATGGGATTGCGCGCTCGGGCGTCGAAGTCTCCGTGGGCAGTCTGACGCTGAATCGACAGACGCGCGAAGCGGTGCTGGGCGGTGCGTCTCTCAAACTGCGAACCAAGGAGTTCGATCTACTCTTTGCGCTGGCTCAGAACTTGCAGACGGTGATGTCGCGCGAGCAACTGCTTTCCCTGGTGTGGGGCTACACCTTCAGCGGAGAAACGCGCACCGTGGACGTTCACATTAACCACCTACGCCAACACCTGCGGGACAGCGACTTGCAGATCGAGACATTGCGCGGCGTGGGCTACAAGATGACCATGCGCGACAACCCCAACGGTCTGTCGCTTGCCGGGGACGGCGACGCTGTCTAGCGGCGTCAGCGCAATCTGGCGACGACGCCCCGATATCGCGTTCAGATGATGTCCAGAGGTCAGCCAAACTGGATGCCGGCGCTGGGCTGGCCAAACCTCCAACTGCAGACGATCCGCTCCCGGATCTACGTGACGCTGGTCGCGATTGTCGTGCTCACGCTGATCGTCGTGGGATTGATCAGCTTTGTGCTGCTGGGCGGTTACCAGGATCGAGTGGAGCAGTCGCGTCTGCGCGAACTGGCGACCGCCTGGGGTCCGGAGCTGTTCTCGGAGGAAGACGAAGCCCGCAACCTCGATCAGTTGCTGCAGGACTTCGCCCTGGCGGCCCAGACGTTGACGGGCTCGCTGGTCAGCGATCTCGACGTGCCTGTGCTGGGCATCACATCGGGCGGAGAAGTGGTCCGGGTCATGGAGACGGGAGATCGGTTCCTGGGCGAAACCCTGCCGATCGATCTGGGGGAGCTGGATCGCAGTCGCCTGGCTGAGGGACAGTTGACGACCGACGACGGTGAGCGCCTGACCTATGTGGTCACCAGCCTGCCCTCGGACGAACAGCAACGCCAGGGCTACTGCTGTATCGCCGTCGTGCTGGTCGGCGAGTCGCGCTGGGCGGTAGTGGGTGATCTCGCGCCACAGTTGCTCATTGCGGGCGTGATTGCGCTGGCAGTCGCCTCGCTGGTCGGATTCCTGGTCTCGCGTTCGATTTACCGGCCGATTCAACGTGTCGCGGCAGCCTCACGCAGCGTCGCGCGCGGTCAGCTGCAGCAGCGCGTCGATGTCGGCGGATCCCAGGAGGCACAAGAACTGGCGCGATCGTTCAATCAGATGACAGAGGAAGTCGAACGCCAACAGACCGCGCTGCGCGATTTCCTGGCCAACGTTTCCCACGACCTGCAGACTCCGCTGACTTCGATCAACGGCTTCTCGCAGGCCCTGATGGACGATGTGGTCAGGGGCGAGGAACAGCAAAATGCCTATCGGATCATCGAAGACGAATCGCGACGGCTGCTGCGACTGGTTGAGGGCCTGCTGGACCTCTCCCGCATCGAGGCGGGTCAGGTACAGGTGGAATCGAGCCCCGTCGATGTCGGAGCGCTGCTCGATCACGTTGGCGAGCTGTTCACGCTGCGCGCGCAGGAGCTTGACGTCAATCTGACGGTCGAACCGGCCGGCGTCGGCGACGTCCTGGGTGATTGGGATCGTCTCGACCAGGTGCTGGGCAATCTGCTCGATAATGCGCTGCGGCACACGCCGCCGGGCGGCGACGTACAGTTGAGTGCACGCCGGGAGAGCCAGAGCAGCGTGTCGATTGCGGTCGCCGACACCGGCGTGGGCATTCCCGAGGAAGCCATTCCCAATCTGTTTGACCGCTACTACAAATCGGACCGGCCGGGCGCGCAGGGTGGAACCGGACTCGGTCTGGCGATCGCTCGCGAATTGGTGCGGGCGCAGGGAGGCGAGATTCGCGTTTCGAGCGAGCAAGGCGTCGGCACCACTTTTCACATTGTGTTGCTCTCAGCCGGGAACGCGTTGTCGGCAAACGATGCTGGAGAAACTTCGAGCCCGGAGCTCAGTTGACGTGGCTGGACGCAGCGACGGGATCAGTCCGGTTGGCCTGGTCGTCGGTTGTCTGATCCTCTTCGCGCTGACGTTGCTGCTCAGTTCCTGCGGCGACGACGACTCAACCGTCCCCGATCAGCCTCAGACAGTGCCCCAGGTGCAGGAAGAGGATGTGGATCCACCCGTTGTTGAACAACCAGCAGAACAGACGGTGCGGGAGCGCCAGCTGACCGTCACCTCGGCCGACGTCGGCGCGCACCTGGAAGAGAAGTCCTACGCCGCCGGGCTGCCGTCGTGGCTCGAGGCATCCGAAGATCGTTCGCTGTCGTCACTGCCGGGACGGTCGCTGACATCGAGCGGAATCGCCTTTTCCCCCAGCGATGAGAGTCCCACCGGTGAGACATTCTGGCTGCACGTCTTCACCGATCAGTCGGAGGAATCGGCAGCCGACTGGGTCAAATACGTTGCTTCTCAGCCACCCGATCTGGCCGGCGTGATTGTGCCCCATCACCGGTTGTTCGCGTCCAGCTTCCTTCCGGCTCCGTTGGTAGGCGACGCGTCTGTGGCGATTGAGCTGTATCGGGGTCACGCCGGGATATGCGTGCGCTCGGCGCTGCTTGTCTTCGCGCAGGGCCGGGATCTTGTCTTTCTGTTCACTTCGATTGAGATCACCACGGATGACGCCGCTCCGGCTGATGGCGGCGGACGGATCGGTCTCCCATCGCACTGCGACGAGTCGGCTGTTGATACCCGCCTGACTGATCTCAATGCGATTGCCGAGCTGATCTCTGAGCGATTGGCCGCCGATCCATAAGACAGGTCATACGCAGGTCGTTAACCTGTAGAGCCAGAGCCGATAGGCTAGATCGCGGCGCAACAGCCGATTGGAACACCAGCAACCACGGGAGGCGAGCGCGGGCGTGCGTCGGGTACATCGGGTCAGGGGCATCAGTCGCCGGGAAGCGATCGGCGCGGTCTGCTGGGCCGCGTTGGGGATCGGCGTGTTGGGCGTCTTCCTCCGCCAGATGGCCTCGCTCGACCCCATCGCCTTTGCGCCGATTAGCGGCGTCGCCGTAATCGCGGTGTTCGTGCTCGCCCGCCGCTGGGGTGATTGGGGCATCCTCGTCGCCTACGTCGTGGCGATGGGGTTCTTCATTCAGTTGCGCGACGCTGCCGACGAGACCGGCTTGCGCACGTTGACGGACTATGTGCTCGACTGGGAGCTGTGGATGTTTGCGGGGATTACGCCGTCGGCCTGGCTGCAGGCGCGAATTGGGGGCGCCAGCTCCGACCCCGGTTTGCCGGCGTTCTTCTCTGCGATCATTCACTGGACCTGGTTCGTGTTCCCGCACGCCGCAGTACTGGGTACCTGGCTGTTCATTCGCAGGATGGCCTGGAGAGTGACGATCATTGTCGCGCTGACCTTCTACCTCGGCGCGGTTCTCTACTTCACAGTGCCGACCGCCCCGCCGTGGATGGCAGCGGATCAGGGGTTTGTGGATGGGATCGTGCGGGGGATGAACACCGTGGGTCCGGCCCTGTTGGGCGTCGAGTTCTACAACTGGGCGTTCGAGGCGATGGCCGAGCCGAATCCGACGGCTGCGATGCCGTCGTTGCACTTCGCCGCTTCCTTTGTCGTGGTCGGGGTTGGCATTGTGCTGCGTTCCCGTTGGGTCGTGGCGGTTGCGCTGCTGTACTCGATGGCTCTGACGTTCTCGCTCGTTTACCTGGGCGAGCACTACATCGCCGACATCATTGCCGGCGCGGCCGTGGCGTTGATCGCCTTTTCGGCTGTCGAGGGCGGGCGATACGCGCGGGCTCAGATCATCCTTCGGCGCGAGCAACTGACGATTGCCGGACAGCGAGCCGGGCAGTGGTTGCGTGAAGCGCTGCGATTCCCGCCACGACGGATCGAGGCAGGCTAGCCTCCGCCTAGATTTCTCGCGGACTGGTCAATGAGCGTTCGTCTTCCCACTTGGGCGACAGGATCGGCGGCGCGGCTCGCGCTGGGACTGGGCGGCAGCAGCGCGTTCCTCGTGCTGTTCCTGCGCAATGCGGACTTCCATCAGGTGGGACGGGCGTTCACCGAGGTGTCGGCCTGGTGGATTGGTCCGGCCCTGGTCGTCTACTTTGCTGGAATTGCCGCTCGGGCCTGGCGCTGGCACTGGCTGTTGCTGCATATCCAGAACATTGCCTGGTGGCGGCTGTTTCCGATTGTGGCCATCGGTTTCGGAGTCAACAACGTGCTGCCGCTTCGCGCAGGCGAACTGGTTCGCGCGCACGTGCTCTACCAGCGGCATGACGTTTCGCGCCTGTCGGGGCTTTCGAGCATCTTCATGACTCGCGTGTACGACGGGCTGATGTTGACCTTCTTCCTCGTGATCGGCGTGATCATGAGCCTGATTGGCTTCCAGGGCATGAACGACGCCGGCGACGAACTGACTGGCGCGATGGCGTTTCTGGTGTTCGGCATTACCGGGGCGTTTCTGGTGTTCGGGGCGATCGCGCGCAAACCGGTCGAGGCCGAGCGCATCATCGGTCGGATATTGAGCCGGCTGCCGGGGCAATCGAAACGTGAGTGGACCTGGCT
The DNA here is from genome assembly GCA_026705025.1 of Chloroflexota bacterium. GTDB lineage: Bacteria > Chloroflexota > Dehalococcoidia > Bin125 > Bin125 > Bin125. The sequence goes on along the minus strand of JAPPBN010000012.1, from coordinate 50,985 downwards.
GTCACCACTGATCACGGGCATGTCGGCGCAGGCCAATCGACGCCAGGTGGTCGGCGCGCTGGTCGCCAGCCTGATCGCCTGGAGCTTGGAAGCGCTGATGTACTGGATGGTCGGCCAGGCCTTCAACCTCGCCCTGCCCTTCCCCGTCTACCTGCTCGTCGCGGCGGCTGCCAATCTGTTGATCACTGCGCCCTCGACAGCCGGCGGCGTAGGACCGTTCGAGTGGGCGACCAAAGCGACCTTGCTGATCTGGCTGCCGACCGTCGGAGCCATGAACGTTCAGGACGCCGAGGCGACGGCTGTGGCGTTTGCGGCGATCCTGCACGGTCTGGTCATCATTCCAATCTCGATCGTCGGTCTGCTCGCACTGTGGATCTTCCAGGTGGCGCCGCAACGTCGATTGCTGCGAGCCCAGTCCTAGCCTGAGCAAGGTCACTCCTGGTACGCGAAGGGGCATTGCGATGACAACACTTGATGGTCCATTGGACGGTATCCGGGTGGTCGATCTGTCGGCGCTGGCGCCAGGACCGTATTGCTCGATGTTGTTGGCCGACATGGGGGCGGAGGTGATCCTGGTCGAGCAGGCAGGCAGACCGCGGGGCCGCAGAGACGTCTCGAGGGATCCAAACGAGGAGCGGAGGCGGTACTCGTCCTATGCGCTGGGTCGGGGAAAGCGTTCCATCGGACTTAATCTCAAGGCCGATGAAGCGCGGGAGATCTTCTATCAACTGTCGGATGATGCCGATGTCGTGCTTGAGGGGTTTCGGCCCGGCGTGGTCAAGCGCCTGGGCGTGGACTGGGACACGCTCTCGGCCAGGAACTCGCGTCTGATCTACTGCTCGCTGTCGGGTTTTGGCCAGACCGGGCCGTACGCGCCCCACGTGGGTCACGACATCAACTACATCGCGACGGCGGGGGCACTGGGCATGATCGGTGACTACGCCGCGGATGGCCGACCAGCGATTCCGGTCAACATCATTGCCGATTTCGCCGGCGGCGGCCTGATGGCGGCGTTCGCGATCGTCTGTGCGATTCAGGCTCGCGAGCGGACCGGTGAAGGCCAGTACATCGATCTCGCCATGTCTGACGGCTCGATGTCGCTGATCACCTCGGCGCTGGCCGGTTACGAGGGCGCCGGGGCGGACATGCGCCCGGCGCAGCACGTGCTCAATGGCGGCGAGCCTCACTACCAGGTCTATGAGACTGCCGATGGACGCTGGTTCTCGGTTGGCTCAATGGAGCCGTATTTCTATGCCAACCTGTGCCGGGCGCTGGATCTGGAACTGTACATCGACGACCAGGGCACATCCGATCCTCGTCGACGAACGGAGATTCGCGACGCCTTCGCCGCCGCGTTCAAGTCACGCACGGCGGAGGAGTGGGACCAGATCCTGAACGACGTTGACGTGTGCGCCAAGCCGGTGCTGTCGCTCGATGAGGCGTTGGGGGATCCGCATAACCTCTCGCGAGAGATGGTGGTTGAGGTGCCAACGCCAGACGGCGGAACGATGCGACAGGCGGGCGTCGCGCCCAAGTTGTCGAGGACCCCGGGACGGGTGCGGGGAGGAGCCCCGTCTCGCGGGCAAGACACGGAGGACTTGCTGGCGGCGCTGGGATACGACGCCGACGCGGTCGCCGCGCTCCGGGAACGAGAGGTTGTCGTCTGAGTGGATTGGCCTGGGTGTTCCCGTGAGCAAGCGCTAGTAGGCTGCGCGCATTATGCGCGACCTCACGACCGACACCGCCATCTTCGAACTGTCCGACCACATCGCCACCGTGACGCTCAATCGTCCGGAAGCGATGAATGCTCTGGACCCTGACCTGATCGCCTCGCTGGCCGACATCTGGGTTGAGATTCGGGACAATCCGGACATCTGGGTTGGGATTGTCACCGGTGCCGGAGACCGCGCATTCTGCGCCGGTGCCGATTTGAAGAAAACGATTCCCACCCGGCCCGGTGCGGAGAACGTCAACTGGCCAGTCTTTCAGCCGTCGCTACGGCACACGATCGACGGCGGCATGCAGATCTGGAAACCGATGATCGCAGCGGTCAACGGGTACTGCCTGGCGGCCGGACTGACGCTGCTATCGGCCTGCGACCTGCGGATCGCGGCGGAGCACGCGCAGTTCGGCCTGCCCGAGGTGATTCGCGGAATCGTGCCGACGCTCGGCGCGACGCAGCGCCTGACTCGTCAGCTGCCCTGGACCTTCGCCATGGAGATGCTGCTCATGGGCGAACACATCGATGCTGAACGCGCGATGTCTGTTGGTCTCGTGAACCGTGTCGTGCCGGCCGACGAGGTGATGCAGACGGCTCGCGCCTGGGCGGAGAAGCTCACTGCCGGTGCGCCGTTGACCCAGCGCGCGATCAAGGAGGCGGCGGTACGCGGACTGTCACTTCCGATCGATGAGGGCATCCGAATGGAGGAGTTGCTCTCGGCCCACATCCGAAAGACGGAGGATTTCAAGGAAGGCCCGAAGGCGTTCGCCGAGAAGCGCCCGCCGATCTACAAGGGCAACTAGGCTGAGGGAGCCCGTCTGCCTTCGGCATTTCCCCTTGCTGGGCGAGGGGAGAACCACTGAATCGTAGATATCTCCCAGCCGGAGCATGGGAGAGCCAGACGTTGAAGGAGAACCTGGATGACCATGCGAATGACCTTCGGGGCGCAAATCCCCGGCAACTCGACCGATTTCTCACTGATGCGCGACGTGGCGCAGACGATGGATGCGACCCGCTGGTCGTCGGCCTGGACGTATGACCACTTTGTCCCGCCGCTGGTCTTCATGGACGAGACGCAGGATTCGCTCGAGGGCTGGATGACGCTGGCCGCGCTGGGAGAGGCGACGTCCAACCTGATGCTGGGCACGCTGGTCTCGGGCGTGACCTATCGCAATCCCGGCTTGCTGGCCAAGATGACCGCGACCATGGACCACAACACCGGCGGACGCGCGATCCTCGGTCTGGGTGCGGCCTGGCATGAGCGAGAACACGCCGCCTACGGATGGGATTTCCCCGAACTGAAAGAACGTTCCGACCGGCTGGAAGAGGCGACCGCGCTGATCAGGGCATTGTTCCGCGGCGACGGACCGGTCCAGTTTGAAGGCAGGTACTACCGGCTCGATCACGCTCCGTTCGCGCCTCGCGTGCATCCCGAGCACCCCGGCGGAGCGATCGAAATCATGATTGGCGGCAACGGAGCTCGCCGAACGCTGCGTACGCTCGCTCGCTACGGGGACATCTGCAACATTCGCGGCACGCCGGAAGAGGTCGCGCAAATGATCGGCGTGATTCGCGGCCACTGCGAGGACGCGGGACGCGATCCGTCGGAGATCACCCTGACCACTGTGATGCGGCCGGCGCTGGTCGACGAGCAACACAAGATCGACCGCCTGCGACAGGTCCATGGCGAGGGAATGTCCGACGAGCAGCGTGAGCGGCTGCCGATCGGTCCGGCGGAGCATCTGGTCAGCCTGTTCGAGGAATACGAGGCGATCGGAATCACGGGATTCGTCTTCGAGTCGATTCCCAATAATCCACGGCTCTACGAGCAGTTTGACGAGCTAGTGCTGAGCGCCTTCGACGACTAATCCACATTCAGGCAAGGTTCAACGATGACGATGCGACTCACCTTCGGCGCGCAGATTCCCGGCAACCAGACCGACTTCTCGCTGATGCGAGACGTCGCCCAGACGATGGACGCGACGCGCTGGCACTCGGCCTGGACCTACGACCACTTCGTGCCCCCATTGGACTTCATGGACGAGACGGGCGACTCGCTCGAAGGCTGGATGTCGCTGGCGGCGCTTGGCGAGGCGACCTCCACGCTCATGCTGGGCACGCTGGTGTCGGCCGTCACGTACCGCAGTCCCAGCCTGGTCGCGAAGATGACGGCGACGCTCGATCACAACACCGGCGGCCGCGCCATCCTGGGGCTGGGCGCCGCAGGCCATGCGCGAGAGCATGGCTTCTACGGCTGGGACTTCCCGTCGATCAAGGAACGTTCGGACCGGCTCGAGGAAGCGACCGAACTCATTCGTGCTCTGCTCCACGCGGATGACCGCGTCGACTTCCAGGGCGAGCATTATCAGCTCAACAACGCGCCGTTTGCGCCTCGCGCCCATCCCGATCATCCCGGCGGTTTCGTCCAGATCATGATCGGCGGCAACGGCGAGCGACGGACGCTGCGCACCCTGGCGCGTCACGGCGACATCTGCAACATCCGCGGCACGCCCGAGGAGGTCGCACGGCTGATCGAAGTCATTCATCGACATTGCGCCGATGCGGGCCGCGATCCGTCCGAGATCTACCTCACGACCGTAATGCGACCGGCTCTGGTCTACGAGCAGCACAAGATTGACCGCCTGCGTCAGATCCACGGCGAGGGGATGGCGGAGGACGAAGTGCAACACCTGCCGATCGGTCCGGCAGAGCACTTGATCCGCGTGTTCGAGCAATACGAGGCCGTTGGCATCCAGGGGTTCGTCTTCGAGTCGATTCCCAACAATCCGCGGCTGTACGAGCAGTTCGACGCTGAAGTCCTGAGCGCGTTCGACGACTGATCGGGAGACGCCGGTCAACGTCACGCTCGATACACTTCGCAAACGTGCTCGGTTTGTGGTGGCACACCCCCTGCGGCGATTGCCACACGTGATCGATAACCTTCCGAATACATACATAAACTCTGTCTATTGGAGAGATGAAAGCAGGCGAGCGATGAATCGAACATTGAAGAACATTCTTGGTCTGGGATTGCTCGCTGCGCTGGCATTCGGCCTTCTCGCCGCCTGTGGCGATGATGACCCGGATCAGCAGCAACAGCAACAGGCGGTTGCTGAGCAACAGCAGGACGAGCAGCAAGGCACGACGACTGCCGCACCAGCACGACAGCAACAGGATCAGCAGCAGGCGCAGCCGGCCGCGCCCGTTGCCGACGAACCGCTGAAGATCGGCTTCCTGGCAGACTTCTCCGGACCGCTGGCCGAGTTCGGACCCGCCATCCAAACTGGCGTCGAACTGGCGATCAAACACCTCAACGATGCCGGCGGCGTACTCGGTCACGACGTGGTATTGGTCGTCGGCGACACGGGACTCGATCCGACCCAGGCGACCGAGGAGGCGCGGCGGTTGATTGAAGTCGAGGGCGTGCATGCGATCGTCGGGCCGCTGGCCTCGGGGATCACCCTTGCTGTCGCGGAATCAGTCGCGACGCCGTCCGGCGTGCCGATCATCTCGCCGTCCGCGACTTCGCCACAGTTGACGATCGCAGAAGACAACGACTATCTCTTCCGCAGCACGACATCGGACGCCGCTCAGGGTCCCGTTCTGGCCCAGCTCGCGGCCAGTCAGGGCTTGAGCAACGTCGGAATCCTCTACATCAACGATCCCTATGGACAGGGTCTCGCCGAGTCGTTCGAGAGCGCGTGGGGCGGCGACTTCACTTCGGTGTCGATCGAAGACGGACAGGCGTCGTACCTCGCCGAGCTGCAGCAGGCCTCCGCGAACGGCGCGCAAGCGCTGATTGCGATTGCGTTTCCGCAGCAGGCCGAGGTATTCCTGCGCGAAGCGCTCGAGCAGGGTCTGTTCGACCATTTCCTCTTCGTGGACGGCACCAAGAGCCAGGATCTGATCGATGCGATCGGCGGCGAGTACTTGAACGGTATGCAGGGCACCGCGCCGGCGGCTGGTCCCGAGTCGGACTCGCTGCGCGCCTTCAACGAAGCCTATGTGGCCGAGTACGGCGAACTGTCTCCGCTGCCCTTCATCCGCGAGGCCTACGACGCCGCCATTGCCATCGGGCTGGCAGCGGAAGTGGCCGGCTCAATCGATTCGGGCGCGATTCGAAACAACCTGCGCAATGCGGCTGCGCCTCCGGGTGAGTCCGTCTCCGCCGGTGCGAGCGGCATCGCGGATGCGCTCGACGCGATCCGCAGTGGTGACGAGATCAACTACGACGGCGCAGCCACCTCGCTCGACTGGGACGCCAATGGCGACGTCACGTCTGGCTACATCGGCGTCTGGCAATTCTCCGACGGGACGATCGAAGAGGTCAGCGTGACCGCCTTTGATTTGAGCGGCGGCCCGATCGTGGCGACTCCCAGCGCGTCGGACGACCAAGCCATGATCTCCGACGAGCCGCTCACGATTGGCTTCCTCGCCGACTTCTCCGGTCCGCTGGCCGAATTCGGTCCGGAGATCCTCAACGGAGTCGTCCTGGCCGTTCAGCACCTCAACCGGGCCGGAGGCGTGCTGGGCCAACCGGTCGCGATCGTCACCGGCGACACCGCGCTCGACCCGACCCAGGCCACCGAAGAGACCCGTCGTCTCATCGAGGTTGAAGGCGTCCACGCGATCGTCGGACCGCTGGCTTCCTCGATCACACTCGCCGTCGTCGAGTCCGTGGCTGCCGACGCCGGAATCCCGGTGATCTCGCCCTCAGCGACCTCGCCGCAGCTCACAATCGCCGATGACAACGATTTCCTCTTCCGCAGCACCGTTTCCGACGCGGCGCAGGGTCCGGTGCTCGCCCAACTGGCGGCCGACGAGGGCTACAGCAACGTCGGCGTGATCTACCTCAACGATCCATACGGACAGGGCCTGGCCGAAGCATTTGAAGCCGCCTGGAGCGGCGAAGCCAATCTCGTCTCGATCGAGCCGCGCCAAGCCTCGTACCTGGCTGAACTGCAGCAGGCCGCAGACGACGGCGCAGAGGTCCTGATCGTGATCGCCTTCCCCCAGGAAGCCGAGATCTTCATCCGCGAAGCCCTGGAGCAGGGTCTGTTCGACGAGTTCCTCTTCGTTGACGGCAGCAAGAGCCAGGAACTGGTCGACGCGATCGGCGGCGAGTATCTCGAAGGCATGCGCGGCACCGCTCCGGCGCCGGGACCAGAGTCTGAGTCGCTCGCTGCGTTCAACGAGGCCTACATCGCCGAGTTCGGAGAATTAAGTCCGCTGCCGTTCATTCCCGAGGCGTACGACGCCGCGATGGCGATTGGACTCGCCGCGCAGGCGGCCGGATCCCTGGATCCCGCGGCAATCCGCGACGCCCTCCGCGAAATCGCCGCGCCGCCGGGCGACGTCTATCCGGCCGGCGCGCAGGGCGTGGCCGGCGCGTTGGCCGCGATCGCCAACGGTGAGCGCATCAACGTTGAAGGCGCCGCCACCTCGCTCGACTGGAACGACGCCGGCGACATCACCTCTGGCTACATCGGCGTCTGGGCCTACGAGGGTGGCGAGATCGTCGAAATCAGCGTCACGGAGTTCGACCTGAACGAATAACCCCGACCGCAAGGATCGGCTAACCGTGAGCGCAGCGCGAACGGCGCTGCGCTCACCGTCTCCAGATGGCCGGCAGGGTCTCGGTAAGGCGCGGCGGGATGAAGAGGTCGGTCATGAGTCGGCCAGCGAGACGGTTTCGCGTGCGCCTGCTGTTGACGCTTGTCGTCGTCCTCGCCCTGTTCGTTGCCGCTTGCGGCTCCGCGTCTGAGCAGACAGAAGACCTGGACCCTCAGCCGGCCCTGGAACAGCCGTCCACCGACGAGAGCACCAATGCTGAGCGAACGATCCAGCCGGATCTGCCCACAGAGCCGCTCAAGCTGGGCTTGCTGCTCGACTTCACCGGACCGCTGGCCAACTATGGACAAGAACTGCTCAAGGGCTTCGAACTCGCTATCGAGCACATCAATGACGCTGGCGGGGTCTGGGGCATGCCGGTCGAGACCGCCGTTGGCGACACGGCGCTGGATCCCACGATCGCCGTCGAGGAGGCTCGGCGACTGATCGATGTGGAGCACGTGCATGGACTGGTCGGACCCATGTCCAGCGCAATGGCGTTGGCGGTGGCCGAGTCGGTCAGCGGACCCGCGAAGATTCCAACCATCTCACCGGTCGGGACCTCATCGCAGATCACGTTGGCCGACGATGACGACTTCCTCTTTCGGGTATCCCTCGCCGACCACGTTGAGGGCCGTTATCTGGCCCGACTTGCCGAGCAGCAAGGCTACGACAATGTAGGCCTGATCTACCGGGACGACGCGTTCGGTCAGGGAATGGCGACCGCATTCGAGCAACATTGGACGGGAACCATCAAGGCGATCGGCGTCGACCCCAGATCTCCCAGTTTCATCGCCGAACTTGAGCAGTCCGTCGAGTTCGGACCGCAGGCCCTCGTCTTAATCTCGTTCCCTCCCGAGACAATTCTCATCCTGCGCGAGGCGCTTGAACTTGGCTACTACGACCAGTTTGTCTTCGGCGCGCCGGCACGGGCGCCGGGCGTCAGTGAAGCGATCGGGCCTGAGCTACTGGCGGGCATGCGTGGAACGTACGTGGCTCCCGCGCCGTCCAATCCGTCCTCCGAAGTCTGGATCCGGGCATACCTCGATGAGCATGGAGCTCCACCGCGGCTTGCCTACGTAAAGGAGGCATACGACGCCACCATCGCCCTCGCGTTGGCTGCCGAAGCAGCCCGATCCTCGGACGGCCCGGCAATTCGGGATCAGCTGCGTAGCATTGGAGCGCAGCCCGGCCTCGTTGTGATCCCCGGTCCCGAAAGCCTCTCCGACGGTCTACAAGCAGCCCGCAGCGGGCAGGAGATCAACTACGAGGGCGCAGCAGGCATCATCGAATGGGATGAGCATGGCGACAGCACGCACGGCTTCATCGGAATCTGGGAGTTCACTGCTGATGGCTCCATCGCCGACATTGAAGTGTTCGAATACGTTGCCCAGTAGGAGTTTTGGATAAGCTCACATCGAATCGACCGGTTTAATCGTTTCGGGACTGCATATGCGTCTGATCTCGTTTCTCTGCCTCTTGGTCGTGACTGCGCTACTGGTTGCTTGTGGTTCCGAGAGTGAATCGCAGCAAGAGCAGGCCCAGGCTGCGGGACAGAGCACAGACCAGTCGATTCAACAGAGCGCTGAACCGGGCCCACTGAAGATCGCCTTCCTCGGCGACCTCACCGGCGGACTGGCCGAAATCGGCGTCGAGATGCGTGACGGATTCCTCCTGGCGATCAAGCACATCAACGCAGCCGGGGGCGTCTTTGGTCAACCCGTGGAATTCGTGATTGGCGACACCAATACCGATCCCACGATTGCGGTCGAAGAGGCGCGTCGGATGATCGAAATCGAGGGCGCACACGTCATCGTCGGGGCGCACTCGAGCACAAACTCGCTGGCAGTGGCCGAGAGCATCACCGGCCCGGCCGGCATCCCCCAAATCTCTCCCGCATCCTCCTCGCCGCAGTTGGCGGTCGCGGCCGACAATGACTTCCTCTTTCGCGCCACCCTCAACGACAAGGTGCAGGGACCGGCCCTGGCTCAGCTCGTCGATGAGCAGGGCTATGCCAACGTCGGCGTGATCTATCGCGACGACGCCTGGGGGCAGGGGATCGCCGACTCGTTCGCCGAGGCATTTGTCGAGACCTGGGGCGGCCAGGTGGTGATGGTCGCCGTCGCGCCGCAACAGACCACCTATCTGAGTGAGATTCAGCAGTCGCTTGAGAACCAGCCCGAGGCCCTGGTCATGCTCGCCTATGTGCCGGAGGGAACGATCATTCTGCGCGAATCGATCGAGAACGGGCTGTACGAGCGGTTCGTTTTCGGTCCGACAAGCCGCAATCCGGGCCTGATCAACGCGATCGGCGGGGCCCACCTGGGCGGCATGCATGGGACAGCGCCGGGAACGGCGCCGGGCACCGAGTCGGCCTTGCTGTGGGAATCTGCGTTCATTGATGAGTATGAGCGACCATACGGCTTCCCCTACACGAAACAGGCCTACGACGCGACGATCGCGTTTGCGCTTGCGGCGGCGGCCGCAGGCTCCACCGACGGCGCCGCGATCCGCGATCAACTTCGCCGAATCGGCGGGGCGCCGGGCAAGGTCGTGCTCGCCGACATCGGCAGCATTCGGCTGGGCCTGGAAGCGGCCCGGGATGGCGAAGACATCGACTATGAAGGCGCCGCCCAGACGCTCGAGTGGGATGAGAACGGCGATCTCGCGAGCGGCTTTGTCGGCATCTGGCGATTTACCTCAGCAGGGGGTATCGAGGACACCGGTGTCATCCCCTATTGAGCACGGGATTCGATAACTACATGGGAGCGTTGAGTTGCCTCTAATCACACGATTCCACACCCTCAGGATCGTCGCTGCGATCGCCGTCATCGGCCTGATCGCAGTCGCCGGTTGGCAACTGGCGAGCGGAGACGGTCACAGCGGCGCCGAGACGGCATCCGGCGGCGACGTGCGGATTGCGGCTCGCGCGCTTGTCGACGGCAGTACCGAGGTTGCCCTGCAACGGCGCGCCGGCGACGGTTGGGGCGAGTACATCTCGCCTGAGGCTCGCTTCCTCCAGCCCGGCGCGCAGCTGGGCCGATGGCGCCACAGCACGCCGATCGCGCTGTCTGAAGCGGCTACGAGCGTTGAACCGCTCAAGATCGCGCTCATCCAGACCGTCGGCGGCACCGCTCACGAACGCCGCAACTCGTTCAAACTCGCGATTCAACACATCAATGCAGCGGGCGGCGTACTGGGACAACCGGTCGTCGGCGTCATCGCCGACATCAACTTCGACACCGACTTCGCCGTCGCCGTTGCCAGACGCCTGGTCGAGGAAGAGGGAGTTCACGCCATCGTCGGACCCAACACCAGCGCTGCCTCTGTGGCAGTGATCGAGCGCGTCATCGAGCCGTTCGGCATCCCCACGATCAGCCCGTCGGCCACCGCTCCCGCCCTGGCTGACGCCGACGACGGCGACTTCTTCTTCCGCGCCGTCCCTTCCGACAGCGCGTTGGGGCCCGTCCTGGCCCAGCTCGCGCGCGAACATGGCCACGAACATGTCGGAGTGATCTATCGTGACGACGCCTGGGGGCGCGGTCTGCTTGACGCCTTCCGCGACGCCTGGGACGGTGGTCTCAACGCTGCCGCGATTGCCGTCGATGCTGAATCCTGCGCCGACGAGCTGCGCACCATCGCGGCCGCTGAGGCCGACGCCCTGGTTCTCTTTACCTTTCGCGACGGCTCCACGCTCTGTGTTGGTCAGGCGGTCGAGCTGGGATTGTTTGACCGCTTCCTGTTCGGCGACACTGATCAAAGCCCGGCCCTGATTCGAAGCCTCGGCCCTGACATTCTCGCCGGCATGGTCGGTACGGCCGCCGCCGACAACCCCGATAACCCCTCGGCCCGCTTCTGGGAACGTGCCTACGCCGAAGCGTGGGGCGCCCCCGAGCACACGTCTCTGACCTACGTCCGCGCCGTCTATGACGCCACGGTCGCGCTCGCTCTGGCCGCGCAACGCGCTCAGTCCACAGACGGCGCAGCCATCCGCGACCACCTGCGCTCCGTCGCCGACGGCGATGGTCCCGTGTTCGGCCCGGACCAACTCGCGCACGCTCTGCATGCAGCGGAACGTGGCGAGCCATTCGACTACCGGGGCGTTGAAAGCTCGCTCGCCTGGGACGCCAACGGCGACATCACCCGCTTCACGATCGGCGTCTGGCGCTTCGACATCGACGGGCAGATCCAGATCACCCGCCGGATCGCCTACGACCTCGGCAACTGAGCGACCGCCCGCTCGCGCAAACGCCGCCACCGGGAGCCGTGTCCGCCGGAAGAATCCTCCGGGCCTTGCGACACGAACCGGCTGACCCGATCGCGCTCGGCCAGCAGACCCTGCGGTCGCCAGAGCAGGAAGACGACGATCAGCAGGCCAATCAACAGTTGGCGCACCTGGAAGACGCGGCTGCCCAGCCAATCGGGCAGACTTTCCTGGATCAGCGGAGTGCCGAACCAGAAGAATCCCACGACGACCGCCCCCAGCAGAGCGCCGCGGTGATTCCCGCTGCCGCCCACAATCAGCATCGTCCAGACGAAGAATGTTCCCAGCAGGTCGGAGAACGTCAGCGGTGAGATCGTGCCGCTGCGATGCGCGTAGATCGCGCCGGCCAGGCCCATCAGCATCGCCCCCAGGATGAACGCCCCCATGCGGAACCGCACCGTGTTCTTGCCTGAGGCCTTGGCCGTGTCCTCGTTGTCTCGGATCGCCCGCAGCGTTCGGCCCCAGGGTGAGGCGGTCGCCCTCGTCACCAGCCAGTACACCGCCAGCAGAACGACCAGCGCGATCGCCAGTTCGACCCAGCGGTAACCACCGCCCTGGACCTGATCCTCCAGGAAGCCGTCGATGCCGTTGAGCCCGCGGCTGCGGTTGACCAGCCCTTCGACCGAGTTGGCGATGCTGCGCAGGATCGCCGCGACGCCGATCGTCGCAATCGCGAGGAAATCGTCGCGCAACCGCAGCGTCGGAATGCCCAGCAACAGGGCCAGCACCGCGCCCGAGACCATGGCGAACAACCACCCGACCGGAATCGGCAGGCCCCAGCCGGCCACATAGGCTTCGAGTCCCTCAGGAGCGGGGAGTGTCAACACCGCCGACACGTAGGCGCCAACCATGAAGAACGCGGCGACGCCGAAGTTGAGGATGCCGACGCTCCACTGGATATTCAACGCCAGGGCGAGAATCGCGAAGATCGCGACCGTGGTCAGGAAGCCGACCGTCCAGTTGACGGCGCCGTCGAACGTGACCAGCGTGATCGCACCCACCAGCAACTGTTCCATTTCAGCGCGCCCCTAACGCCGTTGACCGAACAGGCCGCGAGGCCGCAACAGCAGCACCACGATCACAATCACGAACGGAATCCCGGGTTTGAGCCCCGTATTGATCCACTCAGTCGAGACCTCCTGCGCAATGCCGACCGTCAATCCTCCAATCAACGCCCCCCAGGGATTGCCGATCCCTCCCAGGATCACGGCGGCGAACAGCGGCAGGAGCAGGCGGAATCCGGCGTCGAATCGAACTTCCGCCTGCAGACCGAGCATCACGCCGGCCAGCGCCCCGAAGATCCCGGCAATGATCCAGGTCCCCACGCGGATCCGGTTCGTATCGATGCCCGAGGCCTCGGCCAGGCCGGGATTGTCGGCCGTGGCTCGCATCGCCTTGCCAAACCGCGTGCGATACAGCAGCCAGTAGAGCAGCACGGCCGCCAGGAACGTGACCCCCACGATGAAGAACTGGTCGGGCTTGACCTTGATTCCACCCAGGATCTCGATGGCCGGGTGGATGCCGGGCGTGAAGCGGAAGTTGGACGGCCCCCAGATCAGCTGGATCACCGCGCGCAGCATGATCGACATGCCCAGCGACGCGATCGCGAAGACGAAGAAGCCACCGCCCGTGACCCGCAGCCGACGGAAGACCAGGCGCTCGAGCACGACCGAGATCAGCGCGACGCCGATCATCGCCACCAACAAGCCGATCACCAGCCCCCAACCGAACGACAGCGAACCGAATCGACCGCCGGCGAAGCCCAGATTGGCCCCCTCGGACGAGACGACGAAGAAGGCGAGGAACATGCCCCAGCCCATCTTGTCGCCGTGGGCGAAGTCAGCGATGCCGAGCACACCGAAGACCAGCGTCAATCCCATCGCCCCCAGCGCGATGATCGAGCCGACGATGATTCCGATCGTGACCAGTTGCGCGATTTCTATAACGCCGACCCTTCCTCGATCGTGAAGCCTTCGCCTTCGGCCTGGCCGAGGAAGGCTCGCCCAACCTCGGAGCTGGTCAGCATCTCCGTTCCGCTGCCCTCAAGCGCAATCTCGCCGTCGACCATGACGACCGCTCGGTCCGACCAGACCAGCGCCTCGGTGGCGTTCTGCTCGACCATCAACATGCCGACTCCCGACATGTGGATCTTGTAGATCCGGGCGAACAGCTCTCCTCTCGCCGCCGGCGACAGCGCCGCCGTCGGCTCGTCGAGGCAGAGCATGACCGGATCGAGCATCAGCGCCCGAGCCATCGCCAACATCTGCCGCTGACCGCCCGAGAGCCTGCTGGCGCGCTCGTTCGGCCGGCTCTCGAGGTCGGGAAACATGGCAAGGACTTCGCCAATCCGCTCGCGCAGACCGCTGCTCCGCATGTATCCGCCCATCTCGAGGTTCTCGCGGATCGAGAGCGAGGTGAACACGTTGTCGACCTGCGGCACGTATCCGACGCCCGCAGCAATCATTCGCGGCGTCGACCAACCGCTCACGTCCTCCCTCTGGAACACACGCCGGCCGCGCTCAAACGGCAACGCGCCGACCACCGCCTTGAGCAGCGTCGACTTTCCCGCCCCGTTTGGGCCGATGATCGTCAGGATCTCATCGCGGTAGAGATCGATGCTGACCTCGTGAATGATGTCGATCCCGTCGACGTAGCCGCCGCTGAACGCCTCGACCTGCAGCAACGGACGACGCTCGGTCATGCGCTGCGTGCCGTTCGCTGCCCGCTCAGATACGCGGCCTGGACCTCCGGATTGGCGAGCACATCCTCGGGCGCGCCCACATCCAGCACGCGTCCCTGGGCCATCACCACCACCGGATGACACAACTGCCGAATGAAATCGAGGTTGTGTTCGATGATCAGGAAGGTCAATCCCAATCGTTCGCTCAGTTCACGGATGTGGTCGGCCAACCGCCGGATTAGGGCCGGATTGACGCCGGCGCTGGGTTCGTCCAGCAGGATCATCTTCGGTTCGGCCATCAACGCGCGGGCCAGTTCCAGGAGCTTGCGCTGACCGCCCGAGAGCGCGCCCGCGCGGATGTAGGCCTGGTGCCCAAGCTGGGTTTGCTCCAGCACCTCGTGAGCGCGCGCTTCCAGACGCTCCTCCTCCCGCCGCACCTGGCCGGGCAGCAGCAAGGTGCGCCAGGGCGACTCGCCCGACTGCTGCTCGCCGGCCAGCATCAGGTTCTCGAGGACCGTCATCGTTTCCAGTCCCTGGGGGATCTGGAACGTTCGCACCAGACCCCGGTCGAACATCCGGTGCGGCGGAAATCCGGTGACGTCCTCACCCGCGAACGAGACCAGTCCGCCGTCGGGCTTAAGGAATCCTGCCACGCAGTTGAAGGCGGTGGTCTTGCCGGCGCCGTTGGGCCCGATCATTCCGGCAATCGCCCCTGTCTCGATCTGGAATGTCGCCTGATCGCAGGCGCGCAGCCCGCCGAAATGCTTGTCCAGCTCACGGACATCGAGCAATACGTCCATCAGGCGGGCCTAGCCAGGCGGCCAGGACAGTTTGCGCCCGCCGAGCACGTGCAAATGCAGATGCGCGACCGTCTGACCGGCATCCTCGCCGACATTCACCACGACTCGCCAGCCGTCTTCCTCCAGCCCCTCTTGCCGGGCGACGATCTGGGCCGCCTGCATCAGGTGGCCCAGGAGCGATGCATCGGCCTCGTCTGCCTCCTGCAGTCCGGCAATCCCGATCCGCGGGATCACCAACACATGGGTCGGCGCCTGCGGATTCAGGTCGCGAAAGGCCACGCACCGCTCGTCTTCGTAGACGATGTCCGCCGGAATCTCTCCGCGAACGATGGCGCCGAACACGGTGTCCGACGAGCGCTCTCCATCACTCATCTGTCATCCTCCGCGGGGTGTTCGATGGCAAACGCAGGGTAGCCTGTGCTCATGCCAGAAGGCGTCAGCCCGGTCAACCTAGTCAATCTGGTTCTGGTCCGGCACGGCCAGAGTCAGTGGAATCTTGAGAACCGATTCACCGGCTGGATCGATGTGCCGCTGACCGAACAGGGCGTCGCCGAAGCGCACAGCGCCGGCCGGCAGATTCGCGAAGCGGGCATCGAGTTCGACGCCGCCTGGACCTCCGTGCTCAAGCGCGCGATTCATACGCTCTGGATCGTCCTCGACGAGATCGAGGCTCCCTGGCTGCCGGTGCATCGCGACTGGCGGCTGAACGAGCGCCACTACGGCGGACTGCAGGGCCTGAACAAAGCCGAGACCGCCGCCAAGCATGGCGACGACCAGGTCCACATCTGGCGACGCTCATACGACATCCCGCCGCCGCCGCTGGACGGTGATCATCCCGATCATCCGCGCTTCGATCGCCGCTATGCGCAGATTCCCGCCGCCGATCTGCCGGCCGCCGAGTCGCTCAAACTGACCCTCGAACGGGTCATGCCCTGCTGGCAGTCGCAGATCGTGCCCGCATTGCAGAGCGGCGAACGCCTACTGATCGCCGCCCACGGCAACAGCATCCGCGCGATCGTCAAGCACCTGGATTCCGTCTCGGACGACGAGATCACCCAGCTCAACATCCCCACCGGTATGCCACTGGCCTACACGCTCGACCGCGACATGAACGTGATCGACCGCCGCTATCTCGCCGGCGAAGAGGCCGCCGCCGAAGCCGCCGCCGCCGTCTCCGCCCAGGGACGGTCGTCACGTTAACTCGTCATACCCGCGCTTGCCGCGGGTATCTCGAAGCTTCCGCAAGGGGCTCAATCCACGTACATGGCGTACTACGCCGTCACAGCCTCCCGATACTGACGCACGGCGTCGATGTGGGCGTCAATATCCGGCAAACCGGCGTTCATCGTGGCGATCGAGATCGCCGTGGCCCCCATGTCGACCCAGCTCTGCGCGTGCGACACCCACAGCTCAGGGTTGCCGCCCCGGAACTGCGCCTGCGGTTCCATCGGGAAGCTGTCCGGATCGCGGCCGTTGTCGGCCAGGTAGCCGCGCAGCGTCTCGACCATCGCGGCCGAGTCCGGGTTCGGCGGCCCGACCGGGAACCAGCCGTCGCCAATCTTCGCGGTGCGGCGGAGCTGGAGGTCGTGCCCGCCGCCGAACCAGACCTCAACCGGCTTGGTCGGCCGCGGCTCAATCCCCGCGGACTTGACGGTGTGGAACTCGCCCTCGAAATCGACCAGGTGATTGTTCCAGAGCGCGCGCATCAGCTCGATCTGTTCTTCCTGGCGGCGGCCCCGATTGCGGAAGTTCTCGTTCAGCGCCTCGTACTCGACGTGGTTCCAGCCGCTGCCCACGCCCAGGCGGAATCGGTTGTCCGAGAGCACGGCCAACTGCGCGGCCTGCTTGGCTACCAGGGCCGTCTGTCGCTGGGGCAACACCAGCACGCAGGTCGCCATGCCGAGATTTCGCGTGCAGGCGGCAATGAAGCCCAGCGTGACGAAGACCTCGTGGAAGGGGTGCTCGTCGGTGTAGGGACCGGTCATCCGGTGTACCGACGGATCGGCGCCGAGCACATGGTCATAGATCAATAGGTGGTCGAAGCCCATGCCTTCGACCGCTTGAGCAAAGTCGCGAATCGCAGACGGATCGCCGCCAATCTCATTGGTCGGCAGCACCGCGCCAAGCGTCAGATCAATAGCCATCTCAGCTCCCATCTCAGTTAGCGAAGCAATGCCAAAATACTAACCCGACCCGCTCTCCTCGCCGCTGCTCCACGCTCCCCTTCCGATGCCCCGCACTTGCCTGCCCCTGGCTTGAACAGGGGACGCGGGGCCCAGACCGAGATCTCAACACGCGACCACACTCTGATCATCCCTGCACCCCCGCCACGCCCACCACGCCCGTAGCGACAAGCCCAACACATCTCAACCTCCCTACGAAGAACATATGTACCTATCATTGAACGCCTGATCCACCCGTGAGGAACAACGAATGAACTGCACGACCAACCCCTTCCACTTCCGAGCCAACATCGATCGTCTCTGGCGGCGCGCCAACAGCAATGCCCCCGCGTATCGCCGGCTCGACGCCCTCGACGCCGTCGTCCGCGAGCTCTTCGCCCCCAACGATCGCGCCCGCCGCAACCACCGCATGTACCTCGCCACCGACCCCTTCGACGTCGCCCGACACCTCCTCCGCGACCTCTATGACCATGCCGCCCCCTCTCCCACCGCGGGTTCCGCTCTCCCCCCGCCGTCAGGCGGGGGGAGATGTCTCGTAGAGACAGAGGGGGGTTCCCTACCGGACGAAGAGACGCGGGACGAGGACGACGACCCCTTGTAGCCGCCGACCGCCTTCCCGTTCCCGCTCGTTTTTTTTCTTTCAACGGGTCACCCGCCCTGGCTCCGCCGTGTCCGCAGATGAATTCGGCCGACATGGCGAACCACCGATAGGCTCAGGCCAGAAGCCAGGAGGTCAATCCATGCCCGTTCCCCGACAGTTCCTCCGCCCGCTGGTGCTCGGCGCGCCAGCACCGCCGTCCGACATCCCCACCTATCCCTCGCGGATGATCCACTTCTTCGATCCATCCAATGAGCGGATCCGCAACCGCTTGCCGCAACTGGCGCTGACCGTGGACATCCTGCTGGGCAACCTCGAAGACGCGATCCCGCCGAACGCGAAGGAAGCAGCCCGGGCCGGGCTGATCGACGTGGGCAAGACGCTCGATCTGGGCGCGACCAAGCTCTGGACCCGGGTCAACGCGGTTGACAGCCCCTGGTTCCTCGACGACATGCTCGAGCTGACCGCGGAGATCGGCGACGTGCTGGACACCGTCATGCTGCCCAAGGTCAACGGACCGGAGGAGATTCGCTTCCTCGACCTGCTGTTGGCCCAACTGGAAGCACGCAACGGCCTGAGCCGGCCGATCTTAATCCACGCCATCCTCGAAACGGCGCAAGGCGTCTCCAACGTCGAGGCGATCGCCCAGTCCAGTCCCCGACTGCAGGGCATGAGCCTGGGTCCGTCCGACCTGGCGGCCTCGCGGCGGATGAAGACGACCCGCGTGGGCGGTCCGCATCCCGGCTACGTCGTGCGCACCGACGCCGACCCCAACGACGAGGCGGCCCCGCGCACGTCCTACATCCAGGACCCCTGGCACTACACGCTGGCCCGGATGATCGACGCCTGCGCGGCCAACGAGATCTATCCGTTCTACGGGCCGTTCGGCGACTTCTCCGATCCGGTCGGTTGCGAGGACCAGTTCCGCGCTGCCTTCATCCTCGGCTGCGTCGGCGCCTGGACGCTGCATCCCAACCAGATCCCGATCGCCAAGGCGGTCTTCCGGCCCAACCCGGACGAGGTCTCGTTCGCGCGCCGTGTGGTCGCCGCCATGGAGGACGCGGGCGGCGCCGGCGGCGTCGCCGTGGTCGACGGCAAGATGCAGGACGACGCGACCTACAAGCAATGCCAGGTGCTGCTCGACCTGGCCGAGATGCTCTCGGCCAAGGATCCGGAGTTGGCCGAGCTGTACGGCGACTAGTTGGCCCGGCCGCGCGCAGCCGCCTCTTCATAGGCCTGACCGGTCAACCGGCGCATGATCTGGGCGGCATAGGTCGACAGCAGCCACTTGCCGGCCAGCGCCGCAGCGACAGCGAAGGCGACGATCGCCCACTCGGCAGCGGAGAGCGGGGAGAAGTCGAAGAAGTTGCGCAGGGGCGGGGTGTAGAGCGTGAGGATGAAGATACCCAGCAGCGCGACGCCGAAGAAGGTGACCAGCGCCGGGCGCATCAGGTTCTCACGGGTCGCGCCCTGGTAGCCGATCACCTCGACCATGTAGGCCAGCCCGACGATGCCGATCGTGGTCGAAACCAGGGTGCGGGCGTCCTCGACCGGTCGCCCGAGGATGCCCTCGGTCAGCAGGTGCACGGCCACGGCCGAAACGGCCAGCGCGAGCGAGGCGGGGATCGCGAAACGCATCGTCGAGGAAAGGAAGTCGCGGCCCGCCGAGCGCGGCGGCCGGGTCAGGGTGATGAAGACGGCCGGCACGCCGAGCGTGAACAGTGCGGTCAGCGAACCGTGGCGAGGCAGGAAGGGAAACTCGAGACCCATCATGTTGGAGATGAAGATGATCAGGAACGCGTAGAAGCTCTTGGTCACAAACAGCTTGGAGAGCTGAGAGGCGTTGCCAAGCACGCTCTGCGCCACGGCCGATCCCTTGACCAGCGCCTCAAACGAGTCGTTGCGCAGGACGATCGACGCAACGCCCTTGGCCGTGTTCGCGCCCGACTCCATGGCCACACCGACGTCGGCCTGTCGCAGCGCGCGGACGTCGTTGGCGCCGTCGCCGACCATCGCCACGTATCGGCCGTTCGCCTGCAGCGCCGCGACAATCTGCTCCTTCTGCTGCGGCGCGATCCGTCCGAAGACCGAGTTCGACTCCACGGCGTCGGCGAAATCGGACTCGTTCAGCCGAGCCAGCGCGGAACCGGTGATCAGGCCGCCCGGCAGGAGGATCCCGAGTTGCTGAACGAGCGCGGCCACGGTCGCGGGATTGTCGCCGCTGATGATCTTGGGCTCGATGCCGAGCTCGTCCATCATCCGGAACGCGTTGGCGATCTCCTCGCGCAACTCGTCGGCGACCGTGATCAACGCGATCACCCGAAGCGACGGCAGCGTGTCGGTCTCGGGATCAGGCATGGCGGCGGCCTCGGCGCAGACCACGCCCCTCAGTCCCCGTTGGGCGGCGAGCTCGTACTCCGCCGACAGTTCCGAGCGCGCCGCCTCATCGTCAACGTCGTCCTCGTCGTCCGTTCGAAGCAGACGCTCGGGCGCGCCGAGCACAAAGATTCGCTCCTCGGGTCCCAGTCGCAGGCGAGCCGCGCTCCAACGGCGCTCGGAGTTGAACGGCTCGTCGTCGACGAGCTGGGCGCCGTTGGTCTGCGCCGCGAACGCGGTCGAGAGCGCTTCAGCGGTGCGGTTGTTGGCCGAGGTCGAGACGGCGAACGCACCCAGCCAGCCGGCCAGCGAACGACCGCCCGGCGCCCAGCGCACGTCATCGACCTGCAATCGGTTGGCGGTGATCGTGCCGGTCTTGTCGAGACAGATGGTGTCGAGGTAGTTGAGCGCCTCGACGGCGGTGTTGTCCTGCACGATTGCGCCAAGCCGAGAGACGCGCAGCGCCCCGACGGCAAATGCGACCGTAAAACCGAGCATCAGACCCTCGGGCACGACCGAGGTGGCGGTCGCAATCGTTGCCTTGACGGCTTCGTCGAACTCGCGTCCGGTAATCAGGAAGGAGATCAAGATCAGCAGTCCGAGGATGGCGGTGGCGACGATCAGGCCGTCGAGGATGCGCTTGAAGCGAAGCTGGAGCGGCGTCTCCGTGCGCTTCAGCTCGCGGGCGTCGCGTGTTTCGCGAACGGCGCGCGACTGGTCGCCGACGTGCGTCGCCTGGTAGTAGCACGAGCCGCCGACGCAGAACGCGCCCGACTCGAGCGTTTCGCCGGGACCGCGCCGGACCGAGCTGGTCTCACCGGTCAGGATCGATTCATCCAGCTCGGCCTCGTCCCAGACAATCGGGCCGTCGGCCACGACCTGGTCGCCGCTGCGCAGAACCAGCAGATCATCCGCGACCACGTCCGTCGCCAGGATCTCTCGCTCGAAGCCCTCCCGGACGACTGTGGCCGTGGGCGCCGTCAGGGCGACGAGTTGTCGCAGTTTGCGCGTGGCTCGCAACTCCTGGAACGTCCCCACAAGCACGTTGGCGAGGACCACCATGCCGACGAACGCGGCGTCCTGCAGGTGGTCGGTCTTCTGCTCGGTGATGGCCAGGATCAGCAGGATGCCGATCAGGCTGAAGAGGACCACGTTGAAGTAGGTGAAAACGTTCGTGAGGATGACGTCGAGGTCGGAGCGCTGCTTCGACGTGTCACGATTGACGCGGCCGTCTTCCATGCGCTGCGTAACTTCGGTCTGCGTCAGACCGACAAGCTCCGGTGGTTCGGCAGGACTGGTTCTGGCCGGCGGACGAGGCGCTTCGGCCGGCTCGGCCAACGGCGAGAGTGCGGCCCCCGATTCCAGCGCGAGCGGCGGGGGCGACTCGATGGTGGTGGTCGAACTCGGCCAGTCGGAGAGCCAATCGCCCTGGCTTCGGCCTTCTGCCTCGGCAAGCGCCTCGGTGACGCGGCTCAGCGTGTCAGGATCAAGCGACGGCTGGCCCTCTTCCAGTGCCGCGAGGTCGAAGATGGGCGGTGGCGCATCCTCGATGGAGTCGGCGGAGCCGTTACTGGGCTGGCTGGACATGGAACGATTCTATGGACGGAGCGATGTTGCAGTCTGATTCAGACTCTAGCCAGTCGCTCAGTCATTCAGGGAGCGTTCGAGGCCGGCGAGTCGTTCCGCTCGGCGAGCGGCGCTGAAGCCGCGACGGGACTCCAGAACTCCCCAGCCGAGCGTGAGGGCGAAGACGGCCGACTGGACCAGTACCACCGTCGCGCCGGAGGAGACATCGACGAACCAGGACACGTAGACGCCGAGGAATCCGGTGAGAGCGCCGATGAACACGGCGATCACGAAGAGGCGGGGAAACGAATCGGTCAACAGTCGGGCGACCACTGGAGGAATCACCAAGGCCGCCGCGATCAGCGTCACGCCCAGTACCTGCAGAGCGGCAACGACCGTTGCGGCCAGGGCCAGCGAGAAGATCGCTTCAACCCAGCGCACAGAAATGCCGTAGGACGTGGCGACATCCTGGTCGAAGGTGACGAACACGAGCGGCTTCCAGAGCAGAAACATCACGATGGCGATCAATAGGACCATCCCGGCCGTGACGTACAGATCCTGGTTGGTGATGCCCAGGATCTCGCCGAACAGCGCAGCCTCGAAGTCGCGGGTGAAGCTGCGCGCACGAGAGATCACGGCGATGCCGATCGCAAATGCGGCTGTGGTGATGATGCCGATTGCCGCGTCGCCACCGATCTGCCGGCGACGCGCGGCCTGGTTGATCAGAAAGACGCTGAATGCTCCCCAGAGGCTGGCGCCGAGGAAAAAGTTGAATCCGATTGTGAACGAGACGACCGCGCCGCCGAAGATGCTATGGGCGAGGCCATGTCCGATGTAGGCGAGCCGGCGCAGGATGACGAACACGCCGACTGCGGCGGTGACGCCGCCGACCAGGGTGGCAGCGATCATCGCGCGTTGCATGAAGCCAAACTCGAATGGCTCAAGCATGAGCAGACGTTGAGTCAGAGTCCGAGTCGCTGTCGGGGCGTCCGATCACGTTGACGACTTCTGGCGGCGGCAGCACATCGCCGTGTGCGCCGGGCGCTTCCTCGGGGATCGGCAAGACGTAGGTCTCGTGGCCGCTCTGCACGACCAGCATCGGCTGCCCGTAAGCGCGTTCGAGGATGTCGGGCTGCAAGACCTCAGACGGCGGCCCGTCGGCGAGGACTGTCTGTTCGCCCAGGGCGATCAACCGTGGCAGGTGTGAGGCGACGCCGTTGAGGTCGTGTGTGGTCAAGACGACGGTCACGCCGGCCGTGTTCAGACCGGCCAATTGATGCAGGATCTCGTGTCGTGTCTTGATGTCGACACCTGAAGTCGGTTCATCGAGGAGCAACAGATCCGGCGACCGGATCAGGGCGCGAGCGAGAAAGGTGCGTTGTTGCTGTCCACCGGAGAGCGCGCGGATCGGGCGATCGGCCAGGTCGGCGATGCCGAGCTGGGAGAGCACTACCCGGGCACGACTACGTTCGGCTCGGCTGGTCCACGGCAGCCAGCGGCGGGTCCGCCAGCTACCGAGCATCGCCACCTGTTCCACTGTGATGGGAAAGTTCCAGTCCACGGTTTCGACCTGTGGGACATAGCCGACGCGGGTGTTGTCGGCGACCTTGGCCGTGCCTGCGTAGAGTTCGGGTTCGCCCAGCAGGGACCGCAGCAGGGTGGTCTTGCCGCAGCCGCTGGGACCGACGATGCCGATCAGCTCACCGGGAGCGATGGACACGTCGACGTCGCGCAAGGCGACAACGCCCTCGTAACCCAGGGCGACGCCTTGCAGTTCGACGAGCGCGTCTACTCCGACGGTTGCCACGTGCTGCTCGTATCAAATCTATCCAGCGCCGATGCATCGCCGCCGAGCACGGTCACCATAGTCCGTACATTTTCCACCATCATGCCGACCAGCGTGTTCCCCGGGTCGCCCGGAGTTCCTGGCAGGTCATCGTCCGACAACGTCGAGACCTGCACCGCGCCGGCTTCTTCGGCGATGGTCTCCAGCACTTCCGAGGGGAAGACTTCCGAACCGAAGATCGCCGGTACTCCGGCGTCTCGGATTTGTCCAATCAGATTGGCGACCTCGCGCGGCGCCGGTTCCGAGAAGTCTGAGGGCTGAATCGCGCCAATGATCTCCAGACCGTAGCGCGGCGCGAAGTAGGGAAATGAGTCGTGATACGTGATCAGTTTGCGATGCGCTAGCGGAATCGTGGCCGTTGCTTCGGCGATTGCTTCGTCGAGTTCCCAGAGTCGGGCGATGAACAGATCGGCGTTGTCTGAGTAGTAGTCGGCACCCTCGGGATCAACCTTGCTCAGCTCTCCAAGAACGATCTCGGCGTACTCGACGGCCAGGTGAGGCGCCGTCCACAGGTGTGGATTCGGGTTGCCGTCCTCTTCGGGGAACGAGAAGTCGAACACGTACTCGTCGGGCGAGACGGCGAGATTGCCGAGCAGGACGATCGGCGTATTGTCGGCTGCGTTGGCCTCGGCCAGTTCCAGCGTCGGCAGCTCGAGATTGAGCCCGTTGATGATGATCAGATCGGCCTTCTCGATCTCGCCGACGGCCGAGGGCGGCGGGTCGAAGGTGTGGCTGTTGGTGCCCTCGGGAACAAGCGCAACGACGGCGATGCGGTCTCCGCCGACCTCTTCGATGATGTTGCGTAGCGGCGCAACCGTCGTGACGACCAACAGCCGGTCATCTTGCGCATCGCTCCCGCACGCCGCACCGAGGAGCGACAGCGCGATCGCGAGGAGGGACAGCGAAAGAGCGAGACGGAATCTGGTCACGGAGGTTGACTTCCAGCAGTGCGAAGTCAGACTATGGGCGACGCGCCTCTAATGCAACCGCTTGCAATAACAGAGCACAATCAAACCAGACCCGGCCGAATGCTGTTTCGCGGGAATCCACCAGCGCCGAGTGTGTGCGGCCAGAGCTCGAAGAGGGTGTCGATCTCGATCCTGTTGTCGTCGAAATGGAGATAGCGCTCGAGCACCGGCTCGGAGAACAGAGAGATGCGGTGGCCGCTGGCGCCGAAGATGCGGCCGTTGGCAGCATCGGACTGGTCGGAGGCAAGCCAGGCCACGATCGGTGCGACGTTCTTTGGGTCGCGCGCGGTGCCGGCCGCAGATTCGGATGGCGCAGGTTCTGACGAGTCCACGCCGAGTCCGCGGTCGGTCATCCGCGTGGAGGCGCCGGGGGCAATGCAGTTTGTGGTCACACCGTAGCGACCGAGTGCGCCGACATTTGAACGCATGAGACCGAGTTTGGCCGCGTGGGCGGCCGAGTAGTTGGGCTGCCCGGCCGAACCGCGGATGCCGGCGTCGGAGGTGAAGTAGATGATCCGTCGATGCCCGCCGTCGCGGTTGGCTCGCCAGTAGATCGAGGCGAACTTGGTTGGCGCGAAGCAGCCTTTGAGATGTGCGCGGACCAGGCCGTCCCACTCTTCTTCGAGCATGTTGAAGATCATGCGCTCACGCAGAATGCCGTGGGCGCAGACCAGCACGTCGAGGCCGCCGAACTCGTCAATCGCGGTCTGGACCATGCGCTCGGCGGTATCCATGTCGGCGACATCGCCGACGAAGGGTACGGCTTCGCCGCCGGCATCGCGGATTTCGTCAACGATCGCTTCGACTTTGGAGGCGTCCATGCCGAAGCGTCCTTCGACGTCGAAGCCGGTGTCGGCGACGACGACTTTGGCGCCTTGCTCGCCAAAGACGCGGCAAAGATTGGAACCGATGCCGCCGGCGCCGCCGGTGATGATGCAGATCCGTCCCTCGAGGTGTTTCACGGTCTGATCGCTCCTGCCAACGAAGGGGGGCGTATTGTCGGAGTCCGGTGTGGTCATAGTGATGCCTTGTTCAACTGAGCGCCGGCCGTTAAGGGAACTGTCGCGGCGGCGGGCCGACGCCCTGCAGCTCGAATGTGAGCGGGATCAGGTCGAACAGCGTGTCGATGTCCCAGTACGGTTCGACATTCCAGATCGTCTGCTCCCACTCGGGCTCTTTCCAGATGGTGAGGCGCCCGCCGGTTGTGCCGACGACTCGGCCGGAGATGTCGGCTGAGGCGTCGGAGGCGAGATAGGTGACAACGGGGGTGACGTTGCTCGGGTCCATCATTGTGCCGGCGGCGCTGAGGCTGGGGGCGTCGGAACTCTGGTCGACCTCGCGGCCTCGGTCGGTCATTCGGGTAGAGGCGGCGGGCGAAATGCAGTTCGAGGTCACCCCATAGCGCTCGAGCGCCTCGGCGTTGGACAGGGAGAGTCCGATCTTCCCGGCGTGCGCCGCGGAATAGTTGGGCTGGCCAGCCTCGCCTCGGACGCCGGCGGAGGAGGTGAAATAGATGATTCGCCGGTTGCCCTTGTCGCGGTTGGCGCGCCAGTGGATGGCAGCGAACTTGGTCGGGGCGAAACAGCCTTTGAGGTGAATCCTGACCAGCTCGTCCCACTCCTCCTCGGTCATGTTGAAGACCATGCGCTCGCGCAGAATGCCGTGAGCGCAGACGAGGATGTCGAGGTCGCCGAAGCTGTCGATTGCGGTCTGGACGGCGCGTTCGGCGGTGTCCATGTCGGCGATGTCGCCGGCGACGGCGACGGCATGTCCACCGTTGGCGATGATCTCATCGACCACTGCCTGGACTTTGGACGGATCCATGCCGGCGCGGCCCTCCACGTCGAAGCCGGTGTCGCAGGCGACGACGGAGGCACCCTGCTCGGCGAAGACCTTGCAGATTTGCGATCCCATGCCACCGGCGCCGCCGGTGACCAACGCCACCTTGCCATCGAGGTGTCCCATGTCATCCCCTCTTCCTGAACGCGAGATACGGGAGGAGGCTAGGCGTGGGCGGTGGGCAGGGTCAAACGTCGGCTGCTCAGGGATTAGTCGATAAAGAACGGTCTTCATGCGACTGTGCGTACAGCGTCCAGGACGCAGCGTAGGTCGACAGACCCAGCTTTCGAGCCACTGCAAGCGAGGCCGCGTTCCGCCACGACGTGCTGTACAGCGGAATCCGACCAGAGGCGCGGACTGCGACGGCCCAGGCTGCGGTGACTTGTTGAGCCAGTCTTCGCCCGCGAAACAGCTCGGCCGTTTCCAGGCTGGCCTCCGCTGCTTCGTCGGTGCGGCGGGCGCAGGCGCAAACGCTCACGGCGTGGCCGTCTTCGATGATTGCAGCGATCGGTGTGCGACCCTGTATCTCCTCTGCAGTCCAGCCCTGGAAGTGCCGCTCCAGCAGCGACGCATCCTCGAGCAGCGAGACGCCCTCCGGCGCCTCGATTTGATCGGGGAAATCCAGAGCCGGCCCGGAGACGAGCTCGCCGCCGAGGATGTCGCGATAGCGATTAGTGAACCGTGGCTGCTCTCGCCAATCGTCCAGCGGCTGTTCCTGTGCGGCCAGCGCGTCCAACTCTTCAGCAACCGCGGGGTCCAGCCTTGCTCCGACCGCCCAGACGCACTCGGAGCGGCCACGAATCAGCGTGAATGAGGGTCCGATCGCCGGATTCGGTTCCAGCGTCGAGACGATCCGACCCGCTTCATTGAAGCGATACATCGTGCGCATGTGCAGCGAAGGGGTAGCGCTCAAGAGTGGCTGAGCCACTTCGGGTCCAGCAATCGGCGGACCGTTTCGATTGCTTCCGTCTTGTCGAAGCGGAGGTAGGACTGGGACTTGGAGACCTGCTGGTCGCCGAAGAAGAAGCGCTCGTACAGTTCCTGGCGGCCGGCGAGGGAAGTACCGACGACGTCCCAGGCGAGGCGGAAGAGGGGGACCTTGTCGATGCCTTCTTCGGTCATGTCGGCGGCGCCCTTGAAGTAGCGCTCGACCGATGGGCCGACTGCTTCGGTAATGGCCTCCATGTTGGCCTCGGATGGGGCGGCCATGAAGTTGCTGCCGCCGATCTGCTTGATGTGGTCGATGATCTGGACGTAGTAGTCGGGGAAGAGGCGGAGGCCGGCCGTGATCGCGTTGGCGTTGCAGTACCAGACGCCGTTGTCAGGATTTTCCACGGCGCCCTCGACCGCCGCGATCGCGATCGACTCGAGCGTCTGGAGCATGGTGACGATCTCGCCGATACGGATCTGAACGTTGATGAACGAGTTGGTCTGGGCGTTCTCGGCGATCAGGTGGGCCAGTCCCAGGAGGAAGCGCGTCTTGGCGACGTTCTTGACGATCACGTGGTGACCGAGGGATTCCTGGAAGCGCATGACCATCAGGGCCGTGTTGTGGATCTTCTCGTCCTGGTAGCCGAAGACGTTTTCCCAGGGCACTTCCACGTCGTCGAAGACGGCGACGGTGTCGATCTCCTCAAAGCGGCTGGAGATTGGGTAGTCGTGGGTTGAGCGGTTGGGGTCGAAGGAGTCGCGGCAGACCCAGTGCAGTCCCGGGGCGTCGACTGGGATGGTGAAGCAAAGCGCGTACTTGAGCTCTTCGTCGCCCTTGACGATTGGTAGGACCATCGACAGGTTTTCGTCGGAGAACGGCGCCAGCGTGCCCAGGATGCGCGCGCCGCGGACGATGATGCTGTCCGAGGTTCGCTTGACGACGCCGGCGTTGAGGAAGGGGTCCTGTTCGCCGAGCGGGGTCTTGCGGTCGATCTGCGGAGTGATGAAGGTGTGGGTCAGGCAGACGTCATTGCGACGACAATGGTCGAGGATGGCGGCGGCGTGCTCGCCCAACTCCGGTTCATTCTGTCCCCAGTGATGTCTCGCAGCGGCGACGCCGGCGATGGCGGCGTTCATGTAGTCGGGCGCGCGGCCAAGCTGCCCACCGGTGTGTTCGGCCCAGGCAGCGTAGGCGGCGCCTCGATCCCGCAGATCATGTTTCGAGCGGGGAACCTTGAACGAGCGGTGAGAGCGTTCGCCGTCCTCATCCTCGTAGGAGAGGATGTCGCGGTTGGCGGGATCGCACTGGAAGTCGTAGTAGGCGGCGATGGTGTGAGCGGCGTTGGCGAAGCCGGGCGCGGTGGTGACATCCTCCACCAGGGCGCCGTTGTGCCAGATACGGCGTTGGTCTTTCAGCCCGGCCAGGTAGGCCGCGCCGTCGCGCATAGCCATCCGTCGTCGGCCCTAGTCGCCGCCGGTGAAGGCGGGCGTGGGTTCGTCGACGAGCGCCTCATCACCCTCGGTCGGCAGCACCTCGGCGTAATTGAGCGCGCCGTCGATGTCGCCTTCCCAGTGCTCGCGCGGGAGTTCGTAGAGCACTTCGATGCCGTGGCCGTCGGGGTCGTTGATGTAGACCGAGTGCGTCATCCCGTGATTGATGCGCAGGTTGAACTTGACGCCCCTGGACTGCAGGAAGGCGATCTGCTTCAGCCACGAGTCCCGGTCGGGGTAGTGAATGGCGAGGTGGTTGAGTCCGGGCCGCCGGGGGGCCATCGACCAGTCGCCGGACTCCTCCGAGTCGCCCATGATCTCGGCCAGGGCGAGGTCGTGGTGGCTCTCGGAGAGGCCGTTGTAGAAGCGCATGGTCATCGACCGTTGATCGCGCGGCTTGAGCGATCCGATGTGGCGGAAGCCCATCACCTCGGTCCAGAATTCGTGGGCGACGTCGATGTCGCGCACGTTGAGGACCAGATGGTTGACGCCAACGGGAGTCATGGCGCGGGCGGGTGCGTCACTCATGGTTGGTTGTCCTTCCGATCGTCCGACTCACTGGGTCTGATGGAGTCAAAGGTACCAAACCAGCAGTGGCCTATCGGAGAAGCATGAGGGCGCTGGCGACGGTCTCGCTTTCGGGCCCGTCGCGGTTGGCGGCGTTGACGAGGTCGCGGAAGCGGCTGACGGTCTGTTGCAGGCGGATGCGGCGGAAGAGGGCGGCGTCGGCGGTGGAGCCGAGTTCACCGTAGTGTTCGACGATCCGCCAGCCCAGCTCGGTTCCGTAGCAGTCGATCAGCTGGGCGAAGTCGACGGCCGGGTCGGCGACGCCGAGTCCGTGCCAGCCGGTGACGGTGGTGAGTTGTTGGACCAATGGGTCGACGAGCAGGCGCTCGATCGTGACGCCGCCGTGGACGAGGCGCGGCTCGATTCGCCAGACCGCATCGTCGTCGAGGAATCGCGACCACCATCGCCGCGCCCAGGTGATCTGGGACCAGTTGACGAGCGGGCGCATGATGGTCAGCGCGCGGCGCGAGAGCGCCTCGTGTTCGTCGCGCCACTCGCGAAATGAGGGCGCGCCCAGGCCTCGGGCGCGTTCGACCGAAAACTCGTGCAGTTCGTGGAAGAATCCGGCCAGGTCGCGGACGAGGCGTTCCCGATTCTGTTCGACGATCAGCTCAGGCCTCAGTGGACGACCCTGCGTTTGCCGAGCGGCCTGCCAATGACGCTTCCAGTCGTCGAGGTGATCGGATTCCTCCCAGAGCGGCACCGTGGGGCTGAGGAAGCCGCGCAGATGGGGCATCAGTGAAGACATGACGGTTAGTTGCTCGGACGCGGCTTCGGACTGGGGGAAGAGCGCGATCCAGTCTTCCCATTGGACCCTGATCAGGTCGCCGTCCGGCTCCTGAGAGACCTGCAGGTCGGCGGGAGTGAGATCGGGAAAGCGGGCGCCAAGCGCAAAGGCGAAGTCGCTCGCCCGATCGTGGACGGCCAGAGCCTGCGGCATTAGTCGAGTGTATCTGTGGACTGCTCGGGCTCGGCAGCGAACGGTGGGAGGGGCGGTAGGTCTTCGCCCAACCACTGGACGGGATCGACGTCCACTCCCTGAATGATGACTTCCCAGTGCAAATGCGGACCGGTCGAGAGGCCGGTATTGCCGATGTTGCCGAGCCAGTCGCCAGGCGCGACATCCATGCCCTCGCGGACGGCGATCAGGGACATGTGCCAGTAGCCGCTGTAGACGCCGGCGCCATGGTCGATGATCACGCCGATGCCGTGCAGAATCACCTCTCCGGTCCAGACGACCGTCCCCGGCGCGGGCGCGACGATCGGGTCGCCGTGCTGCGCGGCGATGTCGTGGCCGTGATGCCAGCCCTGGGCTTGGACGCCGTCGTACGTGCGCCGGGCGCCAAAGACGCCGGTGACCTCTCCCTCGACCGGGAGGATCCAGGGTCCGTCCCAGCGCGGCGGTCCGCTGACCGAGATGTGGTCGCTGAAGCGCACTGCGATGTCCCGCGCTACGTCAGCAGGGTCGGCCGGCGTACCGGTGCCACCAAGGGTGACTTCCTCCAGTGGCGCTGCGTTGGCCAGCACCACCACCGAGGCCGACGCGGAGCGCAACCAGTCGCCGTCTTCGGCGTAGAGATCGACCACGATTGCAGTCGTGCCTGTGTCGGCGTCACGAGGGATCGCGATCACGGTCCACCAGAGGCCGGGAGCGGTCTGGATGAGATTCCAGCTTCGGCCGCCAATGGTCGCAGCCACGGCGGAAGCCTGTTCGCTCTCGACCGTTAGCGCCAGAGCTTCGCCCTGGGTGAGCCGCGCTGGGGTGGTCGTGATCACAACCCGCGGCTGCGCTTCGGGGGGCGGATCGACCTCGATGCCGCTTGCTTCCTGTTCCTGTTGTGCAGCTGTCTGTTCAACCGGCTGTGGTTCCTCGGCTTCCTGGGATTCGGCATGCTGTTCGGCGCTCAGTAGGGTCGAGGCAGTGGTTGACTGCTCCTGCGACACAACCTCCTCCGGGGCGGTGCCGGCGGCCGGAGCGGACGAAGTTGGGGATTGCTCGACCCTCTGGCTCGGCCGCTCGGCGGGTTTCTCTTGCGGCTGTTCCGAGGCATCGGGCGGAGGGGTGGTCGCGACGACCGTCACCTGGGACGAGGTCTGCGCAGTTTCGTCGCCCGGCCGCAGGAGCAATGCGGCCCCCGCGCCGACGGCAGCGGAGACCACGGCGAGGACCAACACCGTCAGCAGCAACCGACCGCTCAACCGTGGCCTCCGAAGCAGGCAGTTATGCAGAGATTGGCGCGCAGCGGTTGGTTGACACCGCCGGCCCTCATACCCTCACTCTAGTCAGCGGCGCGACGGGCAGAACACGGAGGAGGTCTCGTGGCGAAGGAAACCGGGACCTCGACGATCCTGGCCAAACCACCGCTGGTGCGGATCCCGAAGCCGTGGGGTGAAGAACTGATCCTCAGACGCACATCCAGCACCGTGGTGAAGGCGCTGCGGATCAGGCCGGATCAGCGCCTGTCGCTCCAGTATCACCGTCGTAAACGTGAAACCCTGATGTTGCTCAGCGGTCACGCAGTTCTCACCCTGGGCCCCCGCATCGACACGTTGCAGGAGATAGCGATGCAGGAAGGCGAGCGCCAGGAGATTCAAGCGGGGATGCTGCATCGACTGGCCGCCGGACCATCGGGCGCCGACATTCTTGAGATCGCCTCGCGACTGCCCGACGATGAAGAGGACATCGTGCGACTGGCGGATGACTACGGGCGCGTGGACATTCGCCCACAACTCTGATTGCCGTGCCTGTGGCATCGCGAGAACTGTTCCAGCGGATCGTCGACGGGGACGAAATCGCACTGCGCGACGCATTCCGCAGCTACGGCGCGACTGCGAGGGAGCTGGCTCGGCGAATCGTCGGGCCCGGTCAGGCGGATGCAATCGTTGAAGAGGCGTTCCTGCTGATCTGGTCGGAACCCGAACATTGGGCATCGGCGGCGCTGGATGTCCACATCCTGCGCATCGTTCGGGATCTGGCCCTGGCCGTGCGCCGGCGCGGGGTGACGGCTGCGTTGGCTGCGCGCGATCTGCAGCCGTTCGTCATGCCCGCCGACGCCACACTTCCCGATGTTGTGGATGAACTCGATCACGATGAGTTGCAGCGGGTCATGCTGCGGCTGCCGGCCGGACAGGGACGGCAACTGGAAGACGCCTGGCTCGATGGGCTGAGAGCCGATGACGAATCGCTGAACCTGGCCCTGGACGCGGTCGTCGACAGCATTCGGAGCGGTCATCTGACACGGCAGGCTTCATAGATGACTGAGACGACAGCGAGCAGCGGCGAACGGCCGCTCGCGGCGTTCTACCTGGGATTGCTCCAGGGGGCGGAGCGTGACTCGGTGGAAGGCGCGGTGCGATCGGATCCGGCGCTCCGCGGCCGTTGCGCGGCCTGGCCCACGGCCGTCGCGGCGATCACCTGCGCGACCCTGGTGATTGACCGGAGCAACGTGGAAGCCCGGCTCGAGCAGCGGTTGATTCAACGGGCCCGGATTGAGCGGCCGCCGAAGGTGCGCTCACGGCGCACCCTGCGCGCGGCCCGGCGTGGTGCGGTCTGGCTGATCGTTGGAGCGCTCGCCGCGATCGGGGCGATTTTCGGCGTTCTGGCATTCCGCGCCGACGATCCCATATCGGGTCAGGCTGTTGCCCTGACCGAGGATGGCGTGACCGGAGTGCTGTTACCTCACTACGAGCAGCGGCTGTTTGCGCTGGTGTTCTGGGGCCTGCCAGAGCTAGAAGCGGGCGAGTCCTGGCAACTGTGGCTGGTACGCGAGTCGGGAGCGGTCGAGCCGGGTCCGATCTTCGAGCGGGATGCGGAGGGCCGTGCGGCGGTGTCGCTGAACCCCAATGTGCTGGAGTCCGACGACGCGCTGATTGGATTCGCTGTATCGAAAGACGATCCGGCAGCGCGAGCTGACGGCACGCCGTCGTCGGATGACATCCTCTACCAGTTCGCTCGCCGGTGAGGCGAGTTCCGGCGGCTCGCAGGTACACTGCCAGCGAATGCGCGAGTAGCAGCGAGGATGCATGATGGACTTTGAATTCAACAACGATCAGGAAGCCTGGCGCCACGAGATTCGGGGCTGGATCCGCGAAGAATTCGGTGAGGACTGGAACGGTCTCGACGTCTCCAACGACGAAGAGGGTTCCGACGAGGCGTGGGAGTTCTCCAAGGGCATTCGCACCAAGCTCGCCGAGAAGGGCTGGACGGCGCCGGCCTGGCCCACGGAGCACGGCGGGATGGGCCTGTCGTTTGCCGAGCAGGCGATCTTCAACGAGGAGTTGGCTTATCACCGCGTGCCCGGACCGGACCTGATCTCGGTTGGCTACGTCGGCCCGACGTTGCTGGTGTACGGCACCGACGGCCAGAAGAGTCAGTTCCTCGACGACATCGTCAACTCGCGGGCGTCGTGGTGCCAGGGGTACTCCGAGCCGGGCTCGGGATCCGATCTGGCCTCGCTACAGACCCGCGCCGTCAAGGACGGCGACGATTATGTGATCAACGGTCAGAAGATCTGGACCTCGAACGCGCACCGCGCTGACTGGATGTTCGCGCTGGTGCGGACCGACCCCGACGCGCCGAAGCATCGCGGGATCACCTACCTGTTGGTCGACATGAAGACGCCGGGAATCACGGTGCGGCCGCTGATCAACATGCTTGGCGGGCACGGGTTCAACGAGGTCTTTTTCGAGGACGTGCGCGTGCCCGTGGAAAACCGCGTCGGTGAAGAGAATCGCGGCTGGTACGTGGGCATGGCGACGATGGACTTCGAGCGCAGTGCGCTGTCCGGCAGCGCCGCGCTGCGACGCAACTTCGAGGACTTCATCGACTACCTGGGCGAGAGTCCAGCTACATCGCGAGAGGCGAAGCTTGGCGTGGCGGACACGGCGATCAACATCGAGGTCTCGCGGATGCTCTCGCTGCGGGTGTTGTCGATGCAGCAGGGCGGCCTGGCTCCGAACCATGAGGCGTCGGTGGCGAAGATGTTCTCGTCGGAGCTGTCGCAGCGGTTCGCGCGCTTCGGGATCAACACAATGGGCAGCTACGGACAGGTGCGCAAGGGCGACCCGTATGCGCAGATGAAGGGTTGGTTCACCGAGCAGTACATGTCCTCGGTGCCGGCCACGATTGCGGGTGGCTCCTCGGAGATTCAGCGAGGGATCATCGCGACGCGAGGTCTCGGACTGCCCCGCGCCTAGGACGCGGTCGCGCGCCGGTCACGTTGCAGGAGCGGCTGCATGGCCACGCTGTACGACGACTTCACGGAGTACTTCGAGGCGGCGGCGCAGTACTCGGAGTTGGATCCGCGCCTGCTCGAGCAGGTCAAGACCTGCAACAACGTCTACCAGATGTCCTTCCCGGTCGAGAACGACGCCGGGGAAATCGAGGTCATCGAGGCATACCGAGCGCAGCACAGCCATCACCGTCTGCCGACCAAGGGCGGCATCCGCTACTCGACGATGGTCGACGCGGACGAAGTCAGGGGACTCGCGGCGCTGATGACGTTCAAGTGCGCGATCGTCGATGTGCCCTTCGGCGGGGCCAAGGGCGGGGTCTGTATCGATCCCTACCAACGCTCGCCGGAGTTCGTCGAGCGGGTCACGCGCCGTCTGGTGATCGAGCTCAATCGACACCAGTTCATTGGTCCGTCGATCGATGTCCCGGCACCCGACTACGGCACCAGCGCGCGGGAGATGGCCTGGATTGCCGACACCTATCGCACGCTGAACCCGCACGACATCAACCACTTCGCCTGCGTCACGGGCAAGCCCCTGTCGCTGCACGGGATTCCAGGCCGGCGCGAGGCGACCGGGTTGGGTGTGTTTCACGGGATCATCAACTGCCTGGCCGACGCCAGGGCCGGACATGATCTCTCGCCCGGACTGGACGGCAAGCGGGTGATCGTGCAGGGGCTGGGCAATGTCGGCTATCACGCCGCGCGCGAACTGTCCGACCATGGGGCGCGGATCGTAGGGATCGCCGAGCATGACGCCGGTCTGTACGACCCGAACGGGCTGGACATGGAAGCGATCGCCCGGCATCGCTGGGAGCATGGCGGGATCGGCAACTTCCCGGCCGGGCAAGTCTTCGCCAACTCGCTGGAGACGCTGGAGCAATCGTGCGACATCCTCGTCCCTGCCGCGCTGGAGCATCAGATCACGGTCGACAATGCCGACCGCATCCGCGCCGAAATCATCGCTGAGGCGGCCAATGCGCCGACCACGCCGGAGGCAGACCGCATCCTGCGTGAGCGGGGCATCACGTTGATTCCCGATCTCTACCTCAACGCCGGCGGGGTGACAGTTTCCTACTTCGAATGGATCAAGAACCTGTCACACGTCTCGTTCGATCGGATGCTGACCGGCACGGCC
Organism: Chloroflexota bacterium; assembly: GCA_026705025.1. Lineage (GTDB taxonomy): Bacteria > Chloroflexota > Dehalococcoidia > Bin125 > Bin125 > Bin125. Next base: position 15,178 of record JAPPBN010000012.1, on the reverse strand, counting down.
GACATGCAGAATCGCCGCATCCTCGACACGATGCAGGCGATCACGGGCAGCGCCGTGCCGCTGCAGGAACGGGCCATGCTTGAGCGCGGCCCAACGGAGATCGATATCGTGCATAACTCACTGGCCAAGACGATGGGCGAGTCGTATCAGCGCATCTCCGACCTGCGCAGCGAGCGAAACCTGCCCGATCTGCGCACGGCGGCGTACTTGTACTCGCTAGAATTGGTCGCGCAGAGCTACCTCGAACTTGGCCTGTTTCCCTGAGTCTGCGGACGCATCGCCGCTATGATAGGAATGTCGATGGATGCAGGTAGAGAGGCAACATGGCAAACGTACCGATGCCGCACCGGATCAATGTCCCGGCCTGGACAGCGTTGATGCGCAAGTTCAGAGGCGATCCCGATGCAGCAGGTGAATTCGCCGAAGGGCTGTCTTCGGAGTTCAACCAGTTGCCGACGTACGCAGATTTGAGAGCCATGGAGCTTCGGTTGGTCCGCTGGATGATCGCGATTGGCGCTCTGATCATTGCCGCGAATGCCGCCATTGAGAAACTGACCTGACAGGAACACCGACATGGGCAACCCCGAGATGTACGTCGACCTGGTGCCGGAGTTCACCGACGCCGGGACTCCGATGATCAAGTTCACCAACGACGATGACGCGAACGAGCTGTTGGCGAACGATCCGAACGCCCTGTTGATCGCGATCGTGCTGGACCAGCAGATCTCGACGACCAAGGCGTTCAGCGGGCCGCGCGATCTGAAGCAGCGGCTGGGGCACCTCGATCCGGCGCAGATCGCCGAGATGGACGAGGAGGAGTTCCTCACCATCTTCCGCGAGAAGCCGGCGATCCACCGCTTCCCGGCGTCGATGGGCAAACGCGTCCAGGCCGCCTGCGCGATGGTGCGCGATGAGTTCGAGAACAACGCGGAGAACATCTGGGATAACCAGCCCGACGCGAAGACGATCATGAAGCGGCTGGGCGGCGTGCCCGGCGTCGGACCGGCCAAGCAAAAGATCGCGATCCTGCTGCTGGCCCGCTACTACGGCATGGATATCCCCGGCTGGCGCGACGTGATCCCGGTCGAGTTGCCCGACTAACGGCCGCTATCCTCGACCCACTGCGCGCCCACCGCTCGGGCGCCCTTGAGGGAGCGAATTCCGATGGCCGTATCGTTTGGGGTTCACACCGGACAGCAAAATGTGACGATGGGCGATCTGCGCCGCCTCTGGCGCTGGATCGACGAGCAGGGGATGGATTGGATCTCAGTCTGGGATCACTTCTACGAGGCGCCGCCGGTTGACGGAACTTCGCCGCACTTCGAGTCATTGACCTGCATGGCCACGATCGCCGCGGAGACCGAGCGCGTGCGGATCGGCTGCCTCGTGTTTTGCGTGCCCTATCGCAATCCGGCGTACCTGGCGAAGTCGCTGATGACGCTGGATCACATCTCCAACGGCCGGATCGAGCCGGGGCTGGGCGCGGGCTGGCACCAGATGGAGTTTGAGGGGTTCGGCTACGGCTGGCCCAGCCTGGGGACGCGCTTCGAGATGCTCGAGGAAGGCACCCAGATCATCAAGGGCATGCTCTCGCAGGAGCGGACCAGCTTCGAGGGCGTTCACTACAACGCGCTCAACGCCACCAACGAGCCGCGCCCGGTCCAGGAACACGTTCCTCTGTGGATTGGCGGGCGAGGCGAGCGTAAGACGCTGCGCATGGCCGCCCAATATGCGGATGGCTGGAACGTGCCCTACATCGGTCCAGAGGAGTTCGCGCGGCTGTCCGGCGTGCTCGACGTCCGTTGCGACGAGCAGGGCCGTGACCCGGCGACGATCGACCGTACGGTCAACCTGCAGTTCAATCTCAGTCCGACCGAGGCTGAAGCTGAGATCGCCCGGCAGAAGCTGGTGGAACAGTGGGGCGATCAGGCCGACCGCGTTTCGGAAGGCGCGCTGCAAGGCAGGCCCGACGACGCCTTCGATCGGGTTTCGATGTACTGCGACGCCGGCGCCGCGGGCGTCAACGTGGCATTGAGAGCGCCGTGGAGCGAGGAGGCGCTGGCGGTCTACATCAACGAGGTCGTGCCCGCCCTCCGTGAGAAGTACGGCGCGGTCGAACTCTAGTTGACTGCGGCGCAGTTTCCGTAGGGACTACCCTCACCACATGAGCAACGAACGCATCGACGACGCGCTGACGATCGACGGGTTGCCCGACGATCTTCGCCGCCCAGTCCTGGTGCTGGCGTTCTTTGGCTGGAACGACGCTGCCGAGGCGGCGACCGATGCGGTCAAGTTCCTGCGCAATCTCGATCCGGCCGCGCCGGTCGCGTCGCTCGACTCGGACGAGTTCTTCGTCTTCACCGAGCATCGGCCGACGGTGAAGTGGGTCGACGGCGACAATGCTCGCCGGGAAGTGGTCTGGCCGCTGACCGAGTTCACCGTTCTGCGCCGGCCTGAGGCTGACCACGATCTGATCCTGGGACTGGGAACCGAGCCGGATCTGCGCTGGCGCCGCTACTGCCGAGCGGTGCTGCAGGTGGCCGAGCAGGCCGGGGCGGAAGAGGTCGTGACCCTGGGCGCGTTGCTGGCGGACGTTGCGCACACGCGGCCGACCAAGGTGTCGGGCGGATCTTCCAATCCCGAGCGTCAGAAGCAGTTCGGATTTCAGACGTCTCGTTACGAGGGACCGACGGGTATCGTCGGCTCGATCGGCGACGCCTGCCGGATTGCCCAGGTGCCGCACATGGGGTTCTGGGCTTCGGTGCCGCACTATGTGACTTCGCGGCACAATCCAGGCGCGACGAAGGCGCTGCTAACTGAACTGGACCGCGTCTTCAGCCTGGATCTCGATCTACGGCATCTGGACGGCGCGCAGGAACGCTATCGGGCCCAAATTGATACCGCGCTGGAGGACAAGCCCGACATCCGCGATTACGTGCGCAACCTGGAAGCGCAGTCGGACGAGGAGTCGCCGCAGGACGCGTCCTCAGAAGCTCCGCTCGACAGCGACGACATCATGGAGGCCGTGAACCGCCTGCTGCGCGGCGACGAGGCTAACTGACATGGCGCAGGCGGACGACCTGCAGGGGCAGGATCTCGAAAGCGGCCACGACCACGACGAGGACACGTCGGGTGAGCCTTACGTCAACGAGATCGAAGTTCGCGGCCTGATTGTCGGCGCGTTTCAAGAAAACTGTTGGGTGATCGGCAACCGCCGCACCGGCGAGGCGATCTGTATCGATCCCGGCGAACAGGCCGACGACATTGTTCACATGGCGTCGGAGATGGGCGTCAAGATCAAGATGATCGCTAATTCGCACGCCCATCTCGACCACGTGCTGGGCGTGCGCGGCGTGCAGTCCGACGACAATGCGACATTCCTCCTGCACGAGGCTGACCTGGACATCTTGCAGGGCGCGGCTGAATCGGCGGCGCGATTCGGCATGCAGGTCGAGCAGCCGCCCGACCCCGACCATTACATCGAAGACGAGCAGAACGTCGAAGTCGACGGTGTTGAGTTACAGGTGATTCACACCCCGGGCCATACCCGGGGTTCGGTCTGCTTCTACGGGCACGGGGTGTTGTTCTCGGGCGATACGTTGTTCCGCAACAGCATCGGCCGGACCGACCTGCCGGGCGGCGACTTCAACGAGGAGATGTCGTCGATCGTCGACAAGCTGCTGATGCTGCCCGACGAGACGATCGTGCTGCCCGGCCACATGGACCAGACAACGTTGGGCGCCGAGCGGGTGCAGAATCCCTTCATTCTGCAAACCCTGCAGCAACGCGGCCTCAATCCGGGCGAGCGGCGCTCTCCCGGCGGTCTGATTCTTCCAAACTGAACTCAACCAACCAGTTTTCGACAGGAGGGTCGCGATGACTGACCGGGCATCGACGTTGGATGAGATGGCAGAGGCCAAAGCGTCGCTGGATGAGCGGCTGAATCGGATCGACGAAGCGCATGGGTCGTGGGAAGGCGCGATTGGCGAGTGGTCGGTGGCGCAGATGTTGCAGCACATGCACGGCTGGCTGACCGAGATGACGATTGCGGTGGAGCGAATGAACGCCGGTCAGCGCCCGACCCCCGAGGGCGTGGATTACTCAGATCCAGAGGACTGGAACCCGGACTTCGTCGCCGAACGAGGCGACCAGAGCTACGAAGAGGCGCGGGCGGCATTCGACGACGGCCATCAACAGTTCGCGGCTGCCGTGAGCGCAGTCGATCCGGGACGGTTTGGCGAAGGCAAAACGATCAACCGAATGGTCGAGGGAGTCGTCACGCATCACTACGTCGAACACAGCGAGGATCTCGACAGCTTCCTCGGCGACGACCACTAGGTTCCCGTAGCGCGAGAGCCGCCTGCGGGCGATACTTGAACGAGCCTGTGATCGCCCACTTCACTGACAAGTCGGCGCTGGAAATGAGTCAACCATGAGCGATGACGAGAGTCTGATCACGCCCGCAATGGAAGCCGCGATCGGGACCGAGGGCGAAGCGCGCAATGTCACGGTCGACAAGGAACTCGTGCTGCGGCTGATGCATGCGCTGGACGAGGAAGATCCGGATCTCCTGGCGGCCGTCGAGTCGGGCGACACGTCCTATCCGATTCCGACGTATGCGCTGCTCACGACCAGCACGTCGCAGCGACAGCTCGAAGTACCCGACGCCCCTGAGCGCGCACTCATGGCGGCCGACGCCTGGGAGGTCAAGGCGGATATCCACCTGGGCGACAAACTGACGATCGTCCCCAGGCTGGCCGAGATCCAGGAACGGATCGGCGGCCGCGTGGGTCACTCGCTCTTCATCCACCACGAATGGGTCTACACCAACCAGGACGAGGTGGAGGTCGCACGGGTGCGCCGCACCGTGACGCACTTCCAGACCCGGCACACCGGAGAGTAGGGCCACGATGGCGTACCAATACGACGAACTTCAGGAAGGCGCCGAACTGCCGAACGAGCATCGCACGCCGACGACCGAGCAGGTGGTCGGGTTCTGCAACGCGACCGGCAATGCGGGTCCGCAATTCCTCGATCCGGAGTTCGCGCAGGAGAAGATGGGCCTGCCCGGACCGATCGTGCCGGGCAACATGAAGCAGGGTTTCCTCGACCAGTACCTGCGCCGGCACTTCGGTCGCAATCAGATCACGCGGTTACAACTCAATCATCGCCGGCCCGACGTGCACAACGCCGAGATGACGATCGGCGGCGAGGTGACTCGCACATATGAGGCTGAGGGACGGCGGATGGTCGACCTGGAGATCCACATCGACAACCCGCAGGGCGACCGCTCGGTGCGCGGCGCGGCAACGATCGCGTTCGACTAGATCTGCCGAGCCCTGTGCCGCTGCCTCGACTGGTTGACCTGGGAGAACTGAGCGAGGGCACGCCGCTGCCTGAGCGCTCGCTCGCGCCCGACATCATGGATGTCGCGAAATTCATTGGCGCGGCCGGCTTTGCAATTCCGATCTTCCTCGACCCAGTTGCCGCCCGCGCGACCGGACTGGAGCGGCCGCTGATTCCGGCGGAGTACAAGTCCGCGTACCTGCTCGCCTACCTGCGGCAGTTGGCGAAGCCCGATGGCAGGATCGTGCGGCTGCAGTCGGGATTCCGGCGTCCCGACTATCACGGCAACCGCTTCACGATCGGCGGCCAGGTGACGCGCATCGAGTCGACCGAGGGCGGCAGAGAGATCTACCTGGAGCTGTGGATCGAACAGGCAAGCGGCGACCGCAGCGTCCGCTCCTCGGCGGTGTTGCTGATGCCCGAGGCAGGCTGATCGGCTGACTGGTCAGACGCCGCTGACCGTCATCCTCGACATGCGCAGCGTCGGAGCCGAAGTGGCGCCAAACCACTGGGCGTCGTTGCCGACCGCATCGATGCGTTGGAACATCTCAAGCAGGTTGCCGGAGACGTTGATCTCCTGGACCGGTTCGGCCAGCTCGCCGTTGCGGATCCAGATTCCGGCGGCGCCGCGGGAGAAGTCGCCGGTGGTGTAGTTGATCCCGAAGCCCATCAGGGTGGTCAGATAGAGGCCATCGTCGATCTCGGAGATGATCGCCTCCGGGGATGTTTTGCCCGCTTCGATTGAGAGGTTGCCGCTGCCGATCTGGGGCAGGCCGCCGACGCTGCGCCAGGCTGAGCCCGTACTGGCCGCATCGAGCCGCCGGGCGTTGTAGGAGTCGAAGAGGAAGCCCTGGAACATGCCGCGCTCGACCAGCGCGTTGCGTCGGGTGACGACGCCCTCACCGTCGAAGGGTCGCGATCCCAGCCGATTGGCCAACGTCGCATCGTCGATGATCGTGAGGAGCGGCGACGCGACCATCGTCTCCTGCCGATCGGCCAGGAAGGTGGCCTTGCGGTAGAGCGCCTCTCCGCTGGCCGCGCCGGAGACGATGCCAGCCAATCCGGCGGCCATGCGTGGCTCCCAGATGACTGGTACCTCGCAGGTTGACGTCTTGGAGGCGCCGAGCTGGCGCAGCGCACGTGCGGCAGCCTCGCGGCCGACGTCCTCCGGCTTGTCCAGCCGATGCAGGCTGCGCTCGGATGTCGACCACCCGGCATTGCGCAGCTGGCCGTCCTCCTCCTGGGCCATGACTTCGACCCACATCGAAGCGGAGGTGTCGGCGTACGCGCCCGCGAAGCCATTCGTGTCGACCAGGGCGAAACTGCTGAAGTTGGTGCTGAACGTGGCTCCGCCGCTGTTGACGATTCTGGGATCGGCGTCGATCGCAGACTGCTCGCAGGCCAGAGCCTGACCGAGCCGATGTTCGCCGTCGACTTCCGGGATCTGTTCATCGAACAATGCGAGTTGCGGCGTGCTGCGGGCCTGTTCTGAGGGCTCGGCGAGGCCGGCAAATGGGTCGGGCTCGGAGACCCGCGCGAGTTCGAGCGCCGTTTCTACTGTCTCGGCCAGTGCCGCGTCGCTGACGTCGCTGGTCGAGACGGTCGCCTGTCTGCCATCGAGGATGACGCGCAGGCCAACGGATCGAGCGGTGGACTCAGAGACCTTCTCGACCTGTTGCTTGCGTACGGTGGTGGAGGCATTGGTCGAACTGACCGCGACGGCGTCGGCCTGGTCGGCGCCCGCCGCCTCGGCAAGCTCGAGCAGGCGCGATGCGAGTTCCAGTGGTTCCGTCGAAAGCGTCGTGGTGGTCATCAGGCCGACATTCCGGCGCCGGGTCGCATCTGCGTTCCGCCGACCGTGATTCCCGAGACCAGGACGGTCGGAATGCCGACACCGACGGGTACCGACTGGCCCGATTTGCCGCAGGTCCAGCGACCGTCCGACATCTCCAGGTCGTGTCCGACGCCGGTGACCTTGGACAACACGTCGGGTCCGTTGCCGATCAGATTGACGTCGCGAATCGGCGCGCTGATCTGGCCGTTCTCGATTAGGTAGCCCTCGGTGACCGAGAAGACGAAGTCGCCGTTGGTGATGTTGACCTGGCCTCCACTGAACGCCTTGCAGTAGATGCCGTACTCGACACGCCGGATCAGATCTTCCGGTTCGTCGTCACCGGCGGTCATGTAGGTGTTGGTCATCCGAGGCATCGGCGAATGGCGGAACGACTGCCGCCGGCCGTTGCCCGAGGGCGTGACGCCGAAGTGATCGGAAGAGATCCGGTCCTGCATGTAGGCGGCAAGTTGGCCGTTCTCGATCAGCAGGTTGTGCCCGGCGACTTCGCCCTCGTCGTCGATGTTGACCGAGCCGCGGGACAGGTTGAGCGTGGCATCATCGATCACGGTGACGAGCTCTGACGCAACCGATTCGCCGATCCGGTTCGAGTAGTTCGACGTCTCCTTGCGGTTGAAGTCGGCTTCGAGTCCGTGGCCGACGGCCTCGTGCAAGAGGATGCCGGAATCGCCGGCGGCGAGTACGACCGGGAACGTACCGGCCGGTGCCTCCCGCGCCTCCTGTTGCAGGACCGCCTGCCGCGCAGCTTCCTCTGCAAGCGATTCAGGCGTGTGATCGTCGAAGTAGGGCATGCCCATCCGGCCGCCGCCGCCCCAGCGCGCATTGCGGCGTTCTCCGTCAATCTCCGACAGGCAGGACACATTGAATCGGAGCAGCGGCTGGTAGTCCGCGACCATCCTGCCGTCGCTGCGGACGATCAGGACGCGCTTCTCTTCATCGACCATCGAAGCGTCGACTCGGGCAATGCTGGAGTGGTACGCACGCGCCGCGTCGTCGGCGCGGCGGAGCAGCTCCACCTTGTCGGCCAGCGGCGTGGACGTGCTGGGCGAGGCGATCGAGTAGCGATCCGCCGGATACGAGTCCGCGGTCACATCGACAGGCTCGATGCCGCTCCCGCCGTGGGCGATCTGGGCGGCCGTCGCGGCCGCGCTGCGCATCGCATCGAGCGACAGGTCTTCGGTGTAGGCGTAGCCGATCGCGTCGCCCTCGACGACCCGGATGCCGACGCCCTGCGACAGTGAGGCCTGGGTCGACTTGACCTGTTGGTCCTCGAAACTGAGGGAGCCCGATCGCTTGTGTTCGAAGTAGAGCTCGGCGAATGAGCCGCCGCGTCCCAGTGCGGATGCCAGGACCGACTCGGCCGCCGCTTCGTCGACGCCCAACTGGGTTGAATAAAAGCCGATGACGTCGGCTGGTGTGTCGCTCATGAGCGGGTCTTTCCAGGGTCTATGACGGTAACGCCCCGCAGGAGCGGAGTTTCGCAATCTCTTCAACGCTATAGCCGCACTCGGCCAGAATCGAGTCGGCGTCGGCATTCAGTTCCGGCGCTCGTCCCTGTACCGCGCCGGGCGTGTGGGAGAAGTTCCAGGGCAACCCGGTAACTCGCCGGGTACCGTATCTCGGATCTGAGATCTCGGTGAGATAGCCGTTGGACCAGACCTGTTCCGACGCCTTGACATCGGCGTAGCTGTTGACCGGCGCGGCAGGAATGTCCGCCTCGCGCAGGCGGCGCAGCCATTCGTCACGGTCGGCGGTGGCAAAGCAACTCTCCAGCAGTGACTCCAACTCGTCGGTGTGTTTCATCCTGTCCGGGGCGGTTGCGAATCGCTCGTCGCGCTCCCACTCCGGATGACCCAGCAGGCCGCATAGTGCGCGCCAGTTCTTCGGATCGACCACGCCAATCACCAGCCAGCGCCCATCGGACGCCTGGTAGAAGGTGAAGGTCGGCATACGCCGACGCCGCATGTGCGGCTGCTGGCCGTCCTTGAGAAAGCCGGTGATGTACACGGATTGCAGCGCGATCTGTGAGCCGAGCAAGGAGACGTCGACCTGTTGCCCACGTTCAGAGTCCTTCGCCGCGAGCAGCCCGGCCAACATCGCGATGCAGGCCTGCATGGCGCCGACCTGGTCGGCGAAGCCGCCGGGTAGGGTGCGCGGCTCCTCTTCTGGTCCCAGCGCCTGCAACGTCATGACGCCGCCGGTCGCCTGACCGATCACGTCGTAACCGGGTTCGCCGGCCTGCGGGCCGTCGGCGCCGAAAGCCGAAGCCGAGACCATGACAATCTTCGGATTCCGCTCGCGGAGGTTGTCGTAACTCAGACCGAGGCGGTCCATCACGCCCGGTCGATAGTTGTCGATCACGCCGTCACAGCGCTCGGCCATGCGCAGCGCCGCCTCGGCCGCCGCCGGCTCGCGCAGATTCAGAACTACTGAACGTTTGCCGCGGTCGTGCGCTTCGAAGTAGCGCGAGAAGCCGTCTCCGGACATGTCGGAGGCACGGCCCGGGTCGCCGCCGGGCGGCTCGACCTTCCAGATCTCCGCTCCGAGGTCGGACAGCAGGACGGTGGCGTAGGGACCCTGTTGATAGCGCGTGAAATCGAGGATCCGATAACCGTCGAGCGGTCCCTGCATGGTCGCTTCCCGTCACTTGCTGTCACTTGGCTAGCGTTGCCGTCGTCCTACGCGGGCAGGATACCTTTGCCCCATGCCGCCGCGAGTCCGACTGTCAGCCGAGGATGCAGCGCGATTACCTGCCCTGCTGGACAGGCTCCAGGCGCTGAAGTCTGCTTTTCCCGAGCAGGCTGACGCTGCCACCCAGGCCTCGTGGATTCGCGAGCGCTATTCGCACGATTCGCCGCTGTCGCTCAACCTCGTCACGCTGCTGTTGTTTGAGCATGGCGTGCATCGTTCCGTCGACCAGGTTTCACAAGACCTCGCTATCCTGCGCGAGGAAACTGAGATCACCCAGCACGAATAGGGGAAGGAACCAAGATGGCACTCGACGCAGCGGACAAGATGGAGATTCTGGAACTCGCGGCGCGCTACAACCACGCGATCGATTTCGGCGATGGCGAAGCCTGGGCAGGCACGTTCACCGAGGACGGCGTGTTCAACGGCGGACCGCAGCCGGTCACCGGTCACGTCGCGCTGGCCCAGTTTGTCGCCGGCTTCGGCTCGCAGATGGCCGGCGCGCGGCACTGGACGAACAACCACGTCGTCGACGGCGACGGCGACGAAGCGACCCACAGTTGCTATCTGAACCTGATTCAGACCAAAGACGGCGGCAACAGCGTGATCACGGGCCGCTACGACGACAAGCTCCGCAAGGTCGACGGACAGTGGCGCTTCATTGAGCGCAACGTCACGCCCGACCCGAAGGACTAGTTCAACACTCGTTGGAGACGCGAACGCGCCCTCATTCGCTCGCGGGCAGGCGAGGGAATGAGGGCGCGTTCGGCATGTTCGCCGTTTGGCGGCTTACTCCTCCATCATGTCGTCGTTGGCGCCGCTCGCTGCAGTTTCTTCTTCCATCAGATCCTCGGTCGTCTCGCTCGCAGTGGTCTCAGCGCCGGCTTCGAGTTCCAGGTTCTGCTGGCTGTTGACGATGACTCCAGCGTCGCCCTGGTAGCCGACCGGAACCAACAGTGACGTCCCGATGTAGATCAAGTTGGGGTCGCTGATCCCGTTGAGCGCCATGATCGCTTCGACCGTAGTGTCGTTGGCCAGGGCGATCGCCTGCAGGCTGTCGCCCTCTTCAATCACCACGGGCGCGATCGTCTGCCAGTTGGCCAGTTCTTCGGACGCCTGCGGCGCGTCTGCGACGGCGGCAGTGATCGCTACGGAACCCTCATCGGCGGCGACCGTTTCCGCTCCCGCCTCGGCGACGGCCGAAGTCGCAACCACGTCCTCGGCAAAGCCCACCGGAATGACCAGTTCTTGGCCGATGCTCAGCGTTGACGGATCGGTGATGTTGTTCAACGTCGCGATTGCTGAGATCGTCGTGTTGTAGTTCTGTGCGATCAGCCAGAGGGTTTCACCTGGCAGCACCTGGATGGTCTCGAGATCGGTCCAGGCGGCCAGGCGAGCGGCTGGATCCAGCTGGGAGAGGTCGGCCGCGGGCTCTGCAGCGGCGACTGCTGCGGCGCTGGTCGTTGGTTCCGCAACGGTCGCTTCGCCCGAAGTCGTGACCGACGCAGCTTGGGTGGTCGTCGCGGCGGTTGTCGCTGTACTTTCGGTCGCGGTGGAAGTCGAGGTCTGGGCCGGGGCTGCGGCGCCGACTTCAACCTGTGACGTCACCGGCGCCGCCGGTGTCGTTGTGACCCGTGTGACCGTCGGCGCAGGCTCGGGATCGCTGCCGAACAGTTGCCAGGCGATTATGCCTGCGACCGCCGCCGGAATCACGATGGCCAGACTGACGACCGTCCAGGCGCGACGCCGAGATGCTCGCATGTCCGGCGCGCCGTCCTCGGCGAGCTCCTCGCCGGCGGAGCCGGAATAGTCAAACGGATGGCCAAACGGCGACGTTGGCTCCGCGACCATCTGGTCGGCCGCAGCGTCACCCGCGGCAGAGGGGAACGGCAATTCTGCTCGCTGTGTGTCGGTCGATTGCGCGGCTCGCGGATCGAATGATCCGGACGAGGCGGCTTCCTGCAGGGACATCCCGGTCTCCCAACCGAGTCACCCCGCCGCATGGGTTGCCTGATGGCGCGTCGCTCAGCGGAACTTTGCCGGCCGCTTCTCAAGAAACGCGGCAATCGCTTCCGCATGCTCCGGTGTCTGCATCGCCCACTCTAGCGCCTCGCCCTCGCGTTGTTGCACGAGGCCGATATTTGTTTCCAGTTGATTTTGCAGAAACAACGATTTCACGCGCCGCATGGTTGAGTCGGGATTCTGCGCCAACTCCTCACCAAGGGCGACGGCGCGATCGATCAGTTCGTCATTGGGCGCGACATCGCGAACCAGTCCGGACTCCAGCGCTTCCTGCGGACCTACGAATCGGCCGGTCAGGCACCAGTCAAGCGCGCGGCCAGCACCGACCAAACGGGGCAGCAGCGTGGTCGAAGCGGCTTCGGGCAGCAGGCCCATTTTGACGAAGCGGAAACCGAACTGCGCGCTTTCTCCGGCGATGCGGAAATCGAACGGCAGGATCGTCGTCACCCCAACGCCGACGGCGTAGCCGTGGACGGCGGCGATGAGTGGCTTGCTCGAGGTGCAGAACTCGGTCCAGGTCTCGTCGTGCTCGTCGGCGGCCCCGGCCCGGCGCGAAGCGTCGCCGCTCTCAACATCGGCCTGCTGCTGTTGCAGATCCAGTCCGGCGCAGTAGGCCCTGCCGTTGCCGGCGAAGACGATGGCGGCGACCTCAGGGTCGTTGTTGAAGTTGGTGACCGCGTCCTGCTCTTCGGCAGCCATGGCACGGCTCCACGCGTTGAGCTTCTCGGGACGGTTCTTGCGAATGATTCCAACCGGTCCGCGCTGTTCGACTTCAATCAGTTCGTACGTCATGGGGCAACCAGTTCTCGCTTCCACACTCACGCGTTCTTGATGATGAGACAGGTGCAGCCCTGAACGGGCTGCGTTACGTCACTGGTGAGGAAGTTATCACTCCCTTGACAATGGCCTGATCAGGTTGTCCTGTGTTGGTGCATAGAGTGACATATGCGCCGTTGCAGACGTGTACTGTTGCTTCCGCTGGCCGTGGCGTTCGTGGTTGTCTCGGGCTGGGTTGTGGCCGGAGGGTGGAGCCGGGCCTCGGCCGACACCTACACGATCCAGGCCGGTGACACGTTGTGGGACATCGCCAATCGGCTGCAGGTCGGTATCTCGGTGTTGCTCGCGCTGAATGAGGACATCACCTCGCCGAACAACATCTATGTCGGCCAGAGAATTCAGGTGCCCGACAATGCTGCGGGTGGAGGCTCTGGCCGTTCTCGTGGGGCTTCAACGCCGACTAGCTCGACCGGTTCAGGATCGTCACAGTCGGAGCCAGACGGCAGCTCGCGGGGTCCGACCAACTCCGGCGGACTGACGATTGTCTATCTCGTGCAGGCGGGAGACACGTTGAGCGAGATTGCCGACTCCTACGGCACAACAGTGGAGGCGATCTTGCTGTTCAATCCCGGGCTCAATCCCAACCTCCTCTGGGTCGGAAACGAGATCACGATTCAGCGAGGGAGTGGGCTCGGTCACGACTCTGGCGGTCAGGGGAGCGAGCCGGCGCTGAATGCGGGCATTCAGGGTCCTGCGCCGGCAGCCACGTCAATGCGGACTGTGCAGTACGTGGTCGAGCCGGGCGACTCATGGACAGGCATCGCGGTCGCGGCCGGCATATCGCTGGCCGACTTGCGCGCATACAACGAGGACGCCGACTTCCCCAATCTTCACCCCGGCGACATTCTTAACGTGCCGATCCCCGACTACCGCGCCCCGGCCCTCGACCCGTCCGAGTCCCTGCAACTGCTGACAGAGCTGTACACCGTCCGTCCCGGCGACAACGCCTCCCAGATTGCGCAGCGCTACGACGTGACGCTCGCTGAACTCCGTCGCATGAATGGCGGTCTAGACCTGTCCATGACTTTTGTGGGCCAAACGCTCACCGTCCCCTGGAACGGCGTCGCCGCGAACGCTGCTCCAGGCACCGTCCCCGCCGTCGAGGTCCGACGCCGCACCTACCGAGTACAACCGAACGACACCCTCGCCGGGATCGCCGAACGACACGGCATGACACTCGACGAACTCCGTGAGCAGAATCCATTGAAGTTCAGCGACCTGCTTGTCATCGGTGAGTTGCTGTACCTGCCTGGGACGATCGAGCCTCCGGTCGTCTCCGAGACTCGGACGCTGTGGGAGGCGGACGTGGTGCAGTACGCCGCGGCGGCGCTGGGCGTGACCCCGCATACCTTGCTGGCCAATCACAGTTGGGTCGACACCGGCCAGTGGCTCGGCGAAGGCTCGACGTGGCGACTGCCGCTGAAAGATGGATTGCTGGTGACGGTTCAGCCGGGTGACACCCTGCAGCAAATCGCCAACACGCATGGAATCGACATTGATCTCATCCTCTCCGACCCCGCCAACGGCGTCGACGATCCGAATGCGATCGTGATCGGGCAGGAGATCATCCTGCCGTTGGCAATGCCAGAATTCAGCTGGCCGGCCTCCGGTCAGCTCACCGACCCCTTCGGACAATGCCGTAGCTGGGACTGCTCCTACCGACACCGGGGACTCGACATCGCGCTCGACTTCTATGAGCCGATCCTGGCAGCTGCCGACGGCGTGGTGACCTTCCTGGGCGGAGACTCACTCCTGGGTCTGGGCTGGTACGTCGAGATCGAGCACGAGCATGGCTGGAGAACGGTGTACGCCCACGTCGTCGAGTTCAATGTCTCTCTGGGCCAAACCGTCAGCAGAGGCGATGTCATCGCGTACAACGGCAGCACGGGCTACAGCACCGGCCCGCACCTGCATTTCGAGGTCCATCACAACGACTGGTACGTCGATCCGCTGGTGATCTTGCCCTGACGGCCGCGTCGATCGAACCGGTCAATCACCGCGCGACTGAATCTCCACACAGAGGCGCCGCAGGATCTCGGGGCTCGGCCGACCGTACACATCCGTGGACCGGTCGCGATAGTCGTCGCGCTCGCGCCAGCCCGGAGATGCCGCCTCAACCACGCCGTCGAGTTCGGCCGCGGCTGACAGAGCGGCCCAGTCAGCCGCCGCGCTGTCGCCGGCGGCCAGTAGCGCATCGCTGCCGCGCCGGGCAGGGATCAACGCTCGCTCAAGGCGTGGGACCAGCGCTGAGCCGACTTCGGGCATCCTCGCGTCGAGGTGTGAATTAGCCAATGCATGCAGCCGTTCGACGGCGTCCCAGCGACGACCCTGCTCCACAGATTCAGATTGCAGCGCCGCATTGATATCCGGTTGCAGCTTCGGCAGCTTCAGCAGCCGGGACGCCGCGCGCAGGCGGCGCGGCATTCGCAGCGC